>CAVYPI010000066.1:0-39630 GCA_963770125.1 uncultured Actinomycetota bacterium | reverse complement strand
CTCGGCATGTTGGGGTTGACCTCGACGATGAGGTGCTTGGCCTGGCGCGCCACCGAACTCGTGTAGTCGTTGTTGGTGCCGAAGGTGAAGTATCCGTTCTCATCCATCGGTGAGACGGTCACGATGAAGGTATCGACCGGAATGGATTCGGCGAACAGCCGCACCGAGCCGCTGAACGAGGTCGGCACGAAGAAGACGACCTTGCGTCCGTCCTGCTCGCCCCGCTTGATCAGCTCACGCTCGGGTCGTTGCAAAAACATTGAGTACGGCTGCAGGCGCCCCATCAGGTCGTAGCGAAGGACGGTGTCGGCCATCGGGGTTTCGGCGTGGAAGTAGTAGAGCTTGACGCGGTCGATCTCGCCCCGGCCAGCCCGGGCCGCCAAGGCGCCCAGCAGCGCGCGCGGTTGACTGGCGGCCTGGCCGATCGCGACCGAGGACCCCGACGTCACCGCCTGCATCGCGGTGTCGGGGTCGGTGAGCTTGGCGTGGTAGATGCTCGCAGTGTCGGGCGACGTTGCGGTGCTCATCAGTAGTTGGCCTCCTCGGCGGGTGAACCCGCGCGCTTGTAGATCAGCATGGTGCGTTCGAACGTCATCACCACGACACCGTCCTGGTTGGTGCCGGTGGTTCGCACAGTGACGATGCCTTGGGTAGGTCGGCTTTTCGACTCCCGCTTGGACAGCACCGTCGACGTTGCATAAAGCGTGTCGCCGGCGAACACCGGATGAGTGGCGCGCACCTTGTCCCAACCGAGGTTGGCCACAACTTTGGCGCTGACAGTCTTAACGCTCATCCCGGTCAGCATCGCGATGGTCAGGGTGGAATCGACGAGTAGGCGCTTCCATTCGGTCGTCGCGGCGTAATTGGCGTCGAAGTGCACCGGCTGGGTGTTCATCGTGAGCAGCGTCATCCAGATGTTGTCGGTGTCAGTGATGGTGCGGCCCGGCCGGTGCTCGAAGGTATCGCCGACGACGAAATCCTCGTAGTACAGACCGGACGTCTCGCGGTAAACCTGTGGTGCGACCTCGTTGTAGGCCGAGAACGGCGTTTGCATGGTTTCTCCTTACCTTTCTTTCAGTGGTTGATACTTTGCAGAATGCGGCGAGCGTGCCGGGCAACGGCTTCGTCAACCATCACGCCGGCGACCGTTCCGACGCCGGCCCGGTTAGCCTCGATTACTTTTCTGGCCCAGTCGATTTCGCGCTCGTCGGGCCTAAATGCGGCGTTGATGACCGGTATCTGTCTGGGATGAATGGCGGCCTTGCCGGCGAATCCCTCGGCAACGGCGCGTCGGGTCGCGTGCTCAAGCCCGGCATCGTCGCTGATATCGAAGAACGGTGAATCGATCACGGGAATCGCGACGGCGGCCGCGTGGGTCAATAGAACGTTGCGGGCATATGCGGTGACCTCGGCTTGCCCGTCTGCACCGAGGTCGGCCGACAGGTCATCGGCGCCGAGCATGACCGCGTCAACAACCCGTGGATCTAACAGCGCACCGATATGTGTGACGGCACGTGCGCTTTCGTAGATCACCACAACACGCGCTGCCTTGCGCGCCTGCGCTAGCAGCGATTTCACCAGGCCGGCGACGGCGGCCGACTCAGCCTTCGGGATCACCACGAAATCGGGGTCACAGGACGACTGCAACAGCGCGGTCAGGTCTTGCCAGCCGGCCAAGGTGGCCGGCGCGTTGATCCGCAGCGCCGTCTGCACCCCCGATAGCCGATCGGAGCCAAGGTAATTCAATGCGGCGCGACGGGCCTGGTCTTTCGCCGCCGTGGCGACCGAATCCTCCAGGTCGAGAATCACCGCGGCCGCGCCCACCTCTGCAGCCTTGTCGAAGCGACTGGGCTTGGTTGCGGGCGTAAACAGCATGCTGCGCGGTACGGGTTTCATGGTCGTGTTCATTCCGTCCTCGATTCGTTCGGCGGGCTGACCGCACTGAGCGGCTTTGCGTGCCCACTACCTCCACGCTATGAAGTCGCGAAGGTGGCGTCCAGTAGAATCTTTTGCAGTAATACTTGCGAACGACGCAATCAATAAGGGGTTGCGATGGAGCTCTATCAGCTGCGGTACTTCCAGGCGGTCGCAGAGTTCGGCACCTTAGCGAAGGCCGCCGAGGAGCTCGCGGTGTCACAGTCGGCGGTGAGCCGAGCGATTTCGCTGCTCGAGAAGGAAATCGGAGTCGACCTGTTCACCAGAAGGGGCCGCGCCAACGAACTCAACCGGTTCGGAAAGGCATTCCTGGACGCCTCCCGCGCCGCCCAGCGCGGGATCGATACAGCGGTGGCCAGCGTGCGCCAACTCGCCGGCGCCGACGGCGGGACAGTGGCCTTGGGCTTTCTGCATTCGCTGGGCGTGGCGATAGTCCCGTCGCTGATCCGGTGGCATCACGACCGGTTTCCATCCGTGAGATTCGAACTTCACCAGCGCTCAGGGCAGGCCCTACTAACAGACCTGTCCACCGGCGTCACCGACGTATGTCTCAGCTACCCAATGACTTTCGACCACGCGCTGGACATCAAATGGGAACCGTTGTTCACCCAACAGCTCTACGCGGTGGTTGACCGTGAGCACCCGCTTGCCACACGGGACCTAGTCGGGTTTGACGAACTCGCCGAACAACCCTTCGTGGCCCTCGACCACGATCACACGCTGCGCAGGATATTCGACGACGCATGCGCCCGGCACAGCGTGACCCCGACGATTGCGTTCGAGGGAACCGACATCACCACGCTGCGGGGACTCATCGGTGCACGATTGGGCGTCGCCATCCTTCCGCGCGCTTCGACACCATCACCAAACATCATCGAAATCGCCGTCGATGACGATCACCTGGTCCGACAGATCGCGATCGGCTGGATGGCCAACAGATTTCTTCCGCCCTCGGCCGCCAGTTTCCGAGACAGCGCACTGGCATGGCGACGCACACGCCGAGCACGTCACGACACCGGGCAACCGGTTCAGCGCGCACGTGGCTCTAATGTGCGAAGGAAACAGCGATGAATATTGGCAACCTCACTCAGCGCCGAGGGCTCAGAAGCGGTGAACCCCGGCAACCCCGCCTCACGTGACGTTTCTGACCCATCGTGCGCGTACCCGTGTGGAAGCGCTCGTGGGTCCACTAAAATCAAAACAACCGTAGGGTTCTCGGATCCGCCACGAGTCCACGGAGATGTCAGATATCAAGTGCTGCAGAGTCGTTCATGGATACTAGGGGCTCCTCCCACTGTGCTGACCAAAAATTCCCGTCAACGGCAGTTGGGTGATTCGGCCAGGACTTTGCTTAGTTCCGGCTGTCACGTGACGGAATTGCGCGAAGGCACCTGGACGCTGGCCCAGAACTTCCGCCGGACCGTCGGGGTGGTTTCTGCCGGGTTCTGAAAAATGACACGAGTTTGAGACAAAGGCTCGATGACATCGTCTGAGACAACTTGCATCGCCGCAGTTCAGGGGATCGGCAGATGACACGTGATTTGGGAACCGACAGATTGTCACTGTAGAGTCTCATTCCGCGTTGCATATTCTCATTTCTCGTTGCACCCCAAGCGTATTGGCGCGAGATAGCCCAGCTCAGCGCATTACCGCGTATCGGACGTCGTCGGAAATGAAGCGTTCCGTGAGACAAATCGGGTCGCGACAGCCGTGAGACACCTTGTGAAACCCCAGGTCAGCCGCGGCCTGGAATGTCACCGAAGGCGGGAACCTGATATGTAGGCGGATCTGTCAAGTGGGTAGGTGAAAGCCGCCCCGGTGGGAGCCGGGGCGGCTTTCGTTTGGCTGACCCGGTGATGGCGTCGGCGGTCGTTGCTCACGACGGTGGTGTCAGACTGAAATGCGCGGGTTGGGTACCGCATGACGATGATTCGGATGCGAACGGTACTGCTGTCTACAGACGAGCGTCACTCACGATTACCGTGCGAATCGCGTTGTGGCTCATAGGTTCTTTGCAGGTTTGTTCGCTCACCGCGCCGACGTCTGGTCACCTGGATCAGCCAAGTTTGAGTGCTGGCTGGCTTATTGCATGGTCGCCAGAGACCAGCACCAGCCGGCGAGTTCGCGGGCGATGGCGACGTTGGCGACCAATGGGTTCTTGCCGCGTTCGGTGAAGCTGCGCCACCGCTTGTTGAGGCGCCGGTTGCCGGCGTGCCCGCGAGCCCGAAGCGCCGGGTCGACCTTGGCCCAGCGGGCCCGCAGGGTGGGTCCAGAGGTGCTGTAGGACTTGCGGTGATGCCAGGCCGATTCGATCAGCAGCCGACGCACATGGGTATTGCCGGCCTTGGTGATCGACCCCTGCACGCGGGAGTTGCCCGAGGAGTACTCACAGGGCACCAAGCCGACGTAAGCGCCGATCGAGGACCCGGAGAACCGGGACCAGTCACCGATCTCGACCGTCAACGCCAGACCGGTCAGTGCAGAGATGCCGCGCAGACAGCCCAGCCGGTTGACCGGGTCGGCGAACCGCGGCGAGGCGGCCACCACCATGATCTGTTCATCGAGGCGATCCCGCGCCGCAGTGGCCGCCAGCACCGCATCGAAGCTGTGATCAAAGGCCGCCTTGAGATGGATGTCGTCGAAGCGGTGGCGACGTAACCACTCCTCGTGCACGCACGTCCAGGGTGTCCCACCGGAGTACACGATCCCCTGCCGCAGAAGCAGTTTCGATAACCGGTGCCGTACCCGCATCAGATCGGCGCGGGCATCTTCACGGGCCCGCACCAGATCGCGCACCGCCTCAATCTCCCGCTCGGGCACCCGCACCGCGGTGATCTCACCAAGGCGTAGCAACCTGGCCAGATGCGCGGCATCACGGGCATCGGTCTTGACCCGATCCCCGGCCGGACGCTGCAACTTCGAGGGTGCGGCAACCAGGCATTCCATCCCGGCCTCGGTGATCGCCCGCGCCAACCCGAACCCGGTCGGACCCGCCTCATAGGTCACCCGCACCGGGGCGCGCAGCTGATGCAACCAACCCAGGACCTCGCCGTGATCCGGGCACAACCGTGCCCGGGCGACCTTGCCTGTCTCCTCATCGACGGCGTGCGCCACCACCGAAAGCGCGTGCACATCCAACCCGACACTCGTACCCTGAACAATCACCGGAGGCCTCCTGATCTGCAAATGTGGCTCTACCAGCGCGAGTGTTCACCCACGCCGGCAACCCACGAATCGTTTTGCAGCACGAGGCCTTCGGCCTCAGCTAGCCCCCATATCGTCTACAACCACCAGGTGCCGAGCATATGGCCGTGACTCCCCGGACGAGCGCTCAGCGCCTCGTCTCGTACCTGGTCAGGACCACGCCGCCGGGGAAGGTCCGGGTCTCGACGAGGTTCAGGTTCACCCAGCTGTCCAGCGCGGTGCAGAACGGCGTGCCGCCGCCCACCATGACCGGGTAGGTGGCCAGCACATACTCGTCGATCAGCCCGGCCCGCATGGCAGCCCCGGCGAGCGTTGCGCCGCCGATGCCCATCGGCCCGCCGTCCTCGGCCTTGAGCCGGGTGATCTCGGCGACCGCGTCGCCGGTGACCAGGCGGGTGTTCCAGTCGACCTTGTCGATCGTCGAGGAGAACACCACCTTCGGCGTATCCCGCCAGTTCCGCGCGAACTCGATCTCCGCCGGGGTAGCGTCGGGCTGCTGGTCGCCGGTCGGCCAGTAGGAGCTCATCGTCTCCCACAACTTGCGCCCGTACAGCGACAGGCCGCTCGCCCGCTCCTGGTCGAGCCACCACTGGAACAGCTCGTCGCTCGGCGGCCCGCTCCAGCCGATGTTGTCGCCGGCCGCGGCGATGTAGCCGTCCAGGGTCAGGTTCATGCCGTAGATCAGTTTCCGCATGGCGCCAGCCTCCCGTGAGTCGGTCTCCGGCGTATAGACCGGCGTTGCGCGGGAAACTCCTCGGTGCGCGATCTGGGCACGCGGGTAGTCCTCGTGCTCAGGGCTCAGCGTGGCGTACTCGGCCGGCTCGGGAACCCGCCTGATCCCGACCTCGCCCTCGCACGGCAGCGGCCCGTCGGCGAACCGGACCCGGGCACCCAACCTCAACCAGGCCGCCAAACACCTCGGCGTCAGAAAGGCCGCCCTCACTCGTCAAGTCGACCACCTCGAACAGGCCGTCGGCGCCACACTCCTGGAAACCACGCCTGACCCTGGCGGCATCATCCTGACTCCGGCCGGCGAGAAATTCGCATAACAAGTACCACCAGTCCTGGCCATGCTCGACCGAACAAGCTACGACGCCGTAAGCGCAGAAAGCGTGAAATCTGAAGAAACGCCAGGGAACTGAGACTCAAGCCAAATGACATTCCGTGAGACAACCAACGAACCGCCGGTCAAACAAGATCGACATGTCACGCGATCTGAGACCCTACACGATTGCGGACCACCACCCCACCAACCCGGCATGTAGACATCCCAGGGTCGTAAGTTGTCAAGCAGCGTGGGTGATTTGGCGATGTGCCCAGGCGGTGTCTTCGCTGTAGGCGGTGTGGTGGCGTAGGCAGCCGTGCAGGATGCCGACGAGACGGTTGCCCAAGGCGCGCAGGGCTTGGTGGTGCAGGTCGCCGGCGGCGCGGTGTTGGTCGTAGAAGGCTCGTGCTCCTGGACTGGTAGTGAGCGCGCCGAGGGCCCATCGGTCGACGGCGTCATAGAGGCGCCGGTTACGGACGTGGCGGGCCAGTACGGTGCGTTTCTTGCCCGACGCGATGGTCAGTGGTGAGGTTCCGGCGTAGTTTCTGCGAGACTTGGCGTCGGTGTAGCGGTTCGGGTCGTCCCCGAACTCACCGAGCACCCGGGCGCCGAGCACGACACCAAGTCCTGGCAGGGAGCGGTAGATGTCGGCGTCCGGGTGTGTGTCAAAACGCTCGGCCAGGCTGGTTTCGAGCTCGGCGATCTGGCGGTTCAGCTCGATGATGATGCCCACCGCGGCACGGGTGGTCGCGGCGAACGCGGCGGTGACTGCGGAGGGGGCGGCGAGCTGCTCGGTGCGCAGGACAGCCGCGATCTCCTGGGTGCGGGCATCGAGGTTGCGTTGTCGCCCAGCGTGTTTGAGCGCTGACCGGATCTTTGACAGGCTCAGATGCGCGGCTTCAGCGGGAGTGGGAGCGCGGCCCAGAACGGCCAGCGCATCGCGGTCGTGCAGGTCGTCGAACGCCTCGAGTGCAGCCGGGTAATACTCGCGCAGTGCCGAGCGCAGTGCGTTGGTGTGCCGGGTGCGGGCCCAGATCAGATTCTGGTGTCCCCGGCGAGGACCTTGATCGCTTCGACCGCCGAGCTGTCGCCGGCAATCGGGCTGTGGTTGTGCCGGTCGGTGCGGACCAGATCGGCCAGCAGCTTGGCATCGGAGGCATCGGATTTGGCCCCCGAGACGTGGTGACGGTCGCGGTAGTGGGACACCGCCAGCGGGTTGATCCCATACACCTGATAACCCGCGGCGGTCAGCGCCCCCACCCATAGGCCGCGGTCGGTTTCAATGCCGATCACCGCCTGCTCTGGTTCCTCAGTGTGCGCCGCGACCAGCTCGTGCAGCTGGCGGATGCCGGTCAGTCCCTCGGGCAGCCGCCGAGACGCCAGCCGCCGCCCCGCCTCGTCCATCAGATACACATCGTGGTGGTCTTCGGCCCAGTCGTCGCCGATGAAGATCATCGATCACCGCCCTTTCTTCGGTTCTCGCTCAACCAATTTCGAGCCTGAGGACACCCGGCGGCGACCTAATGGACCAGTGCTCGAAGCGGCACGACATCCCACCAGCGCTACAGGCGACCCACCAACCAGCCGGGGCACGATCTACAGTTAGGAATCGACCCTCACTCCAGGTTCTCAAAGTGCTCACCGGCCGGCGGCTCGGTGATCAGCCTGCCGCGACAAGCACCCAAACCCCCGTCAACGCCGCGCTGATCGATGCCCATTAGGTTCCCAAACTCGGCTTCATTTTCTCAAAGCCGACTTCATAACCTGTTGCTTGCCAATGCTATTCGATCTCGGTTCCCTCGGGGCGGACGCGGCACAGGACGTGTCGTGGGCGTGTTCGCTACGTCGGTTGTCCCAGGACGGCGCGAACGACTAGAAATGGCGGAAGCCCCGCTCGGTGCGGGTTACCTGTGTGCACCTGGTGATTTGGAGCTGGCTCAGCGACGACCTCAACCACGAAGTCATGGGCTATCAATGCGGTGAGGTAAGTGCTGATGGTGCGGTGGTAGTTCCCGGCGCGACGGACGCTCTGTGGGTTGGCTGTTCGCCAAAGACCCTCCGTGAGATAGTCGCCAACCAATCGGCGAACAGTCCCTTCAATGCGTACCGACTCACTGCGCGGGGCGTCGAAGCATGGGTGGGGGACGGTGAAGGCTAGTCTTCCTCGTTGTTTGAGCACGCGCTTGATCGAACCGATCGCTGCATCCAGATCGGGGACGTTGTTCAGTGAAAGTCCCGCGGTAAACCCAAGTCGATAGTCGCGCTCTGGACACTCGACAGCGTTGCCCCGTCGTCCCGCCGGTAGGTGGCTCCGACAGGTTGCGCACGCTCAGATGCTTCCGCATGCTCAATCAGCGCAAGGGTTGGGTCCACACCGACTGCGACAGCTCCACGAACCGCGACGGCGCGGGTAATCAGGCCCTCGCCGCAGCCCAGGTCAAGAACGTCCAGTCCCGACAGGTCCGGCGGCATCACCGATAACAAGATGTCGTGAGCGAACTGGTGTATGGGAGAACCGTCACGCACTAGGGCGGTGTACCAATCGGCGATGCTGTCCCAGTTGTCGTTCATCGGCGTCAACCGTAAACCGCCCCGCGTACCGCTTGTTTGAGGCTCCGCACGAACTAATCGGGGCTCTAGCTCGTCCTGCATGTTTGTTGAGCTGCTCGGACTGTTTGTTGAAGTAGGACGGCGATGGTTGTGGGTCCGACTCCGCCGGGTACGGGCGTGATGAGCCTGGCTCGGTCGGCGGCGGAAGCGTATTCGACGTCGCCGATGTTGCCGGGGTTGTAGCCGGCGTCGATGACCACCGCTGCGGGCTTGATCCATGCGCCCTTGATCAGTTCCGGTTGGCCGACGGCGGCGACCACGATGTCTGCGTCAGCGGTGCGGGCCATGTCCTGGGCGCGGTGCGCGGCCTCTCGGTCGCCTTCGGCGGCGGCGATGATGGAGCCCTTCATCAGGATGTGGCACGACCGGGCGAAGCTGTCGGCGTCGCGCAGGCCGGCGGTTTCGGCGCGTTGGCGCAGGATCGAGCGGATGTTGCCCAGGTATTGGATGCTGGCCTGTCCCGCGGGGTGAGTGGCACCCAACTCGATCAGCACATTGATGAACGAGCAGCCGTCGAAGTCCTCATGCTTTTGGAACCAGTCGTGGAACACGTCGAAGATGGCCAGCAGCTGCTCTTCGGGGGTGCTGCCGCGCAGCCGCGATTGCCGCTCGACTAGGTCAAAGGTCCACAGTTGTTCGCGACGCAGCAGCACCGCCAACACGAGATCGTTTTTGGTCGGGAAGTGCCGGTACATGGTGGCCTTGGCCACCCCGGACTGGCTGATGATCTCGTCGATGCCCACCGCGCGGACCCCGCGCCGGGTGAACAGCGCATAGGCCGTACTCACAATTCGTTCGCGGGCCGCCACGGCCGGCCGGCGCTGGGCAATGTCGGTGCGGTCCATGTCAAAGTCTCACGATACCACCGTAGACAGAGCGTTCTGTCTCTGCTATGCAGGAGAGACGAACTCGACCAGACGACCGGCCGTACCCGCGACCAAGCCCCGATCGTCGGAATGCGCTGAGCCGGTGGCGGTCTGAGCGAGCCCCTCGTCGCTCGGACCGCCACTTCAGCACACTCTAACGCTGGCTCGGCGACAACGCCTAACTTGCCTCGCGGGCCGCACGCTGAAGCGCGGCCCGTCGTCTATCGGCATCACGCTGCGCGTCGCGAGCAGCACGCTGCACCCCAGCGCGCGCCTGCGCAGGCGTCATACGACGGTTCATGGTTCCGATTATCGGTCAGGCGACCGACAGGAACGGGGGAGCGGCGAACGGTGTGTCACGAACGCGTTCTCCACACATCGACCAGCACACGAGGGTCTTGTCATCCGAAGTTGGCAACTAAGGTTCGGTACGAATGCTGCGACAACCTGGCGACTTCTGCGGCGAGCGACACACAGCGCGCTCTTACGGCACTAGGGGTGCCTAACGTCTAGCTGTCTCGTGGGTCGTTCGATGCTGTGGGTGACAGTGGTACCTGTAACGGTGTTCCCCATGTGGATGTGAGGGTTTGGTTACCGTCACCCGGAAAATCTCACCGCAGTGTCCGACTCATCAGCTTGTGGGGCTACCGGTGGACGAAATCCTAAGCAGGGCAGGAATCTTCCAGGGAGTCGAACCCAGTGCGGTCTCCGCGCTCACCACGCAATTTCAGCGCGTCGACTTCCCACGCGGGCACACCGTGTTCGGCCAGGGTGAGCCCGGCGACCGGCTGTACATCATCGTTTCGGGACAGGTCAAAATCGGCATCCGTTCGTCGGACGGCCAGGAGAATCTGCTCACCATCATGGGCCTCAGACATGTTCGGCGAAATGTCAGTCTTCGACCCGGGCCCGCGGACGTCGACCGCCACCACCATCACTGAAGTGCGCGCGGTCTCGAAGGACCGCGACGCCCTACGGGGGCATGGATCGCCGATCGCCACGAAATCGCCGAGCAGCTGCTGCGGGTCCTGGCCCGCCGGCTGCGCCGCACCAACTGCAACCTGGACACCCCTAGCGGGAGTTTCCGAGATTTGAGGGCGTCGGGACGTGATCGTGCTGGTGGGGACTGGTTTTTGGGTTTCGCGGGTGTATGACCTAAGTGGTGGGGGTGTAGCGGTTGAGGCCGAAGATTTGTGCGAGTTCGCTTTGGGTGGTGGTGGTTTCGGTGAGCATGCGCCGGGCTTTGGGGCGGCCGCCGCTGGAGGGATAGATCAGGACGGTTTCCTCGATGCCGGCGAGGGTGGCGAGGAGTTCACGCACCGAGAGGTGGTGGCCGTGGGCGTCGGCTTCGCGGCGCATGAGGTGGGCGATTTGCAGGGCCAGCACGCAGGTGAAGGTGTGCACGGTGATGGTGTGGTCGGTGTAGTGGTGCATCGGGGAGAAGGACACCTCGTGGGGGTCCTTGAGTTGCCGGAAGCCGAACTCTGCGTCGGACTGTGAGCGGTAGCCGTCGATCACCTCCGCGGCGGTCCAGTCGTCGCGGTCGGTGATCAGGATCCGTTTGCCGAAGATCCGCTGCGTCAACGCGTTTCGGGCGTCGGTGTCGACGGTCCAGGTGAGTCGGTACTGGGCGGGGGTGTGGCCATCGAGCTGCCAGGTGATGATCTGCGCGACCCAGCTGTCGGCGCAGATGTGGGCTATCGCGGATTCGAGTTGGTCGCGGTTGCGGCGGGTGTGTCCGCGGGCGAGGGTGGCGGCGAGTTCGTCGAGTGCGCGCCCGGCGGCGGCCAGGGTTTGCGTCAGGCCGCGCTCCTGGGCTTCGTGCAGGGTCGGCGAGTGGGTGAGGACGACGCGCTGATCGATGCCGTAGACCTGTTTGCGGGTCTGCAGTGCCGTGACGCCGGCGAAACGGTCGCCGGGTACCGGGCGGCGACGGGAGGCGGGGAGATCCAGCAGGTCGGGGTGATCGCTGGGCGGGGTGGATCCGACGTAGTGCAGTCCGGTCGCGGTCAGGTGCGCGAAGTTGTCGGCCGAGTTTTGGCCGGCGTCGAAGACGACGGTGATGGTGGAGGTGTCGGTGCCAAACGCCCGGTAGCGGGCGGTGAGCGTGTCGATCATGGTGGGGAACTGGGTGACGTCGGGTTTGTTGCCGGGGTAGGCGTGCCAGGTCAGCGGGATCCCGCCGTCGCGGGTGATCACCAGACCGAGTCCGATCAGGCGCAGGTCGGTGCGTTTCTGTTTCGCCTTGCCACGTTGGGCGATGGGTGCCTTGGTGTTGGCCGAGGCGATGTAGGTGGCGAAGTTGGTCATGTCCAACGCCAACGCAGTGGTGTCGAGCCCGAACTCGGTGATCATCGCGGTGGTGATCGCCTGCGAAATTTGCTCGAGTTGCTCGGCGCTCACCGCGTGCATGGCATCCCAGAACCGGCGGTGGTCGAGGTCGGTGGCGCGGATCTTGGTGAAGCGGTCCGCGGCGGTCTGCGCCCACCAGTCCGCGATCCGCGCCTTCGAGCACGGCGCGGTGATCCGGTTGCACACCGCGATCGCCAGGTACGTGCCGACCGAGCACGGAGCCCCCGCCACAAAGCCACCGGTGATCTCGTCGATCACCTCGATCACGTTCAGCCGCTGGCACATCGACCACACCGCGGCGAGGTCACCGAACGCCAGATGGCGAGTCCGCTGCGGCATCAGGGCGGTAGACCCGGCATCGAACGCGGCGGCAACGTCGGCCGCCGAACCCAGGTACCGCTCGGAGACCATCTTCGGTTTGCCGTCCACCCGCGCCATTGTGCGCAGGTACCAGTACGTCTTGCCGTTGACCTTCTTCGGATACAGGCTCGACACCCTTTAGGTCATACACTCGCAGAGGTCGAAGATCAACCACCGAAACGGCGTGTCACCAGAGCAAACTCGTAACCGGCACAAAACTGGACACGCCGCCCAGCATCAGATCTCGGAAACTCCCGCTAGTCGTCGGCGCCGCGAGAGTCAGCTTCGTGCGAGCGGCACCAGGGCCCGGGGGTCATTCCGCCAGGGGGCTCTGGAGGGTCGAGCCACCGACGTAGTTCACCATCCGAGACGGTGGCCGCGGACAATAAGCTTTGCCGACGGCGGCCATCAACGCCTGGTCGACGTCAGGGGGACCGAGCCGTCAGCACGGTGGCAGGATGCGCAGCCCGCAAACGTGTTCGGGTGACATCGATGTCGTGGTCGCGAGGCGCCACCGCTCGCGGTTGGCCTTGCCGCTACGTTCGGTTACGTCCGGGCTGATGACGGTGGCGTTCCTGGGTGGCGACTCGATGAATGTGCCCGGTAGGCCCGGCCGCAGCACCCGCCGACCGTAAAGTCCCCGGTACGGTCAGCGGCTCCAAACACGGGCGGTTAAGTCCCATTTCGAGATCTACCACAAAACCGCGTGCCAAGGCCGATCGGTTGCCTTCCTTCAGCGCGTCGTTTTGGGAGTCGCCGCACCCGAAGCTTGAGACGCCCTGTCATGAACGCGCCGCCGTAGCCGCACGATCGCCACCACGTGCCACGCAGTCCGAAAGCGCCTGCCATTCGGCCCGACGAACAGTGCGACCGGTCCACCCCCGCTTGAGGGGGCATCGTCAAGTTGTTGACCTTGTTTGGTGGCTGTGAGGATTGGTCGTTGTGGCGATTGCGGCGAGGTACAAGGGCTACCGGTATCCGATCGAGGTCATCGGGCACGCGGTGTGGCTGTATCACCGTTTCGCGCTGAGCCTGCGCGACGTTGAGGAGCTGATGCTTGCCCGCGGTGTGGTGGTCACCTACGAGACGATCCGGTCCTGGTGTGCGAAGTTCGGGCCGGACTACGCTGCCCAGTTACGTCGTCGGCGACCCCGCCCCGGCGACAAATGGCACTTCGACGAGGTGTTCGTGAAGATCAACGGCACCACTCATTATCTGTGGCGCGCGGTCGACCAGCACGGCGACGTGCTCGACATCTTGGTGCAGTCGCGCCGCAACGCGGTGGCGGCCAAGCGGTTTTTCCGTAAGCTGCTCAAGGGCCTGCGATACGTGCCGCGGGTGATTGTCACCGACAAGCTGGCCAGCTATCAGGTCGCTCACCGCGAGCTTTTGCCGTCGGTGACCCATCGCCGCTCGAAGTACCTCAACAACCGGGCCGAGAACTCCCATCAGCCGACCAGGGTCCGGGAACGGGTGATGAAACGCTTCGCCTCGCCTGGGCAGGCCCAACGGTTCCTGTTTGCGTTCGGCAGCATCCGACAGCACTTTCGGCCCCGTCGTCATCTGATCAGCGCGCCCGAATGGCGAACCGAGATGACCAACCGCTTCGCGGTCTGGAACCAGATCATTACCGCCGCAGCGGTTTGAAAGACGCAGTCAGCCATTACCTTTCGCCACCCAATCCACTCACATCGACTGCGCCACAACCATTCCCAGATAACTTGACGATGCCCGCGTGCCGCGGGTCGACACGAAGAAACTGCTGGCCGACGGGTTCGGCATCAACCGGTCCCGGCGACGCTCGTAGTCCCGCAACGCGGCGACCGTGGACGGGTGCAGGAACAGCCGCCGGGACTTGCCGAACTTGGAGTCCTCGATCACCACGGTCGCGGCGTTCAGGTCGACGTGATCGCGGTCGAGCCGACACGCCTCGGATTTGCGCATCCCGGTCACCGTGAGCAGACCGATCAGCGTCCGCCAGGTCGCCGCCCGCAACGGCGGGGCAAGCGTGTCGGCGGCCTCCAGCAGCGCGGCGATCTCCTGCGGTGAATACAGGTATGGGGTGATGCGCCGTTTGTGATGCGGCAGCACGTCCGGCGGCGGGATCTCGGTGGCCGGGTCCAGGGTCTGCAGGTGTCGGGCGAAGATCCGCACCACCATCAACCTGCGGCTCCAGTCCATGACCGTGTCCAATGAGTCATCTGGTTTGTCTCCTCACCGGCGTGATTGGCGTATCTAGCCGAAGACGGTTGTGGGGCGTTCAGCTACAACGGCCGGTGGATCAACGCCGCCGGGTGCAATTAGGCCGGTTGCTGATCGTTAGCCGAACCACATGGGCAGGCCGACGAGTTTAGTCGTTGGCGGGTCGCACGGGCGACGTGGTTTCCTTGCAACGCAAGGGCGTTACTAATTGTCGATGATGCGCAGATGCGTCTTCGCCCAGACAAACAAAGTAGCGGTATCACCCAACCGATCACGGATCACACGAGCCTCGGCCCGCCGGGCTTACCGCCGGTTCCCCGGCGCATACGAATATCGGGATCGATCGGCCGGCGCGTCGAGGACTTGTCGGCCAGACGGGCGATCACCAAGTCCCGGAACACCGCATCGTCGACCACGTCGAAGCCGAGCCGGTCATACACCGCGCCCAGCACGTCATACAGCAGCCGCGAACTCGTCCCCACCGTGCGGCCTGGCCCGGACACCCCCGCAGGTGTCTGGCGGGGCCGCACGAGTTCACCTGCACGCCAGTCGGCGACATCGCTGACACGCTCCACCGGTGCAGGCACCTCGAAGTCGAGCACCTGCTGACCGGCAGCAGCGATCCGGCGTGCCCGTTCCAGAAGAACTCCCAGCTCGGCATCGGTATGCGCAGAACCCACATGCTCGACCAGCACATCACCGCCACCAGCTTTGCGCATTACCTGCACCGCCACCGCGCCCGAGGCGGTGCGCACTTTCCGCACGAACACGCACCGCAACCTACCCAATTAGTAAGCCAAACACCCGCGAAGGCGACACGAACCCGCAGGTCACAGCATTCGCGGCCCGCAAACCCGCCGACGGTGTCCTAAGTCAGGCCAGACTCACCGACCTGGCCCTGCTTCTTGTGGGCACGCCGGCACGCGAACGCCAGCGCAGGAGGGGCGCTACGTGGGTGCGTTGGCGGGCTGGAACACCCCGGTGCTGTCCGCGTCTTCTTCGGCGCGGATGACGTGCACCACGGCGTTGATGAGTGCCAGGTGGGTGAATGCCTGCGGGAAGTTGCCCAGATGCCGGCCTGTGCGCGGCTCGATCTCCTCCGCATAAAGATGCAGCGGGCTGGCGAACGACAGCAGCCGCTCACACAGGTGCTTGGCCCGCCGGATCTCGCCGATCTCGACCAGCGCGGAGACCAGCCAGAACGAGCAGATGGTGAAGGTGCCCTCCTCGCCGGACAGGCCGTCGTCGGTCTCCTCGACGCGATACCGCAGCACTAACCCCTCCTCGGTCAGCTCGTCGGCGATCGCCAACACCGTCGCGCGTAACCGCGGGTCGTCTGCCGTCAGGAACCGGGTCAACACTGCTAGCAGCAGCGAGGCGTCCAGCGCGTCGTCCCCGTAGCGCTGGGTCAGCACCCCGCGAGCGTCCACGCCGTTGGCCAGGATGTCGGCCTTGATCTCCTCGGCGATGGCGCGCCACTCCTGGGTGTGCTTGGTCCAGCCATGCAGCTCGGCCAGCTTGGCCCCGCGGTCCAGCGCGACCCAGCACATGATCTTGCTCGAGGTGAAGTGCTGGGGCTCACCGCGCACCTCCCAGATCCCGCGGTCGGGTTCGCGCCAGTGTTTGATCGCCTCCTCGACCTGTTGCTTGAGCACCGGCCACAACGTCTCCGGAATCTGCTCGCGCGACCTGGCGTGCAGATACACCGAGTCCAGCATTGAACCCCAGACATCGTGCTGCTGCTGGTTGTAGGCGCCGTTGCCGATCCGCACCGGGCGCGCATTGTCATACCCGGACAGGTGATGCAGTTCCTCTTCGACCAGGCTGCGCTCCCCGCCGACGCCGTACATCACCTGAAGTTCATGGCGTTCACCGTTGTTCGCACCGGACACGTCGGCGATAAACGAGAAGAAGTCGTCGGCCTCGCGATCCAGGCCGAGGGTGTAGAGGCCCCACAGCGCGAACGTGGAGTCCCGAATCCAGGCATAGCGGTAGTCCCAGTTGCGTTCGCCCTGAGGGGTTTCCGGCAGCGACGCGGTGGGCGCCGCCAGTAGCGCTCCGGTCGGCGAGTAGGCCAACCCCTTCAGTGTCAGCGCGCTGCGCTGCAAGTACGACCGCCACGGGTGATCCGGGAAGTTGCCGATGTTGATCCATTGCCGCCAGTACTCGCTGGTCGTCCACATCTGGTCGACGGCCTCGTCATAGGTCTGGGGTGAGGGATTCTTCGAAAAGCTCAACGCGACGAACACGTCGTCGCCTTCTTTCAGCCTGGTGCGAGCCCGCGCCTGGCGGCCCTCCAGCCCGATGCGCATGTTGGTCGTCAGCCGCAGCGTCGGGTGCGCATCCGGATTGCTGCTGGCCCGCGCGACGGCTTCCCCATAGCCACTGGCCGAGTACTCCCAGCTGGCGCTGACCCGGTTGTAGTCGAACGCCGGCTCGCAGTCCATCACCAGCTCGACGGTGCCGCTCACGCAGCGCACGGTGCGTAGCAGGGTGTGCTCGGCGTCCCAGTCCATCGGTATCCGGCGATGCGTCCGCGACCGTGTCTCGATGTCGCGCCATGGGCCCATCACCAGCGTGTCGCGGACGATCATCCAGCCGGTGTGGGTCTGCCAGGTGGTCTCCAGGATCAGGCTGCCCGGCAGGTAACGCCTGGCGGCAGGCACCGAGACGCCGTACGGGCTCATCCGGAAGTGGCCGGCGCCGCGATCCAGGATCGCCCCGAACACGCTGGGCGAATCGGGCCGTGGCGCGCACAGCCACTCCACCGATCCACTCGAGGAGATCAGGCAGGTGTTCTCGCAGTCGGACAGGAATGCGTAGTCGGCGATGGGCGGAAAGGGGCTCCGCCGACTGCTCGACACGTCTGGGACCGGGGCGGTCGCGTTGAGCTGCGCGGCGGCGCCGTTCTCGTCGGCGGGCGTCGCCTGCTGCAGGACCATCCGGACATCATTGACCGCCGACCTGCCCCGCGTCTACCCGCCACCAGGGGTTTTGACTTGTCGCGGTTCACCCGCGCGGGCTTTCGGAGGTCCTGTGGGCAGTTCGGTTTTCCGCGACTCTCGGAGCCACGCTCACTTCACAAGTTGATGTGGTGTGCCAGAAGCGGCTGAAGGCGGAGGAATAGTGCACGTTTGGAATACATGCACTCTGCCAGTCTATGGTGGGTACGCCGCGGTGGTGGCGAGCGGATCATGGTGCGCGCCAACCGGTATGCGTTGGCCGCCGCGCAGGACGGTGTCGCGTTGGAAGGCTCGGTAGCGCGCGCTGCACGGCTGTGACAACACGGTGTGCGTGCGGGTGAGCCGGCCCGGCGAGACGGGTCTGCTGCAGGTGGTCGGCGGCTCGCAGCGCGACAACATGGAGATGATGGGCCGGGCCCGGCGAGGCGGCGGCCGCCCGGCGGTGCGCCGAGGGATGGCCGGCCTGGCGCAGCGCCGGGTCCGCGCGGTCGCATTGCGGCGCGCCGTGCGCGATGGCTGGGACGCCGAGGCGGTGGCGCAGGCGCTGCTGACATTGCGCGAACCGACGCTGCGGTGACCCGGCCGGCGCAGCCCAGGGTGCAGCCGCAGGGCGAAGGTGGCGCGGCGGCGGCGGCGTGGCCGACCGGTCGCCGCGGATGCGGGCTGCTGGGGTGCACGAGGCGGGCCCGGCGACGCGGGGGCGGTGTACCCCAGCAGCACGGCTAGGCGCTGTGGCGGCCGATCTCCTCGGGCCACGCTAAAAGCGTGTGGCCATCAGCGAATTGGATGCGAAACATCGAACCGCAGGCGTCGTCGACGGCGGGATCGTCGCCGGGTTTGACGACGGCGATGAGGGTGAACGGCTGCCCGTTGCGCCACGCGTAGGGGTCGTAGGGACTGTTGAACCGCGCAGCCAGCTCGAGTGTGTAGGGTCGGCGGGCGCTGTCGAAGGCACTGACGGTGGTCATAGTTGGGGTGCTCTCTGGGGCGGGTGCCAGGCGCGCCGGGGCCGCGCGGTGTGGGCGGGCGGGCCCCGGTCGCTGGCGGTGCGGTCTAGCTGGCGGTGTTGGCGAGCATCGCCGTGGCGTCGTCGTGGTAGTAGCCGGCGTGTTCGCGCTGATCGGCAGTGGCGTCGGTGGCCGTCAGCACCGTGTTGGCGTAGGACAGCGCCGAGTGGGCGTACTGGCGGCGCCGGTGCGGGTCGTCGTGGGCGTCGACGGCGGCATGGAGGTCTTGGCGCGCGAATTCGAGAGTCTGTGCGGTCGTGAAGATCTCACCCTCGGGCACGGTTTGAGTATGGCTGGTTGGGTCGTGGTCGGTGCTGGCCCACGGGTCGATCGGTCGAGTCATTGTCGGTCTCCGTTCTGTGCTCAGTGCGCCGGTCAGCGCGGGGTCTGCGTCACAGCCGTGGGGTGGCGCCGTCAACTGCAACAAGGCGGAAAAGCTGGAAGCGGATTTGCGCCCGGGCGCGGGCGCGCCCCTGCTCGAACTGCCGGGCAGGATGGACAAATTGGTGCGAATCGCGCGCCAGCGCCTTGCCGCGTTCATCACGCCGATTCCGGTACGGGTGCGCGACGGCACCGAGCTTCATCTGCGGCTGGTTTTACCCGGCGACAATGAGCGCACCGCGCACGGCCCCGTCCGTTTCTCCAGCGACACGCTCTACCACCGATTCCATACAGCGACGGGAATGCCCACCGAGGCGCTGATGACTTATCTGTTCGAGGTGGACTATGTGGACCACTTCGTCTGGGTGATGACCGACGGCGCCGAGGGACCCGGGGTGGCCGGTGCACGGTTCGTTCGCGACCAGGACGACCGTCGATCGCCGAAATCGCGTTCACCGTCGCTGACGCCTACCAGGGTCGTGGCATCGGCGCGTTTTTGGTGGGCGCGCTGGCGGTGGCGGCGCGATACGACGGCGTCGAACGCTTCTCCGCGCGGGTGTTGCCCGAGAATTCCTCGATGCGCGAGATTCTGGACGGGTATGGGGTGCGGTGGCAACGCGACGACCCGGGCGTCATGGCCGCCGTCCTCGACGTTCCCCAGCTGACTGACCTGCCCTTCTCGCCGGAGTTGTCCGGGCGGATCCGCGATGTGACACGCCAAGTGATGCGGGCCCTCGGCTGAGGCGGCCGCCGCTGTAGGGGAAAGCTCCGTTGGCGGTCGTGGGTTCTGTTTGGTACTGAATCGTGCTCTGCGACAACGCCTTCAAGATCTCAAGTCTTCTTTTTCAATCGCGCTTT
Organism: uncultured Actinomycetota bacterium; assembly: GCA_963770125.1. Taxonomy (GTDB): domain Bacteria; phylum Actinomycetota; class Actinomycetes; order Mycobacteriales; family Mycobacteriaceae; genus Mycobacterium. The sequence continues at coordinate 19,847 of CAVYPI010000066.1, read as the reverse complement.
GTCGGCCCTCGATGATCACTGGAAGCTCTGAGATGGACCGCGCCGCCGCCACGGCGTGCGCCGTCTAGGGCAGCCGCATCCGATCGCCGGCAGCCCCGCCATACGGTCTCGAGCAGGTCGATGAGCGCCGCGTCATCGAGCGGCGATAGCGCGAACAGCAGGCGGTAGTAGGGCGGCGAGACCAGCGCGTCAACAATCACGTCAACGTCGGCGCCGTCGCGGATCTCACCCGAAGCGACCGCCTGGCGCACGATGGCGGCCAGCGCCGCGCGACGGGGGTGCAGCCAGTGATCAAGCACCGCGCGGGCCATCTCGGGGTCGGAGGCCGACGCCGCGACCACGTCGCGGAGCAGCGGTCCGGTACGGGTGTCGGTGAGGATCGCGTTCAGCGCGCGCAGGTGGTACTCGAGTGCCTCCGTGGAACTGCTGCCCGGTGGCGCGATGATCGGGTCGCCTACCGAGTCGAGCAGCCCTTCGAGCACGATCGCCGCCGACGAGGGCCACCATTTGTAGATCGTGGTGCGGCTGACGGCTGCCCGCTTGGCGATGGCATCGACGGTCGCGGCGGCCGGCCCACCGGCCCGCGTCAATTGCGCGGCGGCGCGCACCACCGCGACCCGCACCTGCGCGCTGCGGGGTCGGCCCCTGCGCCCCGGCTGCACCGTTTGGGTTGCGGTGTCACCCTGTGTACCATCATTTATGGACACAATGTCCAGTATATTGCTCTCTTCCGCCGTGCAGCCATCGCCGACTGGCACTGCCATGAAAGGATCAGGACAGGCCGGTGCCGACGCGATCGCACACCTTCGGACTCGCGATAGCCACATTCGTGGTGGCCGCCGCGGTCACCGGCTGCACCGCGACGAGTTCCACCTCATCGGCTGAATCGCCCGACACGTCCATCGCGTCTTCGAGCCCGCCGCAGTCAACGCCGGCGAGCCGGGTAGCGCCCGACTATCGCCGGCTGCTGATCGAACCCGGCGACATCAACACCGGCACAGACACCTTCGCGACCCGCTCGTCAACCACCAACCCCGGCGGATCAGACGGTGTTTCGGCTCTTTTCGTCAACCAACACGACACCCGGGCAATCGGCGACACCATCCTGATCCTGCCCGACAGCGCCGCCGCGACGACCACACTCAACACGACCGTGTCCGCCATCGGGACGATCGTCACCGGGGGTAGTCCTCAACCGTCGCCGGTGGGCACCGGCGGGACCGTGGTTTCGGGTAGCTCGCCGGACGGATCCAAGGCTGTGACAGTGCTGTTGTTCACCGAGGGCAGGGCCGTTGTGCGACTGGAATTCGACAGCGCCCCAAGTGATCCCATGCCACCACAGGTTGTCACCGACGTTGGGAAGCAGCAACAGATCGCCATCAGGACCGGGCTGCCGGGCTGACCTACGGTGTCCGGGCTGGGCGCCGACTGCATCGCCGCCAATCCAGCTCGGAAATGATGTCACGATCGTCACCCAAGGTCGTTTCACAAACACACGGTGACGCGCAGAACAACCCCCTGATGCAGGCCGCTCGAGGCGAGATGCCGGGCTTGCCAACTCGGTTGGCGCAGCGGACGTCTCGACGCCTCGACCTAGAATCGGGCCAGCTGAGCAAATCGAGGACTGTTGCGTATGACGAAGATCTTCAATGACCCAAAGAGCTGCACATTCTCCAGGTACCTGCGCTGCTGGCCGCCGGCCGGATCCGCCGGACAGGTGTCGCCGGTGGGTGCCACGTTCGCCGTCGGCGCGCTGCTGATGACCAGCGCCATATTGACGTTCCTTGTCGGTGTGTTCGCCCTTGCCGCCAATGATTTGGTGGTTTCCGGGCCCGGCTACGAGTACACCTAACAAATCACGGGTTGGGGATGGGCGAACATCCTGACGGGAATGGTGTTGGCCGCCGTCGCCGTTGCCGTCTTCGTGGGCGCAACGTGGGCACGGGTCGCAGCAATCATCGTCACCTGCTTGGCGATCGTCGTCACCTTCCTGTGGATGCCGTACTACCCGACGGGCGCAATTGTGCTGATAGCCCTGGACGTCGTGGCCATTTGGGGTGTCGCGACGTGGAATACATCGCGCAAGACGGCATGAAGCCGCTACCGACGAAACCGGAAAAGAGCCAGCGTGCGTGGGCCATGTCACGTAAGCACTTCGCTCTTAACGGGACCCTCGCTGACCGGGTGATATCGGTGTCAAACCGAAATCCGCCTGCGATCCGATGCGCGAATGAAGTGGCGGCCCGGGCTGGGCCGGGCTGGGGGGACGACGACGTAGCCCTTGCCCGCGACGTTCTTGATCGCCAGCTTGTCGACACGTCCGTGCGGGCGCGTTACCGGACGCTGGCGATCCTCGCGGCGGGCGTGCTCGTGCTCGTCACGGGTATACGGGTCGCGTCGGTGTCCGACAACCCGGCGGTGATCGGGGGTCCAATGGCGTTATTACTGGCCAGCTCAACCGATTACTAGCCAGCTCAACCGATCTCGGCCCATCACGCGACCGCAGCGCGCAGCATACCGTCACGCTGCCTGACTCGGCTCACCCAGAGACGTTGATCGAATGGGCACGCGCTCACGGCATGTGGGTGCGGTGGCGACCCGGCGACGAATGGGCCATCGGGGGATGAATGAGGTATGCCCGGGGTGATGCTGGGCGATGTGGGTGTACAGCTCGGCGGGCGACCACCGCAGGTCCTCGTCCCCAGGGCCGCGGCGGTAGGACAGAGTCGCGAGCTGCAGCACGATAGTGGAGTGGACGGGTCCTAGCAGCGCGGCAACGTCGTCATGGGTCAATGTGGGCCGGTACCAACCTGTTTGAGCTCGTCACCGCTCGTGCTGCCAGTGGGTCATCGTGCGCCACCTGCGGCCAGTGGCCAGAGGTCTGGGTCGTTGTTCCGTCTGCGCAGCTCGAATTCGCCCACATCTATGGCGACGAACGCAGACCGTGCGTCCTCGAGTGCGGCGCGTGCGTTTTCAAGGTGGGTGAAAGCGGTTGCCTGGCCGAGGAATCCGTCGCCGAGCGGTTCGAGGTTGAGGTGCTGCTGCCAGTAGCTGTATGCCTCGTCGTAGAGTGCGTCCATGTCGTCGTAAACCGTGGGGACCACGAGGTCGCACAGGTGGGGAAACATCGCGACAATGCCGTTGGTGACGTCGGCCATCCGATGGACTACATCGGCGACGGTCCAGCGCCCGAGGCGGTGGCCGCGAAACGCGGGGTCGACGAACGCATCTTGAATGAGCACGGTGTGGATGCACAGCGCGTCGTCGAACTGTTCCTCGATGTCCTCGTCGAGTTCGGGCCCGTCGAAGAGCTGGGCGAAGTGCGCAGGATCTGAGGCCGCTTCGCCGCGCCCTGGTGTCGCCGCGAGCATGGCGGGGATGCTGCCGTTGCCGAGGCGTGCGACCAGGAAGTCGATGTAGCCGGCGAGGACCACGATGGTGGGGTTGTCGGCGTTCGTGAGATGCAGCTGCGCGCGCCAGTCTGTGAGATCAGCGAAGCGGCTTTGTCCATGTGTTTCGATGTGGATTCGGGGCTCGCAGAACGTAAGTGGCGTCGGTGTTGGAGTTGTCAGGGTGTCGGCGTAGTCGCCGAGCTGCCGGGCGTGCATCAGCCGCTGCCGGCCTCAGGAGCGCAGGGCACAAGGGTCTCCCTCCTTCGTGCGTGCCGGTATCTGCCAGCGGTGATGCACACCCATCGTGTACACCGTGATCCTGGCCGCCTCTCGGCGGTGATGTGGATCGCCGGTCGCCTGGGTGGTGGTTGCGTGTGAACAGATCATCGCGAGTCGTCCGATCCGGTCCGGTTCTGGCGCTCCTGGCGAAGGCGTAGGAGCCGGGGGAGGGCCTCAAAATCCTTGTCACGGCCGGCGGCCTCCTTCGATGCGATGACGTCATCCAGTGACGCCACAAGGACGCTCAGCCCGTCGATCGTCATCTGGGTGGCGCCCGGGCGCAAAGCATCGAAGCCGGCCGCGAATCCGGAGGGGGAGAAGGCCAGGTCGAGGTCCCCGAAGCGCGTTGTCAGGTTCAAAACGCTCACGCCCTGCAGCGACTCGGCGGAGACGCTGAACGGTAGACCGTCGGTGCCGGCGGCGCGGATCTTTGCATCGAGGTCTTCGAGCGCGGCCGCCAAGTTCGCCAAGTTGGCTTTCGTCCGATCGGGCACGATATCGATGTCGATCGTCGCCAGCCCCGACCCCTGCAGCAGTGCCGCATAGCCGCCGATGAGCACGTAAGTGACGTGGTGACGGGCCAGGACCTCGAGGATGGCTGACGGGTTGAAATTCGTCATGTCGCTTCTCGTACCAGCCTGGCCTGCTCGGCCTGAATCTGCGCCCGCTCCGCGTCGCTGCGACGCTGCTCCTGCTCCCACAGCACGTCATCATGATCGTCATAAGGCACCAGTCGAGTTGACAACGACAGATCAACTGCAGCAAGGATTTTCGCCATGGTCGGGTGGGTAGGCTGCCGCACCCCCGACTCGATCTTGGCGATAGTGCTGTGCGGGACGCCAGCTTTAGCGGCTAGCTGACGCTGAGTCAGGCCGGCCTTGGCGCGCGCTACCCGCAGGACGTTGCCCGCCCACATATCGACGCTTTGCTGAGTGCGAGGACCAATGACAGCCACACCCCTATGATACCTTATAAGGTAGCAACACCGAGGGGTGTGGATGCGATGGCGGGGACCGTTGCGTCCACTTGTCACGGCGTCCCTGCGTCGTTCTCGACTCCGGATGTCCAAAACACGACCTGCAGGCCCGACCCGTCTACCACCACATCCGCGAATCGATCGAGGCGCACCTGACGATCGTGTTTGCCGCCCTGGCGGTCAGCCACTGGATCGAGCACCGGACCGGCTGGAGCATCAAGAAATTCGTGCGCACCGCACGCCGCTACCGAACGGTCCCCATCCAAGCCGGAAGCCAAATACTTACCGCTGCCGAACCCGTACCCGACGACCTCGCACAAGCACTCTCCAACATCCACGCGCCCACCAGTGCGCACTAGCCTAATAAAAGTCGGGAAGGGTGCTGTGAGGCGATCGATCGGTCGTCCCGCGGATAAAGGACGTTGCCTTCCGAAATTAAATTGACCTCGGCAAGAGTAGCCGCATTGAGTCAAATTCATCCCGGAAGAAGGCCGAGCGCTGTCAATTGCCTTCGCGCCCGGACGGTGGGGCGTTTAACCTGGATACACCGATTCGGTGAAGGTCTGAGGTGAGTCTTAACGTCGAAATGCCCTGTCGTGGTGGGAGAATGGGACTTCCTGAGGATCACATTCGGCCACAACGAAGGGCATCTCGTAGATGCAACTATCTCACATCCGACCCGTCGCGGCCGCGAAGTTCGACGACCCCAATCTCGTATCCTGCGCGGGCCTGGTCCCGACCGTGGCGTTGGCGCAGCAGTGCGAGCTGGGCGCATTGGCCGATGAACGCCTGAGAGAGTGTTTGAGAACCGTGATGGGTGGGCGTGTGCCTCGCGGGGAACCGAAGAAGTCGGCTCCTGGTTGGGTCGGTGATTACCAAGTCGCCGCCCCGACCAGGAGCCCACAATGCCATCATCGCCGATCTCGCCATGCCCGTCGTGCCCGCCCCACGCGGCGGGTGGACATGGTTGCGCGGTGTACTCGTCGTCGGTGACCGACGCAGAGTGGGCGATCCTCGATGCGCTGTTGCCTGCGCCGGGCAGCACGGCAGGCCGCGGCGGACGACCCGAGAAGCATTGCCGCCGTGTGATAGTGGACGCCATCCTGTATATCGTGCGCGGTGGTATCGCGTGGCGGCAACTGCCGGTGGAGTTCCCGTCAGCCGCGACGGTGTAGGCGGTGTTCGCCCGCTGGGCCCGCGGCGGGGCGTGGCAGCGCATCCTCGACGCGCTGCGCGACCGACTGCGGGTGCGGGCCGGGCGGGAGCGGTGCCCGACCGCGGCGATCATCGACGCGCAGACGGTACCCGCCGCCGACACCGTGCCCCGATCCAGCCGCGGCTGGGATGGCGGCAAGAGAACGAACGGCGTCAAGCGGCACCTCGCGGTGGAAGTGAACGGCCTGCTGCTCGCCGTCGTCGTCACCGCCGCCTCGATCCAGGACCGCGACGCCGCACACCGACTCCTGGCCGCACTGCGCGGCAGCTTCTCCACCATCCGGCTGGTCTGGGCCGACGGCGGTGACCCCGGACGGTTGCTCATCTGGGCGAAAGACGTTCTCACCCTTACTATGCAGATCATCAAACGCCTCCCCGCGCGCCGCTGGTTTCCACGTCCGGCCCCGCATTTGGGTGGTCGAGAGAAGTTTCGCGTGGATCAACACGCACCGCCGCTGCGTGCGCGACTACGAAACCAGACCCGACCACCACGAAGCCATGGTCCACCTCGCCATGATCACGACCATGACCAGGCGACTCGCCCGAACCTGACGGTTTTCAAAACCCTCTAACGGGTGCGCTCGCGGGTCAGATCGACCCGCAACCGGGTGTAGTCCCGCAGCTGCCGGACTTCCACGGGTGGAACGAAACTCGGCCGCAGCATGCCTTTCTCGGTGAGCTTGGCCAGCCACACCGCGTCCAACTTGTCTTCGGACGTCCCGGGACGTTCTTCACCTCCCGGGCGTTGACCAGCTGCACATCCAGCCCCGCCGCTTCCAGCACGTAGAACCAGATCCGCCAGTCGGGTAGCCCCGGCGCGTCGCCGCGCCGGGGCCCCCTAAGAACCGGCCGTGCCCGCTTTCCAGGCAACCGGCTCAAGCAAGCCCGGTGAAGAGTCGCTGCCGCAGCCGCCGTACATCGTCTTCGACGCGGCGCCAATCCACGGCGTCCCAATCGAGGACCTCGCCCTCAGGTCCGTTCACCGCGACGGTGTCCAACTTGCCCATCGGTTCCGGCATCTGCAATCAGCTGCTCCTCACAGACTCACCAGACCCACGTCAGCTCCCTTTCGGGCCGGGCATCACGCCCGTATCCGACCAGTTATGCGGCAACCGTTCGGCGGAGGTGCCGGCCACGCGGTTCCCGGTTTCCTGTCGCCTTTCGACCGTCGGCGTTCGCTTCTTGGGTCCTCCTGCGCCCGCTGGGGAATTGCGCCTTCCTCACGGTCGGCCTACCGGCCATCACGCCGGACCCCAACGGGGTTGTCATGTTGCGCATGAACAAGATTCGACCGGGCAGGGCGCCCCCTTTACCCCGGGGACGGTGGTGCGCTCCCGGCCGGCGACTACTCTCCGGCCGGCACCCGCCGCTTTCCAGCGGCCAGTCCCTACGGCCCCGCTGACCCATCCCATCGGCGGGGGTCACCTTCACGAGGCGTCATCGGGGGTTCACTCGCGTTCACCCATCACCCCGAGATGGCTGGCGGCCACCCGGAGCCGGAAAGCAAATCCGCTTCCCGCCGGTCTTCTCCTCGCCCGCGACCACCGGATGGAACGGCGGCCGCTTCGGCTTCGACCCCGGGCTTCGCACCCCGCGGTCACCTGCGGAGCACGCCGGGGCGGAGACAGGCCCTTCGCGCACTGACCCGGGTACTACACCTTCGCCATCAGCCGAACCTCCAAACGGTGCCTCCCACTTTCACTCATGCACCCTCATGTCGCACGTAGTCCGAGGTCGACTCCACCGTGACCCGCTCGATCCCCTCGCCGATCAGGTGCTCGGCCAACTCGGTGACCGCCCGCGAGGTCGCCGACACGTCCCACACCCTGCTCGTCCGGCGATCCGGCCGATTCGGGTGTGGCGTGCGCACGCACACCTGTCCCGATGCCTTCGCCACATCGATTGCGCACACCCTCTCGATGACCAATTCGTGATCGTCGTCGGGAATCTCTTCCGGTTGCATCCTCACTTCGCTTGTCCTCCAACCGAGTCCACAGATCTTCCAACAGGGCGGTTGCCCGGGGGCATCGGTAAGGGAACCGAAAGTCTGACCGGCGTGCTCGAAGCAACAGTGCGTGACCCTTCCCGGTCGAGCCCCGACACCAGGCTCATAGACGGGCTCACATCCCACGGAGTAGTCGGCGTCGGCAGGCAACCCGACCCCCATTTTCACGCCTGCGAGGCGTCACCGAACGGACAGCGGGGCTCATAGTGCATGCCTCCACGATTTTGGGGGATGTCCAGTGGACGCCCTCACCGGTGTCGATGACTGCGACTACACCGTCCGCCAGGCGGCCTACGACCTGCGCAAACTGCGCGGCAAACAGCTCGTCGACAAACCCGGGCGAACCCGCCGCTACCACGTCTCGCCCCCGGCCGCGCGCACCATCGCCGCCCTGCTCACCCTCCGCGACCACGTCATCGCCCCGATCCTCGCCGCGGTACGCAGCCCGCGCATGGGACGCAAACCCGCGCACTGGACCCGCGTCGACCGTCACTACGAACGAATCCGTGTCGATATGCAAGCGCTCTTCAATGAGCTCACCATCGAAACGCCGCTAGCCGCTTGAGGATTCGGCACAAGCCAGCCATTCCACATCACCAACAAATTGTCGGAAGTCGATCCTCAAGCGGCTAGCGGAGATACGTGAGACTGCGGGTGTCACCATAGGCCTCGAACCGCGATCTAAGGTGCGCGACGAGGTTGACATTCGGGCCGAGAAGATTCATCCGCACTCGTCGTTATGACCAGTCCGAGTCCGTTGCACTAGGCGTGATCCTTGACCTTCTCCCTAGTCCTGTGACGCTGCGGTCATGCGGTCTTCGCGTGCGCTGAATTCCGTTGTCCGGGAAGGCGAATCAGCGCTTTAGCTAGCGGGTGGGCGCTGATGCGCGTGGCGATCGTGCGGCTGATGGCGTCCGTGACGGCGTGGGGGGCCTCGTGAGGGAGCATGTGCCCGGCCATGGGCAGGTGCAGGTGTGTGGCGCCGGGGATGGCGGCGGCCAGGTCGCGGGCGTGAGACGGTGGGGTGAGGAGGTCGGCTCCGCCGCTGATGATGATCGTCTGGGCGCGGACGGAGGCCAGCGTGGAATATTGTTCGTAGGACCGAAGGCCGGGCAGGAACCCGACGGCGGTGGTGAGGGATGTCGTGGCGAGGGCCGTAGCGATCAGCGTGGTAAGTGTGGTGCGCGCGTGGTTGCCGACCTGGAGGGCCAAGGTGGCGCACGCGGGCTTGGTAAGCAGGCGAACGGCCCGTTGAGGTGTGCGGGCGGCGAGCCCGCACAGCACGTCCGTGGCGGGACTGGCCAGGAGTCTGGCCACACCGCGCTCAGCGAGCCGACCGGCCGCAGTGGCGGCGAGGACGAGCCCGTGCGGCTCCACGGGCCGATCGGCCGAGGGCAGGCCAAGGTAAGCGAGGGCAACCATCCCGCCCATCGAGTGTCCCGCGAGGGTGAGCGGGCCGGTGACGTCGAGGGCTGCCAGCACGTCGGCGAGGTCGGCGGCGAGCTGCTCAACCACGTAGGTGCGCTTCGGGGCCGTACCCGACCGGCCGTGGCCGCGGTGGTCGTAGCTGATGATCCGGATCCGGTCGCCCCACTGCCGGGTCAGGTGACGGATCTGGCCTGCCCATGATCCTTGCTCAAGGCAAAGGCCGTGCAGGAGCACGACGGTGGCCTCGGCGCGGATGGGCCATTGGTCTCGCACCGCCAACTGCACACCGTCGCGGACGGTCACAATCCGTTCGGTGCAGGCCGGGTACCGGGAGCCCAGCTCCGCGGTCATGCGATGCTCCGTGAGGTTTGAAAAGCGACGCCCGGTGCACACAGCGCGCGGGCGGCCGCGCAGAAACCTTGATCCAGAGTCGTCGTTATGACCATCACGATGACGCGGTGCACCGGCAGGGTCCTTGAAGCCCGCTGCACCAGGCTTGGTCATGACCTTCTCCTTCGATGGGTTCGTGTTCGGGGTGCCGCGGCAGTGTCCGCTTCCGGGGTCATGACGGAAATCGTCATTGATCGAGTAGCGGTTCCGTAATCCTCGGGAAGCCAGATTCCGCTCCTGAAGGGGAAGGGTTTCCTATCCCGGTGGTAAGCCCTCCGGGCGCGGCAAGCCGGAGACCCCCGTACCGACCGGGTGGGCGCTGAGCGGAGGGTCGCCGAGATCGGCAAGCAGCTGTTCTACGGGGCCATCTGTACCGCCGACGCGCTGGACAACGCGGAGTTCTTCGTCGGAGCCCACGAGAACTGGGCGGCGGTGGTCGATGCCGTGCTGCGGGAGTGCGACCGTGACCCCCGCAACTCGCGTACTGGGCAGGCGAGGGCAGCGCGATGATGACCTGGCCCAACAAGACTCAGCGCCGCGTTCTTCGGGAGTTGGCAGAGGTGACCATCATTGACGACAGCCACCACATGCTCGAGCGCGAGTCCGCCGAACCTGTCGGACCCGTCGTGCACAATGACCAGGTGAGCGCAGCCTGATGCTCACCGGACCGCCACCGAAGATCCGACTTGTATGAGTGTCATGGCCTTCTCTCCCGACAGCGAGTCCAACCTCGTTGGCGCCAGCTGCCGCCGCAGAAGCCCTGCAGGAGCCAGCGGGTTGCCGAAGGGGAGAGTTCCGGACGTCGCCGATCAGGACGGCGGGCAAGAGGTTCCGAGTGCGATGACTCATCGCCAAGCATGCGCTGCGGAGCCGAAGCAAAAGGCTCCTGTCATGTTGCTGGCCGAGCTTGCCATTGTGGGCTGCTGCGTCGGTGTGAGCTTTTAGGCTCTGTAGCTGGCACACAGAGAGGGCGATCGAAATGAAGAACGCGGGTCGCCGCCTACTGTCCAGACAACAAGGGCGCCATCTAATGGGGTGTGCGGCCATATCCAACGCAATCCCTAAGCCTGAATCCGTGGATCAGTGATGTCGTGGCGTCGCGGGGCTGATTTCTGCACGATTGGCGCGGTTCACAATGGTGTGGGCAGGAGTGATCCGCTGGCCTGCACCAGCTTTCTACGTGTCTCCGGGGTTGGGCCTGGGATGGCGGGTGGGCAGGGGAGGTGGCGTTCATCCTGCTCGTGGGGTCGCCGGACTGTAGCCGATGATGTTGTCCCACAGGGTTTTCCACCCGATCTGCCATGGCCAGTGCGCGGGCAGGTGCAGCGTCGGCTTGCGGGCGGGCGCGGCGAAGCGGGCGGGCACGTTGACCAGGTCGCGGCGCAGGGTGGCACCGCGGGCGACGGCGTGCTCACCGCCGGCGAGCGTCCCGGCGGCGCGCAGCAGGTTGTGCGCGATCACCGCGCAGGCCAGCCACGCGCAGTTCGCGGCGAACAGCCCAGAAGGGATATGCGCGAGTGGCCCGTCGATCAGGTCGGCGAAGGTGGTCTCCACGATCGCGTGTTTGCGGTGGGTAAGGTCGGCCTCGGCGGTGGGCAGGGTGGTGTTGGTGAAGAAGTGGTGTTGGTGAAGAACGGGTGATAGCGCCACACCGGGAACAACGCGTCCGGGTAGCGGGCGTCCTTGACCCGACGCACCACCAGCCGGGCGGTGACGCGGCCATGGCCCCGCACGCTGAGGGTGTAGCTGGTTTCGGCGACCTCGGCGTCGGAGATCAGCGCCCCGGTGTCGGGGTCTTCCACCGCGCCCGGGTAGCGCACCGGGGTCCACTCGATATCGTCGATGGAATCGATCGCCGTGGTGACCCGGCGGTTGCGGCTCAGGGTCAGCGAGAATTCGACCTGCTCGTCGAGGCAGGCGCCGATCACCTTCTTGGTGCCGAACGCGGAGTCGCCCCGGGCCATGATCGTCGCGTCCGGGTCGATCGCTCGGGCGGTGGTGATCGCCTGCTTGAGCTGGCGGGCGGCGCCGCGCCCGGAGCCGGTCTTGCCGCCGCGCAGCCACGCCTCGGCGATCACCGGCGCCGCGGTCGGCGTGGACAGCGTGGTGATCAGCGGGGACAGCCCTTTGCGCAGCAGCGCGCGCCCGGCGATCTTGGCGTGCCCGAACGAGGCGCCTTGTTTGTGGTGGCCGTAGACCGGGCGCAGTAGCGAGTCGATGTCCAAAAACATCCGCTCGTCGGTGCCGGGCAGCAGCGGGGTGCGGGCCGCGAGCGCGATCAGATGCGCGCGAGCCACCGCGGCGAGCTGGTTGGAATGCCCGAAGCTGAACTCGCGCAGCAAGATCCCCACTGTCGAGGGCGCGTACACCTCGTCGAACACCCGGGGCGTGACCGAGGATGCCTACCGGCCGCCGATCACCCCGTTCGGGGGTTGGCAACCGGATAAGCGCACGCGCCGGCTGCGCCCTCCTGAGACGGCCCCACACATCCTCGGGCTGGCACCGCCCGGCACCGGAAAGACACGCCGCTGGCTCTCCCAGAGCGCGGTGCTGTGGCCAGGCCCGGCGGTGGTGTCCTCCAGTAAAGACGACTTGATGCAGATGGTGGCCCAGCGCCGGTGGGGAAGGGCCATGCTGCTCGATCTTCGGCCGATTACCGCGCCGCACTATCCAAACGAATTCGAGCGTTGTCGCTACGATCCGACAGCGCTGATTGCCACGCTCGACGATGCACAGGCGACAGCGGAGACTGTGCTGAGCATGTCGTCGGTGGCCTTCGGCGGTCTTCAGTCTCGCCCGTCGGCCGACAACGGCATGTGGGAGAACCTGGCTTTCGCGCCGCTGGTATGTCTGTTGTTCGCGGCGTCGCCGGCGGCGCTGGGGCAGGGCATGGAGTGGGTGCTGGAGGCCGCCGAGGATGCCACGACTCCGCAGAAGTAGCCGCAAATCGGAGCGCAGATGAGCACCGACCCGTCATGGGTGACCGCGGCCATGTGGTGCGGGAACCCGTTGTTTGAGGCGCGGGTACGCGGTATTCTGAATATGGTTGAAAAGCAACGGGATTCAGTCAAGATGACGGTCACCAAGTCGCTGACCGCTTGGCTGCGCACATCCATTCGAGACCGCAATCTGAAGGCGTTTGACCCCGCATTCCTTGATGACCCTGGAACGACTCTCTACATTTTGTCGACCGCTCAGGGAAGTGTCGCGCCCCAACCGGTTACGTTGATGGAGCAGCTGATTCAGCGTCAGCGCATCAAGGTTGCCCAATGGGAGGAGTATCCGCGAATCGGCCTGTTCCTTGATGAACTGCCGAATACTCCGTTGCCCAACATCCAGCAGTGGTTTGCCGAGTCACGCGGCCTCGGGGTGTCGATATGCGCTGCGGCACAAGCGACCTCGCAGCTCGATGTGATCTACGGGCCGCTGCAAGGCAAGGCGATCCGCGAGGTCGTACCCGCGACACTGATCATGTACGGTGCGCACGAGGAAGAGCTGATGCGTTCGGCGGCCTTTTGGGGCGGCAAGACGACGCGTAGCCATCAGAGCTACGATCACAATCGCGACGACTCCTCGACGTCGCGCCAGTTCGGCAATGTCTTTGAACCTGAGGAGCTCAGCCCGCGTGACATCGGCGAGGCGCGGCTGCTGGTGCGCGGCAAACCGGGGGAGACGGTCGAATTGATCGAGTGGACTGACTTCGTCAAATACCTCGACGAGCTGCGCGACGCCCGCCGCCGTCGGCGCGTCCTTGAGGCTGCGTCAGCTGACCAGGGCGACGCTGTTGCGGCTGTTCGAGAAACGTAGCTTCGCCGCGTACCGGACTAAGCTCTACGGCTCACCTGCCTAGCGCTTCTTCGACCAATGCGTGCAATGCAGCGCCGAATCCCTTGCTGGCAGCACGATTCACCGTTGGCCGGTCGGCTCCGCACCTGTACAGGTATGTTGCGGCCCGACGTCTGCAAGCCCGCGATGAACCCCAATAACAGCCCACCGCGACGGCGGGATGAACCTCGGCTCACGAAGTTCCAATGACCGCTGGCTTTTGGGGCCCTACGGGGCTGAGCGTGGGAGTCGACCTCGTAGTTACCTCGTGCTCCAATCAAAGCTCATTGTGCGCCGCACCACCGCAGCCGCAGAGGCAGCCGTAAGCTGAAAGGAAAGCAACTCAGCCGCAACAGTCGCCTAGGTTGTGAGCGCGATTGCGCTTCTGCAGGGGCGGGCACCTTCGCCGTTGTGACGAAGGTGCTCGCCCAAGTGTGTCGCACGGCAGGGAAACCGGTTGAGCACCGCGCGATCGTGGAAACGTGCCGCAAGCCCGAGCTCCTCTGGACCAAGCTCGCCAGCGGCAACGACGACTGGATCGGCGTGGGTCGCAACGGCCGGTTCGTCCTGGGCCGGCTCCGGTGCACGCTGCCCCGTGTGATCTGACCGGGTGGCCCTCAGCCGGGCAGCAGCGGCAGGACCTCGCGGCAGAAGCGCACCGGGTCGGTGCCGTCCTCCTTGAGCGAGATCCGGTCGAGCCCGTAGGCTTCGCGCCGCTCGAGTAGGGCCTCCGCCATCTGCGTGGCGCGCCCGAAGAGCAGGTAGGGGCTGCGGTCGAGGCGCCGGGGCGGGATGCCGGCCCAGTTTGCGCAGAGGTCCTGCTCGGCGGCGCGCACGTCGTCCGCGGAGCCGAACGCGGTGAACCAGATCTGTGTCGACACGCTCACCGTGTCCCGCGGCCTGCCGGCGTCCTCGGCCGCGCTGCGCACCAGTTCGATCCTGTGCGCGAGGTCCGCCACAGTGGTCAGCGCCTTGAGCAGAGCGGCGAACTCACGGGCTGTGCCGCGGCCAACCACATTGCTTGCCCGGCGGACAGGAAAACCTTCCCTCTCGGGAGAGGAATCTGGCTTGTGGGCGATTACAGAAGCACCCCTTGGATCAGCATCATTTCCCTCAACAACCCGGCGAGAGGAATCCACGATGAACGAATCAACCGTCCGCAACCTGACCCGCTTCAAGTACGCAGCCACGCTCCTTGGCGCCATGGCCGTTTTTGCCTTGGCCCCGGCGACCGCTCAGGCGCTCCCCGTCAACAACAACGAGGGCGGTGGGTGTCACTACACGGACAAGGACGGTTACGACATCCCGATCGACGACGGCCAGTCTGTTTTGGTCGACGGGAAGACTGTCTCCTGCAGCGGTGGAACGATCACCGTCAGCTTTGCGCCGAAGAACGGCGGCGCCGGCGCCCAGCAGCAACAGGGCGGCACCGTTTTGTCGCCGGTGGCCGAAACGCCCAAGCGCCCGGTGGTGAACCGGAACGTGCCGGTCTTTGCCCAACAGTCCTGAACGCCTGAACCAATCAGTCGGCCCGCCATCAGCAGGTGGCGGGCCGAGGGGGCTGTTCCTGCAGCCGCCGGGGTCTTGATTGAGCAGGCTCCGTACGCCAACGCGTACGCCAGCCAGCTCGATTTCGGGTGTGTTTGTGGCTGTTCGCTGATGTCCGCGAATCGTCTTGATGTCATGAAGGAGCGGGGCCTCCGCTCCTCGTGTCCGTTCCGAGCGCGCATGCTCGGGGTGCTCACGTTGTTACGACGAAGGAGGCCCCTGTGAGCGAATTCTACGAGGGTCGGCAGTTTGTCGGTATGGATCTGCATCGACGCCGCTCGGTGTTGGTGCGGATGAGCGAGACCGGCGAACATCTGGAGACGGTACGGATTCTCAACGACCGTGACGTGCTGGCTGAGGTGATGTCCCGTGCCGGCGAGTCGCCGGAGGTGGTTCTGGAAGCAACCTACGGCTGGTACTGGGCCGCCGATGCGCTCGCCGAGCTCGGCGCGAGCGTGCATCTGGCGCACCCGCTCGGGGTCAAGGCGTTCTCGTATCGGCGGGTCAAAAACGATCAACGCGACGCCGCGGATCTGGCAGACCTGCTGCGGATGGGTCGGCTGCCGCACGCGTGGATCGCGCCGCCGGAAACGAGGGAACTACGGGAGCTGGTGCGGCACCGGGCCAAACTGGTCGCGATGCGATCCCAATGCAAGGCCCACGTGCACGCCGTTCTGGCCAAGGGCGGGATCTGGGTGCCGATGACCGACCTGTTCGGCGTCGAGGGAAACCTGCTGCTGGACAAGGTCACGATGCCCGCACCGTACAAGGCGCGGATCGCCTCGCTGCGCCGGTTCATCGAAGCGTTCGACGCGGAGATCGACCTGTTCACCGGTCTGGCGCAGCGTCGGCTGACCCACGATGCCGGCTACACCGCGATCCAGCAGATCCCCGGCATCGGGCCGGTGCTGGCGGCGGTGTTCGTCGCCGAGATCGGCGACGTGCACCGCTTCCCTGGCCCCGCCCAGTTGACCTGTTGGGCCGGATTAACGCCCTCCCACCACGAATCCGACAACACGGTGCACCGCGGCCGGATCACCAAACAAGGCTCGCGTCTGGTGCGGTGGGCGGCAATCGAATCGGTGAAAATGCTGCCCGACACCAGCCGCATCGGTGCGATCCGCGAACAGGTCGCTCATCGCCGCGGCAACCGCAACATCGGCGCCGTGGCGGCCGCCCGAAGACAGCTCGAGCTCGTCTTCTACGGACTACGCGACCACCACATCCGTGCCCTGCACCGCTCACCTCACGCGGCGTGAGCACATGGTTCACGGTCGGCGCGGATCGTGCAGGTCATGACCCCCGAATCCGGCGAGGTCGCCCCCTTTGATTGATCCCGACCGACCGTTCCCCTGCGAACCGCTTCATGCCGCACAGCGCGGCGAAGGAATGACCGGCAGCCCTATCCGCCTGCCCCGCACCGGGAAACCGGCACTGAAGACGCCAACGACCACCTGCTACCCAAGCCAAAAGCAGGACAAGCAATTTCGACCTCCCTGCCCTGAACAGCATGCGCCGAACGACGCCGCCGTCAAGGCCCTGCGGCCGCTACGCGGTCGGGCTCCACCCGAACCTTGACCCCAACGCCTACTTCGACGCGCCCAGCCAGGACAAGAAAGCTCGCAGAACGAACCAAACAACACAGAAGTTGGTCTTGACCGGCCCCTCTCCTTCAGGAATGACCTGCAAAAACCGGATACCGGCGGACGCCGACGAATCCCGTTCGCATATCTGGGGGTCAAGTGGCCGCCGGTTCAAATCCTGTCAGCCCAACCAAGAAAAATGCGCTCTGAGCTGCTACGATGCGATGGTTGTCAACACTAAATAACTCGAAGTTCGGGACCATTTGAGGACCACAAATGCCCAGAGAGCAGGTCCCCAGCGTTCGTCACGGACTTCCGATCGGGGTGCAGATACCGGCCCGATATGGATCGGTGGCTCGGCGTTCTCCTCGCCGCGCCCCCGCCGACGGTGAACCTCGGCGCGGGCGGTGACGATGGATACGACGAGGCCCACGATATCGGCGCCTCATGAACAACCGAAACCTGACATCGTGTACATGTCGGAGTCTGGGCGCACCGGACGAGTAGCCAATGGAGCAGCCAACGCGATGGACGAACGCGGCGCACGATGTACTGCGAGATCGGCGAGACGGCCGCCCATAGCATTCCTGCACGGCACCGCCCGCGATGGGACTGCGTACTCGATGCTGGTTGCCATCATCATCCGAGTCGGCCCCGACGGGCTGAACACCCACGTCGACGAATACTTCGATCGCGTGCTGGATCCCCTTCACAAACAGGAACCCTCCCGGAGGTGACATGTCTACCGTCACAGAACTTCTCAAGAATCCTGATTCGGTCGGGGTCTGGACGCTGGATTCTGACCAGTCGACGATCACATTCAACAACAAGACGATGTGGGGCGCGATGAAGGTCAACGGCGTCTTCACCGAATTCAGCGGCGACGGCCAAATCACCAACAGCGGAACATTATTCGGCCGAGTCGACATCAAGGCCGCGTCGCTGAACACCAAACTGGGCAAACGCGACGAGGATCTGCGGTCGCCCACGTTTCTGGATGTGGATAACTACCCCGATATCAGCGTGGTCGTCACCGGCGTCGAACCTGGTCCAGATGAGACCCTCAAGCTGCGGGCTGATCTCACCGTGAAGGGCGCCACGGCACCAATGCCGATGCGGGCCAGGGTGGCGGTGCGCGACGACGGCGCGGTGCGGCTCAGCACTCAGACCACGGTGAACCGCAAGAAGTGGGGCGTGACAGGAAACATGCTCGGCATGGTCGGCGACAAGACGACGCTGTCGACCTCCCTTGTGTTTCGGCACACCGCAGGATAGCCGTAGCAGCTGCCCCCGGGGTCCGCGGCGGATCGGGCGGGCGCGGCGGCCACGCAGGCAGTGCCGGCGGCACCGCGGGCGAGGTCGATCAGGAGACCGGCGAGGGCGGTGTTGTCTACGGCGTGACCGTCGCCAGACCCGACGGGACGGCGGTGGAGGTTCGGCTGGACAAGGACTTCCACGTGCTGGACACGCAGCCGGCCGGTCATTACCACGACAACGACAGCGACGACGAATGACGGCGCTGTCGAAGGGTAAGTTCGATGATGATGCTCAATGGTTTGGCTGCGTGGACCGGTTTCCTGTGCGTACTGGTCGGACTTGTCGCGCTAGCGCTGGCGTTGTTCGCCGCCGGATCGGGCCACCCGGGGTGGGCGATGGTCGCCGCCGCGGTGCTGCTGGGCAGTCTCGGGGTCGGCGTCGGTTTCGTCGCCACTGTCGTGCACTACGACCACCGACACCACAACCGCACCCCGCGCCTGTTCTAGCGGCACGAAGCAGGTGCCGTCTCGGGCGGATTCGTGGCCGAGCACATCGCAAACCCATGGGCAGGGCCGTCGGTGATCGGTCAGAACGCTGCATTCTCGGGCCACCCGCCGTTGGCGGCCTGGCTGGTGGCGAGTCGGCCGGCACGGTGTGAATCGTGCCGGCGTTCCGCTGAGCGCAGCCCCGCTTTGCTCTTCACCAGCACGTAGGGGAGTTGTTGAACCGTCGCATGGTCGGCTTATGGGTTGCGCGATATTCGTCGCCAGCATGCGCCACCGCAGCATCGATCGACGTTGGGCGGGCCGTGCAGGAAAGGATCTGTTTCGCTTTCGGCCGTTATTCGGTCGCCGAAGGTTCGTTGAACGACGACCGTCACGCGCCGTGGCTACGCAAGTGCCACCGCCGCTGCGCAATTCGTCACAGTGACACGTTGGTAGGAAAGAGCAGACATGGCCCGCGGCAACGTATTTCCCGTCACCACATCAACCGCCGAATAGACGCTTTCCCGGCCATACGAATGAGAAATCAACTCGAGGGCGTGGATGCGGTGGGTGCGGTGTTGGGCGGAGGCGGCGACCCGCTCGCCCGGCACGCAGGGTGGTGTTAGGGGGCGAGCGGTTCCTTCTTGCACTCGTTGCAGTCGCTGGAAGGCACTGTGGTGACGGTTATTTGGCGCCATCTCAGCTCTACCTCTAAGCGCAGCAGAATGCGCGGGTCGGCGAGCGCCATGTCTTGTCGATGTCCGGCATCATCATGCACGACTTCGACGCCGGCATCGCAATCCCACAGCGCCAGCGACTCGCCGCTGTTGTAGCCCGAGCGGTAATGAATGCCGGTGGTTTCGGGCCCTGCGGGTTGATCTTCGTAGATAGCGCGTGCCCACTGCTGGTCAAGGAGCGGGCCTCGTTGCCGTCGCTGAGGGCCGGCAGTGCGCCGATCGCCATGGCCGCGCCTTCTGCTGCCAGGTCGTACATAACCAGTTTCGTCGTTGGGGCGATGATGGCGACCCGGTAGTTGGGGCAGATGGCGGCGATGCCCCACACCCGCTCCGGGAATCGAAAGCGGTTCTCGGACCGGTTTTTTCGTGCCCACATTGGCCGAAGTCCCGATTTCCGCCGCGCCCGGCGTAAAGGCAAGGAATCGAGTTGATGGCAAATGACGGCAAGAACACGGTTGATCTCTGTCGGGATCGCGAGATGGCCCCTGAACTGCGCTTTTGTGGAGCCTGGAGCCTCCCGTCAGGATTGAACTGTTCTGACGCTCCTGATCAGGATGCGAATGGCCTCTAGCAGCGATAACACATCACGGTAGTTCACACTGTTTGACGGTAGGTGTGGCCAAATTGTGGCCAAAATGCGGCCACGGAACGAGCGGATTGAATCCCGACGGAGCGAGGCGCTCAGCTGACGGTCGGCCCTCGATGCTGGCGGACCGTCGGCACGACG
>CAVYPI010000065.1:0-300040 GCA_963770125.1 uncultured Actinomycetota bacterium | reverse complement strand
GGGGAACGGAGAAGCCCCAACCGCCCGGGGGTGTGTTCGGGCTTTTGCGTCTGGCGGTCGGTTGGGTCATGCTTGGATGTGTCGCGAAGGACCACGGCCACCGTCCCGATCCGTGTCGAGCGTGCCGACGGCGAGCGCTGGGGTGACTTGTTCCAGCTGTTCGGCCGGGCCGGGGCGTCGAACGGATGCTGGTGTCAGTATTGGCTGCTCGGCCCCGGCTATTGTCGACGCGACCGCGCGCTGAACCAGGATGCGCTACGGCACGAATGCGTAACTGCTCCGAAGCTTGCTCCCGGGCTGATCGCTTACCGCGATGAGCGCGCGGTCGGTTGGGCACGGGTATGTCCACGGTCGCGACTGAGCTGGCTCAACCGACGATTCGCGGGTCATCTGCCCGACGGCGACGACACGTGGTCGTTGTCGTGTTTCTACGTTCCCGGCCGGGAACGCGGCGTCGGCGTGATGACCGCGCTTATCTTCGCGGCGACGAAAGTGGCCCGCCGAGAAGGTCTGACGCTGGAGGCGTATCCGGTTGATTCCGCAGTCGAAACGGCGACGCGCAACCGCTTCACCGGCGTGCTGCAACCGTTCCTGCGCGCGGGGTTCACGGAGGTGCAGCGGCTCAGAACGGATCGGGCGTTGGTACGGTTCACGGCCTGAACGGCGAGGTGGTTCCCTCTCCTACTTCTTGCTTCTTGTTATTGCCCTCGCGCCACGCCCGCTCGAACGGCAACCGCCACGCGTTGGGCGCGATCAGTTGATGGATCGCATTGGGGCCCCACGAGCCCTGCGGGTACGACTTGACCGGCGGCGGGTCGGCCAGTAGGTCGGCCGAGCGTTCCCACAACGACTCGATGCCCTCGGCGGTGGTGAACAGCGTGTGGTCGCCGCGCATCGCATCCAAGATCAGCCGCTCGTAGGCCTCCAGCACATCTCCGGCGGTATCGACCTCGGTCGTCGAAAACTGCATCGACAGCTTGTCGAGCTTCATGCCGGGTCCCGGTCGCTTTCCGTAGAACGACAACGACACCTTGGAGTTATCGGCGAGATCGAACGTCAGGTGGTCCGGGCCCTGTGAGCCGACGCCGGAGCCGGGTGGGAACATCGTGCGCGGCGCTTCCTTGAACGCGATCGAGATGATCCGGATCCCCTCGGCCATCCGCTTGCCCGTACGCAGATAGATCGGTACACCGGCCCAGCGCCAGTTGTCGATGCCCACCTTCAACGCGATGAACGTCTCGGTGTCGGAATCCCTTGCCACTCCGTGGCAGTCACGGTAACCCATGTACTGCCCGCGTACGACGTTCGCGGGCTCCACCGGCAGCATCGACCGGAACACCTTGTTCTTCTCCTCGCCGATGGCGCGGGGCTCCAAGGCGGTCGGCGGTTCCATCACGACGAACGCCATCACCTGGAACAGGTGGGTGACCACCATATCCTTGTAGGCGCCGGTGCTCTCGTAGAAGTTCGCGCGTTCATCCAGGCCGAGAGTCTCGGGGATGTCGATCTGTATGTGGTCGATGAAGTTGCGGTTCCAGATCGGTTCGAACAGGCCATTCGCGAATCGGAAAGCCAGGATGTTCTGCGCGGCCTCCTTGCCGAGAAAGTGGTCGATGCGAAAGATCTGCTCCTCGCGGAACGTCTCGTGGACGAAATCGTTGAGCGCGACGGCGCTGGCAAGATCGGTGCCGAACGGCTTCTCCATTACGACGCGGGATCGGTTCACGAGCTTCGCGTCCTTCAGCATGGTGATCACCGCACGCGCAGCCTTCGGCGGAACCGAGAGATAGTGCAGCCGAAGGACTTCCGGTCCAAGCTTCGCTTCGGCGGTGGCGACGGCGGCGGCCAGCGCCTCGGGGCCCGCGCTCTGCGGCACATAGGTGACTGTTTCGGCGCATCGGGTCCATTGGTCCTTGGTGAGCTTGTGCGTCCCGAAGTCGTCGATCGCCTCCTTGGCCAGCTTGAGGAATTGCTCTGTGGACATGTCCTCCAGCGAGGTGGCGACGATCTCGATGTTGGGTGCCAGCTCGGACTGGTCCAGATAGGCGAGGCCGGGTAACAACTTGCGTCTCGCCAGGTCGCCGGTCGCGCCGAACAGCACGACGACGTGAGGGACGACCGAGAAGTCGTCATGACGGTGGGGGCGTGCGCCCGGTGCCGGATAGGCGATCGTCTGCGGTTTGGTGGTCGTCACTCTCGGCATACTCCCACCGCCGCGACGCGCGCGCACGGGTACCGGGTGGGTCGCCACCGTGAGATCACGGACCAGACAGCCGTTCTTAACGTTGCACGACCGGCTGCACAAGAAACACCGGGTGGTTTCGTGCCGATCGCACAAACTCGTCGTCCGAGGAGTTCATGTCGACGTCCAGATACGGGAGCACGAAGAATCGCCGGAAGATGCGGACGATCGGCCGCGGAACGCCGGGCGGACCGTTCAGCAGGCTGAACCGCAGGATCGGGCCGGCTTGTTCGGGAGCCAGTTCGATCGCGGTGATCTTCTCGGTCGTGTGGCCGCGGCGCAGTTCGGCGCGCCCGTCAGCGGCGCGAAGGTTCCGCACCCAATTGACAACACCGTATGACGCAACCAGGTAGCGGTTGCCGCCGTGGGGAAACACGACAAGTGGGACGTTCACCGGTCGCCCAGTTCTACGGCCGGGAACCGTCAGAACGGAAAACGTTCCAATCCTGACGCCGGCACGGATGAGCGATCGCATCACGGCGTTGTTGCATCGCACCAAGAGGCCGACTCGATACGGTTTTGGCATCGCTACTCCGCGGTGGATTCGACGACGACGCGGTAGATCGCGGGATAGGCCGCAACGGCGAGCTCTTGCATGGAACGCTGTGCGCTCTGCTGGAAAAAAATCCTGCGCCGTCGCCGCCCGCAACGCCTCGGCGCTGTCCCACTCGGCGACATTGACCACCTGGAATCGCGCGTCCGGACCCAGCGCGCGGTGTAGCCGTAGCGACCGGAAACCGGGTTGTCTTTCCAAGAAGTGGGCGCGATCCTGCCACTCCTGCAGAAACTGTTCGACGTTGTCGGGGCGGATCTCGAAGACGTTGATGAGCGTGATCGCTCCTGCGTCGTGGGGTTGGTCGGCCATACCGTGCTCCTTCTAGCCATTGCGTGATCAAGTCCTACGTCCTTGACGTGGCGCGCCAGCCAGGTATGACGCAGCTATATGCGCATCGGCGCGGAAGTCACGTTATGACTCCACAACGTGACATCGCATGCCGTATCACAATCCCGCTGTGGTGATGAGTTCGTCTACGACCCACTGGGCGACACCGACCGGGTAGGGGTTCGGCAGCCCGAGGACGAGGTGCTCGAAGCCGGCGTCGATGGCGTGGCCGATCGCATCGCGGGTCATGTCGGGCTGGTCGTAGGAGATCTGCAGGTGTATCGACCGGGTGAGGGACGCGGGGTCGCGACCGATTTCAGTGCAGTAGCGGTCCAGCAGCGTGCTGCGGCCGGCGGCATCGTCGATGTCGTCGCCGGGCATGTTCCACAAGTCGGCGTACCTGGCGGCGACGCGCAGCAACTGGGCCGAGCGGCCGCCGATGAGGATCGGTGGGTGCGGTCGCTGGAGCGGCCTGGGGCTGCCGAGCGCTCCGGTGAGTTGGATGTGGCCGCCGATGAAGTCGAACGGCTCGGTCTCGATCCACAATCGGCGGATGACGGTTAGCGCTTCGGCGAGGCTGTCCACAGACTGCGAGAAGTCATGGAACGGCAGGCCGTGTCCTTCGTACTCACGTCGGGCGAGGGGGTGGCTCGGTCGAGAACCGGCGCCGATGCCGAAGTCCAGTCGCCCTCCGGAGACGACGTCCACGGTCGTGGCGATCTTGGCCAACATTGCGGGTGGCCGGAAGCGGTTACTGGTGACGAGCAGTCCCACCCGTAGTCGGTGGGTCTGGGCAGCCAGCGCGGACAGCAGCGTCCAGCCTTCATATGTCGGCCCGGTCGGGTCCCCGAAGATCGGCATCAGGTGGTCAAACAGCCATGCATGCTCGATCTGCGGGATAGCGTCCGCCTCGCGCCAAACTCGCAGGATGTCGTTGTAGTCGACTTGCGACTGCGCGGTCATGATCCCGAACCGCGGTTGGGATGTCTGCGACATGAACGCGTCCTCCTCTTCCTCTTCAGGATTCGATCTGGGGTTACCTACAATGCGGCAAGCGGAGCAACGTTCCGATTCGACAATACGGAACAGTGTTCCGTTTCACAAGGGGGGCTGAGATGGAGGTGCTGACCGGTGGCCGATAGTCGATCACAGGCGCCAGCTCCTCGGAGACGATCCGACGCCCGACGTAACCAGGAGACCCTGCTCGCCGCGGCCGCCGCGGCATTTGTCACCTCCGGGGTCGACGCGCCCGTGCGTGACATCGCTGCTCGTGCCGGGGTTGGTGTCGGCACGATCTACCGGCATTTCCCGACACGGGCCGATCTGATCGCAGCGGTCTACCGCCACCAGGTCGAGACATGCGCGCAGGCAGGTCCGACCCTTCTCTACGACAGCGGCTCGCCGCTTGCCGCACTGACGGACTGGATTGACCTCTTCATCGACTTCCTGATCACCAAACGCGGCCTCGCCAGCGCCTTACAATCCGACTCGGCCGCGTTCGAGACCTTGCACGCCTACTTCCTCGACCGCCTCGTCCCTGTCTGCGCGCGGCTACTCGACGCCGCCGCTGCGGCAGGAGAAATCGTCCCCGACGTCGACGCCTACGGGTTGATGCGCGGCATAGGCAACCTCTGCATTGGAGCCGACACCGACCCCGGCTACGACCCACGCGGCATGGTGCAACTCGTCATCGCAGGCCTACGTCCGCGGTAAATCTTCGATCGGCGAGGCAAACGTCCTCCGTAGCGATCATCGGCCACCATTGATCTTCGCGGCGATGCCGTCGAGCAGCTGGCCCAAACCCGAGCGGAACTCGGCGAGGTGATCGTCGTCGGTATCGTCGAACACCCCGGCCGCGACGGCCGCTGCCAGCGCCGGGAACCGGTCGCCGTCCAACAGCCGTCGAAGCAGAGCGGGGTACTCAAGACCATCGACGTCAGCGGCCTCAATGTCCAGTGCAGCCGCGCCGCGGACGTAGTGCAGTACCGCCATGACTGCCCCCAGCTTGTCCCGTTCGGTCAGGCCGGTACCGCCCAGCGCGGCGAGCCCGGCATCCAGCCACGCCAGCTGTCCCGGGTCTGCGGGCGGGCCCGCTGCGGCAGTCTGCAGGATCCAGGGGTGCCGGTGGTAGACGTCCCATAGTCCGGCGGCCCAATCGGTAAGCGCGCCACGCCAATCCGACGGATCGTCTGGCGTGGGCGGTGGATCTGGTGCAGTCGACAACATGAACGTCACCAACTCGTCCTTGTTGGCGACGTGGCGGTAGAGCGACATGGTGCCGCAGCCAATCCGCTCGGCCAGCCTTGCCATCGACAACGCGCTGAGGCTTTCCGCCTCAACCAAGTCGATGGCCGCCGCGACGATGCGCTGGCGGCTCAGTCCGCGGGTGCGCCGACCCGGCGGGGCGTCCCGCCACAGGATCTCCAGCGCTCGGGGCAGCGGCTCGTCGGTCGTCATCACCTGCCAGCCTAATCCTCATACGGAACAGAAGCGTATGCCGTACGCTTCTGCGTACTCGGAATGGAAAGTTGCTCGCCCTCGTCCGTTACGGAGTTGGTTGGCGAATTCCGTAGTTAGGTGGCCAGAGTTTGGCGAAACTCGGAATTGGGTGGCGAGTCGCTGCATTGCTGCGGGCGGTGCCCGCAGGGCATCCCTCGCAGTCTTCAACTGGACGAGACACGTGTGGTCGTTGCGGCGCACATAGGCCGGCCGAGGCGAACCTTCTAGTTGGCGGCGGGTGCCCCTTCGACGCGGGTGAGGTCGCGGACTCGCAGGGCGAGCCAGAGTTCGAACCGGTCTTGGGCGGTGTCGAGGCGTTTGCCGGCGATGTGCTCGATCCGGGCAATCCGGTTGCGCATGGTGTGCCGATGCACGTGCAGCGCCTGGGCGGCCACTTCGTAGGCTCCGTTGGACTCCAGGAAGGTGCTCAGCGTGGCCAGGAGTTGCTCGGGTTGATCGGAGGCATCGAGCGGGCCCAGGATGGCATCGGCGTAACTCTGCAGGATTGACCCGGGAACATGCGAGAGGATGAGCCGGCTACTGGCCACATCGGTTGCGACGACCACTTCGTTGCTCAATCGGCTCACGGCAAGCGCCGAAGTGGCCTGGCGGAGAGAGACCGCGAGGGCGCCGGGGCGCACGCTGATGCCGATGCCCGTTGGCCGGCCGGTCGCGATCCGGCCCAAGGCTTGACGCAGGTCCACGCTGGCGGGTACGGCGACGTGCACAACATCGCCGACGCGGCGGACCAGGGCGTCGGGGAGGGTGGCGCCCAGGTCGGCCGCGAGGCCCTCCGCGTCGTCGTCCTCGGCGATGACGGCGCAGCACACATCCTGATCGTTCAGGCCGATGGAGGTGAGCAGACGCCCGGCGGCAAGGTCATCGACGGTGGCACGGGCGAGCCGATCGAAGACCTGTGCCCGCCGGCGGCGCTCGACGGTGTCGAGCGTGTAGCGCCGCTCGATCTCCAACGAGAGCAGCGAGACAAGTCCGGCGGTGACCGCCTGGCTGGCGGCTCGATCGGCTCGTCCCTCCAGGAGCAGCCACCCACGCAGCCGGGTTGAGCCCAGTGGATGGACCTCACGACGCACCTGGGCGTCAGCGTCCACGCCGGCCGCGTTGAGCCCCTCCAGGCGGATGGCTTCTACCACACCATGGAGGCGACCGGCCAAGGTTTCGACGCCGGGTCCTGCCGTGGCAAGGACGCGGCCGAGCAGATCGATGACGACGCCTGCGCAATCGCTGGCGCGGCGGTGCGCCTCGAGGATCGCTGGAAGTCCGCCGGGCTGGACCGCGGCGGCGGTCAACGCCCGTTGAGTTTCGAAGGCCCACTGCAACTCTCGCCGCTCCTGGGCGGCAAGGTGCGCGTACACAGCGTTGGTGACCGCGATGAACGGAACCCCGTCGGGGACCGTGAGCAGCGGCAAATCGAGCCGGTCCGCGGCGGCCACCAGCTCCGCGGGAGCCGCCTGGTGAGGCAGGTCGGCCCCGAGCCCCACCGCCAGGGCTGCGACGCCAGCGGTGACCAGTCCCTCAACGTAGTCCTGGCAGGACCTTTCGCTCATCTCCAGCAGGAGCCCGATCGTCATCAGCAGCTCGCCACCCTGCAGCCATGGCCCGGGTGAGGTCAGCTCGGACACTGCGGCGGCACTGATCTGCCGATCGTCGTCGGGACCCGCCACCCGGGCCAACCCGAGCGCGGCATCCGCGAGCAACGTTCCAAGTGTCGGCATGGATGCCACTTCCGCTTACTGATTGGACATCGTGTTCATCTGAGTTCTTAACGATATACATCATGGCCATATGACGGAACTCACGATTCTCCTACCGTCAACGACAAGCCCGCCAAACAGAGGAGTTGCCCGATGACACGATCCGCGGTCCGCGGCCCAACGGACGCCACCCAGATCCCCCGGTACGCGGGGCCCGCGACATTCGCCCGACTTCCACGAACCGACGAGGTGTCGTCGGTCGACGTGGCCGTCCTCGGCGTGCCGTTCGACTCCGGCGTCTCCTATCGCCCGGGCGCCCGCTTCGGTCCCGGCCACATCCGTGCCTCCTCCAAGCTCTTGCGCCCTTACAACCCGGCGCTCGCGGTGGAGCCCTTCGGCCAGCACCAGGTCGCCGATGCCGGAGACGTTGCCGTCAACCCGTTCGACCTGGGCGAGGCCATCGCGCAGATCCAGGCAGCTTCGGATGACGTGCGCTCTGATGGGGCGAAACTGTTGACGATCGGCGGTGACCACACCATCGCCCTGCCGCTGCTGCGGTCGCTGGCCCGCGACCACGGCAAGATCGCGGTCCTGCACTTCGACGCTCACCTAGACACCTGGGACACCTACTTCGGCGCCCCGTACACACACGGCACGCCGTTCCGGCGCGCCAGCGAAGAGGGCCTGCTGGACCTCGAGCGTTGCCTGCACATGGGTACCCGCGGGCCGTTGTACTCCAGTCAGGACCTTGAGGACGACCACCTACTCGGCTTCCAGATCATCCGTTCCGACGACTACGAGAGCGACGGTGTCGCCTCGATTGTCGACCGTATGCGCGCCCGACTGGGCGACGCGCCGATCTATGTCTCCATCGACATCGACGTCCTCGACCCCGCCCACGCCCCGGGCACCGGCACCCCGGAAGCCGGTGGCTTGACCAGCCGTGAACTGCTCAACACCCTGCGCGGCCTCGTGGGCCTAAACATCATCGGCGCCGACATCGTGGAGGTCTCGCCGCCCTACGACCACGCCGAGATCACCGGCATCGCAGCGGCGCACGTTGCGTACGAACTGTGCTCGGTCCTGGCATGCAACCGCCGAAACGCCGACGCCGCGTCGGCACAGGCAGTTAACCCCTCACATCCAGTAACACACGAAAGGGCACTGACGTGACCTCGAACCCCCAGGTCGACCAGGCCGACGAGCAACCGGCCCGCCGCCAACTCATCGAGTCCCGCTCCATCGACTACGTCCCACAGAATGAACGGCACGGCAACGTCTGGCACCAGGGCCCGTTCTGGTTCACCGGCAACTTCGTGCTAACCACCATGGTGGTCGGATTCGTCGGCCCCTCCATCGGATTAGACCTACTCTGGTCGGTCATCGCCGTGGTCCTCGGCGCCGTCTTCGGCACCTTCTTCATGGCGTTTCACGCCAACCAGGGCCCCCGCATGGGCCTGCCGCAGATGATCCAGTCACGCGCCCAGTTCGGCATTCGCGGCGCCGTGCTCCCGTTCATCGCCGTCCTGTTCGTCTACATCGGGTTCAACGTGTTCAACGTCATCCTGGCCACCCAAGGCCTGCACCTGGTGCTACCTGGCGCGTCATGGCTCTGGTACACCGTGCTCATCCTCATCGCGGTGGCGTTCGCCGTTGTCGGTTACGACCTGCTGCACTTCATCCAGCGGTGGCTGACCTACGTCCTGATCGTCGTCTTCGCCATCCTCACCGCTGGCGCGATCACCAACCTGGACGCGGGATCGGCGATCCCGAGCACCAGCGGATTCAGTTGGGGGCCCTTCCTCATCACCTTCGGCGCCGCCGCCGGCTACCAAATCTCCTACGCCGTGTACGTTTCCGACTACAGCCGCTACCTGCGCAAGGACGTCCCGGCGCGCGGCGTCATCTCATGGACTTACCTCGGCGCCGCCGGCTCCGCGGTCTGGCTCATGGCGCTCGGTGCGTTCCTCGGCTCGTCGATCAACGCACCCGACGCGATAGGAAGCCTCCAGCAGGTCGGCAACTCGGTGTTCCCCGGATTCGGCACCTTCGCCGTCCTCGTCTGCATCCCTGCCCTGGTCAGCATCATGGCGATCAACTTCTACGGGGCCATGCTCACCGGCGCCAGCGCGGTCGATGGCTTCCGCCCTGTCAAGGCGACTGTCCGTAGCCGGGTCGTCGGAATCGCGGTGGTCGCGGTGATCGCCTACATCGTCGCACTTCTGATCCCCGACAACTACCTCACCAGCTTCAACAACTTCGTGCTCCTGATGCTGTACTTCCTGATCCCGTGGACCGCGGTGAACCTCGTCGATTTCTACTTCGTCCGTCGCGGTCACTACGCGATCACCGAAATCTTTAAACCGAATGGCATCTACGGCCGCTGGTCCTGGCGCGGCTTGGTCGCCTACGTTGTCGGGTTCGCCTCGATGATCCCGTTCCTGAGCACCACCTTCTATGTAGGTCCGGCCGCCGAGGCCATGAACGGCGCCGACATCTCCTTCATCGTCGGCCTTGTCGTCTCGGGCGGGCTGTATCTGATCCTGTGCCGCGGACTCGACCTCGACGCCGAACAGGCCGCCATCGTGGCAAGCGACCGCGAGCTCGAACAACGAGAATCAGCACCAGCACCGTGAATACGGCACTCGGGCAGCAGGGCGTGACAGCCGGTCCGGTGGAGACGGTCGTCGTGGCCTGCTGCCAGCTCACCCCGACCCTGGGCGACCCGGGCGCAAACCGGGAGCGCGTCGCCGACGCCGTCTGCCACGCCGTCTCACTCGGCGCCCGAATCGTGGTGCTGCCCGAGCTGGTCTCCAGCGGCTACGTCTTCGAGGACCGAGCCGAGGCCGCGGCCAGTGCGGAGCCCACGGACGGGGAAACGCTGACCCTCTGGGCGCGGCTCGCCGCCGACAACCAGATCGTCATCGTCGGCGGCTTCTGCGAGCAGGCGGCATCCGGCGAGGTGTTCAACAGTGCCGCTCTCATCGATCCCGGCGGGCTACGCAGCGTCTACCGCAAGGCGCATCTCTGGGACGCCGAGAACCTCCTGTTCTCTCCAGGGAGCACCCCTCCTCCTGTGGTCTCCACGGCGTACGGCCGCATCGGAATGCTGATCTGCTACGACCTGGAAATCCCCGAATGGGTACGAATACCCGCCATGGACGGTGCGCAACTGCTCTGCGCCCCGGTCAACTGGCCCGCGTTCCCACGCCCCGACGGTGAGCGGCCCGCGGAGGTCGTGCGCGTGCAAGCGGATGCCGCCGTGAACCGCATGTTGATCGCTGCATGCGACCGGACCGGCCAGGAACGTGGCATCGACTGGGTCGGCGGCTCGGTGATCGTCGATGCGGACGGGTGGCCGCTCGCCGGCGGCGCCCCGAACGCCGGCCCCTCAACCATCATCGCCGAGTGCCGACTCGCCGACGCACTCGACAAGGCCATCAGCCCCAACAACAACGTCCATGCCGACCGGCGTCCCGAACTGTACGGCCGCCTGACCCAGACCAGCGATCCAGAAACCGTTATCTAACCGTGCGGGTCATCAGGTTGTAGACGCTGATACAGGTTGGGGGTTGTGAAGAGACGGGTCCTTGGGCGGCAGGATGACAGCTCCGTCGAGCACGACACCTCCCACCTGACACCGCTGCTGCGTTGAGGCGGGGGTCGGAGTGAAATGACCGCACTTGCGCTCAGCCGACGTGCCATCGAGGTGGTCAACGCCGTCCGGCCATAGCACCATCCGGTAAGCGTTAACCCGGAACGCCGATCGTGAGTTCCCGAACGACTTCGCCGCCGAGGGTCACGCCACCGAAATTGCAATGTGAATCTGGACGATCTGGACTCGGATCGTTCAGGGCTAGTTTGCGAACTCCAGCAAGCGCGGGGCATTCCGCGCGATCTTCAACTGGACGAGGCAGCCCCCGCCGTCGCTGTTGTCGTCGTCGCGTTCCTGGCCTACTCGCTGCCGCCCTATTTCACGGGTGGCACGCTGTTCACGATCAACGGCTACCTTGCCGCGCGGCAACGGCGGTTCGCGCAGCATCGGCGTCACGTGGTCCTCGGCGCGACGCTGGCATTGTCCATCGTCACCAACCGGATCTGGACGCCGGTGTTAGTGATCACGTTCCAGCCGTTGCAGGACAGCGTCTTTGGGGGCGGCGAAGAGCACTTCGTGTGGTTCGTCGCCGGCGTGGGCGCGCGTGGTTGGGCTGGACGATTCCGTTCTTGACGGTGCGCTGGTGGCTGAAGCGGAATTCCGCAACGCCGCGGTCGTCAATTTCTCAGCTAACGGATATACAGCGGGTGTAGTCTCCGGGCGATCGTCGACGACACGGCGATCCGATACCCGGACGAGGCTGCCATGGCGACGGAATTCAACGGCAAGATCGAGCTGGACATTCGCGATTCCGAGCCGGACTGGCGCCCGTACGCCGCGCCGACGGCACCCGAGGATGCGCCCAACGTCCTGTATCTCGTGTGGGACGACACCGGCATCGCGACATGGGACTGCTTCGGCGGGTTGGTGGAAATGCCGGCCATGAGTCGGATCGCCGAACGTGGCGTGCGGCTGTCGCAGTTCCACACCACCGCGCTGTGCTCGCCGACCCGAGCTTCGCTGCTGACCGGGCGCAACGCCACCACGGTCGGAATGGCGACCATCGAGGAGTTCACCGACGGCTTCCCGAACTGCAATGGGCGCATCCCGTACGACACCGCGCTGCTGTCGGAGGTGCTCGCCGAGAACGGCTACAACACCTACAGCGTCGGCAAGTGGCATCTGACGCCGTTGGAGGAGTCCAATCTGGCTTCCACCAAACGACATTGGCCGCTATCGCGGGGCTTCGAGCGGTTCTACGGCTTCATGGGCGGCGAGACCGACCAGTGGTATCCCGAACTCGTCTACGACAACCATCCCATCGCCCCGCCGGGCACGCCGGAAGACGGCTACCACCTATCAAAGGACCTCGCCGACAAGAGCATCGAGTTCATCCGCGATGCCAAGGTGATCGCACCCGACAAGCCGTGGTTCTCCTACGTCTGCCCGGGCGCCGGGCACGCGCCGCACCACGTCTTCAAGGAGTGGGCCGACAAGTACGCCGGAAAGTTCGACATGGGCTACGAGCGCTACCGAGAGGTGGTGCTGGAGAACCAAAAGAAGCTCGGCATCGTTCCGCCGGACACCGAGCTGTCGCCGATCAACCCCTATCTGGATGTCAAGGGGCCCAACGACGAACCGTGGCCACCGCAGGACACCGTCCGCCCGTGGGATTCGCTCAACGATGACGAGAAGCGACTGTTCGCCCGGATGGCCGAGGTGTTCGCGGGCTTCCTGTCTTATACCGACGCCCAGATCGGCCGCGTCCTCGACTATTTGGACGAGTCGGGCCAGCTCGATAACACCATCATCGTGGTCATCTCCGACAACGGCGCCAGCGGCGAGGGCGGCCCGAACGGATCGGTGAACGAGGTCAAATTCTTCAACGGCTACATCGATACCGTGGAGGAAAGCCTGCAAGTGATCGACAATCTCGGCGGGCCGGAAACCTACAACCACTACCCGATCGGCTGGGCGATGGCGTTCAACACGCCCTACAAGTTGTTCAAGCGCTACGCTTCGCACGAGGGCGGCATCGCCGACACCGCAATCATCTCCTGGCCCGAGGGCATTGCCGCGCACGGGGAAGTGCGGGACAACTACGTCAACGTCTGCGACATCACTCCGACGGTGTACGACCTGCTGGGCATCACCCCGCCCGCGACCGTCCGGGGTATTCCGCAGAAGCCGCTCGACGGCGTGAGTTTCAAACTGGCCCTTGATGTTCCGGAGGCACCCATCGGCAAGGAGACCCAGTTTTATGCGATGCTGGGCACCCGCGGCATCTGGGACAAAGGCTGGTTCGCCAACACCGTCCACGCCGCATCGCCTGCTGGATGGTCGAACTTCGACAAGGACCGCTGGGAGCTGTTCCACATTGAGGCCGACCGCAGCCAGTGCCACGATTTGGCCGCCGAGAATCCCGACAAGCTCGAGGAACTCAAGAAGCTGTGGTTCAGCGAGGCGGACAAGTACAACGGCCTGCCGCTGGCCGACTTGAACATCCTGGAGACGATGTCGCGGTATCGGCCCTATCTGGCGGGCACACGCGAGGCGTACACGTATTACCCCGGCACCGCCGACGTTGGCGTGGGTGCCGCCGTCGAGATACAGGGTCGGTCGTTCGCGATCATCGCCGAGGTGACCGTCGACACCACGGGCGCCGAAGGCGTGATCATCAAACACGGTGGCGCACATGGTGGGCACGTGCTGTTCGTCCAGGACGGGCGGCTGCACTACATCTACAACTTCCTCGGCGAGGAGGAGCAGAGGCTGTCGTCGTTGGGTGCCGTGCCGTTGGGCAAGCACACGTTCGGAGTCGCGTTTGCGCGTACCGGGACGGTGGAGGGCAGCCACACCCCGCTTGGCGACGCGGCGCTCTACATCGACGACGCGGAGGTGGCGTCGATGTCCGGGATGAGGATCCATCCTGGAACGTTCGGGCTCGCCGGCGCCAGCCTCAGCATCGGACAAAACACCGGATCGCCGGTGTCGCGGGCATACAAGGCGCCGTTCCCGTTCACAGGTGGCACCATCGCACAGGTGAACGTTGACGTCTCCGGCAAGCCGTACGTGGATTTGGAGCGGGAGTTCGCGCGGGCTTTCGCGAAAGACTGATGAATCGAGTTCGTTTGGCGGCGTTCGCACTGGCCTGCTTGCTGGCAGGGTGCGTCCGCACCAGCGACGGAGTGCCCGTCGCCAGCGAGGCGGGCCCCGCCGCAGTCACGTCGTCGCCGTCATCGGTACCAACCCCGCCGACACAGCAGGGCGACCAGTCCGTGTACGGCGTCGTTCCCACCACACGGGCGCCGGTACCACCGAACACCCTCGCCTGCTCGCAGACGATCAAGCCGAGTGTGCGGATGACGGCCCATGTCGACGACCCGCAGGCGCCCAGGATCACGGTCGGCGTCCCAGACCGTTGGGCGATGTCAGCCGGCACCGGGGATGTCGGCGGGCGGCTGCAGGGTCCCGACGGCATGCAGGCGACGGTCACCATCGCCGTGACCCAGCTCGAACCGGCAGCCGCGTTCAAGAAGTACGCCGACGACCTGATGGCGGAATCGGCCGTGAGCAGCGTCAGCGTGCTACCCGGCGAACTGTGCGGATACAGCGGGCAGAAGCTGATGGGTGCATGGTCGGACACACCCCAGAACGCCGTCGAGTTCAAGGACCGCATGATCCACATCTGGACCAACAGCGGCAACAACTATCTCGTCGCCGTGCACGTCGAGGCCCCGACCGGGACACCAGGCTTCGATGAGGCTGCTGCGCTGCTGACCGAGGAATTCGAGATCGTCCTACCGTGAAGGTCATGCTCACCGAGCTCGTCGAGCTGCCGGGTGGGTCCTTTCGGATGGGCTCAACCCAGTTCTATCCAGAAGAGGCGCCGGTGCACACCGCGACCGTCGGCGCCTACGCCGTCGAGCGCCATCCGGTGACCAACGCCCAATTCGCCGAGTTCGTCGCCGACACGGGTTACGTCACCGTGGCCGAGCAGCCCCTGGATCCTGCGCTGTATCCGGGAGCCGCGCCGCAGGATCTGGTGCCGGGTGCGCTGGTGTTTCGGCCCACCAGAGGGCCGGTGGATCTGCGTGATTGGCGGCAGTGGTGGGCCTGGGTGCCCGGCGCCAGCTGGCGCCATCCGTTCGGCCCGGACAGCGGAATCGAGGACCGACTCGATCAACCGGTAGTGCAGGTTGCCTATCCCGATGCGGCGGCCTACGCCCGCTGGGCGGGTCGTCGACTGCCGACCGAGGCCGAGTGGGAGTACGCCGCCCGCGGCGGCGCCACCACGACGTACGCGTGGGGTGACGACGTTGCTCCTGGCGGTCAGTTGATGGCCAACACATGGCAGGGACGGTTCCCGTACCGCAACGACGGCGCGCTCGGCTGGGTGGGCACGTCGCCGGTCGGCGCGTTCCCCCCGAACGGGTTCGGCCTGGTCGACATGATCGGCAATGTGTGGGAGTGGACGACGACGCAATTCTCGGCGCACCACCGGCTCGACGGTCCCGTGCAGTCCTGTTGTGGCCCCTCGGGACCCGATCCGACCATCAGCCAGACGCTGAAAGGCGGCTCGCACCTGTGCGCGCCGGACTACTGCCACCGCTACCGGCCGGCGGCCCGCTCGCCGCAGTCACAGGACAGCGCGACGACGCACATCGGGTTCCGCTGCGTGCTCAGTCAGGCTACGTGAAACTGACCAAGGCCTGCTCATTCAGGGCGAACCCGTTCCGCCGAAGCGAACCGCAAGCCGTCGAAATGCGCCGGGAGCCAGCGCGCGCACGGTCGGGGCGAGCCGTAGCCACCGCGGCGCCCACACTTCGGCGCGGTCGTGCTCCACGGCTCGGACCACCGCGTCGGCGACCGTGTCGGCAGGTATCGGCCGTGGCCGCGTGCGCGTATAGGGAGCGCCACGAGTTTGGAAGAATCCCGTGTCGACCACGCCGGGAACGACGACGCTGACGTTGACACCGGAGCGGGCGGTCTCGGCCCGCAGGCTTTCGGCGAACGTGTCGAGACCTGCCTTGGTTGCCGAGTAGACGGCTTCACCGCCGACGCCGGTACGCCCGGCGATCGACGTCACGAAGCAGATCGCACCACAATCCCTTTCGACCATCCCCGGCAGCAGTAAGCGGTGAGCTCCACTGCGGCCAACAGATCGACCTCGATGAGTCGCCTGATCGCGTCGACATTCATGGCCGACAGCGGTCCGTAGTAGCCGAAGCCGGCGTTGTTCACCAGGACATCGACGTGTCCGAACGCATCGAGAGCCTCGGCTGCGAGCCGCTGGCGGTCCGCCGGTGAGGCCAGGTCCGCGACCAGGGCCCGCCCGCGCACCTCGTCTGCCACCTTTGGTGTGCGCTCCGGGTCGCGGCCGTGCACCAACACGTGTGCGCCTCTTGCGGCGAAACGGGCAGCGACGGCGTGGCCGATTCCGCCCGACGCACCGGTGACCAGTACGACCGCGTCGGTCAACTGCACGGCTGCCGTCCCACACCACCATGATCAGCGTCGAGCGTGTCGGTTGTGAATGGATCGGCCGAGGTCGCCGCACTCACAGGACGGTGCGACGACGCATATCGGCTTCCGCTGCGTGGCCGATCTGTAGCAGTGTCGACTCGGTAGAGCCGCCGCGTGCTCGACGCGTTCGCCAAGCCCACGATGCCGAGCACGATCAACACTCCGGACACCGCGATGGCCGACAGCACGCCGGGGTCGCGGGGAGCGGGCGCATCGAAGGCGAGGATCCCCAACACGAAGCTGGCGACGGGGTTGGTGACGCTCATTGCGGCAACGGCGGGCGGCAACGGGCCGCTGGCAAGCGCTATCTGTACCAACAACATTCCGCTCAGTGAAGTCGCGGCCAATGCGTAGACGGGCCAGTCGAGGAGCGTGGCCAGTGCCCCGCCGTGGAACAGATCCTCGACCGTCAGCTTGAGGTAAACGGCATTGAGGGCGTGACACAGGCCGGCGGCGACACCGACAAGCAGGCCGGCCAGCCACGGGAACGTGTGCCGACTCACTTGGCGCAGCGTCACGACCAGGCTGACGACACACACCGTCGCCATGAACACCCGGTTCCGGTGCGGCTCGCCGGTCAGGGACGATGCGTCAGCGGTCAACAGCAGGACCAGCCCGGCGCAGACTGCGAGCGCCGACAACCAGTCACGCCTCGACGGCCAGCGGCGTTGCTCGCCCGATGCCAGTGACAGCACGAACAGCAACTGTGCCGCCATCAGGGGCTGGACCGCGGCCACCGACCCGACCTTGAGTGCCGCCGCCTGGGTGCCGACCCCGCCGAGGTTCGTCAGCCACCCGGCCAGCCACGTCCTGCTTCGCACCAGACGGCCCAGCAACCGTTTGACGCCGGACGCGTCTCGCAATGATGAGGTGTCTGCGCCGACGATCGTGCGCGCGGCGCGTTGCTGCAGAAATGCCGACAACGCGAACAGGAACGCTGCCGCCAGAGCCAACGCCGCAACGGCGATCATGATGTTCTCATCGCTACCCAGTTTGACCGTGCGCAATACGCCTAGGTGAACGTGCGCGAAATGTCAGGTTTTGACCGCGTGTCGGAGTTCAGACGCGCACGGTCGCGGTGGTGGCAAGCGTGACCAGCGGCGATTTGGTTCCTCGCAGGTCGTCACCTAGAATCAAACGGTTGCCTTGGGCAGACCTCGGTTCTCGAAAGATGTAGCTCTTCGCGCAAGCGCTCATCGGAAGAAAACCCCGCGTGCCCTTCGGTGACAGCAAGACCGCGCATGTCAGGTCGGAATCTGCCATGCACACATTAACCAGGTCGAGGAGTGACTGTGATTCAGCAGGAATCGCGGCTGAAGGTCGCCGACAACACGGGCGCCAGGGAGATCTTGTGCATCCGCGTGCTTGGCGGCTCGTCGCGGCGCTACGCCGGTATCGGCGACATCATCGTGGCGACCGTCAAGGACGCCATCCCCGGTGGCAGCGTCAAGCGCGGCGAAGTGGTCAAGGCCGTCGTGGTGCGCACCGTCAAGGAGCGGCGCCGCGCGGACGGCAGCTACATCAAGTTCGACGAGAACGCCGCCGTCATCATCAAGCCCGACAACGATCCGCGTGGCACGCGCATCTTCGGCCCGGTCGGCCGCGAGCTGCGCGAGAAGCGCTTCATGAAGATCGTCTCGCTTGCTCCGGAGGTGTTGTAGATGAACGTCCACAAGGGCGACACGGTGCTCGTGATCTCCGGTAAGGACAAGGGCGCCAAGGGCAAGGTCCTGGTGGCCTATCCGGACCGCAACAAGGTGCTCGTCGAGGGCGTCAACCGGATCAAGAAGCACACCCCTGTTTCCCGGACCGAGCGCGGGGCGGCCTCCGGCGGCATCGTCACCCAGGAGGCACCGATCTCCGTTTCGAACGTGATGCTGCTCGACTCCGACGGCAAGCCGACACGCGTGGCCTTCCGCCGCGACGACGAGACCGGCAAGAAGGTCCGCGTCGCCAAGACCAATGGCAAGGACATCTGAGATGACTACTGCAGAAGCTACCGAGAAGACCCTGCCCCGCCTCAAGCAGCGCTACCGCGAAGAGATCCGCGACGCGCTGCACAAAGAGTTCGGCTACGCCAACGTGATGCAGATCCCCGGCGTGGTGAAGGTCGTCGTGAACATGGGTGTCGGCGACGCCGCACGTGACGCCAAGCTGATCAACGGCGCGGTCAACGACCTGTCGCTGATCACCGGGCAGAAGCCGGAGATCCGGCGGGCCCGCAAGTCCATCGCGCAGTTCAAACTTCGCGAGGGCATGCCGATCGGCGCGCGGGTCACGCTGCGTGGCGACCGGATGTGGGAGTTCCTCGACCGGCTGATCTCGATCGCACTGCCGCGTATCCGCGACTTCCGCGGTCTGTCGCCCAAGCAGTTCGACGGCACCGGCAACTACACCTTCGGGCTGACCGAGCAGTCGGTGTTCCACGAGATCGACGTGGATAGCATCGACCGGCCCCGTGGCATGGACATCACCGTCGTCACCACGGCGACAAACGACGACGAAGGACGAGCGCTGTTGCGGGCGCTGGGCTTTCCGTTCAAGGAGAACTGAGCAGATGGCAAAGAAGGCACTGGTCAACAAGGCCAACAAGAAGCCGAAGTTCGCGGTGCGGGCGTACACCCGCTGCAACAGGTGCGGTCGCCCGCACGCGGTTTACCGCAAGTTCGGGCTGTGCCGTATCTGCCTGCGCGAGATGGCGCACGCCGGCGAGCTGCCCGGCGTTCAGAAGTCCAGCTGGTAACGGCGCGAGATCCACAGACCACATCGGAAAAAGTTGCGGCAGGCCCCGGTAGGGGAACCGCCGCGAGGAAGGTGAACCGGCTGTCATGACCATGACGGACCCGATCGCAGACTTCTTGACACGTCTGCGCAACGCCAATTCGGCGTATCACGACGAGGTGACCCTGCCGCACAGCAAGATCAAGGCGAACATCGCCGAGATCCTCAAGGCGGAGGGCTACATCAGCGACTTTCACACCGAGGATGCTCGGGTGGGTAAGTCGCTCGTCGTTCAGCTGAAGTACGGCCCGAGCCGTGAACGCAGCATCGCCGGGCTGCGCCGGGTGTCCAAGCCCGGCCTGCGCGTCTATGCGAAATCCACCAACCTGCCTCGGGTACTGGGTGGCCTTGGCGTGGCGATCATCTCCACATCATCGGGTCTGCTCACCGACCGTCAGGCCGCACGAC
Source organism: uncultured Actinomycetota bacterium (assembly GCA_963770125.1). Classification (GTDB taxonomy): domain Bacteria; phylum Actinomycetota; class Actinomycetes; order Mycobacteriales; family Mycobacteriaceae; genus Mycobacterium. Next base: position 280,394 of record CAVYPI010000065.1, on the reverse strand, counting down.
AGGGCGTGGGCGGCGAAGTCCTCGCTTACGTGTGGTAGCGGGATAGGGGACTAGAACTATGTCGCGTATTGGTAAGCAGCCGGTCCCGGTTCCGTCCGGGGTCGACGTGACGATCGACGGGCAACACGTGTCGGTCAAGGGACCGAAGGGCACGCTGGAGCTGGCGGTCGCCGAGCCGATCACCGTGTCGCGCAATGACGACGGTGCCATCGTGGTGGCCCGGCCCGACGACGAGCGGCACAACCGCTCGCTGCACGGGCTGTCGCGCACGCTGGTGGCCAACCTGGTCACCGGTGTCACCCAGGGCTACACCACCAAGATGGAGATCTTCGGCGTCGGCTATCGCGTGCAGCTCAAGGGCAGCACCCTCGAGTTCTCGCTCGGCTACAGCCACCCCGTCGTCGTGCAGGCACCAGAGGGCATCACCTTCGCGGTGGAGTCGCCCACCAAGTTCTCGATCTCGGGTATCGACAAGCAGAAAGTCGGCCAGATCTCGGCGAACATCCGCCGCCTGCGCCGCCCCGACCCCTACAAGGGCAAGGGCGTTCGCTATGAGGGCGAGCAGATCCGCCGCAAGGTCGGAAAGACGGGTAAGTAGACATGGCGACAAAGACTGAGTCGGCGACGCGTAAGCCCACGGGGCAAAACGTGTCCCAGAGCCGGCGGGTCGCGCGGTTGCGTCGGCACGCCCGGTTGCGCAAGAAGATCGCCGGTACCGCTGAGCGGCCCCGCCTGGTGATCAACCGTTCCTCGCGGCACATCCACGTGCAGCTGGTGAACGACCTCAACGGCACCACGGTGGCCGCCGCCTCCTCTACCGAGGCCGATGTGCGCACGGTCGACGGTGACAAGAAGGCCCACAGTGTGCGGGTCGGTCAACTGATCGCCGAGCGCGCCAAGGCCGCCGGCATCGACGAGGTTGTATTCGACCGCGGTGGCTACACCTACGGCGGACGGATTGCGGCTCTGGCCGACGCGGCACGCGAAGGCGGGCTGAAGTTCTAATGACTGACAACGGAAGGACTGCATGATGGCCGATCAGGCAGCAGGAGCGGCCGGAGCGGCATCGTCCGACAGGTCCGACAACCGAGGCTCCCGCGGTGATCGCGAGGGCCGTGGCCGTCGCGACGACCGTGGTGGCCGTGGTGGCCGCGACAGCGGTGAGAAGAGTAACTACCTGGAACGTGTCGTCGCGATCAACCGCGTCTCCAAGGTCGTCAAGGGTGGTCGGAGGTTCAGCTTCACCGCGCTGGTGATCGTCGGCGACGGCAACGGCATGGTCGGTGTCGGCTACGGCAAGGCCAAGGAAGTTCCTGCCGCGATCGCCAAGGGTGTCGAGGAGGCTCGCAAGGGCTTCTTCCGGGTTCCGCTGATCGGCGGGACCGTCACCCATCCGGTGCAGGGTGAGGCCGCCGCGGGTGTGGTGATGCTGCGCCCGGCGAGCCCCGGTACCGGCGTGATCGCCGGCGGCGCCGTGCGCGCGGTGCTGGAATGCGCTGGTGTGCGCGACATCCTGGCCAAGTCGCTTGGTAGCGACAACGCGATCAACGTCGTGCATGCCACCGTTGCCGCGCTGAAGCTGCTTCAGCGTCCGGAAGAGGTCGCGGCGCGACGTGGGCTGTCGATTGAGGACGTGGCGCCGGCCGGCATGCTGCGGGCGCGGCGGGAGGCCGAGGTGCTTGCGGCATCGGCCGCACGTGAAGGGTCGGCGTAACGATGGCAGAGCTGAAGATCACCCAAGTGCGCAGCACCATCGGTGCGCGCTGGAAGCAGCGTGAAAGCCTGCGGACGCTGGGGCTGCGGAAGATCCGTCAGTCCGTGGTCCGTGAGGACAACGCGCAGACGCGCGGTCTGATCAAGGCCGTGCATCACCTCGTAGAGGTGGAGGAGGTCTGAAAAGATGACGCCGATCAAGCTTCACGATTTAAAGCCCGCACCGGGCTCGAAGACCGCGAAGACCCGCGTGGGCCGCGGTGAGGGCTCCAAGGGTAAGACCGCCGGTCGTGGCACGAAGGGAAGCAAGGCCCGCAAGAACATCCCGGCGACGTTCGAGGGCGGCCAGATGCCGATCCACATGCGGCTGCCGAAGCTCAAGGGCTTCCGCAACCGGTTCCGGACCGAGTACGAGGTCGTCAACGTCGGCGACATCAACAAGCTGTTCCCCAAGGGCGGCGACGTCGGTGTCGACGAGCTGGTGGCCGCGGGCGCGGTGCGCAAGAATGCGCTGGTCAAGGTGCTTGGCGACGGCAAGCTGACCGTCAAGGTCAACATCACCGCGCACAAGTTCAGCGGCAGCGCGCGCGAAAAGATCACTGCCGCAGGCGGTTCCGCGACCGAGCTTTAGTTTGTGAGCTGCTGGGCCCCCGCGCCCTCGGCGTGTCGGGGGTCTATGGCGTCGAGCCAGTTGCTACTGTCCCGTAGTTGAAGCAGCCGATCCAGGGCACGCAGCCGCCGCCGCCGCCGGGGCCGCCGTTGCCGCACACGCCCTCGGCATTGCAGCCGCCGCCGCCGAGCGGGCCGCCGCCGCCGCAGGTTCCATCGGCACTACAGCCGCTGCCGCCACCGGCGTTGCCGCTGCCGCAGGTCCCATTGGCACAGCCGCCGCCGCCGGGATCCTGGGGTGCAAATTGAGTGATCGAAGTGCCAGCCGCCACCGCGAAGGACTCTGCGGCAGCCACCGGTGCCGCGGCGATCGCCGTCGCGGCCGCACCCGCCATGAGCAGCGGGGCGATGAATTTCAGTCTCGCCATCATATATCCCGGTTTACCATCTTCCGGGAACTTAAACCACCTAAATTGTAGCAAAAGCTGTGAGTCAGCTGAGCTGCGGAATCACTTCTCCAGCAAGCCGTTCCATCTGCTCGCGGTCCTCGCCGACGTCGGCGCCGACGGGGTTCAGCAGGATCATCTGGGCGCCGGCGTCGATGACCTCGTGCAGTCCGCGAACCACATCGTCGGGGGTGCCGGACACCGGAACCGCGTCGATGCCCGGCATGTCGCCGTAGATGCGGTGCAACCCGGCGAGCACGCGTTCGCGGCCGCGCGCAGGGTCGTCGTCGACCATGAGGTAGACCCGCTTGCCGATGGTGAAGCCCGTCGGGTCCTTGTCCTGCTTCTCGAGCTCGGTCCGGACGGTCCTGACCGCTTCGACGAAGCTCGCGGTCGTCGACGAGCCCGCACCGAGGAACGCGTCGCCCAGGCGCACCGCACGGGCGATCGCCTTAGCAGCGTTGGCGCCGAACCAGATTGGGGGATGCGGCCGCTGCACAGGCTTGGGTTGGATTGGCAAGCCGTCGACGTTGCGGAAGCGCCCGTGGAAGGTCACGGTCGGCTCGTCGGACCAGGCGGCCTTCATCAGCTCCAGCCCCTCGGTGAAGCTGCTGATAAACGTTGCCCCGTCCACGCCGAACGCTTCAAACTTGCGGAAGCCGCCACCGGGCGCGACCCCGACGTCAAGGCGGCCGTGGCTGAGCCGGTCGACGGCGGTGACGTTGGCGGCGAGTTGCAGCGGGTCATGCAGCGACGTGATGAGCACTGCGACCCCGAGTCGCAGCCGGGTCGTACACGCCGCGGCGTAGGCCAGAAGTTCCAGCGGGGCGATCAACGGGGCGGGCCCGATGGTCTGCTCGAGCGTCCAGCCTCCTTCGAAGCCGAGTTCCTCGGCGCGGGCCAGATAACTCTTGAAGCCCAATTCATCGAAGCCGTCGGTGTCGCGCTGGGGAATTGAAATCGAGAACCGCATCGCACCACGGTACGACCGCAAACTTGGCGTCGTTGTCTTTGCACTAATCCCGCACTGCGCCGGTAGCGGCGAGGATGGTCTGCGCCACCAGTTCTTGGTCGTCAATCATCGGTACCGGGCCGACTTCGGGAAGAACTTTGGACATCGCCCTGGACATCGCCGATCGTGGCGGGTCGTCGCTGCACTTAGGGGGCCGCGGCGCTCGCGTTCGCATCGCGCGCGTCGAGAACTTCATCGAGACGCCGCGGGCTAGAACCTGGGCGTCGGTACGCTCGACTCATGTTCGACTTCCTGCCCGGCATTCCGGGGACTGACGACCTGTTCGCACTGGCCCGGCGGGTCGATACCGCCCGGCACCGCGGCGTGCCCAATGGCTGTGTGCTCGAACTCGACCTGCTGTCAGCGCCACCCGAGACGGGCGGGTTCGACCCGTTCGCCTTGATCGCCAGCGGCGGCAGGCCGCTGGTGTTGCGCGAAGCCGTCGCCGCGATCCATCGCGCGGCCGACGACCCGCGAGTGGCGGGCCTGATCGCCCGGGTGCAGATCGCGGCCGCGCAAGCAGGCCCTGTGCAGGAGTTGCGTGCGGCCATCGCGGCCTTCAGCGACGTCAAACCGTCACTGGCGTGGGCCGAGACGTATCCCGGCACACTTTCGTACTACCTGGCGTCGGCGTTCCGCGAGGTGTGGATGCAGCCCTCAGGCACCGTTGGGCTGGTCGGCTTCGCCACCAACGCGCTGTTTCTGCGTGACGCCCTCGACAAGGTAGGTATCGAGGCGCAGTTCATCGCAAGGGGCGAATACAAGTCCGCGGCAAATCGTTTCACACAGGACAGCTACACCGAACCCCATCGCGAGGCCGACAGCCGACTGATCGAAAGCCTGCACGCGCAGGTGTGGCAGGCGGTCGCCGAGTCGCGCCATATCGAGCTGGCTGCGGTCGATGCGCTCGCCGACAAGGCACCGCTGCTGCGCGACGACGCGGTTACCGGCGGCCTGGTCGACCGGATCGGCTTCCGCGACGAGGCGTACTCCCGGATCGGTGAACTGGTTGGCGCACCGGGGGTTTCACCCGAGACCGGCGACGCGGACATCGAGCCCGACGCGCCGCCGCGGCTGTACCTATCGCGGTATGCGCACGCCATCGGACCGCGCCCGGCTCCGCCGATGCCATCGATCCCGGGCCGCAAGAAACCGGCCATCGCCGTCGTCACCCTGCACGGCCCGATCGTCAGCGGCCGCGGCGGCCCGCAGCTGCTGCCGCTCGGTAACTCCAGTGCGGGCGGCGACACCATTGCCGCGGCGTTGCGCGAGGCCGCCGCGGACGACGACGTGTCGGCGATCGTGTTGCGGGTAGACAGCCCCGGCGGCTCGGTCACCGGATCGGAAACCATTTGGCGCGAAGTGAATCGGGTTCGCGACTGCGGCACGCCCGTCGTCGCGTCGATGGGCGCGGTCGCGGCCTCCGGAGGATATTACGTGTCGATGGCGGCCGACGCGATCGTCGCCAACCCCGGAACGATTACCGGGTCGATCGGCGTGGTGACCGGCAAGCTGGTGGCTCGCGAGCTCAAGGAGCGCCTCGGCGTCGGGTCCGATTCGGTACGCACCAACGCCAACGCCGACGCCTGGTCGATCAACGCACCGTTCACCGACGAGCAGCACGCGCATGTCGTGGCGGAGGCCGATCTGTCCTACACCGACTTCATCGAACGAGTGGCGCAGGGCCGCAAGCTGACGGTGGAGGCCGTCGAGGCGATCGCCCGCGGCCGCGTGTGGACCGGCGCCGACGCCAAGGAACGCGGCCTTGTCGACGAGCTCGGTGGGCTGCGCACCGCGATCACCCGCGCCAAGGTGCTGGCCGGGCTGAAGCCCGACGCCGACGTCCGCCTTGTCGGCTATCCGGGTTCGTCGCTGATGGACTTGCTGAGGCCGAAGCCGTCGTCGCAGCCGGCCGCGGCGTCGGTGCCCGACGCGATCGGTGCGCTTCTCGGCCGTTCGGTGGCGGTGCTGCTCGGACAGGCCGAGCGGTCACTGACCGGCGTCAACGCGCTCTGGCTGGGTGATATCCGCTCCTAACGGGGTATCCGTTTCCCGACAGCCAGAAGTGACCAGCAGATAACAGGAATTCTTGCCGTTTACCTGTGACGATGGTTAACCTTCCGATTGTCAACAAAACTACGACCTGATCCTGCCGTCTCGATCACAGCCTGTCACGAGGATGGTCCGGGCGGACGTTGAAATGGTCATGGCCCCAGAACTTTCCGGTCCGACCGAAACCGGTCTGCACCTCGTCCATCACCAGCAGGATGCCGTGCTCGTCTGCGCGCTCGCGTAGGCCGGCGAGGAACTGCTCGTTGGCAGGCACGTAGCCGCCTTCGCCCAGCACCGGCTCGATGAAGAACGCCGCGGTGTCGGCGGGGCGCGCTCAGGGTCTGCAGCACATATTCCAGCTGGGCGAGCGCGAAATCGGTCGCCTGTTCTACGGGCCAGCGCGTGAGCAGCGGGCGGTGCATGACGGTTTCTCCCCTTGCCTGTCGACGGGTAGATTGTTGACAATCAGAGTATCTGACGGACCGGGGACCGGCGGAAAGGGTTGCAGTGAACCAGCACCGCGAAGCAGGCGTTGTCGACGCCGTCGAGAAGCGACTCTTCATCGACGGCAAATGGATAGAAGCGGCGGACGGACGGACCTTCAACGTCGTGGACCCCGCGACTGGTAAAACACTGTGTGCGGTGGCCGACGCATCACCCTCGGATGGCCTAGCCGCGCTCGACGCGGCCGTCGCCGCGCAGCCTGCCTTCGCCGCGACCTCTCCGCGGGAGAGGTCCGACATGCTCACCCGGGCGTTCGAGCTGCTGCACGAGCGGATCGACGACCTCGCCCTGTTGATGACCATGGAGATGGGCAAGCCGCTCGCGGAGGCCCACGGCGAAATCGCCTACGCCGCAGAGTTTTTCCGTCACTTCGCCGGCGAGGCGGTGCGGATCGACGGCGGCTATCAGACCGCCCCCGCAGGCGGTTCGCGCTTCCTGGTTGCCCGGCAGCCGGTAGGTCCGTGTCTGCTGATCACGCCCTGGAACTTCCCAATGGCGATGGGCACCCGCAAGCTGGGTCCCGCGATCGCCGCGGGCTGCACCAGCGTGATCAAACCGGCTGCCCAGACGCCGCTGTCGATGCTGGCGCTGATGGACATCCTGACCGAAGCCGGCGTGCCGGCGGGCGTCGTCAACTGTGTCACCGCCACCGACGCAGGCGGGGTGATGGAGCCGCTGATCCGGTCCGGACTGGCCCGCAAGTTGTCCTTCACCGGTTCCACCGCCGTCGGCCGGCTGCTTCTCGAGCAATGCGCGGAGAAAATCCTGCGGACCTCCCTCGAGCTGGGCGGCAACGCGCCGTTCATCGTGTTCGAGGACGCCGACCTCGACGAGGCGGTCCAGGGGGCGATCGCGGCCAAGATGCGCAACATGGGCGAGGCCTGCACCGCCGCCAACCGGATCTATGTGCATTCCGAGGTCATCGACGAGTTCGGTCGCCGCCTGGCTGCGCGGATGGAGGCCTTGCCCGTCGGGCGCGGCACCGAAGACGGCGTCAAGGTCGGCCCGCTGATCGACGAGGCGGGGCTGCGGAAGGTTCAGTCCCTGGTCGCCGACGCCGTCGAGCGCGGCGCCACCGTGCTGACCGGTGGATCGGCACCCGGCGGCGATGGATTCTTCTACTCGCCGACGGTGCTGACCGGTGTGCCGCGCGACGCGAAGATGGCCGACCAGGAGATCTTCGGTCCGGTCGCCCCGCTCACACCCTTCGACTCGGAGGCCGAAGTGGTCGCCGCCGCCAACGACACCGAATACGGGCTGGTCTCCTACGTCTTCACCAACGACCTGCGCCGAGCGCTGCGTGTGGCCGAGGCCCTGGAGACCGGCATGGTCGGGCTCAACCAAGGCGTCGTCTCCAACCCCGCCGCGCCGTTCGGGGGTATCAAGCAGTCCGGGCTTGGTCGCGAGGGCGGCGCCGTAGGCATCGACGAATTCCTGGAGACGAAGTACATCGGCATCGCGATGGGCTGATCGGCTATGCGCCGGCCGGGTCCACTCCGTCGATGACCGGCCCGCCGGTGAGGCGGGCGATGGCGTCGTCCATGTGACCAACCAGCAGCCTGTCGGTTAGCTCACGGTCGCCGGCGCGGATCGCGTTCGCCAGGGAGCGGTGCTCGTCGCCGCGGACTTCGGACGTGGCGTAGGTCTGGTCGAGCGCGTGGATGCACATCCGAGTCTCGGTGATGAACGTCTGGTGCATCCGGGACAGTCGCGGGCTGCAGGCGAGCTGTACCAGGCGCTCGTGGAATCCGATGTCGAGTTCGCTGACGTCGGCGGGCGTTGCGGCGCCGGCCATCTGCTCGACTATGGCCAGCAGAACATCACCGGCAGCGGCGTGGTCGCCGTCGAGGATTTTGCGCGCCGCGGCGCGTTCGATTGCCTCGCGGGCCAGGTACATGTCGCGGACGTCGTCGGGGGTCATGTCTCTCACGAAAAGACCACGGTTGCGGATGGCGAACCAGCAGTCCCTCCTGGGTGAGACGCTGCATCGCCTCGCGAACGGGTCCCCGGCTAACCCCGAACCTGCGGGCCAGCTCGGCCTCACCCAGCTGGGCGCCTGGCTTGAGTTCGCCGTGACCGATGGCCTGGCGCAGCTTGTCGGCGATGATGCTGGGCGTCGACTCCTGGGCCAGCAGCCCGATGAAGCCGGTCACGCGCGGTCTCCGAATAACACGCCGAGCCCCAACAGCGGCGGCACCGGGCCGAGCAGCTCCAGACCCTTCCAGACCGTGACCTGATTGGCGGTGAGCACCGGCTTGCCGATCGTCGCTTCCAGCTTGTCGACGATTGCCAGTGTGTGCATCGCGGTGTCCGGGACCAGCACCGCTTCGGCGTCCGGGTGGTCGGCCGCGGTGACCATCGCGGCCACCTGGTCGGGTTCCAGCGTGCCCACCTCGGCGGCGGTGTAGATCCCATGGCTCCCCATCGCGACTACATCGACGCCACCGGCGGTCAGGAAGCGCACGAAATGCCGGGCCACGTCGTCGGGGTAGGACGCGGCGACCGCGACTCGGCGGATGCCGAGGTGTCGAAGCGCGTCGACGAACGCGATCGAGGTCGACGACGCCGGAACACCCGCCGCGGTCGCGACCGCGGACACCTGGTCCCTGGCGCCGTCGGGGCCGAACACGAAGCTGCCCGAGGTGCACGCCCACATCACCGCGTCCGGCTTTTCAACGGCGAGCCGGGCGGCGCCTTCGGCGAGCCTCTCGTCGCTGCCCAGGTCGAGCAGGGCGTTTACCTCGTGTGCGTCCTCGTCGACCGAGGTGATCACCACCGGCAGCCGCACCGCGCCGTCGATCCGGGCCTCGAGCGCGGGAAAGTCGTCCTCGGCGCTATGCCCGGGATAGAGGAGGCCTACCGTCACCATGCTCTGTCTCCCTGGCTGATCGATACCGAAATAGGTAGATTGTCAACAATGTTAACGCGTGGCGCGTACGACGTCAGGCGGCTCGCCTCGGAGTTACGCGCCGAATCCGCGGCTCCACCCGCGACGACGCGGCCAGCCGGGGCCTGTACGCGGTCGACGGGTCGAACTACCGCGCGGTGCCCGACCTCGTCGTTGTGCCGGCCGACGCCGAAGACCTGGCCGCCGCGGTGGCGCTGGCCGCCGCGGCGGGCGCGTCCGGTGACGCTGCGCGGCGGCGGCACGTCGATGGCCGGGAACGCGATCGGCGGCGTGGTCATCGACGCGTCGCGGCACGTCAACCGGATCCTCGACATCGACACCACCGCCCGAACCGCCGTCGTCGAACCCGGCGTCGTGCTCACCGATCTGCTCGCCGCCGCCCGGCCACACGGGCTCGCGTTCGGGGCGGATCCGTCCTCGGCCAGCCGGGCCACCCTCGGCGGGATGATCGCGAACAACGCCTGCGGTGCCCACTCCGTGGCGTGGGGAACCACCGCGGACAACGTGCGGTCGCTGGACCTGCTGCTCGCCGACGGCACCCGCTGCACCGTGACGGCGACCGGCGTTCGCGACGATCTCGCGCGTCGGCCGGGGCGCGAGGGTGAGCTTCACCGCCGGCTGCAGGCCTTCGTCGACGCGCACGAGCGGGTGATCCGGCGCCGGTTCGGCGGTTCACCCGGCAGATCTCCGGCTACGCGCTGCACCGGTTGTTGCCCGAGCACTCCTACGACGTCGCCGGGCTGTTGTGCGGCAGCGAGGGTGGTTTCGCGGCCACGCTACAGGCGACCGTCGCGCTGACGCCGCTGCCCCCGGCGCGGGTGCTGTGCGTGCTCGGGTTCGCCGACTCCATCGCATCGGCGGAGTGTGTGCCGGTTGTGCTCGCGCACAGTCCGTTGACCATGGAGTCGATCAACTGTCGACCTCGCTCGACCGGCTGCCCGGCGACGTCCGCCGCGCCGCCACCGCCGCGGGTCTGCCGGCCGGGCGGGCCTGGCTGCTGGTGGAGATGGGCGGCGCGGACCGGAGCGGGCGCCGCGGTGGCCGCCGGGAAAATGCTTGAGGCGCTGCGTGACTCGGGTTCGTCGCGCGTCGGCGTCACTTGTCAGCGACCCCGGCGCTCAGGCGGTGCTCTGGCGCTGCCGCACCGATGCCGCCGGGCTCGCCACTCGCCGCGCCGACGGCGCCGAGGCGTGGGGCGGTTGGGAGGACGCGGCGGTGCCGCCGGAGCGCCTGGCCGACTACCTGCGGGCCCTGGACGAGCTGATGGGTCGAAGCACGGACTGAGCGGCGCCTCCTACGGCCACTTCGGCGAGGGCTGCATGCACATGCGGATCGACTTCGATCTCCTCAGCCGCGCCGGGCTGGCCGTCTACCGAACATTCGTCGAGGAAGCCACCGACCTCGTCGTCTCGCTCGGCGGCTCGGTGTCCGGCGAGCACGGCGACGGCCGGGCCCGCTCCGAACTGCTGGGCCGGATGTACGGCGCCGACGGGCTCCGGCTGCTGACCGAGATGAAGGACATCTGGGACCCCGGCCGGGTGATGAACCCCGGCGTCATCGTCGATCCGCCCGCACTCGACTCGACATCCGCCATCTGGGTGCGGCCAAGGACCGCGAACCGCTGACGCTGTTCGCCTATCCCGACGACAACCACGACTTCGCCCAGGCCCAGCGGCGCTGCGTCGGCATCGGTAAATGTAGGCAGTCCTCCGGCGGCGTGATGTGTCCGAGCTACCAGGCCACGCGCGAGGAGCTGCATTCCACGCGCGGGCGGGCCCACCTGCTCTGGGAAATGCTCGAAGGCGATCTGGTGACCGACGGCTGGCGCTCGACGGAGGTGCGCGACGCGCTGGACTTGTGCCTGTCGTGCAAGGGGTGCCTGCTCGGATTGCCCCGTGAACGTCGACATGGCGACCTACAAGGCCGAGTTCACCCATCACCATTACGCCGGCCGGCCTTGGGCGCGGCCGCTCTCGCACTGGTCGATGGGTTGGCTGCCCTTGTGGTCGCGCTTCGCGTCGAGGGCGCCGCGGCTGGTCAACCGGATGGCGCGGATGCCCGCTGGCGAAGCGGATGGGCGGGATCGCGCCGCAGCGCGAGATTCCCGAGTTCGCCGAGCAGACCTTCACCTCCTGGTTCGCCGGCCGCGCCGCCACGGAGCTGGCCGTCACCCGAGGCAGCGTCGTGCTGTGGCCGGACACCTTCACCAACCATCTGGCGCCCGAGGTGGGTCGAGCCGCGGTCGAGGTGTTCGAGGCCGCCGGATACCAGGTGGTGCTCCCCGCAGGGCCGGTGTGCTGCGGGCTGACGTGGATCTCCACCGGACAACTGCGGGTGGCGAGTCGGCTAATCAAGCGCTCCCTGGCGGTGCTTGGCGCCGCACCTGGCGGCAAGCACGCCAATCGTGGGATTGGAGCCGAGCTGCCTCGGCGTGCTGCGCCGCGACGCGGCCGAACTTTTGCCGGACGACCCGCTCGCCACTGCGGCAGCCGCGTCGACCTTCACGTTCGCGGAGTTCCTCATCCGCTCGGATTGGCAACCGCCACAGGTCGTTACGGACGCCCTCGTGCAGACCCACTGTCATCAGCATGCCGTGCTCGGTTTCGGCGACGACCGCGCGCTGATGGCCAAGGCGGGGATCAACGCCGTCATCCCCGACTCCGGATGTTGTGGGCTGGCAGGCAATTTCGGGTTCGAACGCGGGCACTACGACGTGTCACAGACCGTCGGCGAACGGGTCCTGCTGCCAGCTGTCCGGGCGGCCGCGCCAGAGACGGCGATCGTCGCCGACGGCTTCAGCTGCCGGACGCAGATCAGGCATGGCACGCCGCGCCGGGCGGTGCACCTGGCCCAGCTGCTCGCCGCGGGGCTCCGCCGGAGCGACGGGTCACGCGAGCAGCCGTAGCGCCGTCAACGTAGTGGCGCGCGCGGCAACAACGAGCTCGTTGATTGCGACGGACTCGTCAGGGCGGTGGGCCTGGGTGCTGACGGAGCCCGGCCCCAGCACCACCACGGGTATGCCGAGGTCGCGGCCGACGAATCCACCGTCACAAGCCGCCGTCCAGCCAGCGGGCGCCAGGCCGGGGCCGCCCGCGTCGGCCAGTGCGGCGTCGACGGTCGCGGCGAGGGTGGAGTCGGCGGGCGTCTGGAAGGCCTGCATCTCCATCGGCATCGTCACGTCGACGGTCAGGCCGCGATCGTCCAGCCGCAGATTCGCCAATCGGTCCCGAATGTTCCCCAACACCGTGGCGGTCGACTCCCCAGGCAGCAAGCGACGGTCGGCGATCACCACGCATTCGGCGGGCACGATGGAGCCGCTGGTGCCGCCGTCGATTCGCCCGACGCTCCACGTTGCCGGCCCCAGCAGCGGGTGCGGCCGCTGTGCCAGTTCGCGGTGCATGCGCTCGATCTCGGTGACGATCGCGGCCGCGCCGTAGATCGCGTTCGCACCGTCGTCGGGATTGCCTGCGTGACAGGCGGTTCCGTGGATTTCGACCCGCAGGTACGAGGCGCCACGGGCGCCGACGACGGTCTGCAGGTCGGTGGGCTCTACGGTGATGCAGCCGAGGAACGGCCATGCCGTCTGCTCTTCGCGCGAGCGGCTCATCGCCGTGCACCGACTCGACGTAGGCGCGTGTACCGGCGCCGGCCTCCTCCTCATCGATCAGCGCGGCGAGTTCGACGGGTCCGCTCAAGCCGCCGCCGCGCAGCGCCGCCATCGCGGCGAGTGATGCGGCGAGACCGCCTTTCATGTCGGAGGAGCCGCGGCCGTAGATGCGGCCATTCTCGACGACACCGCCGAACGGATCTTTCGTCCAACCCTCGCCGACCGGCACGACGTCCGTGTGACCGAGCAGCAACAGGCCGGGACCGGCGCCACCCGCGAGGGTGATCCGGAGGTTATTGCGGGCCGGCCGCACCGGCGTCTGGGACACTTCTAGACCGAGCTCGGCAGCCGCCGCGCCCAGCACCGCCACCGTGGCCGCCTCCTCGCCGGGCGGGTTCTGGCCGCTTGCCCGCAACAGCGATCTGGTCAGCGCCACCAGCGCGGTCTCGTCGATCTTGTCCAGGACTGCCCGTTCGGCAGCGGACACCGCCACGGCGGGTCAGCCCTTTGCCAGCACGTCGACGGCCCGGCGCAGCCGGGCGACCCCCTCGTGGATCCGGTCGGGCGGAGTGGAGGCAAAGCACAGCCGCAGTGCGTCGGTGAATCGGCCGGACGGGGAGAAGGCCGTGCCGGGGATGAATGCGACGCCTTCGGCCAGTGCCGGTTCGAACAGCTCCGTGACGTCCACCCCGTTATCGAGCGTCACCCAGCAGATGAAGCCGCCCTCAGGATCGGTCCACCGCGCGATGTCGCCGAAGTGCACGCGCAGCGCCGAGTGCATCGCTTCCTTGCGCCGCTTGTACTCCGCCCGCTGGGTCACCAGGTGGTCGTTGAGGTGCCCGCCGGTGAGGACGCCCGTCAGCAGCCGCTGTGCCGGCAGGTTGCTCGAGTCGATGACCGACCCGACCAGGCCGGCGGCGCGCGCAGCGAAGGGAAGGGTCGATGACGTCACCTAAATTATCTCCAAATCGTGAGTTCCTGCGGGAGGTCGGTGAGGCGTTCCACGCCCGTGGCGGTAACCACCACCGGCTCGGACATCTCGTAGCCGAAGCCGTGGGTCCACATCCCGGGAATGACGTGCAGCGCCATGCCCGCGGCCAGCACAGTGGTCTCGCCCGGCCGCAGGCTGATGGTCCGTTCACCCCAGTCGGGCGGATAACCAATGCCGATCGAGTACCCGAGCCGCGACTCCTTCTCCAGGCCATGAGACCGGATTACCCGGTCGAACGCCTTGTGCACCGCGTGGCCCTCAACGCCGGGGCGGATCGCCTCCAGGGTGGCATCCATGGCCTCGGCGATCACTTTCGCAATGTCGATGAGCCGATGCGGCGGTTCGCCCAGCATCACGGTCCGCGCCAGCGGCGCGTGGTAGCGGCCGAACGCGCCGGCCAGCTCGATGGTGGTGGCTTCGCCCGTCTGGAACTGCCGGTCCGTCCAGGTGAGATGTGGCGCCCCGGCGGCCTCACCGGTGGGCAACATCGGCACGATGGCGGGGTAGTCGCCGCCATGCTCGGGGGTTCCGGCGGCCTGCGCGGCCATGATCTCGGCGACGACGTCGCACTGCCGCCGACCGGGCCGCACGTTTTCGCATGCGACGCGCATCGCGCGTTCGACGATCGTGCCGGCGATCCGCAGCTGCCGCACCTCGTACGGCGATTTGATCGCCCGTACCCAGTTCACCAGCTCCGCCGCGTCGACCAGCCGGTTCGCCGGCAGGCCGCGATCCAGTGCGAAGTAGGCGCGTGGCGAGAAGAAGTGGGCGTCGCACTCGACGCCGACAAGTTCACCGGCCGGCACGAGCGTGCGGATGGCGGCGGAGACCCAGTCGAAGGGATGCACGTCCGGCCGGTGCACCAGCTCCTCCGGGTAGCCGTGGATCCGATCGGCGGCCAGGTTGCAGGTGTACGCCGCGCCCGCAGCGTCCTGTGCCCGCGCGAATAGGTGCGGCGGGCCCTCGGCAGGGACAAGCAGGCATTGCGGCGTATCGAAGGACCACGCGTTGTAACCGGTGAGATAGAACAGATTCGCCGGGTCGCACACGACGAGCGCGCCAAATGTCTTCTGCGCCATGGCGTCCTGGACACGCGCCAGCCGGCCCGCGTACTCCGCGTCGGTGACCCGGTCGTTCACGTTCACGACTCCAGCAGTCGCTGCGCGGGGCCCACCGCCTTGCGGCCAATGACGGTCAGGGCCGACCAGATCGTCACCTGGTTGGCGGTCAGCACCGGCTTGCCGAGCTCTGACTCCAGCGCCGCGATCACGTCGTAGGTCGGCAGGTTGGTGCAGCTGATGAAGACCGCCTGGGCGTCGTGGGTGTCGGTGTCTCGGACCAGCCCTGCGGTGACGTCATAGGGCACCGTCCAGATGTCGGACGTCAACCCCAGCCCGGAGGCGGCGACCACCTCGACCCCGGCTTCTGCGAGGAAGCCGGACAGGCCTGCGATTAGGTCGGCGGTGTACGGCGTGGCGGTGGCGATCCTGGTGAGGTCGAGGTGCCGCAGCGCGGCGAGCAGCGCGCCGCTGGTGGTGACCGCGGCGGGGGCGCCAGCGGCGGTCATCGCGGCACACCAGCGCGGCTTCGCCCTCGAGGCCACCTACGAAGCTGCCCGAGGTGCACGCATAGGCGGTCACCAAAGGCGAGATGGCCTGGACGTCGGTCGCGCCGTGGGCCACCAGCGTCGGGTCCGAGATGTGCAGCGCCATCTCCATGGTGGCGGCCAACGGGGCGCGCGGCATGCGCGTGATATGCAGGCTGACGTCCTCCGGCACCCATCGCCACAGCTCCCTGTCGAGCGCGAAGTCATACGGTGCGACGACACCGATCCCGGTCTGACGAAGCGGCGGGCGAATGGTCCATGGCCCCAGTCTGGAGGCCGGTCCGGCCGATGGCAAGCCGATTGTTGACAATCGTACGGTTCGATTCCTAGCCTCGAACGCGTGCCGATGACGCCCGAGTCCGAGCCGGCTGTGGCCGGCGCGGAGGGTCGGGGGCGGCCAATTGTCGCGGTGCTGTGCGAGCGCGCGACCGACCGACCACCCGGGCTGGACGGCCTCGACGTCGAGTTTCGCTACTGCACCGCCGACGGGCTCGCCGACGCCATCCGGGGCGCCCGGGCGCTGCTGCTCTGGGACTTCTTCTCCACTGCCGTTTCCGACGTCTGGGCCGACGCGGACAGCCTCGAGTGGATTCACATCACCGCAGCAGGCGTCGACACCCTGCTCTTCGATGAGCTCAGGAATCCGATGTGGTGGTCACCAACGCGCGCGGCGTGTTCGACCGGCCGCTGGCCGAGTATGTGCTCGGCGCGGTGATCGCGCACGCCAAGGACAGCCGCACCAGCTTCGATCTGCAGCGGCGACACGAGTGGCGCCACCGCGAGACGCGCAGCATCACCGGCGCCACCGCCCTGGTGGTCGGCACCGGCGGGATCGGGCGGGAGATCGCGAAACTGCTGCGCGCGGCCGGGCTGGTCGTCCGCGGCGCGGGCCGCCGCGCCGTCGCCGACGACCCCGACTTCGGCGAGGTGATCGTCGAGCGACGACCTGGCCGCCGAGGCCGGTTGGTGCGACCACCTCATCCTCGCCGCGCCGCTGACCGCACAGACCCGCGGCCTGGTGGACGCTGCCGTGCTGGAGGTCATGAAGCCGGACGCGCACCTGGTCAACATCGCCCGAGGGCCGATGGTCGACGAGTCGGCACTCCTTGCGGCACTGAATGAGCGGCGCATCGGCGGGGCGACCCTCGATGTGTTCGATACCGAGCCGCTGCCGTCAGACCACCCGCTGTGGGACGCGCCCAACGTGACCATCACCGCGCACATGTCCGCCGATGTGGTCGGCTGGCGGGACAGGCTGGCCGCCCAGTTCGCGGCGAACGTCCGCCGCTGGCTTGCTGGTGAACCGCTGCTCAACGTCGTGGACAAGACGCTCGGCTACGTCCCTTCTGGTGTGACCAGATGATCCCGGAGGCGGTTGAACTGGTCGAAGGCTATCGGCGCAAGACCCTCTCTCCGGTCGAGGTCACCCAAGCCGCGTTGGACGCGATCGATACCTACGACCAGCGGGTGAATGCCTTCGTCCTGGTGGATGCGGAAGGTGCGCTCGCGGCGGCCAAGCAGTCGGAGGCGCGGTGGCGCTCCGGAACACCGCTCGGTCCCGGCGACGGCGTCCCGACATCGATCAAGGACGCCTTGTGGACCCGCGGCTGGCCTACCCTGCGCGGCAGCTTTCTGATCGACGCGGCGGGCCCGTGGGAGGAAGACGCCCCGTGCGTGGCGCGGCTGCGAGAGACCGGCGCCGTCCTGCTCGGAAAGACCACGACACCGGAGTACTCGTGGAAGGGCGTCACCGATTCGCCGCGGTACGGCGTCACCGGCAATCCATGGGACCCCACCAAGACGTCCGGCGGATCCAGCGGCGGTAGCGCATCTGCGGTGGGGCTCGGCATGGGACCGTGGTCGGTCGGCACTGACGGCGGCGGTTCGGTGCGTATTCCTGCCGCGTTCACCGGGACGGTCGCGCTGAAGCCGACCTACGGTCTGATACCGCTCTATCCACCGAGCCCGTTCGGGACGCTGTCGCATGCCGGTCCGATGACTCGGACCGTCCGGGACACCGCCGCGCTTCTCGACGTGATCACCGGATTCGACGCGCGCGACTGGTCGGCCATGCCGACGCCGACGACGTCGTTTGCCGACGGGCTCGACGGGGACATCGCCGGCCTGCGCATCGGCTACTCACCCGACCTCGGGTTTGTACAAAACGACGCCGACGTTGCCGCCGCCGTGCGCGCCGCCGTCGACGTGCTCGCCGACTTGGGCGCCGTGGTCGACGAGGCCGATCCCGGTTTCGCCGATCCGGTGCAGGCCTTCCACGTGCTGTGGTTCGCCGGTGAGGCCAAGGTGCTGCAGCCCTACGGCGACGCCTGGACGTCTAGCCGACCGCGTCGATCCCGGGCTGCGGCGCACCGCGGCGATCGGATCGACCTACTCGGCGTCGGACTACCTCGACGCGACGGCGGTGCCGCATGGAGCTGGGCCGGCTGATGGGGCGGTTCCACCAGACCTACGACGTGCTGGTCACGCCGACGCTGCCGCTGCCGCCTTCTCCGTCGGCCAGGACGTGCCGGACGGCTCGGCGCGCGCCGGACTGGACGAGCTGGACGCCGTACACCTATCCCGTTCAACCTGACCCAGCAGCCGGCGCTGAGCGTGCCGTGCGGGTTCACCTCCGCCGGCCTGCCGATCGGCCTGCAGATCGTCGGCGCCCGGCACGCCGACGCGCTGGTGCTGCGGGTGGGTCAGGCGTACCAGTCCGCCACCGACTGGCACCGACGTGCACCGGGACTTCTGGCGAAGGCAGGCGTGATGAGCAGGTTGATCACCGTGTCGTTGGACAAGCGCGGCGTGAGCTGCGTCGCCCGCATGCTCGACGACCAGGCGCCGCGAACCTGTGCGGCGGTGTGGGACGCGTTACCGCTGGCGGCGCCGGTGTTCCACGGCAAGTACGCCCGTAACGAGATCTACACCCTCTTACCGGCATTCGCGCCCACCGATCCCGGGAAGGAGAACACCACGATCACACCGATCCCGGGCGACCTGTGCTGGTTCTCGTTCGACTCCGACGATCTCGGCAATCCGGCGTACGGCTACGAAAACACCGCCGGCACCGGCACGACCGGGGCGATCGTCGACCTCGCCCTGTTCTATGGGCGCAACAATCTGCTGATCAACGGCGACCAAGGCTGGGTTCCGGGCAATGTCTTCGGCGCCGTCGTGGAAGGGCTCGACGAGATGGCCGTGGCCTGTCAGGACCTGTGGATGGGTGGTGTCCGCGGCGAGACCCTGAGCTTCCGCCGCCAGGACTGAATTTCTCGGCGCAGACTGCGAAGCGTGGCGTTCTCGGCGGCGGGCAAACGGGTGCTCATCACGGGCGCCTCGTCCGGTGTGGGCGCTGCGCTGGCCAGGGCGCTCGCCAAGGACGGAGCTATCGTCGGGCTGATCGCGCGCAGGCAGGACCGACTCGCCGAGGTGTTGGCCGACTGCCAGAAAGCCTCACCGGACTCGATGATGTGGGTGGCCGACCTCGCCGACACGGCCGCGCTCGGCGCGCTAGCCGTCGACGCGTGGGATGCGCTTGGCGGGATCGATGTTCTGGTCAACAACGCGGCAATACCCAAACGCCGGGCCGTCCCGGCTTTGGAGCCTGACGAGGTGGAAGCCGTCATGCGGGTCAACTTCTTCGCCCCCATGCACGTGACGCTCGCCGTGCTGCCGCGCATGCTGGAGCGCGGCGAGGGGGTGATCGTCAACGTGTCCAGCGTCGGCGGTCGGCTCGGGATCATTCACGAATCCGCCTACTGTGCAAGCAAGTTCGCGCTGTGCGGGTGGAGCGAGTCGATGGCCGTCGACCTGCACGGCACGGGGGTATCGGTGAAGCTGATCGAGCCAGGGCCCGTCGACACCGAGATCTGGGACCAGCCCGACAACGACGATCCCATCTACGACGGCCCCAAGTTCAGCCCGGACGAGGTGGCACAGGGCATCATCGCCGCGCTGGGTAGCGACGGCTTCGAGCATTACGTGCCCGACATGAAGGCGGTCGTCGACCTCAAGAACGCCGATATCGACACGTACATCGCCGGAGCGGCAGGCATGGCCCGGTCATGAGGGCGCTTGT
The DNA here is from genome assembly GCA_963770125.1 of uncultured Actinomycetota bacterium. Taxonomy (GTDB): domain Bacteria; phylum Actinomycetota; class Actinomycetes; order Mycobacteriales; family Mycobacteriaceae; genus Mycobacterium. The sequence continues at coordinate 260,865 of CAVYPI010000065.1, read as the reverse complement.
TTTCGGCGTGCCGCCCGAGCCGTTCGAGGTGCCCGACGAAGCGAACACGCTCACCCACAACCTGGCGCACTCACCCGTCGGCCTGCGCGACGTGCCGGATCCTCAACCGCTGCACGATGATTGGGTGGTGACCCGGCCGCGACTGACCGGCATCTGCGGCTCGGACTCCAAGCAGATTCTGCTCGACTTCGGCGAGGGCGACACCGACAATGCGATGGCAGCCTTCTGCTCGTTTCCTCAGGTGATGGGTCACGAAGTCGTCGCCGACGTGGTGGCGCTGGGGCCTGCGGCGCGTGGATTCGAGATCGGGCAGCGCGTCGTGCTCAACCCGTGGCTGTCGTGTGGTCCGCGCGGCATCGAACCCCCTTGTCCGGCATGCGAAACCGGCGACTACAGCCTGTGCTGGAGCTTCACCGACGGCGACATCAAGCCGGGCATCCACACCGGGGTGTCCGCCGACGTGACGGGCGGCTACGCCGAGCTGATGCCGGCCCACGACAGCATGCTGTTCGCGGTGCCGGATTCGGTGCCCGACGAGGTCGCGGTGTTCGCCGATCCGTTCTCGGTGTCGCTGCACGCGATCACCCGGCATCCGCCGCCGCCGTACGGCCGGGTCCTCGTGTACGGGGCGGGCTCGCTCGGCTTGTGTGCGCTCGCGGTGCTACGGGCGCTGTACCCGCAGGTGGCGGTAGCGGTCGTGGCTCGCTTCGACGCCCAAGCGGAGTTGGCCCGCCGGTTGGGCGCGGACAGGGTGCTGGCACACGAACCCCGCCTGGCCGTCATCGAAGAGCTCGTCGCGTGGGGCGGCGGCCGACTGCGGCAGCCGTTGCAAGGCCTGCCGATGGCCTACCCCGGCGCGGTCGACGTGGTGTACGACACCGTTGGGAAGCCCGAGACTTTCGAGGTCGGCGTCCGTGTTCTAAAGGCGCGGGGAACATTGGTGAAGGCGGGCGTGCACGCGCCCGGACGGTGGGAGTGGAGCCCGCTGTACTTCAAGGAGATCAACTGGGTCGGCTCCAACGCGTTCGGTGTCGAGGAGGTTGAGGGGCAGCGCAAGCACGCGATCGCGCACTACCTCGATCTCGTCGTCGACGGCCGAGTTGACCTGCGCCCCATGCTGACTCACACGTTCCGGCTGGAGCAGTGGCGCGAGGCGTTCCTGGCGATCGCGAACCAGGGGGAATCCGGCGCGGTGAAGGTGGCCATCGACTTTCGCTAGTTAAGCTAGCCGAATTCACTTGCGTCACTTTGGTTTCGCCTGTGGATAATTTTCTGCAGTTGTCGGTGGTTCGCACTAACTAATGTTCGAGGTATGAGTTCGGGTGCGGTGTCGGATCGGGAGGCCATTGCGGCTGCCCTCGACCGGTTCGAGGCCGCCCAAGCAGGGGTCGCATCGTTGTCGTTTGACGCGCTGAGCGCGCCGGAAGCGATAAGCGCGAAGGATCGATTGGAGACGGTCTATCGCCGGCAGGCCGCAGTCGATCACCGGCTCACTCATCACCTCACCGCGCAAGCCAGCCCGGTCGATCTGGGCGGCAAGTCCTGGACCGACGTGCTGTCCAATCGGCTGCGCATCGGCCGCGGCGAGGCCCGCCGCCGCCTGGATGAAGCCGACGACCTGGGGCCTCGCACCGCGATGACCGGCGAACCGTTGGCACCGGTGCTGCCCAACGTGGCGGCCGCGCAAGTCGCGGGCACGATCGGCGCCGAACACGTGCGCATCATTCGCCGGTTCTTCGCCGATCTGCCCGCCGCCGTCGATATCGAGACCCGTCAGGCCTGCGAGGCGCACCTCGCCCGCATCGCCAGCGAGCACACCCCCGACGCGTTACGTAAAGCCGCCGACCGGCTAATGGCATTGGTGCACCCCGATGGGGACTTCAGCGATGTCGACCGGGCCCGGCGCCGGGGACTGACCATCGGTAAGCAAGCAGCCGACGGCATGAGCACGATCAGCGGCACGCTAGATCCGGAGGCCCGCGCGACGTTCGAAGCGGTGCTGGCCAAGCTGGCCGCGCCCGGCATGTGCAACCCCGACGACAAAACGCCCTGTGTGGACGGCTCGCCCAGCGAGGCGCAGATTCAGAATGATCAGCGCTCGCCGGCACAACGCAACCATGATGCGCTCAAAGCCGCCAGCCGTGCCGTGCTGGCGTCGGGGAAGTTGGGTCAGCTCAACGGCCTACCCGTCACCGTCATTGTGACAACGACCCTGCAAGAGCTCGAATCCGGGCGCGGACAGGCCGGCACCGCCACCGGAAGCCTGCTGCCCATGTCAACAGTGATCCGGATGGCCAGTCACTCCTACCACTATCTGGCGATCTTCGACAAACACACCGGCCGCACGCTCGACCTCGGGCGGACGCGCCGCATCGCGTCGGCCGACCAACGAATTGTGTTGCACGCCAAGGATCGCGGCTGTACCCGCCCCGGCTGCGCGGTGGCCGGGGTACACTGCCAAGTTCACCATGCGGTAAGCGATTGGGCCGACGACGGCCAAACCAACGTCGACGACCTCACCCTGGCCTGTCCCAAAGACAACCGCATGGTCAAACCCGGCGGCTGGCGCACCCGAAAACGCAACGACGGCCGCACCGAATGGATCCCACCACCACACCTGGATTCAGGCCAGAGTCGGGTCAACGACTACCACCACCCAGAGAACTACCTACTGCCCGACGACGAAGACGATCCCGAGCAAGACTAGACGGGGCGACCGCGCCATTCCCGTGGCGACGTGCCGTGGGTGCGGCGAAACAGCCTGCTGAAGTATCCGGGATCGGACATCCCAAGCCGCCGAGCGATCTCGCTGACGGGCAGATCGGTATCGGACAGCAGGCTACGAGCTTCGGCCATGCGACGCTCGATGATCCACTCTTGCACCGTCCGCCCGGTGCGGCGGCGCACGACGGTGGTCAGATGTCCCGGCGTGATGCCGAGTTCGCGCGCCACGTCGCGCAGGGACAGCGCCTCGCCGCGGTGGCCGTCGATCACCGTGAACACGTCGGCCAGCAGGGGTTCGCCGCTGCGCCTGAGATCACCCACCACGTCGCCGGCCAGCCGTGCGACGTCGATCAGCAGCAGGGTCAGATGCGCCAGCGCCGCCTGCCGATAGCCCTCCTGACGCGTAACCAGTTCGTGCTCGATCGAGTCGATCACGGCGGACCACACCGGCTGTCGCGCCGCGGGCACCTTCAGTTGCAGCAGCCCGCTGGACTGTCCATGGACGAACGGGAACAGCAGCGGGTGAGCACGCCACGAAGGCCACGGCGACCGCCCGTCACCATCGAGCGCGGCGGGATCGAAGAACACCCCAACCCCGCTGTCTCGATGGGCCACTCGTGCCGGGTCGACCGCTGCACCCGGCGCCACCACGTAGACCAGCCCAGCAGTGTCGGCGTACCACAGGATCGGGAAGTCGTGAATGTGCACACCATGTTCGAGAATGCCGTCGGCCCTGATGACCGAAACCGGAGGTGTGTCGAAATCGGCCCGGTACTGATAGACCGGCACCCCGTCGCGGTGGCGGACCAACCGAGCTGCCTGCGTCATGTGACCGAAGATAGTCCAACTCTGACCGACTATCACCCAACATCGGTGTGCAGTAAGGCGCAACCATGGAGAACATGACCGACCATCGTCCATATCCTGCCACCCGGCACGATTACATACCCGCCGCTGGACATGACGCGCTGCTTCCGGGATACGACCTGCTGACCCGCCTGTTGGGCATGAACAGGGCCTACGACACCCTGATCGCGCAGGCGGAGCTCGCAGACGGGCTGCGTGTCCTGGAGATCGGTTGCGGCACCGGTAACGTCACCGTCCGTGCCAAGCGCGCGAATCCTGCGGCGGAACTGACCGGCATCGACCCGGATCCGCGGGCGCTCGCCCGGGCACAACGAAAAGCACAAGGGCTGACCGGAATTCGATTCGAATGCGCATATGCGCAAGAGCTGCCGTTCGCAGACGGCGAATTTGATCGTGTGCTGTCGTCAATGATGCTGCACCACTTGGACGACGACGTGAAAGCCGGCGCGGCAGCCGAGATTCACCGTGTTTTGCGTCCCGGCGGCACACTGCACATTGTCGACATCGGTGGGCACATGACGGCCCACGATGGGTTCGCGGCGCGGCGCATGATGCGTAGCCCCCATGTGGCGGGCAACCTCGGTGACGCGATTCCGCGATTGCTCCGAACCGCCGGGTTCGACTGCACCGAGGTGGGCACGCGGCGGCATCGCCTCATCGGGCGGCTAACGTTCTATCGCGCTACCCGCCCGGCCTGACGGCACTCGCGCGAGCTGGGCCCACGCGCAAGCTGGGGAACGCATAAGGCCGAATTCGCCGGGTCGGAGACTTTTGCGTCTGGCTCGCGCTACATCGGGTTCTGGCGCAGGTAGCCGTACACCGCCGCGAAGTTCTGGTTGACCTCGTCGGGGATCGGCACCGGACCGCCGAGCGCCTTTGCGCCCCAGACGATCTGGGCGGTGCGCTCGACCAGTGCCGTCACGTGCAGGACTCTGTCGGGTCGCGGACCCACCGCGACCAGGCCGTGATTGGCGATCAACGCGGCCGCCCGGCCCTCCAACGCCTTCACCGCGTTGGTGCCGACGTCGGGTGTGCCCGATGCCGCGTACTCAGCGCAGCGAATGTCCCCGCCGCAGTAGACCGCGAACTCGTCGACTGATGCCGGAATGGGTTGGTGCGCGATGGCGAACATGGTTGCCCACACGGGATGGCTGTGGATCACGCTGCCGATGTCGTCGAACGCCGAATAGCACGCCAGGTGAAGCTTCATCTCCGTCGACGGCGAACGACCGTCCTTGGCCGCCACCACGGCGCCGTCCGGGTCCACCAGCACGAGATCGTCGAGCGCCATCTCCGCGTAGTCGACAGACGACGGCGTGATGACGAGGTTGCCGTCCTCCCGGCGGGCCGAGATGTTGCCCGCGGTTCCCTCGACCAGGCCGCGCCGCAGCATGTCCTTGGCGGCGGCCAGCACGGCCGCTTCAGCGTTGTCGACGAATCTCATCGGGCGAGCACCTCCGGGTTGACGATGTGCGTGGGCGTGCGTCCGGACATGAGCGCCTCGAGGCCGTCGGCGACGATCTGCGCCTGCCGGGCCTCAGTGTTCCACGTGGCCCCGCCGATATGCGGCGTCAGGACGACGTTGGGCATGCTCGCCAGCGGGTGATCGGTTGGCAGCCATTCGCCGACAAAGTGGTCAAGACCGGCGGCGGCCACCTTGCCACTGCGCAGCGCGTCGACCAGGGCGTCGGTGTCGTGCAGCTGGGCCCTGGCGGTGTTGAGGAAGACCACGCCGTCACGCATGGTGGCGAACTGCCCGGCGCCGATCATGCCGACCGTCTCGTCGGTGACCGGCGCGTGCAGCGAGACGACGTCGGCCTCGGCGAGCAGCTCGTCGAGGCTGTGCCGGGCTTCGTCGTTGTACGGGTCGTGCGCGATGACGTTGAGCCCGAGCCCTTCGAGGCGCCACTTCAGCGCTTTGGCGACGGCACCGAGCCCGACGAGGCCGGCGGTTTGCCCCGCCACCTCCCACGCCCGGAACCGCTGATAGGGGATCGTGCCGTCGCGAAACGCCTGGCCCGCCCGGACATCCGCGTCGGCGGTCAACACGTGGCGGGTGGCCGCGAAAAGTAGGGCGATCGCCATCTCGGCGACGGCGTGGGCATTGCGGCCGGGCGTGTAGAGCACCGGGATGCGCGCGCTGGTGGCGCCTGCGACGTCGACGTTGTTCGGGTCGCCGCGGGTCGAGGCGATGGCCCGCAGCGGCAAGTCGAACACCGGGCCGCCGACCGAATCACTTTCGACGACAAGCACATCCGCGTGCTCTGATGACGCGCGCTCCGCCAGTTGCTCAGCGGTGTAGATCCGAAGTGGCGTCTGATCGATCCACGGGTCGTAGACCACGTCGGCGAGCTCCCGGAGCTTCGCGAAACCATCACCGCGCAATGGGGCCGTCACGAGCGCACGAAGTCGGGTCACGACAGCCCATGCTGGCGTACGGTGACGCGCGTGTCAGCCAAAGAGGTCACAATCGGCATCGACATCGGCACGACCGCCGTCAAAGCCGTGGCCGCCGACCAGGACGGCGAGGTCGTGGCCAGGACACGAATTCCCCACCAGCTCCTGGTGCCTGCCCCCGACCGCCTCGAGCACGACGCCGACGAGGCGTGGCGGCGGGGGCCGTTGGCGGCGATGGCCGCACTCGGCAGGCCCGACGCCACCGCGGTGGCCGTCACAGCGATGGTGCCGTCGCTGACCGCCGTCGACGACGTGGGCAGGCCTTTGACACCGGGCCTGCTGTACGGCGACAGCCGGGGAAGGGGACCGGCGGGCGCCGACGCCACGTTCCTTACCGGCGAGACGGTCGAATTCCTGCGCTGGACGGCGCGAGAGGCACCCGACGCCAAGGGGTACTGGCCCGCGGCGGCAGTGGCCAACTACGCGCTGGCGGGAGAGGCGGTCCTCGACACCGCCAGCGCGAGCACGACGTATCCGTTGTTCGACGGCACCGGCTGGAGTGAGGACGGCTGCGCTGAGTGCGGCGCGACGGCCGACCGCATGCCAAGGGTCGAGCGGACCGGCGCCGCGGTCGGCCGACTGCGCGATGCCCGAGCCGTGCTGGCCGCCGGTTCGGTCGATGCCCTGTGCGAGCAGCTTGTCGCGGGTGCCCATCGGGACGGCGACGTGGTCGTGCTCTGCGGCACGACACTGATCGTGTGGATCACGATTCCCGAATACCGCGAAGCTCCCGGACTGTGGACGCTGCCCCACACCGCGGCGGGCAAGTTTCAGATCGGCGGCCCGAGCAACGCCGGTGGTCTGTTCCTCGGCTGGGTGAACCGCCTTGTAGCCGAAGACAATTCGACAGTAGAGCCGGGGCGAGTGCCTGTGTGGTCGCCGTATGTGCGCGGCGAGCGCGCGCCGTACCACGACCCGGATCGCCGGGCGGTTCTCGGCGGGCTGGATCTCACCCACGGCGGTGCCTCGGTGCGGCGGGCCGGTTACGAAGCATCGGGCTTCGTGGTGCGTCAAATAATCGAGCTGAGCAGAGCGCCCGCCGCTCGCATCGTGGCAACCGGTGGCGGTACCCGCGTCCGGCACATGGATGCAGGCGATCGCCGATGCCACCGGTCTACCCGTCGAGGTGTCGGCAGTGCCGGAGGGCGCGGCACTGGGAGCGGCATTTCTCGGCCGGATGGCGGCAGGCCTCGAAACGTCAGCGGCCGACGCTGCACGGTGGGCATCAACGGAACGCGTCGTCGAACCCGATCCCGCGTGGACCGAGCCGATGCAGCACCGCTACGCCCGATTCCTCGAACTGAGCCGGCCGCTCTAAGTCACGACCACTCGGTCAAGCCGAGTCGCTGGACCAGCCACCGCCGCAGTTCGGGCCCGCAGTCGTCGCGCTCGAGTGCGAAGTCAACCGCGGCCTTCAGGTAGCCGCCGGGGTTGCCGAGGTCGTGTCGCGGGCCGCGATGGACCACCACATGCACGGGATGTCCTTCGTCGATCAGCAGTGCGATCGCGTCGGTCAGCTGGATCTCGCCTCCCGCTCCAGGGTCGACACGACGCAACGCGTCAAAGATGGCGCGGTCCAACACATAGCGGCCGGCCGCCGCATACGGCGACGGCGCGTCCTCCGCCTTCGGTTTCTCCACCATCCCCCTGACGCGCAGCACATTGGGGTTGACGGCGTCGGGCACGATCTCGACGTCGAAGACGCCGTAGGCGCTTATCTCGTCCGGCTCCACCTCGATGGCGCACAGCACCGAGCCCCCGCGTTTGGCGCGCACCTTCGACATGGTTTCCAGGACGCCGGTGGGCAGCACCAAGTCGTCGGGCAGCAGCACCGCGATGGCGTCCTCATCCGGCAGCAGGGCCTGTTCCACGCAACTGATGGCGTGGCCGAGGCCCAACGGTTCGGCCTGTACCACCGACTCGACCTTGATCAGCGCCGGTGCCCGACGGACCTTCTCTAGCATCAGGTGTTTGCCGCGGGCTTCCAGCGTGCCCTCGAGGACGAGGTCTTCCACGAAGTGCGCGACCACGCCGTCCTTGCCCTTGGACGTGACGATGATCAGCCGTCCGGCGCCGGCTTCGGCGGCCTCGGCGGCCACAAGTTCGATGCCGGGTGTGTCGACGACCGGTAATAGTTCCTTCGGAACGGTCTTGGTGGCGGGAAGAAACCGTGTCCCCAGACCGGCCGCGGGCACAACCGCGGTGTAGGGGATCGGTACCAGTGGCTGCGCCATGATGCACCCTAACTTTGCTGGAGCCGGCTCTCGGTGGGATTACAGTATCATGTGGCGCAGCTCACGTTGTTTGCTAGCGTTTCACCGCGCTGACGTAACTGAGGTTTGCGAAGAACCCGATTGGTTCGTTCTCGGGGAACACAAAACCATTGGCGGCGTATGCCTCCCGCATCGTCTTCGAGGACACGTCCCAGCCGTGAGCGGTCAGGTACTCGATGACGTGGCTGCGTTCGCCGTGGTAGATGAGGTCGGACATCTCGATGTCGTGACCGTACTTCTTGAGCCGGTTGGCGATCTGCTGCGAGCGCTCGTCGGAGAACATGCTGACGTCCGGGATGTGCTCGGTGGCGACGCGGCTCCCGGGAGCGCTGAGCTCGTTGATCCGGTCGAACAACAAGTCCTGCGCCTCGGACGGCAGGTAGATCAGCAAGCCCTCGGCGATCCACGCGGTGGGCTGGGTGGGATCGAAACCATTGTCCAGCAGCGCTTTCGGCCAGTCGTTGCGAAGGTCGATCGCGACGGTGCGCCGTTCGGCCGTTGGCTGTGCACCCAGATCTGCGAGGGTCTTGCTCTTGAACTCGATGACCTCGGGCTGATCGAGCTCGTACACCGTCGTGCCGTCGGGCCAGGGCAGCCGGTACGCCCGGGCGTCCAGACCGGCTGCGAGGTTCACCGCCTGACGAACACCCGCGGCCGCCGCATCGGTGAACAACTTGTCGAACCAGCGGGTGCGAACCGCCATACCTTCGGCGGCGCGTCGCATGTTGAACTCGGGATCGACGTCGTCGAGTTCGATCTCACCGTCGAGCGCCCGGACGAAGAAGTCCAGTCCGACGGCGCGCACCAGCGGCTCGGCGAACGGGTCGTCGATCAGGCCCTCCCGGTTTGAGAGTGCCCGCTGCGCTGCCACCATCGTGGCGGTGGCGCCCACGCTGGACGCCAGGTCCCAGGTGTCGTTGTCGGTCCGTGCCATGAGGGTCTCCTACTTCAGGATCGCCGAGAGGTAACCGGAGTCGCCCGCGAGCGCGGTCAACTCGTCCTCAGGAAACTTGAAACCGTTGAGAGCATACAATTTTCGGGTCGAGCGGATGGTGACATCCCAGCCCTTCGATGTCAGATACTCGCGCGCGGAGTTGCGGTCACCCGTGTAGAACAATTCGGCGAGGTCGATATTGGAGCCCATGCGGCGTGACCGCTCGCTGAGCTTCTCGGTCCACTCGTCGGGCGACCCCTGGATATCCATGTGCTCGGTCGCCAGCCGGCTGCCCGGCGCGCTGAGCGCGGTGATGTTGTCGAACAAGCGGTCCTGGGCGTCGGGTGGCAGGTAGATCAGCAGTCCCTCGGCAATCCAAGCCGTGGGCGCAGCGGGATCAAATCCGCTGTCCCGCAACGCTGCCGGCCAGTCGTCGCGGAGATCGATGGCGACCGTTCGACGATCGGCGGCGGGGGTGGCGCCCAGACTCGCCAACACGCTGGACTTGAACTCGATGACCTGTGGCTGGTCGATCTCGAACACCACCGCCTCCGGTGACCACCGCAGCCGGTAGGCGCGAGTATCGAGCCCCGAGGCCAGGATCACCGCCTGCCGAATCCCGGCCGACGCAGCGCCGATGAAGAAGTCATCGAAAAAGCGCGTGCGCACCGCGATCTGCTCGCACATCTGCTGGCGGTTGAACAGCGGATCGTCGCCGTACTCCAGTTCGCCGTCCGCGATTCTGTTGCAGTGCTCGAGGCCGACGGCCTTGACCAGTGCGTCGGCGAACGGATCGTTGATGAGGGGATCGGGCTGTTTGGAGGCCAGCGCACGGGATGCGGCCACGCCGGTGGCGGTTGCACCCACGCTGGAAGCCAGATCCCACGTGTCACCGTCGGTTCGGGCCATGGTGTTCTCCTACTTTCTCTGCGCGATGACTGCCAGCGAATTGCGCAGTGGCGCAAGCTCATCGGCTTCGGGAAATTCCTTGCCGTACTCGCGGAACATGTCTGGCCGGGTACGTGCCGCCACATGCCAACCGTGCCCGGTCAGGTAATCGACGACGTGGCTGCGCTCACCCTGGTAGAACAGGTCGGCCAGGTCCACGTCGAACCCGTGCCGCTGCCATTCGGCCCGCATGGCCGCGGCACGCTCGCCGATGCCGGCGCCGGCGTCGGGGTGAAATTCGGTGGCCAACTGGCTGCCGGGTGCGCTCAGCGCCGTGATGTTGTCGAAAAGCCTGTCCTGAGCATCCGGCGGCAGGTACACGAGCAGTCCCTCGGCGCTCCATGCCGTCGGTTGGCTGTCGTCGAATCCGCTGCGGCGCAACGCGGCCGGCCAGTCTTCGCGGAGGTCGATGGCCACCGCGCGGCGGTCAGCGGTAGGCGCCGCGCCGATGGCCGCCATCGTCTCCGTCTTGAACTCGATGACCTTCGGCTGGTCGATCTCGTAGACGACGGTGCCGTCCGGCCACGGCAACCGGTATGGCCTCGAGTCCAGCCCCGAGGCCAGGATGACCGCTTGCCGAACGCCGTCCGCCGCGGCATCAAGGAAGAAGTCGTCGAAGAACTTGGTGCGTACCGCCATCACGGTGGTCATCAGCGAAGCGGTGCCGCCCTTGTCGACGTCGGCCATGTTGATCTCGCCCTCGGCGAGGCGGGTGAAGAAGTCGATACCCACCGCCCGCACCAGCGGGACCGCGAACGGGTCGTCGATCAGCGCGTTGGGCTCCTTGCTGGCCAGTGCCCGCGCCGCGGCGACCATCGTCGCCGTCGCGCCTACGCTGGACGCGACATCCCAGCTGTCGGCGTCGGTGCGGGTCATTGCTGGGCTCCCATCGTTCAGTCCTTAAGTTCGGGCCTCGTCAGCGTGCCGCTCACGTACTGCAGCTCGCCGAAGTTGCCGGCGTCTTCGTTGTCGTCGTCGAGCGGCGGCAGCCCGTTGGCGGCGAACAACTCCTTGACGCTGTTGCGGCTGAGTTGCCAGCCGTGGTCGCCCAGATAGGAGGCGGCTTCGTTGCGGTCGCCGAGATACACGAGCTCGGTGATGTCGAGGTCGAAGCCGTGGTCGCGCCACCGCGCCGACGCGGCCTGCATGCGCTCGATCGCCTTCTCGTGATCGGAGGGGTCGATGTTGGGCACGCTTTCCACCGCCACCCGGCTGCCGGGTGCGCTGAGCTCTGTGATGGTGTCGAGCAGACGGTCCTGTGAATCGGGCGGCAGGTAGCCGAGCAGGCCCTCGGCACTCCACGCCGTCGGCTGGTTCGGGTCGAAGCCCTCTTCGATCAGTGCCGACGGCCAGTTGTAGCGCAGGTCCATCGCGACTGTGCGGCGCTTGGCGGTCGGTTCGGCGCCCAGTTCGGCCAGCGTCCTGGTCTTGAACTCGATGACCTCGGGCTGGTCGATCTCATACACCGTCGTCCCCGCGGGCCACGCCAGTCGGTACGCGCGCGAATCCAGGCCCGACGCCAGGATCACCGCCTGGCGGATGCCGCCTTCGGTCGCATTGAGAAAGAACTCGTCGAAGAACTTGGTCCGCACCGCCATGCTGTCGGTCATCCGTTGCATGCCGACCGACTCACTGTCGCTGTCGAGGTCCTCTGGTCGCAGCTCACCGGTGACGAGGCGGGTGAAGAAATCGACGCCAACCGCACGCACCAGCGGCTCGGCGAACGGATCGCTGATCAACGGATTGTCGGCAGTGGTGGCCATCGCGCGGGCCGCTGCGACCATGGTGGCCGTTGCCCCGACGCTCGATGCCAGATCCCACGTGTCTCCCTCAAATCTGGCGAAGCCCGTGCTCGACATGTTTCCCCTTCTCGACGTAGTACACGGCCGTTACTTAGGTGATGTAACGACCCGCGGCCGACTGTACGCTCCGATTCTGAAAGGTGGCTCGGACGCTGTTACCTGCAACGGATGCGGGTCAACTGAACCTCAGCTGTTAGTCTCGTAGACTGTTTGACGCGTGACTCCGCAGGCTATGAGCCTGCAGGGGCGCCGCGCAGGACTTAACCAAGACGCTGGTCACACCAGCCCCATTCGCACGCCGCGACCTACAGCTCGGCTGCGCAGGAGGAAGAGTGCTCTCGGCTTTCATCTCTTCACTCAGGACAGTCGACCTGAGGCGGAAGATCCTGTTCACCCTGGGCATCGTCATCCTGTACCGGGTCGGTGCGTCGATCCCGTCGCCGGGTGTCAACTACCCCAACGTGCAGAAGTGCGTGGCGCAGGTCAGTGGCGGCGATTCGGCGCAGATCTATTCGTTGATCAACCTGTTCTCCGGCGGTGCGCTGCTGCATCTGACGGTGTTCGCGGTCGGCGTAATGCCCTACATCACCGCGAGCATCATCGTGCAGCTGCTGACGGTGGTCATTCCGCGCTTCGAGCAACTGCGCAAGGAAGGCCAGGCCGGCCAGGCCAAGATGACGCAGTACACCCGCTACCTTGCGGTCGCGCTGTCGATCCTGCAGGCCACCAGCATCGTGGCGCTGGCCGCCAACGGCGGGCTGCTGCAGGGCTGCACCCTCGACATCATCCAGGGCCAAGCCAGGGTCTGGACATCTTCACGCTGGTCGTCATCGTGCTGGTGATGACCGCAGGTGCGGCGCTGGTGATGTGGATGGGCGAGCTGGTGACCGAGCGCGGCATCGGCAACGGCATGTCGCTGCTGATCTTCGCCGGCATCGCCGCGCGTATCCCGATCGAAGGCAAGACCATCCTGGACAGCCGCGGCGGCCTCGTGTTCGCCTTGGTCTGTGTCGCCGCGCTGATCATCATCATCGGCGTGGTGTTCGTCGAGCAGGGCCAACGGCGCATCCCAGTCCAGTACGCCAAGCGCATGGTGGGGCGGCGCATGTACGGCGGCACGTCGACGTATCTGCCGCTCAAGGTCAACCAGGCCGGCGTCATCCCGGTGATCTTCGCGTCCTCGCTGATCTACATCCCGCACCTGATCACCCAGCTGATCCGCAGCGGAAGCTCCAGTCCCGGCAACAGCTGGTGGGACCGGTTCGTCGGCAACTACCTGACCAACCCCGCCGACCCGGTGTACATCGCCATCTACTTCGGGCTGATCATCTTCTTCACGTACTTCTACGTGTCGATCACGTTCAACCCAGACGAACGTGCCGACGAGATGAAGAAGTTCGGCGGCTTCATCCCCGGTATCCGCCCCGGCAAACCCACCGCCGACTACCTGCGCTACGTGCTCAGCCGCATCACCCTTCCAGGCTCGATCTATCTGGGCGTGATCGCCGTGCTGCCGAACTTGTTCCTCCAGATCGGCAACGGCGGCGGCGTCCAGAACTTGCCGTTCGGCGGAACTGCGGTTCTGATCATGATCGGCGTCGGATTGGATACGGTCAAACAGATCGAGAGCCAGCTGATGCAACGCAACTACGAAGGGTTCCTGAAGTGAGAGTCGTTCTACTCGGACCGCCCGGTGCGGGCAAAGGCACGCAGGCGCAGAAGCTGTCCGAGAAGCTCGGCATTCCTCAGATCTCGACGGGGGACCTGTTCCGCAAGAACATCAGCGAGGGCACCCCGCTGGGTGTCGAGGCCAAGCGCTACCTCGACGCGGGCGATCTGGTGCCGTCGGAGTTGACGAACAAGCTGGTCGAAGACCGGATTGAGCAGCCCGACGCCGCCGACGGCTTCATCCTCGACGGCTATCCCCGCTCGGTGGAGCAGGCCAAGGCGCTCGACGAGATGCTGAAGAACCACAACACCAAGCTCGCGGCCGTGCTGGAGTTCGCCGTCTCCGAGGAGGAGCTGCTCGAGCGGCTCAAGGCACGTGGCCGCGCCGACGACACCGAAGAGGTCATCCGCAACCGGATGCAGGTGTACCGCGACGAGACCGAGCCGCTGTTGGAGTACTACAGCCACAACAACCTGCAGACGGTCGACGCGCTGGGCGCGCTGGATGAGGTGTTCGCCCGGGCCCTGCGGGCGCTCGGTCGGTGAGCCGACAATCGAGCTCCGTCGGTCGAACCGACAATCAAGCCAGGGCAAGTAGTCAATGATCGGCCTTCCTGGGCTGCGCAACCGCAAGGTGGTCGCGCAGCGCAGCGCCGGTGAACTCGATGCGATGGCAGCGGCCGGGTCGCTGGTCGCCTCCGCCCTCCTGGCCGTCCGGCAGGCGGCCGCACCAGGGGTGTCGACGCTGGCGCTGGACGAGATCGCCGAATCCGTCATCCGCGACGGCGGCGGTGTCCCGTCCTTCCTCGGTTATCACGGCTTTCCGGCCAGCATCTGCGCGTCGGTGAATGACCGTGTGGTGCACGGGATTCCGTCGGCCACTGAGGCCCTCGCACCGGGCGATCTGGTGTCCATCGACTGCGGTGCGATCCTCGACGGCTGGCACGGCGACTCGGCGATCACGTTCGGCATCGGGACGCTGATCCCCGTCGACGAAGCGCTGTCGCAGGCCACCCGTGAGGCGATGGAAGCAGGCATCGCCGCGATGCTGCCCGGCAACCGGCTCACCGACGTCTCGTACGCCATCGAGGCCGAAACGCACGCGGCCGAGGCGCGTTACGACCGTAAATTCGGCATAGTTGCTGGTTACGGCGGGCACGGCATCGGCCGCCAAATGCACATGGATCCCTTCCTGCCCAACGAGGGAGCCCCCGGCCGCGGGCCCTACCTGGCACCGGGCTCGGTGCTGGCCATCGAACCGATGCTCACCCTCGGCACCACGAAGACCGTTGTGCTGGAGGACGAATGGACCGTCGTCACCGTCGACGGTGCCCGCGCTGCGCACTGGGAGCACACGGTGGCCGTCACCGACGACGGGCCGCGAATCCTCACCGTGTAGTACGGATCTTCACCAAATAGCCGCGCTGTGTTCGCGCCAAGCGTAGTAATGAACCGGATCACCACCAACGTCGTATCAAAGACGGAGGATGGTAGTGGACGATCCGGAGGCCGCCATGATGCGGGTGCTGTATGACGAGCACGCCGCGGCGTTGTGGCGCTACGCCCTGCGTCTTACCGGTGATCAAGCGCGTGCGGAGGACGTTGTGCAGGAGACGCTGCTTCGGGCATGGCGTCATCCCGAGGTGACCGACGATGTCGACCGGTCGGCCAGGGCGTGGCTGTTCACCGTCGCGCGTAACCTCATCATCGACGAGCGTCGCAGCGCACGGTTCCGCAACGAATCCGGAACACCCGACATCGAGCAGGTCGCCGACCGCGCCGCGCCGGACGAGGTGAACTCCACATTGGACCGATTGCTGCTGAGCACGGCGTTGAGCCAGTTGTCCGCGGAACATCGCGCGGTGATCCGCCGGTCGTACTACCAGGGATGGACTACCGCGCAGATCGCCGACGATCTTCAGATCGCCGAGGGCACGGTGAAATCTCGGCTTCATTACGCCGTTCGGGCGTTGCGACTCAATCTGCAGGAAATGGGGGTGACACGATGACACAATTCGGTTTTCCCCTAGGTGGTGACTTGTTGGACGATCGGTACACGACCTGGGACGCGGCCTACGTCCTCGGTTCACTGTCGAGCAATGAACGCCGCGAATACGAGGCCCACCTGGAAACCTGTCAGCGGTGCCGAGCGGCAGTCGCCGAGATCAGCGGCATCCCGGCGCTGCTGGCGATGCTGGACCTCGAGGACGTGCGTGCGCTGGACGAGGAAACGTCCGAAACCCCGCCGCTTCGGCCTGAGGTGCTCGAGTCCGTCCTCGACAAGGTGCGGTGGCGCCGCAGGCGGTCCCGCTGGCTGACGTCGGCCGCGATCGGGGTGGCCGCCGCGGTGCTGGCGGTCGGGGTAGTGATCGGTATTCGTCCCGAGATCGTGGGCCTGCAGACCTCCAGCCCGGAGATGTCCGCGCAAGGCATCGAGATGACCAAGGTGGCCGAGACACCGATCAACGCATCGATCACGTTGACCGGTTACGGCTGGGGCACCCGCATCGACATGGCCTGCTCGTACGGTGACTGGGGCCAGAGCGGCAACACGCCAGCGCAGAATCTGGGCATGGTCGTGGTGGGCCGTGACGGCAGCCACACCCAGGTCGCAACGTGGCTCGGGCTGTCCGGCGCCACCGCGTTGCCGAGCGCCACCACCCCGATGCAGAAGGACGAAATCGCTGCAGTGCAGCTGGTTACGTCAGACAACGGAAAGGTCCTGCTCGAAAAACACCTGTGATGAAGACCCATTGACGGCAGGTGTTGTGTGCTCATGCCGTGCGCGGGGTGCCATTAGGCTTGCAGCTTCCGCCCTAATGGCCGTCAGGGTAGGCGCTGCGTGTGCACGCATGACTTCGCTCCAGTGTTCGACACCACGCATGTCGATTGAGCGCTGCATTGTGGTCGGCGTGCCCAAGGAAGCGACACTGTCCACACTTAAAGTCGCTCTGCGAGAGCCGGTTTCGTTTGTCGACCCACCCACATCGACTGCAGGTTTGGGATGTGTGGGCAGGATCGACCTGAACGAATGCCACCCCAGCAGCTCGGGCCTTATAGGGCAGGAAGCTGCCTAGTCGGGCGAACGCCCACGAATGCATCATCGCCCGTTGGGCCCGTATCAACGCCAAGAAACCGATTGACCGGTTCGGCCACTGTCGGCTCTGGGAGATCGATGGTTGCGTACAGAAACCACTTACCGTCGCGGCATATCAGATCGGTCTCGCCGATCGCGCGTGCGCGCGCAAGCACCAGATCCCTTGGCATCGCGAGAAGTTGCGCAGCGGTTCGATTGCCGGCGCAACCTGCGATCCGTGTGATCGGCACGGTAGCAGACGCATACGCCACACTCGCGCGAACGTCGCGGCCGGCAATTGAAGTACGAATCAGAGTCGAGGCCACGCTGCGCGCCCTTGCTCAGGGCCAGTCGGCGGCAGTCGCTTTCTGCGACTCCACCGAGTGCGCGTCGACCGCCCGGTGGACGTGCGGTGTGCTGCAGAATCTCCGCAACCGCTGTCTCAGCGAAAACTCCGATGTCGCGCGGTACCTGCTCCGCAGTCGGTACTCGGGTCGACCGTGCCCACGAATTGACTCCATTCTCTGTCCAGCACACTGAAAGCCTGTGTCCAGCACACTGAAAGCAACTCTGGGGCAGCACTTCTGGTCGGCAATTAGCTGATCGAACCTGTGATCCGGGCCACTCAGTGAACCCAACTCCGTTGCGAGTCGTGTCACTGGGTAGGGCCGGGAGAAGCGGGTGAGAAATGGGCAGCAGGCATCGGGTTGTCGACCACATCGTCGAGCACCTCGCGGCGAGTGGCGTCGACTACATCTTCGGTGTCGACGGCGCCAATATCGAGGACCTCTACGACGCCGCCTTTTTCCGTGACGACATCACCGCGGTGCTGGCCAAGCACGAGTTCTCCGCCGCCACGATGGCCGACGGCTACAGCCGCAGTGGGGCCGGGCTCGGCGTCGTGGCCGCCACCTCGGGCGGCGGCTGCCTGAACACTGTGCCGGGGCTGGGCGAGGCGTTCGCCAGCCGGGTGCCGGTGCTGGCGCTGATCGGCCAACCGCCGACCACGCTCGACGGTCGGGGCTCATTCCAGGACACCAGCGGCCGCAACGGCGCGCTGAACGCAGAGGCGCTGTTCTCCGCGGTGTCGGTGTTTTGCCGGCGGGTCGTGCGGCCGGAGGACATCCTCTCGGCGCTGCCCGAGGCGATCGCGGCCGCGCGAACGGGTGGACCAGCAGTGTTGTTGCTGCCCAAGGATATTCAGCAATCCGAGGTCGGTCCCAACGGTGTCAGATTCGAGCTGGCCGCGACATATCTGGGCGATCCAGATGCGATGGCTTTCGCACTGCGTCGCGCGGACGGGCCGATCACGATCATCGCCGGTGAGCAGGTCGCCCGTGACGACGCGCGCGTCGAACTCGAGCAGCTGCGGGCGATGTTGCGCGCCAGGATCGCCACTGTGCCCGATGCCAAGGACGTCGCAGGCACACCAGGGATGGGGTCGTCGTCGGCGCTGGGTGTCACCGGAGTAATGGGTCACCCGGGGATTGCTGCGGCGATCGCCAACAGTGCGGTGTGCCTACTCGTGGGCACCCGCCTGAGCGTGACGTCGCGCGCCGGGCTGGACGACGCGCTGGCATCCGTTCCGGTGCTGTCGATCGGATCGGCGTCGCCGTACGTGGCGTGCACCCACGTACACACCGACGATCTGCGCGCCTCGTTGTCACTGCTGGCCTCGGCGCTGTCACGCGGTAGGCCGCGCGGCGTGCGGGTGCCCGACGCGGTGCTGCGGACCGAGCTACAGCCGCCTCGGTTCAGTGGTCCAGGGATCCGCTACCGCGATGCGATGACGGCGCTCGACGCGGCTCTGCCGGACGGGACCGACATCGTCGTCGACGCGGGAAACATTGGTGCCTCAGCGATTCACTACCTACCGGTGCGACGCGACGGCCGCTTCATCGTCGCTCTCGGCATGGGCGGTATGGGGTACAGCTTTGGAGCCGGCGTCGGCGTGGCGTTCGGGCGAGCGAGCGCTCGCGCTAAGGGCGACCGGCAGAGGCGGCGAACGGTCGTCATCGCCGGCGACGGCTCCTTCCTCATGCACGGCATGGAGATTCACACGGCGCTGCAGTACCGGCTTCCCGTGACGTTCCTGCTCTTCGACAACCACGCCCACGCGATGTGCGTCACTCGCGAGCAGCTGTTCTACGACGACCTCTACAGCTACAACCGGTTCGGGCCAAGCCGTTTCGGTGCCGGGCTGGCCGCGATGTTTCCCGGCCTGGCGTCGGTCGATGTCGACGACATCGGTCAGTTGCCCGACGCTATGCGCACCGCGCTGGACGCCGACGGCCCGTCGGTCGTCAGCGTCGAGTGCTCGGCTGACGAAATCCCGCCGTTTGCAAACTTTCTCGGCAATGCCGCGAAACAACCGTCCATCACGAAGGAGAACCGTTCCAATGCCATTGCCCGCACTTGATGACATCACCGCTCACAGGGGCACTGCCGATCCGATCGATGACGTGGTCCGCATCGAGACCTCTCCTCGGGAGAAGGCCACCCCCATCATCATGGAGATGATGCGGTCGGTGTACCCGCACGACGAGGTGTTCGGCGAATTCTGCACCGTCAACAGCTATATCGACTGTCCGCCCGGCGAGCTATTCGACTACATGGCCGACACTCGTTGTCTGGAGGAATGGACGTACAGCCTGCGAGGGTTCACGCCGACCGAGGAACCCGGTCTGTGGCTCGCCTATGACCGATTGGGTTCGGAGACAAAGATCTTCACCCGCACGGTGGCCAACAGGGATGCCATGACCGTCGACTACCACTGCGCGTGGGACCAGGGCAAGCACCTCTGGATGATCTACCTGATGCGGATCATCGACGCGCAGTTGGTGTTTGACAAGCCCGGTTCGGTGGTGCTGTGGACCAACTGCCACCACCCGTTCTACGACAACAACCCCTATCCGGAAGCCGCGCCGCCCAAGCGGCCCGTGTGGGTCGGCGACTTCTGGGACATGTTTGGCCCCGGCCATCTGCTTGAGCTGCAGAACCTCAAGGCAATCGCCGAATACCGCCACCACAACGGCCTGCCGGTGACCCCGGCCTGGATGAAGTGAGGATGCCAATGACCGTCAGCTTGGTCGACCTGTCGACGTATCTGCCGGGGGAGCCGATCGGCGCGGACTATTACGCACAGTTCGCCGACTCCGACGACCTGCGCGACAACCTGATGTTCCGCGCGCCGAAGTTCCGCCACCACGTGGCCGAGGACGAGACCGCGATCGACATGGTGGATCGCGCCGCGGCAGGCCTGGTCGAGCGCCACGGTCAGGACACCATCGCGAACGTCGACATCCTCATCACCCATACCCAGCTGCCGGACATGCCGTTCTACGGCGGCGGCGCCGGGATGGCGCATCGCCTTGGCATGAAGCCGAATTGGGTGCTGGATCTGCACAACGGCGGCTGCGCGGCGTTCGTGCTGGGGCTCAAGGTGGCGCGTAACCTGCTGGCCTCGGGTGAGGGGCAGACGGCGATGATCGCTGTCGCGCAGAATACGGCAGGCCAGGTGTTCGATCAGCCGACTGTGCGCCGTAAGGCACAGGCGTCGGTGCCCGGCGACGGCGCGGCGGTCGGGTTGGTGACGTTGTCGGACGAATCGCCGATCCTCGACGTGGAGTGCCGCACCTACGGCGAGTACGCCGGCGACATGACGGCGAACTTCGACCCGCCGCGGAAGTACTGGGCGGCGGGTCCGGGCGAGGGCTCCATCGGATTCACCGAAAGCAAGATCACCAAGGTGCTGGCGCGAGGCAACCGTCAGGTGCCCGAGGTCGCGTATGCGGTCTGCGACCGAATCGGCATGCAGCCCAAGGATCTTGACCTGCTCGTCACAAACCAGCCCAACCGGGTGTTTCTGCGGAACTGGCGCGAGGCGCTGGAGCTGCCGAAGGAACGCCACGTTGACACGTTCGACGACTGCGGCAACCTGTTCGCCGCAGGCATCCCGATCAACCTCGACCGGGCCATCTCGGATGGCGCGCTCAAGAAGGGCGACATAGTGATGATGGCGGCGTTCGCGCATGCCGGTGACTTCGCCGGCGCTGCCGCGATCAAGTGGGGCGGTCGCGACTGATGCCCACGCTCAAGCGCGAAGTGACCGATGCCGTTGGTGCGCTGCCCAGCGCGCTGAACCCGTTGGCATTGTCGCTCAACGAGAATCCGTTTCCGCCGCTGCCCGCGGTGCGGTCTGCGCTGATCGAGTCCATCGACGCGGCCAACCGCTATCCGGAGTACCTGCCGGAGCGATTGCGCTCGTTGATCGCAGGGCGCGTCGGGGTGCGCGACGAGCAGGTGGTGATCGGCGCCGGGGCGACGGGTGTGATCCTGCAGGTGCTGCATGCTGTCACGAGCCCGGGCGAGAAGATGGTGATGACGTCGCCGACGTTCGACGGATATCCGATCTTCGCCGAGATGACGCGGCTGCAGTCGGTCACCGTGGCGCTGGATGTGCACGGCCACCACGATCTGGACGCCATGGCCGACGCGGCCGCGCATGCGAGGGTGGTCGTCGTGTGCCGGCCGCACAACCCGACCGGCACCATCGAGCCCGCCGCCGACATCGAGCGCTTCTTGCGGCGAGTTCCGTCGGACACGGTGGTCGTGCTGGACGAGGCGTACGTCGAGTTCCTGTCGCCGGAGTACCGGATCGACGCGCCCACACTCGTCGAGCGGTACCCGAATGTCGTGGTGCTGCGCACCTTCTCGAAGGCCTACGGACTGGCCGGCCTGCGGATCGGCTACGGCTTCTGCGCTCCGGATCTGGCCCGCCGACTGTGGACGATGCAACCGCCGTTCGGAATCGGAATCACTAGCCTGGTGGCGGTGGCGGCCTCGTATGATGCGGAAACCCAGCTGCGGCAACGCATTCGGATGATCGCCGCCGAGCGGCGGTACATGCGGATGCGGTTGAGGTCGATGGGTGTATACAGCACCGACAGCCATGCGAACTTCGTCTACCTGCCGCCCTGGCGCCAGCCGTGGCGGGACGTGTTCGACGGCACCGGATTGCAGGTCCGCAACTACGCCGATGGCAGCGTGCGCATAACCGTCGGCAGCCGGCAGTCCTCCCGCGCGGTGCTGGCCGCGGTGGCGCCGATCGCAATGCGCTGAGATCTGCCCGGTATTGGCCGGTGCATGCGGTATGAAGAGGCGTGGCCTCGCAACCGGATGAGCGTGATCCGATCGCGTTGGCGCGCGCCAATTGGGACCGATCCGGCTGGGGCGATGTCGCCGACGGCATGGTCGCGGTGACATCGGTGATGCGGGCGCACCAGATCCTGCTGGCCCGCGTCGAGACCACGCTGCGGCCCTACGACCTGAGCTTTTCCCGGTACGAGTTGCTGCGGCTGCTGGCGTTCAGCCGCACCGGCGCGCTGCCGATCACCAAGGCGTCCGACCGGCTGCAGGTGCACGTCACCAGCGTCACGCACGCGATCCGCCGGTTGGAGGCCGACGGGCTGGTGGAGCGAATCCCACATCCCACCGACGGCCGCACCACGCTGGTGCAGATCACCGATCTCGGCCGCTCCACGGTCGAGGACGCGACCGTCACGCTCAACAACGAGGTGTTCGCCGATATCGGAATGTCCGACGAAGAGTCGCGGGCACTCGCGAATTCCATCGAGACGCTGCGCCGCCACGCCGGCGACTTCTAGGGTCACACCGAATCTCGCTGGCGTGCACGGCGAGCCAGTCGCGGAAGGACTGCAGCTCGGGATTCAATTTCCGCACCGCCGCCAGATTCCGGTCGCCCGTGAATCGCTTCGAGTCCTCGGCGTAGTACTGGAACATGTTGCCCATCTCGACCGCGCCCGGAAATCCCAAACCGCGGAACTCGTCGAAACCCAGTGGCCGGTAGGCGACGCGCTCGCCCAACGCATCCGTCAGTGCCGCCGCGTACTGGCCACCGGTCAAATGCCCGCCTGCGATGCTCACGGTCTGCCCGATGAACTCGTCGCCGCGCTTGAAGACGCCCAGCGCCGATCTCCCGATATCTTCGACGGCGATACCCGACATCGGCCGGTCGGCAATCGGCAACGTCAACACCAACTCGCCGTTCGGGTCGCGAACCGGCGCCAAGCGCTCGCGAAACCCTCGAAGTAGCCGGCAGTGCGCAGGAATGTCGTCGGCACGTCGTACTTGTCGAACAGCTCGTCAGCCTCCGCCTTCACATCGAAGCTGCGGCACCTTGTAACGCCCGTCCACCGTGGGGACGCGCTCGTCGTCGCCGAAGTGCTTCCTGGGTCCTCCAGCGTGGACCAGATGACATGGCCCACACCCTCGGCGCGTGCCGCCTTCGCGGCGGCCTCTGCCTGGGCGAGTTCCATCTCGCCCCGGGTCCGTGCGGCTTCGTCGTCGGGCGTGCGCGGGGCCCTGTGAACCTGTGGCGCCGACGACGGCGATGATCTTCTTCTCGGTCATGACAACTCCTCTGATTAGGTTGATATATCAACCACTCGCCACCGTAGGTTCGCATGTGTTGATATGTCAACCTGATCGGCTAGCATCGACTCCATGCCGGACAACTGGTCGCTCACCGAGGACGAACAGCGCGCATGGCGCCGGTATGTGGAGATGCAGCACGGCTTGGAGCGGCACCTGGCTCAGCACTTACAGCGCGAGTTCGGCTTGTCGGGGTCGGACTTCGAGATCCTGGTTAACTTGTCGGAGTCATCGAGCGGTCGGATGCGCGCGGTCGAGTTGGCCGATGCCACGCAGTGGGAGAAGAGCCGCCTGTCGCATCACCTCAGCCGCATGGAGAAACGAGGCTTGATCGCGAGGGAGCCGGGCGGTAACCGGTATCCGGAGATCGTGCTGACCGATGCCGGCTCGAACGCGATCAAGGCCTGCGCTCCGGCGAACGCCGCTCGCGTCCGGCAGCTCTTTGTCGACGTCCTCGGTGCAGAGCGTCTCGCCACGCTCTCGGAGATCGCCGGGGATGTGGTCGCTGCGATCGACGAACATCGGCAGTCCGACTGCACCCTTGCGCCGAAATAGCATTCCCGGTCGCTAAGTCCGCGTGTTAGCAGCCCTGGCTTCCGCTTCGGTGAGCTGCGTCGGCAGCGGGATCGTTGCCGTCACCGCGGTCCCCGAACCCGGGCGTGACCGGATGTTGAGCCTGCCACCGACGATTTCGGCGCGTTCGGCCATCGACAGCAGACCGTAGCCGCCCATCTCATCGCCGCCCAGCGGATGCTCGAAAGTGTCGAAACCCACACCGTCGTCGATGATTTCAAGGCGGGCGGTGTCGCTGTTGACGAAGAACGTCAGGCGCGCTCTCGTGGCATTGGCGTGCTTGACGACGTTCTGCAGGCATTCCTGGGCGATGCGGTAAAGCGCGAGCTCGATGTGGTCGGGCAGCCGGGTGTCGTCGAGGTCGACCTCCATGTCGATCTGCGGGATCGACCGGGCCAGGCTGGCCAGCCCGCCGGACAGCCCGAGGTCGTCGAGCACGGGTGGTCGCAGCCCACTCATCGCCGCACGAGCCTCCTGCAAGGTCAGGTCGACCAGCTCGCGCGCCTTACTGAGCTGCTCGGCCACCATCTCCGGATCGGCGACGGCCCGCGTCGCCGCGTCGAGCCAGTATGACAGCGTGACGAGCCGCTGCGAGATGCCGTCGTGGATGTCGCCTGCGAGCCGGCGCCGCTCGATCTCCTGCGCCTCGATGACCTGCTCGACGAAATTCTCGTGCGCGCGTTCGCGGGCCACCAACTGCCTGTGCAGCCGGGCCTGATGCAACGCCCCCGCGATCAGCCGGCCGATGACGAGCAGCAGTTCGACATCGCGCTCGGTGAATTCGCGGCGTTCGACGGTGTGCACGTTAAGGACCCCGACCAGGCCGCCCGGATCGGTCTCCATCGGCACCGACACCATCGACGTGAAGTCCTTGCCGCGCAACGACTCAAACGGCATGTACCGCGGGTCGGCCTCCTTGTCGTGACTGATCACCACGGGCTCGCGGTGGCTGGCCACCCAACCCGAAATGCCCTGGCCCAGCGGCAGCCGGATCTTGCCGACCTCGGCGTCGAACGGGGGTGTCGCCCCCGCGAGCGTCAGCGACCGCTCGGTGTCGTCGAGCACGTGAACGAAGCACACATCGCTGGCGGTGGCGGCGGTGATCATCCGTGCCGCCGCGGCGGCGAGCGGTTCGACGCCGGGCCCCTTCGACGCGGCCTGGATCAGCTCGCGCAGGAGTGCGAGTTCGCGGTCGGCGTCGACGAGGTCGCGGACGGCATTTGGTGGGCGGGCGCCGTGCCTCATCTGTCGCTCACGCTCCGTGCTTCATTTGTCGCTCACGCTCCGTGCTTCATTGGTAGATCCCTTCCCGCAGCGCGGTCGCGACGGCGCCGGTGCGGTCACTGACGCCGAGCTTGCGGTAGATCGACCGAAGGTGAGACTTCACGGTCTCGTCGCCGATGACCAACTTGGCGGCGATGGCGCGGTTGGAAAGCCCGTTGACGACGAACGACAGGATCTCGCTTTCGCGCTGTGTCAGGCCCTGCCGAGCGCCCGGCCAGAATTCGTCGCGCTGCAGCCGGGCCGCCGTGTCGACCGCCCTCGCGGCCATGCCCGGGTCGATCGCCGTCTCGCCGCCGTGCACGAACTCGAGCTGACGGACCAGCTCGTCGCTGCTGATGCTTTTCAGCAGATAGCCCGACGCGCCGACGCGCAACGCCTGGAAGAGGTACTGCTCATCGTCGTAGACCGACAGCATCACGACCTTGCGCTTCGGGTCCCGCTCGCGCAGCTCCAGGCACAGGTCCAGTCCGCTGGACCCCTGCATGCGGACGTCGCACAGCACGATGTCGGGGTCGAGGTCGTCGATCACGCTGAGCGCCCGCTCAGCGCCGACGGCCTGGCCGACCACCTGCACGCGATCCTCGAAGGCCGCGAGCATCGCCTTGAGGCCCTCGATGACCATCTCGTGGTCATCGACCAGCACAAGACGCACCGGAGGGCTGCTGGCCGTCATGGCACCACCTTAGAACTGGGCATTTCGTGAGGTAGAAGAACTTGGCCTGCACGATCCCCCAATTGGGGGAGGACCGATGCCTGTGAGGTAAGCCACTCTATCCACATGCCTACAACGCAGGAGAAAACGTGGCGGGCAGGTCGGTTCTGGTGGGATGCCACCGCGCCGACCCAAAGCGTTGTGTATCCGCTGCGCGCCGTGATCTTCGACCTCGACGCCCTGACCGACATTGAATGCGACGGTCACCGCGTGGCGTTCAACGCGGCCTTCGCGGCGCACGGCCTGGATTTCCAGTGGTCCGTCGGCCGATACCGGAAGCTGTTGGCCCTCAGTGACGAGCGGCAGCGCGTCTCGGCCGAGCTCCGCAAGCGCGGCATCGCCACGGAATGCGATGTGCTGACCGAGTTGCTTGCCGACGAGATCTACACGACCAAGACCATGATGTTCGAGGAGCTGATCCGCGACGCGGACCTGGCGCCTCGACCCGGTCTTGTCGACCTCGTGATGGACGCGTTCGCCGCAGGCGTCTGGGTGGGTGTGGTGACAAACGGCCCGCGAAGCTGGGCCGAGCCACTGATACGACAACTCGTCGGCGATGGCCTGGTCGAAACGGTCGTGACCGCTGACGACGTGAACAAGCCCGTGCCGGATCGCGAGGCGTACCAAAACGCTTTGTGGGAGCTCGGGATACCCGCCGAGAACGCGCTCGCCGTTACGGGTTCCGCCTCGGGACTGCGCGCGGCGACCTGCGCGGGTCTGGCGACCGTCGTCATCACGGGCGACGGCACACCCGATATCCCGGCCGCGGTGGCGGTGCGCGCCCGACTACAGCAGCGGTGAGCCGCTGCTGATTGCGGATTGCCAACGCCTGCACGGCCGCTGGTGGGCCGCGCACAAGAGGTCTGCCGCCTAGCACCTCGAAACCCGCCGACGTCGGCTGGGCAACGGGAAAGTTGCCGACGCATTTCGTCGCAATCTGAGCGGCGGTCGGGAGGTTGGTGCCGCCGTCCCGGTCTACCGCGATGGCCGCAAGGTCGTCGACCTGTGGGGCGGCTTCCGCGACGTACTCGCATTCGGAACCCCTGGTGCCGGAGACTCGTTCGGATTCGCCGACCCGGTCACCGGCATCGGGTTCGGTTACGTGATGAACCGGATGGGCCTCTTCCGGGTGAGCGATCCGAGAGAACTGGCCCTCCGCCAGGCGCTGTTCCGCGACGTGCTCGGGCCCGGGCCTAACCTTTGCGGATCATTTCGATGACCGCGCTGAAGTCCTTGTCGGCGTGGTCGGCGGCGAACTTAGCGTAGATCTCGGCGGCGTGGCTACCGAGCGGCGCAGACGAACCGGTCGAGCTGACCGCGTCCATGGCCAGGCCGATGTCCTTGTTCATCAACGCGGTCGCGAAGCCGGGCTTGAAGTCGTTGTTGGCCGGTGAGGTCGGAACCGGTCCGGGCACAGGACAATTCGTGTGCACGGCCCAGCAGTTGCCGGTCGCGCCGGTGATCACGTCGAACAGCGACTGCGCGGACAAACCCAGCTTTTCCGCCAGCACGAACGCCTCGCCGACCGCGATCTGCTGGACTGCCAGCACCATGTTGTTGCACAGCTTGGCGGCTTGGCCGGTGCCTGAGGCGCCGCAATGAATGATCTTGCCCGCCAAGGGTTCCAGCACAGGTCGCGCACGTTCAACCGCCTCGTCTTCACCGCCGACCATGAACGCCAGGGTGCCCGCGGTCGCGCCCTTCACACCGCCTGAGACCGGGGCGTCGAGTTGCGCGAACCCGCCCTCGGTCGCCTGCGCATGGATCGTCCGGGCATCATCGACGGAGATCGTTGACGTGTCGATGAACAGGGTGCCGGGTTTGGCGGCGGGCAGCACTTCGGCGTAACAGGCCTTGACGACGTCGCCGTTGGGCAGCGACGTGATCACCACGTCGGCATCGGCTACTGCCTCGGTGCCGCTGTCGAAGACCTGTGTGCCCTTGTCGGCGGCGGCTTCCTTCAGTGCGGCGACCGGGTCGAAGCCACGCACCGTGTGCCCGGCCGCGACGAGGTTCGCCGCCATCGGGCCGCCCATGTGGCCCAATCCCAAGAACGCAACTGTCGACATTTGATCTCCTATGCGGATGCGCGGGCCCGGGCGGCCTCTGCCGATTTGCGGGCTCGGCCCGCGGCAGCCCGACCGATGACCACGCGCATGATTTCGTTGGTTCCCTCGAGGATTCGGTGCACCCGCAGGTCGCGGACGATCTTCTCCAGCCCATACTCGCGCAGGTAGCCGTAGCCGCCGTGCAACTGCAGCGCCTGATCGGCCACGTCGAAGCACGCGTCGGTGACGTAGCGCTTGGCCATCGCGCACAGCTCCACCTTTTCGGGGTGGTTGTTGTCGAGCGCGGTTGCCGCGCGCCACAACAGGGTTCGCGATGTCTGCAAGGCCGTGGCCATGTCGGCGAGTGTGAACCGCACGGTGGGCTCGTCGAGCAACGAGCCGCCGAACGCCTGCCGGTCGGCCAGATAACCCGACGCCTTTTCGAACGCGGCCTGCGCGCCGCCCAGCGAACACGCGGCTATGTTGATGCGTCCGCCGTTCAGGCCGTTCATCGCGATGGCGAATCCGGTGCCTTCGCCGTCCGCGCCGCCCAGCATTGCGTCGGCAGGCACCCGAACGCCTTCGAAGACGACCTGGGCGGTCGGCTGCGCGTTCCAGCCCATCTTCTGCTCGTCGGCACCGAAACTCAGTCCCGGCGTGCCCTTTTCGACCACGAACGCCGAGATGCCGCGGGGACCCTCGCCACCGGTGCGGGCCATCACGACATACACATCGGATATCCCCGCACCGGAGATGAACTGCTTGACGCCGTCGATGACGTAGTCGCCGCCTTCGCGGACGGCCTTGGTGCGCAACGCGCCTGCGTCGGACCCCGCGCCGGGCTCGGTCAAGCAGTAACTGGCGATGGCCTCCATCGACGCCAGCCGCGGCACCCACGACTTGCGTTGTTCATGGGTGCCGAATGTGTCGACCATCCATGCGCACATGTTGTGGATCGACAGGAACGCCGCGATGGTCGGGTCGGCCTTCGCGAGCTCCTCGAAGATGCGCACCGCGTCGAGCCGACGCAGCTCGCTGCCTCCGACATCGTCGCGGCAGTAGATGGCCGCCATGCCGAGCTCGGCCGCCTCGCGCAATACGTCGGTGGGGAAGTGGTGTTTCTCGTCCCACTCCAATGCGTATGGTGCGAGGCGCTTTTCGGCGAACGCGGCCGCCGTCTCGGTAATCACGCGTTCGTCGTCGTCCAGACCGAAAAGATCCATGCGGATACTTCAGCTCTATTTCATAGTGGGGATGACGAACTCGGCGCCGTGGCTACCCGCGGGCCAACGCTGCGTTACCGTCTTGACCTTGGTGTAGAAGATGATCGACGCCGGGCCGTGCTGGTTGAGGTCGCCGAAGCCGGACCGCTTCCAGCCGCCGAAGGTGTGGTAGGCGACGGGCACCGGGATCGGCACGTTCACGCCGACCATGCCGACCTGCACCCGGGACACGAAGTCGCGTGCGGTGTCGCCGTCACGGGTGAAAACCGCAACGCCGTTGCCGTATTCGTGCTGAGAAGGAAGCGCCAGTGCTTCTTCGTAGGTCCTTGCGCGAACCATGCACAGCACCGGGCCGAAGATCTCGTCGGTGTAGATCGACATGTCGGGGGTGACGTGGTCGAACAGCGTCGGGCCGATGAAGTAGCCGCCCTCGAGGTTGGCGTCGCCGAACTGCAGGTCGTCGCTCGTGCGTTCACGGCCGTCGACGACGGCCTCGGCGCCTGCCGCAACGCCCTGGTCGATGTAATCGCGCACCCGTTTGAGCGCCGCCTCGGTTACCAACGGACCGTAGTCGGCCTTCGGGTCGAGGCTGTGGCCCACCCTCAGGTTGTTGACCCGTTCAACGAGTCTGGCGCGCAACCGTTCTGCGGTCTGCTCGCCGACGGGCACCGCGACACTGATCGCCATGCAGCGCTCACCGGCGCTGCCGTAGCCTGCGCCGATCAGCGCGTCGACGGCCTGGTCGAGGTCGGCGTCGGGCATCACGATCATGTGGTTCTTCGCGCCGCCGAAGCACTGCGCCCGCTTGCCGTGCGCGGCGGCGGTCGAATAGATGTACTGCGCGATGTCGGAGCTGCCGACGAAGCCGACGGCCTGGATGTGCGGGTGCTCGAGGATGGCGTCGACGGCCTCTTTGTCGCCGTGGACCACCTGGAACACCCCGGGCGGCAGGCCGGCTTCGAGGAACAACTCGGCCAGCCGGACGGGCACCGAGGGGTCGCGCTCGCTGGGTTTGAGGATGAACGCGTTGCCGCACGCGAGTGCGGGCCCGGCCTTCCACAGCGGGATCATCGCGGGGAAGTTGAACGGGGTGATGCCGGCGACGACGCCGAGGGGCTGGCGCAGCGAGTACACGTCGATGCCGGTGCCAGCGCCCTCGGTGAATTCACCCTTGAGCAGGTGGGGGATGCCGACCGCGAACTCGATCACCTCGATACCGCGCTGGATGTCACCGAGGGAGTCGGCATGGGTCTTGCCGTGCTCGAGGGACAGCAGCTCGGCCAGTTCGTTGGCGTTCTGGTTGACCAGGTCGATGAACCGCATGAGCACGCGGGCCCGGCGTTGCGGGTTGAAGGCGGCCCACTCCTTCTGGGCCTCGACCGCGCCGGCGACCGCGGCGTCGACGTCGGCCGCCGATGCCATGGGCGCCTTGGCCTGAACTTCCCCGGTGTTGGGGTTCATCACGTCTGCGGTGCGCTTGGACTGTCCGACCGTGCGCTGGCCGTTGATGAAATGCGAAATCTGTGTGGTCATGAGCTTGTCCCTCAGCCGAAAGCGGAATACTAGGACATCCTAGTATTGCTCGGTCGGCCTGCGCAAGAGACACCGTCTCGGCGAGGTAGCTAGGGCCCGCGCAGCTCGTCGATGAAAGCGCAGGTGTCGTCCCACGTCGGCAGCAGACCCGCCGCCTGCACCTGCGCAAGTGTGGGCGCGTCGCGGTCGCGATCGGACATGATCGGCTCGCCGTCTGCGGCGGGCCAGGCGATGTCCAGCGCCGGGTCGAGCGCGTTGATGGTGTGCTCGCGCCCCGGCGCATAGCCCGCCGAGCACAGGTACATCACCGTCGAATCATCGTCCAGCGCAAGGAAAGCGTGGCCCAGGCCCTCGGAGAGGTAGACCGAACGGCGGTGCCGGTTGTCGAGCACCACCGCATCCCACTTCCCGAATGTCGGTGAACCGACCCGAATGTCGACGATCACGTCGAATACCGACCCGTTCAGGCACGTGACGTACTTCGCCTGGCTCGGCGGCAGCTGTGCGAAGTGCACACCGCGCAGCACACCCGCTGACGACACCGAGCAGTTGGCCTGTTGCAGATCGAGCCGGTGTCCGGCGAATTCGGTGAACGCCGAATCGGTGAACCATTCGAAGAACAGGCCACGCGAGTCGGTGTGCACCTGCGGCGTGAGCTCCCATGCACCGGGGACGGCCAGCTCGCGGGCCTTCACTGGCCACGCTCTTCGTAGCCGGCCTCGACCGCGTCTTTCAGTGGGCGCCACCAGGATTCGTTGTCGCGATACCACTCGATGGTGGCACGCAGGCCTTCCTCGAAGTCGGTGTGCTTCGGGCCCCAGCCCAGTTCGTTGTACAGCGGTGACGGGTCGATTGCATACCGAAGGTCATGACCGGCGCGGTCGGTGACGTGGTCGAAGTCCTCAGGGTCACGGCCCATCAGCCGCAAGATGGTCCGCATCACCGACAGGTTGTCCCGTTCTCCTTCTGCACCAATGAGATACGTGCGACCGAGCTGGCCGTCGGCGAGGATCCGCCACACCGCGCTGTTGTGGTCGTCGACATGGATCCAGTCGCGAACGTTCGCGCCGTTGCCGTAGAGCTTGGGCCGCCGCCCGGTCAGCACATTGGTGATCTGCCGGGGAATGAACTTCTCCACGTGTTGATACGGGCCGTAGTTGTTGGAGCAGTTCGAGATCGTCGCCCGTACACCGTAGGACCGCACCCACGCGCGCACCAGCAAGTCGGCCGCTGCCTTCGTCGACGAGTACGGGCTTGACGGGTTGTACGGCGTCGACTCGGTGAACCGTTGTGCGGAATCCAGTTCGAGGTCGCCGTACACCTCGTCGGTCGACACGTGATGTAACCGCACGCCGTGTGCGCGCACCGCCTCCAACACCGTGAACGTGCCGACGACGTTGGCGCGCAGGAACGGCTCGGGATGGGCAAGGGCATTGTCGACGTGGGTTTCCGCGGCGAAATGCACGACGGCGTCGGCCTCGGCGACGAGCGTGGACACCAAGTCCGCGTCGGTGACGTCACCCTGCACCAGGCGGATGTCGTTCTCGACCGGCGCCAGCGACTCGCGGCTGCCCGCATAGGTCAGCGCGTCAAGCACCGTCACCGCATGCTCACCCACCGCGCTATGCACGAAATTCGCGCCTATGAACCCCGCGCCACCTGTCACCAGCAACCGCATGGTCAAAGCCTAGCGGGCCGCAGCGGCTGGAGCGTGCGGTATCCGCAGGCCGCAGCGATGGTGAGCAAAGAGCTGTAGATTCACAGACCGTCACCAATGCTGACGGAATCTAGAGCAACATGCGCCGCCCCGGGCTACGTTCAGCCTTTCAGACCGAGCGGTCCGGCCAGCTCTGTCAGCGTCGGCAACAGCTTGTCCGACCCACCCAGCACCTGGATCGCGACATGATCGGCGCCCGCGTCCAGGTGCTCGCCTAGCCGTTTGGCGATGTCGTCGGCGGTGCCGTACGCGACCACCGCGTCGATCAGCTTGTCGCTGCCCGGCTTGGCCAGGTCGGCGTCGGTGAAGCCGAGTCGCTTCCAACTGTTCAGGTAGTTGCTCAGATTCAGGTAGAAGTCGACCGTCTTGCGGCCGATTGCACGGGCCTCGTCGGTGTCGGTCGTGAGCACCACCTTGTGCTCCGGAGCCAGAAACACCGTCCCGCCGATCAGATCGCGCGCCTGCGCGGTGTGCTCCGGCGTCGTGAGGTACGGGTGTGCACCCGCGCCGCGCTGGGCTGCCAGCTTCAACACTTTCGGCCCCAGCGCCGCGATGACGCGCCTGCTGGTCGGAACGCACTCGGCGTCGAGTACGTCGAGGTACTCGACCAACACGTCGTAGGGCTTGCGGTACTCCTCGGTGTGTTCCGGATGCCCGATGCCGATGCCGAGCAGGAACCGCCCAGGGTATGCGTCTTCGATGCGTTTGTAGGCGTCTGCGACTTGTTTGGCCGGCGCAGTCCAGACGTTCACGATTCCGGTGGCGACCTGCAGCGTGTTGGTGCGCTCGAGTATCGGCTCGACGTAGTTCAGGTCACCCGCGGGCGAGCCTCCGATCCACACGGCGCCGTATCCGAGTTTCTCGATTTCGACGGCCAGCTCGGGTTCGGGAGCCCCGAAAATCCACACGCCGTAACGGCCCAGCTCGGGCTTGAGCTCTGTCATTCAGTTCCCCTTCGGTCGAATGCTCACTGCAGGCCGAGCGGCCCGGCGAGTTCGGCAAGAGCAGGCACCAGCTTGTCGGCGGACGTCAGTACCTGCACCGGCACGTGGTCCGCGCCGGCGTCGAGGTGTTGCTTCAGCCGTGCCGCGATGGCGTCGGTGGTGCCGTAGGCGACGACCGCGTCGACGAGCCGATCGCTGCCCGGCTTGGCCACGTCTTCGTCGGTGAAGCCCAGCCGTTTCCAGTTGTTGAGGTAATTCGTCAGGTTGAGGTAGATCTCGAGCGCCTTGCGGCCGACCGCGCGGGCCTTCTCCGCGTCGGTGGTCAGCACGACCTTGTGCTCGGGCGCGAGGAATGCGTCGGGGCCGATGAGCTCTCGGGCCTGAGCGGTATGTTCGGGCGTCGTCAGGTACGGGTGTGCACCGGCGCTGCGCCGCGCCGAGAGCTTGAGCACCTGCGGGCCCAGCGCCGCGACCACTCGGCGGTTCTTCGGCACGCCGTACTGGTCGAGCTTGTCGAGGTACTCGTTGAGCGCATCGATCGGCTTGCGGTACTCGTGTCCTGCCTCGGGGTGGCCGACGCCGATGCCCAGCAGGAAGCGACCGGGGTAGGCCTTGTCGATGCGGTGAAAGGACTCGGAGACGGGTCCGGCGTCCGCGGTCCAGATGTTGACGATGCCCGTGGCGACCTGAAGCGTGGTGGTCTTCTCGAGGATCGGTTCGACCCAGTCCAACTCGGCCGGCGGCGAACCGCCGACCCACACGGCGCCGTAGCCCAGCGCCTCGATCTCCTTTGCTTGTTCCGGAGTTACTCCGCGTCCGAACGATCCGAATCGGCCGAGGTTGGGTTTCTGCTGCGACGAGCGCTCGCGCGAGGAGCCGTCAGGTGTGATGTCAGTCATGGTTCGGTCAACCCTGGCCCCGGTTGCGACTATTCCGTCGCGGCCGCAAGCTCCGTCGGCGTCGGCAGCTCCGGGGCGGGGGCCACAAGAGGCAGCAGGACGATGAACTTCGTGTTGCCTGGCGTCGACTCCACCCGGATATCGCCGTGGTGCTTTTCCACGACGATCCGGCGAGCCAGATCCAGCCCCAGCCCGGTGCCTTCGCCGAACGGTTTGGTGGTGAAGAAGGGCGTGAAAATCCGCTCCTTGATGTCTTCGGCGATACCGGGGCCGTCGTCGCAGATCTCAACCCGGACCATGTCCTCGCCGTGACGCATGGTTCGGATAGTCAACGTGCCCTGGCCGTCCATGGCTTGGATTGCGTTATGGATGATGTTGCTCCACACTTCGTTTAAATCACCTGGGTAGCAAGCGATTTGGGGCAGCGACTTGTCCACCTCCTTGACCAGCTTAACCGGCTTGTCGTTGCCGACCTTGTCGCCGAAGATCGTTTTCATCGTGCTGTGCAACAGTTCGTGAACGTCGGATACCTGATACGGCGCGCGGTCCATCTGCGAGTACTGCTTGGCTCCGGCGAGAAGTGCCGAGATCCGCTTGCTCGCCTCGGCGATCTGGTTCATCAAGAGTTCGGTCTCGATGGTGTATCTCAGCCAACCGATGGCGCCCTGCAGCGAAGCGGACGCGTCGACCTCGTCCACCGAGGCCGAAACACGTTCAAGCCAGTCGATGTCCAGGCCGGCATCAACGAAGGTCGGCGGGAAATCCCAGGCGCCAGAAATTTGGTGGTCCTCGAGCCAGTCGCCGATCTGCTCCTCGCGGTCCGCGGCCTCCAGCGCGGTCAACTGCACGCTCTTGGACTTGGCGACTTGCTCGGCCACCTCGTCCTGGATGCTGACCAGCACCCGCAACGCCTCTGGGGTGAATTTGCCGTCAGCCAGCATCGCCAGTTTGTGTCGCATCCCGGCCACCTTCTCGCGAAGATCCGCGACGGCGCGTGCGGTGGCCGCCGCCGGATTGTTCAGCTGGTGCGTGAGACCGGCGGTGATCGTGCCGAGTGCCAGCAGCTTCTCCCGCTGGCCGATGATCTGGCGCTGACGAAGGCCGCCGACCATGTGGCCCTCGAGTAGGTGCACGGCCATCGGGAACTGGGTCTGCATGAAGCGGGAGAATGCGTCCGCATCGAGCACGAAGAACCGTGACGGCTTGGTCACCCGCACCGACGCCTGGTAGATGTGCTCCTCTCCGGGCACGTAAGCCGACCAAGCTCCGCAGTACACGCCACGCTGGGTGGTGCGGTTGGTCTCGATGTCCACCCCACCGGAGCGCTTGGACATCACCAGTTCGCCGTCGATCATTACGTAGAAGCACGTGGCGGGGTCGCCCTCGGTGCAGACCGGTCCAGGCTCGAACACCTGAATGTGCCCGTTGTCGCACAGCATCTGCAGCTGTTCGTCGCTCAACGCCTCGAACAGGAACAGCGTCCGCAGTTCGCCAGGCAGGCATTTCTCGCCCATGTCGCTCTCCTAGGCCTCGGCCAAATACCGGTGCACCAACATCACTGCCATCGACCCTTCGCCGACGGCCGCTGCCACCCGCTTGGCTGATTCGGCACGCACATCACCTGCAACAAACACACCGGGCACACTTGTTTCCAAGTGGTGCGGCGGACGGTCCAGCGTCCAGCCGCTGACGTCCTTGAGGTCGGGGCCGGACAGGATGAACCCGTGGTCGTCCTTGGCCACCACGTCGAGCCATTCGGTGCGCGGCTCGGCGCCGATGAAGCAGCACAGCCGGTCGCATTCCACCGTTTCCTTCTCGCCGCTCTGCTTGTTGAACAACACAAGGCCGGTGAGGTGGTCGTCCTCGCCGAGCGTGTCGATGACTTCGGTACAGGTTCGGACGGTGATGTTGTCGTTCTTCTCGATCTGCTGGATCAGGTAGTAGGACATCGACGCCTCGAGCGACGGCCCACGCACGAGCAGCGTCACCGATTTCGCTGAGCGGGACATGTACATCGCCGCCTGACCCGCCGAGTTCGCGCCGCCCACGATGTAGACGTCCTCGCCCTTGCATTCCGAGGAGTCGGCAACCGACGCGCCGTAGAAGACGCCGCGACCCACGTAATTGCACGCGGGGTCGTCGGGGTCGTCCCAGCACCCGGTCACCTGCAGCTGGCGGTAGTCGACGCCGGTGGCGAGGATGACGGCCTGGGCGGCGACGCTGCTGCCGTCCTCGAACTCGATCATGCGCGCCGTGCCGCTGTCCCCGGCCTGCAGCCGGACCGCCTTACGGGTGGTGATGACCTCGGCGCCGAAGCGCTCGGCCTGGCGGCGTGCCGACGTGGTCAGCTCGGCGCCCGAAACGCCGGTCGGAAAGCCGAGGTAGTTCTCGATCCTCGAGCTGCGACCGGCCTGTCCGCCCGTCGTGGTCTCCTCGATCAGCACGGTCTTGAGGCCCTCCGAGGCGCCGTACACGGCGGCCGCGAGGCCGGCAGGTCCGCCGCCGATGACCGCGAGCTCGTACATCTCCAGCGACGGGCTCGTGGACAGTCCGAGCATTGCGGCGAGTTCGGCATTCGACGGCTCGATGAGCGTCTCGCCCTGCTCGGTGATCACCACGGGCAACTGGTAACCGTCCAGACCGGCGGCATCGAGCAGCTGCTTGCCCTTCGGCTCGTCGGCCATGAACGAGCGGAACGAGTGCTGGTTGCGGGCCAGGAACTGACGCACCTCCCAGGACCGCTCGTTCCAGCGGTGCCCGATCACCTTGGTGTGCGGAATGGCCCGGTCGCCGATGGCGTGCCACGCCTCGAGGAGCCCGTCGATCACCGGATACAGCTTCTCTTCCGGTGGGTCCCACGGCTTGAGCAGGTAGTGGTCCAGGTCGACGACGTTGATCGCGTCGATCGCGGCGTGGGTGTCGGCGTACGCCGTCAGCAGCACCCGGCGCGCGAGGGGGTAGATGTCCATCGCCTCTTCGAGGAACTCGATGCCGCTCATCTGCGGCATCCGGTAGTCGGCGACGAACACTGCGACGGTGTCACCGCGCAGCTTGAGTTCGTTGAGGGTTTCCAGGGCGTCCTGGCCGGACTCGGCCCGGACGATTCGGTAGCGCTCGCCGTAGTGGCGGCGCAGGTCACGGGCGACGGCGCGGGACACCGCGGGGTCGTCGTCGACGGTCAGTATTACGGGTTTACGGGGAGCAGAGACTGGTCCAGTCATCGGTTATAAGTATGCTCCCGTCGTCCAGCGGTTATCCGGTCAGGAGGAACGCGCTGGCCTGGCACTTCAGCGATTTTGGGGCGGGCCCCCGAGCAGGTAGTATGGAGCAACGGTGCGGCATCCGCGCCGGCTCTTGCGTGCCCCTGTTCCGGAATTTCCGACTACTGGCTCACGTTTTGTAGTCGGAGCCAATGCTGCGCCGCGCAGGAAGCATTGTCGCCGCCAAGGCGACGACGTGGCGCCAACGATTCAGGGACAACGGAGGACATGGCCAAGAAAGACGGTGCCATCGAGGTCGAGGGTCGCGTGGTCGAACCCCTGCCCAATGCGATGTTCCGCATTGAGCTGGAGAACGGACACAAGGTTCTCGCCCACATCAGCGGCAAGATGCGGCAGCACTACATCCGCATCCTGCCCGAGGACCGCGTCGTGGTGGAGCTGTCTCCCTACGACCTGTCCCGGGGCCGCATTGTTTACCGGTACAAGTAAAAACGACGACGATGTGACGAGCGCTTGCGCGAGTCACCGAGAAGCACAGAAGGATCGACGAGCCGTGAAGGTGAACCCGAGCGTCAAGCCCATTTGCGATAAGTGCAGGGTGATCCGCCGGCATGGGCGGGTCATGGTGATCTGCTCCGATCCGCGCCACAAGCAGAGGCAAGGTTAGTCGGCGACGAGCGCTTGCGCGACGAGCAGATAGCCGAGTTTCGGCTCAATTCACAACTTAATGACGAAATCCCAGTACCACCGAGCGGATCGGCCGCTCGCCAGCGATGAGCGCTCGCGCGAAGAGCATCATCCGACGTCCGGCACGGAGGCCGGACCCCATCAGATGAGGGAACGGACTGGGACCAGACCTCCGCAACAGAAGGAATGGCACACCCATGGCCCGACTTGTGGGCGTCGACCTCCCGCGCGATAAGCGCATGGAGATCGCGCTGACCTACATCTACGGCATCGGCCGTACCCGCTCCCAGGAGATCCTGGAAGCCACCGGCATCGACCGGAACACGCGCACCAAGGACCTGACCGACGATCAGGTGACCCACCTGCGCGACTACATCGAAGGCAACCTCAAAGTGGAGGGCGATCTGCGCCGCGAGGTGCAGGCCGACATCCGCCGCAAGATCGAGATCGGCTGCTACCAGGGTCTGCGGCACCGCCGTGGCATGCCGGTGCGCGGCCAGCGGACCAAGACCAATGCGCGTACCCGCAAGGGCCCGAAGCGCACCATCGCCGGCAAGAAGAAGGCCAGGTAACCGATGCCACCGAAGAAGGGAACAGCGGCACCCAAGAAGGGTCAGAAGACCCGCCGCCGGGAAAAGAAGAACGTCCCGCACGGCGCCGCCCACATCAAGAGCACGTTCAACAACACGATCGTGTCGATCACCGACCCACAGGGCAACGTCATCGCCTGGGCGTCGTCGGGCCACGTCGGCTTCAAGGGTTCGCGCAAGTCGACCCCGTTCGCCGCGCAGCTGGCTGCCGAGAACGCCGCCCGCAAGGCGCAGGAGCACGGCGTGAAAAAGGTCGATGTGTTCGTCAAGGGTCCGGGCTCTGGCCGCGAAACCGCCATCCGGTCGTTGCAGGCCGCCGGCCTCGAGGTCGGCGCCATCGCCGATGTCACGCCGCAGCCGCACAACGGCTGCCGTCCGCCGAAGCGGCGCAGGGTCTAGGAGGAGACAGAAGTCATGGCTCGTTACACCGGACCCGCGACCCGCAAGTCGCGCCGCCTGGGCATCGACCTCGTCGGTGGTGACCAGTCGTTCGAGAAGCGTCCGTATCCGCCCGGCCAGCACGGCCGCGCGCGGGTCAAGGAGAGCGAATACCGCCAGCAGCTACAGGAGAAGCAGAAGGCACGCTTCACCTACGGCGTGATGGAGAAGCAGTTCCGCCGGTATTACGAAGAGGCGAACCGCTCAGCCGGCAAGACCGGTGAGGCCCTGCTGCAGATCCTGGAGACCCGCCTGGACAACGTGGTGTATCGCGCTGGCCTGGCGCGTACCCGCCGGATGGCGCGCCAGCTGGTCAGCCACGGTCACTTCACCGTCAACGGTGTCAAGGTGGACATCCCGAGCTACCGGGTGTCGCAGTACGACATCATCGACGCGAAGGACAAGTCGCTCAACACTTTGCCTTTCGAGGTCGCGCGGGAGACGGCGGGTGACCGTCCGATCCCGGGCTGGCTGCAGGTCGTGGGGGAGCGTCAACGCATCCTGGTGCACCAGCTGCCGGAGCGGGCGCAGATCGACGTTCCGCTCAGCGAGCAGCTGATCGTCGAGTTCTACTCGAAGTAAATAGGCTTCCCGGGCCGTCCCGATGGCGGCGCGGGGTCCCCAGCTTGCTAGGGGAATGCGCGGCATCAAATAGCGGGTGCCGTGAAGGAGGAAAGAAACAATGCTGATCTCTCAGCGACCCACTCTGTCCGAAGAGGTCAAGGCCGAGGATCGCTCCCAGTTCGTCATCGAGCCGCTGGAGCCCGGATTCGGTTACACCCTTGGCAATTCGCTTCGGCGCACGCTGCTGTCGTCGATTCCCGGCGCGGCGGTCACCAGCATTCGCATCGACGGTGTGCTGCACGAGTTCACCACCGTCCCCGGCGTCAAGGAAGACGTCACCGACATCATCCTGAACCTCAAGGGTCTGGTCGTGTCGTCCGAGGAGGACGAGCCGGTCACCATGTACCTGCGCAAGCAGGGCCCGGGTGAGGTCACCGCGGGTGACATCGTCCCGCCTGCCGGTGTGACGGTGCACAACCCCGAGATGCACATCGCAACCCTCAACGACAAGGGCAAGCTCGAGGTCGAGCTGGTCGTCGAGCGTGGCCGCGGCTACGTGCCTGCTGTGCAGAACAAGGCGTCGGGCGCCGAGATCGGCCGTATCCCCGTCGATTCCATCTACTCGCCGGTTCTCAAGGTCACCTACAAGGTGGAGGCGACCCGTGTCGAGCAGCGAACCGACTTCGACAAGCTGATCCTCGACGTCGAGACCAAGAGCTCGATCACAGCTCGTGACGCGCTGGCGTCGGCGGGCAAGACGCTGGTCGAATTGTTCGGTCTGGCACGGGAACTCAACGTCGAGGCCGAGGGTATCGAGATCGGGCCGTCGCCGGCCGAGGCCGACCACATCGCCTCGTTCGCGCTGCCGATCGACGACCTGGACCTCACGGTGCGGTCGTACAACTGCCTCAAGCGCGAGGGTGTGCACACGGTGGGCGAGCTCGTCGCCCGCACGGAGTCCGATCTGCTGGACATCCGCAACTTCGGCCAGAAGTCCATCGACGAGGTGAAGATCAAGCTGCACCAGCTGGGTCTTTCGCTCAAGGACAGCCCGGCCACGTTTGATCCGTCCGAGGTCGCCGGCTACGACGTTGCCACCGGCACCTGGAACAGCGACGCCGGCTACGACCTGGACAACGACCAGGACTACGCCGAAACCGAACAGCTCTAGACGAGTCAATAGCTCTTTCGGAAAATAGGAGAGTCTCCAATGCCCAAGCCCACCAAGGGCCCTCGCCTCGGCGGGTCGTCCTCGCATCAGAAGGCGCTGCTGGCCAACCTGGCCACGTCGCTGTTCGAGCATGGCCGGATCAAGACCACCGAGACCAAGGCCCGGGCACTGCGGCCGTACGCGGAGAAGCTGATCACCCACGCCAAGAAGGGTGCGCTGCACAACCGGCGTGAGGTGCTCAAGAAGATCCGCGACAAGGATGTGGTGCACACCTTGTTCGCCGAGATCGGGCCGTTCTTCGCCGACCGCAACGGCGGCTACACCCGCATCATCAAGGTGGAGGCGCGCAAGGGCGACAACGCCCCGATGGCCGTCATCGAGCTGGTGCGGGAGAAGACGGTGACCTCAGAGGCCAACCGGGCCCGCCGGGCCGCCGCCTCGAAGAAGGCCGCGCCCGCGAAGGCGGCTCCGGCTGCCGAGGTCGAGGAGGCTAAGGCCGAGGAGACCGTCGAAGAGGTCAAGGCGGAAGACGCGGCCATCGAAGAGGTCCAGGCCGCCGCCGACGAGGCCTCGGCCGAGGAGCAGACTGCGGAGGACGAGGCCTCGGCCGAGGAGCAGACTGCGGAGGACGAGGCTGAGGCCGACGCCCCGACCGACGAGGCTGAGGCTCCCGAGACTGATAAGGCTGATTCCGACGAGGATGTCGACAAGTCCTAGTGGCATGACGAACGAGCCCGCCATCGATTCCGGTGGCGGGCTCGTCCGTCTTCGGCTCGATATCGCTTACGACGGAACCGAGTTCGCGGGTTGGTCCCTGCAGGCCGGGCAGCGCACCGTGGCAGGCGTTCTCGACGACGCGTTGTCGACGGTGTTCCGCGTGCGGGTGCAGCTGCGTGCGGCGGGTCGCACCGACGCCGGCGTGCATGCGACGGGCCAGGTGGCTCACGTCGACGTTCCCACCGATGCGCTGTCGAATGCGTACCCGCGAAGACCAAAGGAAGCGACCGCTGGATCCGATATCGCCGCAGAAGCGGCTCCGGAGTTCCTGCCGCTGGTGCGACGCCTCGCACGGTTCTTGCCTGCCGATGTGCGTGTCCTCGACATCAACCGTGCCGCAACGGGTTTCGACGCACGATTCTCCGCGCTGCGGCGGCATTACGTCTACCGGCTGTCGACCGCCCCGTACGGTGTTGAGCCGCAGCAGGCGCGCTACGTGACGGCGTGGCCCAGACCGCTCGACGTCGAGGCCATGTCCGTGGCATCGCGAGACCTGCTGGGGCTGCACGACTTCGCCGCCTTCTGCCGTCAGCGCGAGGGCGCCACCACGATCCGCGACCTACAGCGGCTGGACTGGCACCGCGACGCCGACCGCGTCACCGTATACATCAGCGCCGATGCGTTCTGTTGGTCGATGGTGCGTTCCTTGGTCGGAGCGTTGCTGGCGGTCGGCGAGCACCGTCGCGAACCCCGTTGGTGCGCCACACTGTTGACGTCGACGCAGCGCTCTAGCGACTACGCCACCGCGCCACCGCACGGACTAACGCTCGTCGGCGTGGACTACCCGCCCGACGACCAACTCGAGGCACGGACCAAGGTCACCCGCGAGCTACGCGTGGTCGATTAGATCCTGCCTGCGACGAAATCGGCGGCCTGATCGGGCATGCCTGCCTGGATGTACGCGTTGGCGAGATGCTGCGAAAAGTTGTTCTCCCAGGTGTGCGGGTCGGCTGGGTTGCAGATGGGGTCCGCGCCGTGACACAGATCGATGGTCCGGTCTTTGTAGATCGGGTTGAAGTTCGTGATGGGTCCCGCCCACTGGCTTCCGTTGCCGAACAGGGCGACCGCGGCAACGTGCTGATCCATGCCGGGTGGCAGCGGATTCGTGAAACCAAAGAATTCGAAGGGGACCGCGAGCACCACGTCGGTGACCGCCGCGCCGAGTGAGTAGCCGCCGAGCACCAGCCGCGTGTCCGGGCAGTTGTTGGCCATGTCCTGGATGTGCGCACTCATGTCATTGGCACCGATGTCGACCTCGGTGTCCGCCGGGTAGCGCACCGCGTACACGCCGATGTTCTTGTTGGTCTTCGAACGCAGAGCGCTGACGAAGGCATTGCCGAGGACGCCGACGCCTGGCGACTCCAGTCGGCCGCGGGCAAAGACGACCTCTACCGCTGGGCAAGCGGCGGACGCAGTAGGGAGGGAACCCGTCGCAGGCATGACGGCCGACGTGATCAGACCTGCCGCAGCGAGAAGAAATGCCCCCGCAAGCACTAGACCTCGACGGACCCATCGGCGAGAGTCAAGATCATTGCCCACTCGGCCGATACTAACGGAATGGCGAAACGTGGGCGTCAATTCCTGGCTGCGGCTAGAGGAGGCCCGCCGCGAAGTCGGCCGCCTGGTTGGTCGGCCCACCCGCGTAGGAGC
This sequence comes from uncultured Actinomycetota bacterium, assembly GCA_963770125.1. Taxonomy (GTDB): domain Bacteria; phylum Actinomycetota; class Actinomycetes; order Mycobacteriales; family Mycobacteriaceae; genus Mycobacterium. Next base: position 217,632 of record CAVYPI010000065.1, on the reverse strand, counting down.
GGTGCGCGGCCAGGTTCTCGCCGTCCGTCTGACAGATCGGGTCACCGGCATTGCACAAGTCGATGGCCCTGCCACCCCAGACGGGGCTCACCGTAAGGGGGAGGCCCAGTTTGGCGGACGGGTTGCCGAACACGGCGATGGCGGCGACATGGTCGGGCACGTTGGGCGGAAGCGGGTTGTTGAACCCGACGGCGGGAATCGGCACCGCGCTGATGACGTCGATCACCGCCGCGCCCTGAGAGTACCCGCCCAGCACCAGCCTGGTGTTGGGACAGGTGTTGACCATGTACTGGATGTGAGCGCTGGCGTCGTTGGCCCCGTCGGCCGCCGCGAGGAAGTCGAAGCTGGCGGGGTAAACGACCGCGTACGCGCCGACCGACCTGCCGCCGACCTTGCCGCGCAACGCATCGACAAACGCGCCGCCTACGTCTCCTAGCCCCGGTGCGTCATTGGTGCCGCGGGCGAAGACCACCTCGATGTCGGGACAGTCGTCGGCCGATGCGGTCGCAAGGTCACCAATCGGCGTGGGGGACAACGCCGGTGCAAGAACAGTGGCGGAGGCCGTCAGAGCGGCAGTTGCCGAGGCGATGAGCCAGCGGCGAATTCGATTCGATGGCACAAGAAATGATAGCGTCTAGCCAGGCTAAATTATGCCAGCGACGAAGTTCGCGGCCTGATCTGCAAGGCCTGCGCTCACGTAATCGCTGTGAGCAAACGGGTTCCGGCCGCCGGAGCAGATCGGATCGCCGTCCTTGCACAGGTCGATCGCCCTGCCCCCGAAGACGGACGACGTGATCGGATTACTGAACTTCGTTGCGGGGTTTCCGAACACCGCCACCGCGGCGACGTTGGGGACAAGGCTCCCTGGCAGAGGCGGCGCCGATCCGATCTCGCCGATCTTGTTGCCCAGTGGCGGGACACCGGCGAGCATGTCGACGACCGCGGCTCCCTGTGAGTAGCCGCCGAGCACGATCCGCGTCGACGGGCAGGCGGCGGCCATCGACGAGATGCGGTTGGTGGCGTCGGTGGCGCCATCGGCGGCGGCCAGGAAGTCGTAGCTAGCGGGATAGTTGACCGCGTACGTGGTGAGACTGCGGCCGCCGATCTGCGCGCTCAGCGCGTCGGCGAAGGCCTGCCCGACGCGGCCGACGCCCGGCGTGTCGTTGGTGCCGCGGGCGAAGACGACCTCGATGTCAGGGCACGGATCGGCCGCCGCCGACGGGGCGATGGCAAGGGTCGTGGCCACACAGACCAGGGCCGACGTGATCGCGGCCAGCCGGGCCGATATCCGGAGCAAAGTCACGCCGGTCATCTTCACATATCGGACTCAGCTGCGGCCAACCGATGGGCCAGATGGCACTCCTCCGGGTGGACCCTCCGGCCACGTCAATTCGGCCAGCTTCTCGGTGCGGTCGCCCTGGCGGGCCAACGTTAGTCCGGCGAGCACGACGACGCCTCCGATGGCCTGTGTCGGGGTGATCGCCTCGCCGAGCAACACCCAGGCCGCCAGCACGGCGAACATCACCTCGGACAGGCCGACCAGAGATGCGAACCGCGGCTGTAGCCGGGCAATGCCCATGATGCCCAGCGTGTAGGCGATCGCGGTGGGGATGAGGGCCAGCGCGATGACCGGCACCAGCCAGGACGTCGTCAACCCCGCGACGACGGCATCGTTGGTGGTGAACGTCAGGGGCATCACCCGGGTGGCGCCGAGGGCCGCCACCGCGACCGCACCGACGATCAGCCCGGCCGTCGCCAGCGTGACCGGGTTCAGGCCGTCACCGTCGGTGGTGACGGAGGAGGACATCAGGAAGTAGCAGGCAGCGCACACGGCGGCCGCCAAGGCCCAGCCGACACCGGTCAAGTTGATGTGGGCACCGGAAAAGACATTGAGCACCAACATGATTCCCGCGATCGCCAGTGCGACACCGATGAGTGTCAGTCTGCTCGGCCGGCGCCGAGTGGTGGCCCACAGCCAGCCAACCACCAGGATCGGGGCGGTGTACTCCAGCAGCAGCGCGACGCCGACAGACAGGTGTGCCACGGCGTTGAAGTAGCACAGCTGCGCGCCGGCGATCGGGATCAGCCCGTAGGCGACGACGGTCTTGGCGTGCCGCAGGGCATCGCGGAACCAGTCGGGCTTGACGATCGTGGCGAAAACGGCCATCAGCAGAGCACCGCCGGCGAGCCGGGCGGTGACCGCGGCGGTCGGGCTCCAGCCGGCCTCCATCAGCGACTTGGCGAACGGTCCGGAGCACCCGAAGGCGAAGGCAGAGGAGACCGCGAGCAACAGGCCGAGGCGGAAGTGGTCAACGCCCCTGGTGAGCTGGGTCGCTGTCATTTGGCACCTCCGCTTTGTAATGAGTAAAATGGCGATTGGTCATGACGCTACGTCGTCGGTTGGACAGGAGTCAAATGATTTTTAGTCATGACACCCTGCTCACATTGCGGGCGGCGTGTGTGCTGATCAACACCGACCGGGTGGATGGCGAGCAGCTTGGCGGCCTCGCGGCGCTCGACACCTATCTGGACGGCTTCGGTTGGACCGGTCGGCGCGACCATGACAACGCCGAACTGAAGTCCGTGCGCCGGCTGCGCGAGCGGCTGGCCAGCATCTGGGCGTCCGCTGCCGATGAAGAAGGCGCGGTCGGGCAGGTCAATGCGCTGCTCAGTGACACCAGGGCGCAGCCGTGGCTGACCCGGCACCCGGAGATGCCGGATTGGCATCTACATCTCGCATCGGTCCGCGATCCGCTGTGGCAGCGCATGGGCGCGGAGATGGGGATGGCGTTGGCCGACCTGATTCGTGCCGGGGAGCTGCGCCGCTTGAAGATCTGCGCGGCGCCGGACTGCGAGGCCGTGCTGCTGGACCTGTCACGCAATCGGTCGGGGAAGTTCTGCGACACGGGCAACTGCGGTAACCGCCAGCATGTCGCGGCCTACCGCGAGCGCCGCTCCAAAGAAGGCTAACTCCGCCGAAACCGACGTTTGGGCGGAAAGTGCCCGCGAAAAACGCCCCAAAACGTCGATTTCGCGCTTCATTCGCACGCGACACCGTCCCCATCGCGATATCACCTTTCATAAGATCCTCGGGCGAAAGCGGCTAGCCCGACGTCGTGTGCGGCGTGCCCAGATACGGGAACGCGCTGAGCGTGTCGGTGTGCGGGCTCAGACCGGACGGCGGGCAGTCGCCCTGCGTCAGGAATGCCAGCCGGTAGTCGATGACGTCGTCGGTGAAGACGCGGCCGTTCGGGTACTTGGCCGGCTTCGACGGGTTGAACGTCAGCATGTCGGGAAGAGTGCCCTCGTTGTCGATCGCCTCGATGGCTTCTTCGCGCGTGTAGCCGCCGGTGTGGCCCAAAAGATGAATGAACATGTCGATCCACCGCTCCCGGTCGTTGACCGGCTCGGTGGCGTTGTACTCCTCTTTGGTGTCATCGGTGTTGAAGAAGCTGCTGACGGACGGGTGACCGGCGCGGTCGACGTGGAGCAGCTCGCCGTCGCGGCGAACGCTGCAGCGGCCCCAGATCCTGATGTCGGGGTCGGCGCCCAGGAAGCTGGTCGGCATCTCGATGGCGGTGGAAAAGACGTTGGCCTGGGTATTGGAATCCACGCCCGTCCATGGTGATTCGCCAGGGAGATGGAGCGCGGTGAAGTTGCGCCCACCAGAGGTGTCGAAGAGGTTCTTGACTCCGTCGAAGTCGAAGAAGAATGCGTCGCTTCGGGCGCCGGCGAAGAACGTGAAGTCACCCGACGTTGCGATGTGGGGTTCATCGCCGACGAAGGAGACGGGCACCGCGGAAAAGATCTTCTCGCCGACGGCTTCGACCGATTCGGCGTCCTCGTTCGCCGCCAGGTACACGTCGACGGTCTGCTTACCATCGCGCGGCTCAGAGAAGACGTAGCTGAACGCAATGTCGTTCAACAGATCCCCGTCGTTGTCGACCGCGACCCGGTAAATCGCATCCGGGTTCAGGGCATCGGCGAGGGGGTTGGCATTGAGGATGATGACAGTCCGCTCCGGATCGGACGGCGAGACGAACGCGTAGAGGTCGCACAGATCCAATCGCTGATCACCGAGGGGCGGTCCGAGGCTGAGGCCGGTGAAATGGTTGGACATGTTTGAACGCCCCTTTCAATTGACTGGAAGATATTAACCTTAACTTCATGCGCCAAACTTGGCGTTTCTCGAACGGGAACTCACAGGAGACGGAAACCGCAGGTCTGGTAGTTACGTCCGTGCGTTCAGCCCACAGTCGGTCCAGTCGTCGGCCAAAACGAGCTTTTCGCAACCACTTTCGTCGGGGCCCCAGGCATCGGGTGCTCGGTGACCGCCATGGGCAGGTGCAACCCTGTGTATGGGTCGCGGCGGGCGGCGACGCCCGCGCGCACGGCGGGTAGCGTCAACGGCCATGCGCGCCGGGAAGCGTGACCTCGACATCGTGATCTATGGGGCCCCCGGGTTTGTTGGCAAGTTGACCGCGCAATATCTCGCGAATGCCGGCGCGGGAATCCGCGTGGCGCTGGCCGGGCGCTCGGCGGAACGGCTGCGCGCCGTGCGTCGATCTCTCGGGCCCAGCGCCCAGAATTGGCCGCTGATCGTCGCCGAACTGTCGAAGCCGGTGGCGCTGCGGGCGATGGCGGAACAGGCCCGTGTCGTGGTGAGCACGGTGGGGCCGTACAGCAAGAACGGCCTACCGATCGTCTCCGCCTGTGCCGCCGCGGGAACCGACTACGCCGACCTTACGGGTGAAGTGCCGTTTGTCCGCGACAGCATCGACCTGTGTCACACGGATGCTTCCAACAACGGCGCCCGGATCGTGCACTCCTGCGGATTCGACTCGATCCCTTCGGATTTGACTGTGTACGCGCTTCACCGCCGAGTGGGCGTCGATGGTGCTGGCGAACTTAGCGATACCACACTGGTTCTGCGGGCCTACTCTGGCGGATACGCCGCAGGATCGATCGCGACGATGGTCGAATTGATGCGCATCGCGGCAGACGATCCCAAAATGCGGCGGATGCTCGATGACCCATACAGCCTGAGCCCCGACCGGAGTGCCGAGCCTGAACTGGGTGCTCAGCCGGATCTTCCTTTGCGTGAGGGTTCGCAGATTGCACCCGAGTTGAGCGGGTTGTGGGCCGGTGGCTATGTCATGGCGCTCTACAACACCCGCTGTGTCCGCCGGAGCAACGCGCTCCTGCGCTTCGCCTACGGTCGCCGATTCCGATACAGCGAGACGATCTCAATGGGCTCGACTGTCGCCGCGCCCGCCGTCGCGGCGATGTTCAACGCCGCCATTGGCGGCGCTGCGAGGTTCGGCGGCTGGTATTTACGGATGCTTCCGGCCGGACTGGTCGAGCGAATCACCCCGCCGCCGGGCACTGGATACGACGAAGGGGCGTGCGGTCACTACAAGGTAGAGACGTACACCACGACAACGACTGGCCAGCGTTATGTGGCCACGATGACTCAGCAGGGCGACCCTGGCTATACGGCAACGGCAACCCTGCTCGGTGAGAGTGCTCTCGGCCTCGCCGTCGACCGGGACCGGCTGTCGACCGCCCGCGGTGTGCTTACGCCGGCCGCGGCAATGGGCGACGTCCTTCTGTTGCGGCTTCGAGCGGCCGGCGTCACGATCACCACCGCCCGGCCAAGTTGAGGCACGGCCGCAGCGTTCAGGGCATGTAGAAGCCGCGAATCCGGTAGTAACGTCCTCGGCCCAGTAAAGCGTTGGCTGCCTGCAGGCCCGACATCACGGCAGCCTCGATGCATCCGGCATTCATCCCGGAATCTGTCCAGTCGCCCGCCAAAACGAGGTTGTCGTAACCACTTTCATCTGGGCGCAGCCGATACTTGTCCGATCCCGGCACCGATTGCACGTACCGGTCCGAAGGATCGATGTTCACGCTCACATGCTGAGTCTGCAACGCGGCGCCGCCGCGGTGGCCGTTCACACCGCAGAGCAGATGCCACGCGAAATCCTGTGCGGTAACCGCACCGGGCAAGTAAAGGCCAACATGGCGCTCGAGGTAGTCGATCGCATAGTTGACTACACACGGGCGGAGGTGGACAGTACGAGGCCGCCGTCGTTCGTCTCACCAAGCGAAGCGGAGAAATCGAGAATCAGCTGCAGGGCCCGGCGAAGGAACTCAACGACGGTCAACTCGCGGCCCGTTGCGTCCGGCTCACCGGGTACCGCGTCGTTGCGGGCGAACTGTCCCGGCCAGATCAGCCAATCGTTACCCCATTGGTCGGCCATCCCAAGATTGTCGGAGGGAATCAATGCCTGGTCCCAGGTATGGATCGGCGCCGCGGGATCCGATGTGGCACGGTCGAGTTCGGCATAGCACTCACGAAGTAGCGCAAACGCGTTCTCATACGAACCCAGCCATACATGCAGGCCGTGCTCTTCGATACTGCCGTGTTGTCCCCGGCTGGATGCGGCCTTGCCGCCTAGACGCCATCCTCGCTGATACACCGTGATCGACTCGAAGCGATCCTGCCAACCGGATTCGCTTAGCCGCCAGGCTGCACTCAATCCGGCCATACCGCCGCCGAGGATGGCCACGCGTCCGCGCGACCGCTTCACCCCAGCAGCGCTCGTGCGCGCGCCAAACCTGGCCAGCTCCGCTCGGTTGGGAAGCGGTTGATCACGTCAGCGAGTGCCGCTCGGGCTGGTTCGCCAACTACTTCGAAATAGTCTGCAGTAGCGCGTAGTTCGTAGACCAGGGCACCTTGCGATTGCGCAACTTCAATGGCCTTCCGGAGGTCTGCCTGCTGCGCGTCGGGGTCATCGTGCGTCGCAGCCCGGATGCGAAGCAATTCGGCGTCGTAGAAGTGCATTCCGGTCTCGTCCGCCATCTGCAGTGAAAGCACCAAGTGTTGCGAAGCATCGGCCTGCTTGCCTGCGGCGCTGAGCAGCCGCGCCAGGAGGCCGTCGTAAAATGCGAGGAAGGATTTCAATTCAAACGCACGCCACGCATTGACGATGCCGGTCATTGTATCGATATGGCCTTGCAACGCAATGGGTTCGAGGCCGCCGGCTGCCAGGAACATCCGCGCACCAACCGATGCTCCCTGACTCGCCGCAATCATCATCCATTCGTCGAAACCGTACTGTTGGCCCCGAGATGCGAGTTCTGCGACCAGCTCTGCGGCGCGATCCAGTTGATCGGCCTCGGCGCGGATCCCCAGTTCCAGCGACCGCCCATAGCAGAGGCTGAAGGCGCCGTGGGGGAAGGCCAGCTGTTCGCACCGCGCTTCCATCTGGGCGAATGCGGCCTCGGCGCCAGGCAGGTCACCCTGGACGAACCGCGCGAACGCGACAAACGAGTACGCCCCGGCCAGTGGATCATTGGGTGCGAAGTATGCCCCTTCGATGTCCGGGGAGCCAAGGCGGTCGATCGTGGCTGCTGTTGCCTCCAGCGTGGCTCGGGCCGCATTGAATTCGCCTCGAAGCACTGCGAGTACGCCAAATACCGCATCATTCGTCGCCCGGTACCACTCCGGGCTGTCGTCCTCCAGCCTTCTGAGAATCTCCACGAGCTGCGCCGCTCGACGTAGATCGCCACGGGTGGCGTAATAACCAAAGAGGGCGCTCAGGGTCGACCATCGCTGCCGACTCGGCTGGTGACCGATCAACTGCAGGCATCGTTCGAACTCGGCTGCCGCGTCTATGCTTGCGTGACCCGTCGCGGCGGAGGCCAGGAACCCGCGCTCCAGGCGAACAGCGACCTCGCGCCGGTTACGGGCCCCATCTGCTGGCATCTTCTCGACATTCGCCAACGCGCGAGTTAGGTGATTGCGGGCTTCGCCGAGCGCACCGCGTTGCCGGGCATCGGACGACGCTTTCTGGTACGCCGATGCCGCCTCGTCGAATCGCTCGGCATTCTCGTAGTGGTGCGCCACCAGCGGCCACTCGGGTGTTCCGTCGGCCGCTGCGGCCACGAGCCCATTCGCGATCCGGTAGTGCAGTCTGCGACGGACACTGGGCGGAGAGAGCTCCGCGGCGACCTCGCGGAGAAGTGAATGATGGAAGCGCCAGCTGTCTTTGCCGACCGGCTGCAGCACCCTGCCACGTGTGAGTTCACCTAGTACGTCGGCGATCTCGTGCGAATCCAGGTCGACAACGGAGGACAACAGGTGTTGGTCGACGCGGCTGCCGATGAGCGCGGCGGCCTCGACGACCAGAAGTGCGTTTGTGCTCGATCGCAGTCGTGCATACAACGTTTCGTAAAGCGTCTCGGGCACCTGCGGGGAGTGGGCGGCGTCGGAGGGCTGCTCCTTCAGTTTGGCCACTACCTCCTCGATATACAGCGGAATGCCGTCACACCGTTGCCGTATCGCCTGTTGCGCCTCGCGCGCCATACCCGGATGCAGGCTATGGATCAGCTCGTCAGCTTCGGCGTCGCTGAGTGCCTTCAACTCGAGTATCTGTGTGTTGCCGGCCAGTGGCGGAAGCTGGCGTCCGGTGATGACGACGAGCAGATCGCCACGGTCCTCGCGTAGGAGTTTCTGCACGACCTCGACGGTGTCCTCGTCGAACCAGTGCATGTCATCGACAAGTACCAGCCCCGGTCCCTCCGCCAGGCACGCCAAAAGGTATTCGTGGATGACCTCGGCAATCTGTTCGTACAGCTTCATCCCGCTGGCGTGAGCCGGTTCATAACCGCTGTCGGGACCGATACCAAGCACAGGCGCCAACAAAGGCATCACCGCGGCCGGGTCCATTGATCGCATCTCGACTTCGGCTCCCAGTTTCGCCAGGCTCTCGGCCGGGTCGGAGTCGCGACGGATACCACACCGGCGTTCGAGCAACCGCCGTACGGGCCGCAAACCGACCTCTGCGTGAAACGGCGATCCGAGCAGCGCCAGCACTTCAGCGCCCGCTTGAGTGGCCATCTCCAGCGCAGCAGCGGCGAGGCGCGTCTTGCCGATCCCGCCCTCGCCCTTGAACGCAATCCCTCGTGTCGCAAGTGTGCCGTCTGTCGCCTCTTCCCAGCATTTCTTGAGTAGCGTGACCTCACTTTCACGGCCGATCAGGGGTCCCCGTGTGGTGTCCGTGACATCCCGTTCGGCAACTACGCGGAAGTGAACGATCGGGTCGTCAACACCCTTCGCCGCCTTCGGCGGCAGGGCCTCGAGATCAAAGGCATCGCGGACGAGTCCTTCAATCGTCTCCGAGACGGCGACGGTCTGCGGCTCGGCGAGGCTGCATACACGTGCCGCGAAGTTGGCGCCGAAGCCGTAGACCTCGTCTTCGGCGGTATCGAGATAGACGAGGCCACGGTGAACGCCGACGCGGACACTGATGTCGAAGCCGAAGCGCCGCTGCGCCTGCGCGCTGAGCGTACTGACCGCACGGGTGATGTCGAGTCCTGCCTGCACCGCCCTGTGGGCATCGTTTTCATGGGCCTTGGGATGGCCGAATACCGCGAGCAGCCCGTCGCCTTGGAGCGCGCGGATGTGGCCCTCGTAGCGGTTGACGATCTGGTGCACCTGGTTGCGGTACCGCCCCACCACCGTGCGGTACTCCTCAGGCCCGACACGCGAGGACAGTGCCGTCGAGTCTACGAGATCGGCGAAAAGCATTGTAAGACGGCGTATTTCACCACCGTCATGGGGCGAGGCGAGCAGTTCTTCGGCATCGGGGTTGCTGCGGTCGACCTTGAGTACGCGTCCGGCGAGCGCGTCTGCGGTCGCGCGGTCGCCGCGGTTGATTGCGTCGACAGCGCGGTCAAGCAACCCTTCGATGGATGGCTGTGGCAGGTGGTCGTTCACAGTCCGACGGTGACGGTTCTCTTGTCGCTGTACGGGGGCGTCACGTCATTGTTCGTCAGGAATACTTCTCCGGTGTAATTCGAGCCGATGTAGCGATAGTCCTTGAGGTACATCCGGAAGTGCGTCCCCCCGGCCGGCAGACACTCGGGCCGGAAACCGATGAGGGACGGGGGAATTGTCCGCTTGGGTAAGAAGACTCGCGTGAAGGTGCCAGCTTGGAGATATCTCGCAAATGGCTCGGGCGGCACTTCGATCGGCTCGGCTGGCCATGGCTCACCGAGGAAGAGCCTCTTCCACCAAGAGCGGGAATATCCGTCTCGACCCGGCAAAGCATTGCGGCCTACGCTGTGCCTGTCCGCCGGCCGGGCCTTCGGAGCCAATCCCGACGACCTGCTGGGTATTGCGGTCGCAATCGAACTGCTGCACAACGCTTTTCTAGTTCACGATGATGTGGCCGACGGTAGCGAGATGCGCCGCGGCAGACCGACGCTCTCCGCGGTGTACGGGATGGCCGCCGCAGTCAACGCCGGTGATGGCCTTGCGGTGGTTGCGGGCAAGGCGCTGCGGCAGGCGACTCGCCGTCTGGATCGTGATCTCGCCGACCTCGTGTGGGGCGAGTTCGACACCATGGCGTTACGTACCTTGGAAGGACAGGCGACCGAAGTCGGCTGGCAGCTCGAGGGTGTCGACAACCTCTGCCCGCAGGACTATCTGAGCCTGATCATGCACAAGACCTGCTGGTACACGACGATCCATCCGCTCCGGGTGGGCGCCTTGGTGGGTTCGCGAGGGACAGTCGATCTCGCTCCGTTGGTCCGGTTCGGGTTTCATTTCGGAGCGGCGTTTCAGATTCGCGATGATTTGCTGAATCTCGTCGGAGATGAACAGATGTACGGCAAGGAAATTCTTGGTGACCTTTTCGAGGGGAAGCGGACCCTGCCGCTCATGCACCTCCTGAGCGTTGCGCAGGGCGCGGACCGTGCTCTGGTCGGGAACTACCTGCGCCTCACTCGATCCGAGCGGTCGTCCGAGCTCGTACGGACGATCCGTGGGTTGATGGACAACTATGGCAGCATCGCCTTCACCACCGAATATGCCGAAGGAATCCTGCTGACCGCCGAGGAGTACTTCGAGCAGGCGTTCGCCGACGCACAACCAGGGCCTGACCTCGACTTCCTGCGCACCCTCGTGCCGTACGTGTGGGCCCGCTGGCGTTGAAAACAGTGCGCAGCGGCGGGCGCCGTGGCCGTTAGGCTGCTATCGGGGGAGGTATGGCGCGTCAACCGACAACGAGGCTGCATGTCAGCGGATATCGATTCCTGCTGCGCCGGATGGAGCTCGCCTTGGTGCGCGGCGACGTCCGGATGCTCGACGATCCGCTTCGCGCGCAATCGCTTTCGCTGATCGCCGGTGTCATACTTGCAGTGATCATCGTCGCCGTGTGCGCCGTCCTGGCGTTCCTTCGGCCCCCTGGCACGCTCGGTAGCGCGCCGATCGTCATGGTGCGTGACTCCGGCGCCCTTTATGTGCGCATCGGTGACACCATGCATCCCGTGCTCAATCTCGCATCTGCACGATTGATCGCCGGCACGCCCGCGAATCCCGAAGCGGTGAGCGCGGCGGCGATCAACAACTCCAAACGCGGTCCGCTGGTGGGCATTCCGGGTGCACCAGCCGCGATCTCCGCACCGCTCGGTGAGGACGAATCGGGCTGGGCGATCTGCGACGACGCGACGAGCACGACCGTCATCGCCGGAAATGTACTCAATGGCGGGCTCGCCTCAGGACGTAGCGTTCTCGTCACGCCCCGCTCGGAAAGTGCCGCGACGACATATCTGTTGTATGACGGCTGGCGCGCCAAGGTAGACCTGCGCAACCGCGCCGTCGTCCGCGCGCTGAAGCTGGACGGCGTGACCGCGCGGCCTGTTTCGCGAGCCCTACTGGATGCGACGCCCGAGGCACCTCCTATCGTCGCCCCTCACATTCCCGCCATCGGCTCACCGAGCCCGCTGCGTGGCTTTCTGGTAGGAAGTGTCGTTCGGGTCGCCCGCGCGGCCGCCGAGGAGTACTACGTCGTACTTGCCCGCGGGGTGCAGCGGATTGGCGAGGTCGCCGCGGACCTCATCCGGTTCACCAATTCCCAACACGATCGCGACATCGACACCGTCGCGCCTGACATCATCGGGGCCGTGCCGATACTGGACACGTTGCGCGTCTCGGAATTTCCGGAGCGTGGGGGTGTGTCCAGTGACGCTATTGTTTGCGCTCGGTGGCAAGTCAGCCCAGCGGCAACCAATACCGCTGTGTTGGTGGGCAATTCGCTCCCAGACGTTCGGGATAACCCGCTGATGCTGGCACAGGCCGACGGTGACGGTCCCAGCGTCGACACCGTCTCCATCCCACGGGGTCGCAGTGCCTACGTTCGATCGATCGGGATCGCCGGAGACAGCGCGAGCACCGGCGCTCTCTACTTCGTCAACGATTCAGGCGTCGTGTTCGGGCTTCGCGACGAGGACACCGCCAAGCACCTCGGTCTGGCCGGCACGCCCGTGCCGGCGCCGTGGCCGGTGCTCGCGCGACTGCCCCGTGGACCGGAGCTGAGCAAGGACGCCGCGTCAATCGCGCGCGACAGCGTCGCGGGACCTTCGTAGCCGCGCCGCGGACGCCGTCATCGCGACCGTCGCCACGGATACCGCGAGACTGACCGCGGCTCCGCCGAAAGCGAACTGGTGGGCCCGAGGGTCAGTGGGCGTCGCGTCCGGATACGACACGGGTCGCGACTGCGTACCGTCAAGGGCCGGTGCCGTCGTCGCATCACCGCCCACCGCGGCCAGCGCGTCGACAACACCATGCCCCACAACCGGATCCCATCCCGCGGCCGGGCGGTGCGCCGTCTCCTCGATGCGTCGCATGACCTGCCGCGCGGTCAACTCAGGCGATCGCGACCGCACCAACGCGACGACGCCGCTCACTACCGGCGCTGCATAACTCGTGCCCGAGATGGGTATCGGGTCACCGGACGTAGGCAGGCTGTTCACCAGGCCCTCACCGTCGGGATCCAACGACACGATGCCTTCGCCCGGCGCTGCGACGTCCACCCACGGCCCGGCCAGACTGAACGATGACGGCGCCCCGCGCGCATCGACGGACCCGACGGTCAACACGTAGTCGTCGTACCAGGCCGGACTGACCACGACGCTCACACGGTCCCAATCCGGTTGGCCGGGCCGGGCTGGATCGGTCGCGGGATTTTGCTTGGGGCATTGACCCGGACCGCCGACGTTTCCTGCGGCCGCCACCACAACGACGTTCTTGACGTCAACGGCGTAGGCAAGCGCGGCGCCGAGCGGACGGTCATCCAAGCCACCGCCGGTGGGCAGGCACGCGACCGAGGACACATTGATCACCGTCGCGCCCATGTCCGCGGCGGTGCGGACAGCGCTCGCAAGTGTATCCACATCGCCGAAGCCGGATCCGGACGGATCTTCCATCGCCCTGAACTTGTTGCTGGACTGACGAATGCTGACGATGGTGGCGTCGGGTGCGATGCCACTGAACGTCGATCCGTCAGGATCCGGCTCTGCACCAACGATTCCCGCCACCACGGTGCCGTGGCCGTCGCAATCGTCGGTGCCGTCGCCGGTGGAGACGTAGTCGCCGCCGGGAACGAGATGGGGCAGGAGTCGATGGCGTGCCACACCGGTATCGATGACGGCGACAGTCTGCCCAGCCCCGCGCGTGAACTTCCAGACCTGCTGCAGGTCGAGGCCCTTCAGCTGTCCTGCATCGGCGGTGTCGGCGCTTGTGGGAGGCGCTGCGACGCAACGCTCTTGCTGCTCGGTGGGTCGCGGTGGCGCCGGTGCGCCCGGTTTGGGCAACATCGAGTCGTCGACCGCCGGCGGCGTAACCGCGATCGCAGGCGGCGGCAGTGAAGAACGGGAAGGTGGCGAGAACACCAGCGACGCAAAGCCTTGGCATCCGCCCGGCGCGATTCATCATGTCAGGCTCAGGCCGCTGACCAGCCCGTAGAGGCCACCCACCCAGCACGCCACCGGCACTACTGCCGCGAGCGCGAGATACTCCAGCAGTTCGACCGCGCGGCGTGCGAGGGGATTGACCGTCGGGCCATATGCGCCACTCAACATGCTCAGGCCGATCCCGGTAGCGAGTACGCAGACCCAATTGGCCTGTCCTGGTGCCGAAACCACGATAAGCGAAGCCCCAGCCGCACTGGCAGCCATGCCCCCGACGACGAGGGCGGCGCGGCGGCGCACGTCGATGTGAGTGCGGGCGCGCAGCATCATCACCACCCCGACCACGGCGGCGAACACCGCACCTTTCACCCAGGACCGGCCGTCGTGGACACAACCCGCTGCGACCAGCACGGCACCGAGCGTCGCGGCACCCGCCGACCCGATGACGAGTCCGGTCAAGGTGTGGTGAGCAGTGACCGCGCGCGGCGCCTCATGGTTGGGATCGTCTTCTGCGCGACGATCCGAACCCGGCATGGTGGGCGCCAAATCAGCCACCGCGATGGACAACCTCGCCGCCACGCCGAGAGCGCCGAGAGACAGCGTCGAGAGCGCCGCACCCGTCGTCGACACGGGCAACGTCCAGGCGACACCGCAGGCTGTGGCCGCACTCGTCAACGCGGTGAACATCGCCAGGCCTGTCAAACAGATTGCGCCGCAGCGGCTGACGCGAAGCAGCAGGACCGACGTCGAGCATGCGACCGCCGCCGCGAGTAATGAGTTGGCTGTCGACGGTCCGTCGGGCACAGCGAGGAAGCCGGTGACGGCGGCAAACACGACAGCGATGACGCTCAGCGTGACCCCGAGAATCGGGTCGGGATGGGTGCGTCGCATGACAACCGTTCCGACCGCAGCCGCGGCCGCGATCGCGCCCGCGGTGATGACGTGGCCGGTCGCATGGGTGACGACACCGGACCACACCAACGCCGTCGCACCTGGCATAGCCCCGCACAGACATGCCGCCGTCGCCGTCACCCGCGTTGGCGCCCGGACGGTGTCAGCGGTGTCGATCACCGCGTGGCATGGATCGCCTTGGATCCATGCGGGCGCTTGCGTCGCCGTGGGCGTGAGCAACAGCAGTTCTCCGTCGCGAATAGCGTTGTCGTGCAGGCTTTTTACCTCGCTGAGCCGCTCCTCTCCCACGCGGGACAGATGCCACTGTCGACCCTCGTCTGCGGCGACCGTGCCCCGGTGGACGAGGTCGACGATCGAGGGGAGTAGCAGGCCGACCGGGGTATCTCTCGGTAGTGCGAGATCTACAGTGTCTCGCCCGTGCTGAACCGCTAGCCGGCACATTGGACCAGGCATCGCATCACCCCCGTTTGACGCCTCCGCATTGACCGTAACCCGGTCTCCGCGGACAGGTTGCGCGGCAATTTCGCGGCCTGGGGATGGAACCAAACGGGTGAGCACTACGTCCTTCACCCGATGGACTTCTCCCGTGAACCGCGACTTCCGGCACCGCCAGTGGCTGAGGGTGACATGGTACTGGATGCGCCGCCTGACGTCCCGAAGGCCTTGCCCGCCAATCCGCTTGCCCGTCTGCTGCCGGTGGCCATGCTCGCCGCCACTGGCGGCATGACGGCGCTGTACTTCACATCGGGTGCCGCGACGACGACCCGCGGTCCCACGTTCTTGTTCTTTCCCGTCATGATGCTGGCGTCGGTGCTTGGCTCCCTCGCATACGGGACCCGGGGTGCCAACCACATCGCCCAGCTGAACGGGGATCGGCGCGACTACCTCGGTTACCTCGACGCATTGGATCAGACCATCGCCAAGACTGCGGTCGACCAGCATCGCTCGCTGTACTGGATTCATCCAGACCCGGAGGTGTTGTGGACGCTGCCAGGTGGCCGACGCATGTGGGAGCGTGGAATCGACGATCCCGATTTCTGCCATATCCGTGTGGGGTGTGGTGGCCAGCCGCTCTGTACCACGCTGGTAGCGCCTGAGCTCGGCCCGGTCGATGGGCTGGATCCGGTGACTTCGTCAGCGTTGCAGCGGCTCATCCGACGCAGATCGGTGGTCGCCGACGTGCCGGTGGTGCTATCACTGCGGACGTTTTCGGCGCTCACTGTCGACGGAGATCCAACGGCCGCGCGGGCGCTGCTGCGCGCCATCGTCTGTCAGTTGGCGGTCCTGCACAGCCCCGAAGATGTCCGGGTCGCCGCGGTGGTCTGCCCCACGTCGGGCGCCGAATGGGATTGGCTGAAATGGCTTCCCCACCATCAGCATCCGCATCTGGTGGACGCCCTCGGGCCGTCCAGGATGACGTACCGCAGCCTCGGAGAGGCGATCACCGGATGCAGGCCACCCGACGATAGTGGATCACCGCATGTGGTGATCGTCGTCGATGACGGTCCCACCCGCAGGGTCGAACAACCCTTCACCGCTGGGCCGTGCCTGCAGCTGCGCCTAGAGGGCGACCGCTTGACGGTGACCTCCGATACCGGAGAGGAGGTGCTCGCGCGTCCAGATGCGTTCACGTCTACCCAGGCCTCGGTGTGCGCCCGGCGGCTGGCCCCCTACGAACAAGTCTCGATCGACCCAGCCAAACACACGTCGGCGACGGTCGACTGGCTTGAGCTGATGGGCCTCGGCGACCCCGAAAGCATCGACCCTGCGCGGCAATGGGCTGCACGGCACGGCCGGCAGCGTCTGCGAGTGCCCATCGGCCTGTCCGAACACGGCGACCCTGTGGAACTCGATATCAACGAGGCCGCGCGAAACGGCATGGGGCCGCATGGCTTATGTGTGGGAGCCACCGGGTCTGGGAAGTCGGAGTTCTTGCGCACGTTGGTCCTCGGCATGATTGCAGCCCATCCTCCAGAAGTACTCAACCTGGTGCTGGTCGACTTCAAGGGCGGTGCGACGTTTCTTGGCCTGGACCGGGTACGTCATGTGTCGGCGATCATCACCAACTTGGCCGACGAGGTGCACCTCGTCGCGCGGATGCAGGATGCGCTCGCGGGTGAAATGAACCGTCGGCAGGAACTGCTCAGGGCCGCAGGCCACTTCGCGAACGTGGCCGCCTATGAACATGCCCGGTCCCAAGGCCTCACCGCGCCGCCGCTGCCCGTGCTCTTCATCGTGGTCGACGAATTCTCCGAATTGCTCAGCCAGCACCCCGAGTTCACCGAACTGTTTGGTGCGATCGGGCGGCTCGGACGCTCGCTGGGCATGCATCTGTTGTTGGCCAGCCAACGGCTCGACGAGGGTCGACTGCGTGGGTTGGAGACCCATCTGTCCTACCGGGTTTGCCTGAAGACCTTCTCTGCCAGTGAATCCCGAGCAGTGCTCGGAGTGCCCGACGCGTACCACCTGCCCAGTTCGCCCGGCGTCGCCTATTTGAAGACCGCATCCGGAGAGTTGGTGCGGTTTCAAACCGCCTTTGTGTCGGCCCCGCACAAGAGGCCAAGGATGATGCAGCGTCCCGATGCGCCGGGCATGCCGCGGGTGTTCACCGCGGCGGCTGCCGGCCGGGCGACCAAGCGCCCAGAACAGTCACCCGACGAGACCGGCGTACCCACAGGGACCCTGATGGACACCATGCTGAATCGGTTGGCTGGCCACGGCACGCCGGCGCATCGGGTTTGGCTGCCGCCTTTGAAGGAGTCTCCGATACTCGACGTTCTCATCTCCACCGTCGGGGTGGATCGTCCGCTGTCGGTACCTATCGGCTTGGTCGACTGCCCATACGATCAGCGCCGCGATGTCTTGGCTGTCGACTTGGCCGGAGCAGCAGGGAATGTCGCGATCGTGGGCGCACCGCAATCGGGCAAGTCGACGGCGCTGCGCACTTTGGTGATGGCAGTCGCGGCCACTCACGACCCGTTGACCACGCAGTTCTATTGCCTGGACTTCGGCGGCGGTGCGTTGTCGTCGCTGCGGCACATGCCGCACGTGGGATCGGTGGCGGGACGGTCCGATGCCGACCTGTGCCGGCGCACGATGGCGGAAATGGAATCGGTCATGCGGGCGAGGGAGACCCGATTCCGCCGCCTTGGTATCGACTCGATGACCGACTACCGCCGACTGCGTGCCGACGGCGATGCGGCAATCGCGGACGATCCGTTCGGCGATATCTTCCTGGTCATCGATGGTTGCGCCACCCTGCGTCAAGAATTCGAGACTCTCGAGCCAAGGGTCATCGCCATTGCTGCTCAGGGTCTTTCGTTCGGCGTGCACGTCGTCGTGACCGCCTCCCGCTGGGCGGAGATACGGCCGGCGCTGAAAGACCAGATCGGCACCCGTGTCGAACTACGCCTCGGCGACCCCGCCGACTCCGAGATGGACCGCAGGCGGGCCCGGCAGCTGTCTCACATTCCGCCGGGACGCGGTATCACGCGTGACGGGAAAGAGATGGTGATCGCGCTGCCTCGGTTGGACGGTGAGCGGACGACCGCCCGATGGGCCGGGCGTTGTGCGCCTCCGATCGAACTCCTCCCACTGCAGGTCCCTCACGGCACCGTGGCCGCGGTAGGCTGCGCCCGCACCGCAACGCAGGTCGTCGTCGGTCTCGGTGACCGCGAATTGCGGCCAGTCGTGCTGGATTTCGCTGAACAGCCGCATCTAGTCGTGCTGGGCGAAGTCGAATGCGGCAAGACGTCGGCCTTGCGTCTGTTGTGTCGAGAGATCGTACGTACCAACGCCTCCGACTCGGTGCAGATCGAGATTGTCGACTTTCGCCGGACACTGCTCGGAGTGGTTGAGTCCGCACACCTCGGCGGCTACGCGATATCGGGGTCCATGCTGACAGCGCGTGTACCCCTTCTTCTCGAACAGTTGCAGGCGCGGATGCCCGGTGAGAATGTGACGCAGCAACAACTGCGCAGTCGCTCGTGGTGGACTGGTCCCGAGATATATCTCGTCGTCGACGACTACGACCTGGTCGCCGGCGCCACCGGCAACCCGCTGACACCGCTGGTCGACTACCTGCCGCACGCCAAAGACCTTGGACTGCATGTCATCGTGGCGCGCCGCTCAGGCGGGGCCGCGCGGGCGATGTTCGATCCTGTTCTGGCGCGGCTGCGCGACTTGGGATGTATGGGTTTGATGATGAGCGCCAGCCCAGACGAGGGGATCCTATTGGGCTCTGTCCGGCCGTCGGTGCAA
This sequence comes from uncultured Actinomycetota bacterium, assembly GCA_963770125.1. Lineage (GTDB taxonomy): Bacteria > Actinomycetota > Actinomycetes > Mycobacteriales > Mycobacteriaceae > Mycobacterium. The sequence continues at coordinate 198,702 of CAVYPI010000065.1, read as the reverse complement.
CCGCCGGGGCGCGGGACCCTCATCACGCGTGGACATCCCGATCAGCTGATCCAAGTGGCCTGGACCGATCCGAGGTGACGGGCATTGTTGTCGAGGTAGGCCCGGCAACAGTCCGAGGCCCCAACCATGCAGAGGCAGAGTGGGTTTCGGCCGCCATCGACGGCATTGACGACGAGCTCACATTGATCGACGAGTGTCCTGTGGCCGTCGCGGATGTATGGCGAACCGTTATGCACGACGCAGTCGGCGGTTCTGCCGAGACGGTTGCGCTCGTTTGTCCGACGTGGTGGGCGTCATCACGCGTGAACCGCGTGCGCGATGCTGCGAGCACGGTGGCGGACGACGTTGTGGTGCTGCGACGGTCGCAGGTGCTTCGCGAACGGACTACCTGATCGACTGTTGACGGTGGTGGAGATCGCGCCGGAGTTCGTCGTCGTGTCCTTGCCTGGAGGCGACGTCCAGGTGGTGGTGGGTAGAGACGCGCAAGCGGTCTTGGCGAAGATTCCGTTGTCGATGCCGGTTTTCATCGATAGTCCCGAGGGCGTCGAGGGAGCGGGTCCACTCGTCGGGGGGATCGGTGATGGCCTGCGGGCCAACGGTGTTGCCGTCACGATAGCCGATCGAGATTGGGTGCGGTGCAGCGTCGAGGCATTACCGTCCGAGGAAGAGGCCTGCAGCGGTGAGGCTCCTCCGTACACCAATCGCGGTCGACGCGCGACGGTCGTACTGGTAGGCACGCTGCTGTCGGCGGCTGTGCTCTGCGGTGGCTTTGCCGCGCGACACGACGGTCACTCGTCGGCTGCGAGTATGCCGATGACGCTGGCTGGTCGAGGGACGTGTCGGTGTCATGGTGCCTGCGCAATGGGTTGTCCAACGGATTACGTCCGGACCTGGATCGCTACGGCTGCAGGTCGTTTCGCCGAGTGACGCGGACATCGCCGTGCACGTCACGCAGTCGTCGCTGCCACCGCATCAGTCGCACGAGCAGGTGGCAGAGTCATTGCGCAGCGCGTTGAGCTACGAGCCCGACGGCGTGTTCGTCGGATTCAATCCGACCGATCGGCGAGCCGACCAACGCGTGGTGACGTATCGCGAGATACGGGCGGACCATCACATCGCCTGGGTGGTGCTGATCGATAAGTCACTGCGGATCGCCATCGGGTGCCAGAGCCCACCAGGGCACCAAGAGGCGGTGCGCGAGGTGTGTGATCAAGCGATTCGGTCCGCGCACGCCGTGTTCTGAAAAGTTCGCCGCCGATGGAACCGAACCCGACGTGATCGCGTCCAACCTTCATATCGCACGGACAACACGGAAGGATCCTGATGACGACACCCGGGGGCGGAGCCCTCACCACCGATTTCGACCTCATGACCGCCGTCGCCGGCAAGACGGATGCCCGCAACGAGGAGATCCGCGCAATGCTGCAGTCCTTCATCGGCCGGATGGGCAGTGTGCCGCCTTCGGTGTGGGGAGGTGTCGCCGCGGCCCGTTTCCGAGACGTCGTCGAGCGGTGGAACGCAGAGTCGATGAAACTTCACGCCGCTCTGGAGCGGATCGCGGAGACCATCCGCTACAACGAGCGAACCCTGCGTGAGGCCGGCGAAAGCCATTCGCATCAAATCGGTTCCGTCGCCACCAACCTGTAAAGGAGCTGGGTCATGGATCACGTGTTGTCATACAACTTCGACGAAATTGAATACACGGTACGGCAGGACATTCACACGACATCCGCGCGGTTGAACGCGGCGCTTGACGATCTGCGGGCGCAGATCGCGCCACTCCAACAGGTCTGGACGCGGGAGGCGGCGGAGGCCTACCGCGTGGAACAGACGCGTTGGGAGCAGGCGACTGCAGCGCTCAACGAGATTCTGTTCAGTCTGGGCAATGCGGTTCGCGACGGCGCGGCTGACGTCGCGGCCACCGACCGCATCGCCGCCAAGGCCTGGGGCGCCTAGCCCCCCACAAGCCCTGTGCGGTCTCGTAGGGAGGGGAGCCCTCGGGACCGCACAGTCATGTCAACACTCGCACGCAATGCCGTCGCCGTCGCGGTCCAGTTTCGGCAGGTAGTACGGGGAATCTTGCGGGATGTTGCACACGCCATCTGCCTTGGCTTGGCTGCAGTTGTTGTATGGGCCCGCCGCATTGGCAATTGGAGCTAACCCAATTGCGGCAGCGGCGATGAGGAATGCGGCAGGTGCAAGGATGCGAAACATCTTCACTCCATTGTGATCTTGAAACCTTGGGAGGCCGACGAGGCGGCGCCTCGATTAGTCACAGCGAAGGTACGGTGATTCGTTTCGCAAGGAATCGGGTGTTTCCCCAAGGTTTGCTGGCGCGTCTGCCTGACCATGGGCAATCGCCTGGATTGGGGTCAAAGGTCCCTGCCTCAGCGGTTGTAGTTGGGCTATTGTGGCGGCCACGCGCGTCTACCTGCATAAATTGGGCTGCGTGCGAGGAGCGTGATCGCCGGTGGGATTCTCGAAGACCTCGGGCGGCCGGGCATCGGCCCGGCTGTCGTCCTCGACGCTGCGCGCCGTGCATGAGCTCTTCGTAGCGGGACAGGTAGACGCGTCATACCTGGACTCCACCCCGTTGCGTCGCGTGGTGGCCGAGAGCTGGCGGCGCAGTCTGGCCACCGGAGTCGACCCCGACCTTGGTGGCGCGCAAGCCGCTGTGGAGGTTGCCTTGGATCGCATGCGCGCCTCTCATCCGCTGGCGTCCGCCCTTCCGGTCATCCGCCGCCTGCTCGTTGACGACGCCACCGACGCCGGCGTCGTCGTCGCCGTGACCGCGGCCGACGGGACGCTGCTCTGGGTCGAAGGCGATCGCAAAGCGTGCCACAAGGCCGAACGGATGAACTTCGTGCCCGGCGCCGACTGGAGTGAACGCGGCGCCGGAACGAATGCGCCCGGCACCGCGCTCGCGCTCGATGCCGAGTTACAGATTCGCGGGACCGAGCACTTCTCCCGGATCGTTCAGCCGTGGAGCTGCACCGCGGTACCGGTGCACGACCCCGCCACCGGGGCGCTCATCGGCGCCATCGATCTCACCGGCGGAACCCAGGTCGCCTTGCCGCAGACCCTGGCCCTGGTCCGCGCGACCGCCGTCGCCGTCGAGAACCACCTCGCCTTGTTGCGGCTCAGCCGCCCCGCCGCTGCCGAGCCGACGACCGCACGCCTGACGGTGCTCGGCGCCGACCGGCCGCGCTGGCAGACGACCGATGACTGCGGCGAGCCTCAGGCCAGCACGCTGACCGGCAGGCACGCCGACATCCTGGTATTGCTGAACCGTCACCCCGAAGGCCTGTCCGCCGACCACCTCGCGATGCTGCTGGACGACAAGGACCTCGACGTGGTGACGATCCGCGCCGAGATGTCCCGGCTGCGTCGCGTCATCGGCGCCGAGTACATCGCTTCTCGGCCGTATCGCCTGCTGTCAGCCATCGCCAGCGACATGGGCGACGTCTTCGATGCCCTGCAGGCCGGCGACGTCGACCGCGCACTGTCGCGGTACGCCGGAGACCTGCTTCCGCAGTCGGTGTCGCCTGGGATTGCGCGGCTTCGCACGGAGCTCAGCGCGAGCGTGCGCGGCGCGGTGCTATCGTCGGGAAACCTTGCGCTGCTTCGCCGTTGGCTTGAACTGCCCGAAGGCCGCGACGACCGCCACGGCTGGCGGCTGCTTCACGATCGCGCCGCGTCCGGCTCGGTCGAGCGGGCGCAGGCGCGCGGTCACCTCGCCGGGCTGGATTTCGACCTGGCATAGCAGCCGTCGACGGTTGCAACGGCATGCAACCGTGCTGCAACGGTCCGAAACCTACCTTCAGTGACGTCCGACACATTTGCGTCGCGAAGACAGGAGAAACGCCATGACCGTGTACGCACGACCGGGTGCCGAGGGCTCAGTGATGTCCTTCCAACCCCGGTATGAGAACTACATCGGCGGGGAATGGGTTGCGCCCACAGCCGGCCGATACTTCGAGAACGCCAGTCCGGTAAACGGTCAGCCGTTCTGCGAGATACCGCGATCCGACGAGGCCGACATCGAGAAGGCACTCGACGCCGCGCACGCGGCCGCGCCGGGCTGGGGCAAAACCACCGCCGCAGAACGGGCGGTGATCCTCAACAAGATCGCCGACCGCATCGAAGAAAACCTCGAAGCCATCGCCGTCGCCGAATCATGGGACAACGGCAAGCCGGTGCGCGAGACCCTCAACGCCGATATCCCCTTGGCGGTGGACCACTTCCGGTATTTCGCCGGTGCGATCCGCGCGCAGGAGGGTTCGCTGTCGCAGATCGACGACGACACCGTCGCGTACCACTTCCACGAGCCGCTCGGTGTGGTGGGCCAGATCATCCCGTGGAACTTCCCCATCCTGATGGCCACCTGGAAACTGGCACCGGCGATCGCGGCCGGAAACGCCGTGGTGCTCAAGCCTGCCGAGCAGACGCCCGCGTCCATCCTCTACCTCTTCTCCCTGATCGGTGACCTGTTGCCGCCGGGCGTGGTCAACATCGTCAACGGGTTCGGCGTCGAGGCGGGCAAGCCCTTGGCGTCGAGCAACCGCATCGCCAAGATCGCCTTCACGGGGGAGACCACCACGGGCCGGTTGATCATGCAGTACGCCAGCCAGAACCTCATCCCGGTGACGCTGGAACTCGGTGGGAAGTCGCCGAACATCTTCTTCAACGACGTTCTCGCCGCCCACGATGACTACCAGGACAAGGCACTCGAGGGCTTCACCATGTTCGCCCTCAACCAGGGCGAGGTCTGCACCTGCCCGTCACGGTCATTGATTCAGGCCGACATCTACGACGAGTTCCTCGAACTCGCCGCGATCCGCACGAAGGCCGTGCGTCAGGGCGATCCGCTGGACACGCAGACCATGATCGGCGCCCAGGCATCGAATGATCAGCTCGAGAAGATCCTCTCGTACATCGAGATCGGCAAGGGCGAAGGCGCCAAGGTCATCACCGGTGGCGAGCGTGTCGAGCTCGGTGGGGACTTGAACTCCGGGTACTACGTCGCACCAACGGTTTTCACCGGGAACAACAAGATGCGCATCTTCCAGGAGGAGATCTTCGGGCCGGTGGTGGCGGTCACGTCGTTCAGCGATTACGACGACGCGATCGGCATCGCCAACGACACGCTCTACGGGCTCGGCGCCGGGGTGTGGAGCCGCGACGGCAATGTCGCCTACCGGGCGGGCCGGGACATCAAGGCCGGTCGCGTGTGGACGAATTGTTATCACGCGTATCCGGCGCACGCGGCGTTCGGGGGCTACAAGCAGTCGGGTATCGGTCGTGAGAACCACAAGATGATGCTCGACCACTACCAGCAGACCAAGAACCTGCTCGTCTCCTACAGCAACAAGGCCCAAGGCTTCTTCTAAGCCGGGACCAAAGACCCTTCAACAACCACACTTTCACGATTGGAATGATGAAATGACCCAGACCCTTGGCGCCCCCTCCGCGTCCGATACCACCGACACCATGCGTGCCGCCGTCGTCACCGAATTCGGTCGACCACTACAGGTCGAAGAGCTCGACCTGCCCGCGCCGGGCTACGGCGAGGCACTGGTCAAACTGGAGACCTCCGGCGTGTGCCACACCGATCTCCATGCGGCACACGGAGATTGGCCGGTCAAGCCGCAACCGCCGTTCATCCCCGGCCACGAGGGCTACGGCACCGTCGTCGCGCTCGGCGAGGGCGTCGACGACCTGAAGGTCGGCGACAAGGTCGGAAACGCCTGGCTGTGGTCGGCATGCGGCACCTGCGAATACTGCCGCACCGGCTGGGAAACGCTGTGCGAGAGCCAGAAGAACGGCGGCTACAGCGTCAACGGCAGCTTCGGCACCTACATGCTCGTCAACGCCGCCTACGCGGCGCGGATACCCGGGAACGCCGATCCTCTGGAGGTCGCGCCGATCCTGTGCGCGGGCGTCACCGTCTACAAGGGCCTCAAGGTGACCGACACCCGGCCCGGGCAGTGGGTGGCGATCTCCGGCATCGGCGGGCTCGGCCACGTCGCCGTGCAGTACGCCCGCGCGATGGGGCTGCGCGTGGTGGCCATCGACATCGATGATTCCAAGCTCGCCCTCGCCAGGCGGCTGGGTGCGGAGGTCGCCGTCAACGCCCGCACGTCCGACGTCGTCGCCGAGGTGCAGAAGGCCACCGGCGGTGTCCATGGTGTGCTCGTCACGGCCGTGCACCCGCAGGCGTTCGGCCAGGCCATCGGGCTGGCGCGGCGCGGCGGGACGATCGTGTTCAACGGGCTGCCGCCCGGCGACTTCCCGGCGCCAATCTTCGACATCGTGCTCAAGGGTTTGACGATCCGCGGGTCGATCGTCGGCACCCGCCAGGACATGGCCGAGGCGCTGGACTTCTACGCCCGCGGCTTGATCCATCCCACGGTGGAGAGCGCGAGCCTGGACGACATCAATGAGGTGTTCGGCCGGATGGAGCGCGGTCAGATCGACGGGCGCATCGTCATCGACTACCGGTGATCACGCGCCGAACGTGAGCGTGTGTGGGAGATCTCGTCCGATCTTCGAGCACAAGCTCACGTTCGGCGTTTTGACCTGCGAGGACGCCCGCAGGTAAGCTCCATCGTTGGCGTGCGGTAAGCACGGGGCCTCGGGTCAATGTCGGTCGCCGAGGGTTCCCCACCGCAAGTGCCTGACCGGCGCCCGGGTCACACCGGGATCCAACCCGAGAAGAGAAGGTAAGCGCTGTGCCTACATACACGCCGAAGGCGGGTGACACCACGCGTTCGTGGTACGTCATCGACGCCACCGACGTGGTGCTCGGCCGGCTCGCCGTCGCGGCTGCCAATCTGCTGCGCGGCAAGCACAAGCCGACATTCACGCCCAATGTCGACGGTGGCGACTTCGTCATCGTCATCAACGCCGACAAGGTCGCCATCAGCGGCGACAAGCTCCAGAACAAGTACGCCTACCGCCACTCGGGTTATCCCGGCGGCCTGCGGGCGCGGTCGCTCGGTGACGAGATGGAGAAGCACGCCGACCGGGTCGTGGAGAAGGCGATCCTTGGCATGATCCCCCACACCAAGCTCGGCCGTCAGATCCAGAAGAAGCTGCGGGTCTACGTCGGCCCGGAGCATCCGCACACCGCCCAGCAGCCGGTTCCGTACGAGATCAAGCAGGTGGCTCAGTGACCGAGACCGTGGAAACGACCACTGAAACCGTGGTCGAGACCGAGGCGGCTCCGCGGGAGCCAGTCGTGATCGATCGCCCCATTCAGACCGTCGGCCGCCGCAAGGAGGCCGTGGTGCGGGTGCGCCTGGTGCCCGGCACCGGCCAGTTCAACCTGGACGGCCGCACCCTCGAGGCCTACTTCCCGAACAAGGTGCACCAGCAGCTGATCAAGGCTCCGTTGGTGACCGTGGACCGGTTGGAGAGCTTCGACATCTACGCCCACCTCGATGGCGGCGGCCCGTCCGGTCAGGCCGGCGCGCTGCGCCTGGCCATCGCCCGTGCGCTGATCCTGGTGCAGCCCGAGGACCGGCCCGCACTGAAGAAGGCCGGCTTCCTGACCCGCGACCCGCGGGCCATCGAGCGCAAGAAGTACGGCCTCAAGAAGGCCCGCAAGGCGCCTCAGTACAGCAAGCGCTGATCGATCGACGAAGGCCGCCGGGTGTGTTGCGACACGCCCGGCGGTTTCGTTTCTCCACCTGGGATTTCTCCGAGTCGGGTTTGAAAACCTGGCGTGATAGTGGAAGCCTGCACGGCGGAAGCGCGGGCGTCGCGCGCGTCGGCAGGCCGCTCCTGCCGCCGGTTCGAGTCGAGTCATTCTGCTCGTTGGGGGACCGGACCGACGCTTCCCGACTGAGAAGGAGCACTATGAGGAAGATCGTTAGGAACACGGCCGCAGGCGCCGTATTGGGTGGATCGATGCTCTTCACTGCCGGCCTGGGTGTGGCCAGCGCCGCGCCGCCGGCTGCGAACGCGGTTGACCTGGCCATCGGCAACATCAAGATCCTGCAGAATGCCAGCCTCGATCAGGCCGTGTCGGTCGCGGGCGCTGTCTGCAACATCAACACGTCGCAGGCGAACTCGCTGGCCCAGAAGGCGACCGCTGAGGGCAGCCAGCAGACGGTCTGCAACCTGCCCGGCGGCGTGGTCACGTTCTCGCAGGCAGGCTCCGTCGAGGGCGGCACCGCGCAGGCGCCGGCCGCCGGGACGCCGAACCCCGTGAATCCGATGTATCCGTCCGAGCAGCAGCCGCAGATGCAGCCGCGCTGACGTTAGTGACCTCACCGCCTGTATCCCGCCCGGGGTACGGGCGGTGAGTCCGTTCTGGTCACTTTCGGGTACCGATTGCGCGGCGGCACGGGTGCTGACGTCGGCGGTTGGCCCTTTTGGCGCCATCTGTGAGAAGTTTGTCGGCATGGCTCGACTGTTCGGCACCGACGGGGTGCGCGGAGTCGCCAATCACGATCTGACCGCCGAGCTGGCGCTGGGGTTGGGCTCGGCGGCGGCGCGCCGACTTGGCAGCGTCGGAGGTCATGCCCGCATAGCCGTGGTGGGCCGCGATCCGCGGGCCAGCAGCGAGATGCTCGAGGCGGCGGTGATCGCCGGGGTGACTAGCGAAGGGGTCGACGCGCTGCGCGTCGGTGTCCTGCCCACGCCGGCAGTGGCGTATCTGACCAGCGCGTATGACGCCGACTTCGGCGTGATGATCTCGGCCTCGCACAACCCGATGCCCGACAACGGCATCAAGATCTTCGGGCCTGGCGGACACAAGCTCGATGACCCCACCGAGGACCGCATCGAAGAACTCCTCAACCAGGGTCCGGGAAGCCGCCCGACCGGTGCGGGCATCGGCCGGGTCGTCGACGCCGAGGACGCGCTGGACCGCTACCTGCGCCACGTCGGCAAGGCGCTCACCACCCGGCTCGACGAACTCACCGTCGTCGTCGATTGCGCACACGGCGCCGCGTCCACCGCCGCGGTGCGCGCGTACCGGGCGGCAGGCGCGAACGTCATCCCGATCAACGCCGAGCCCAACGGGCTGAACATCAACGACGGCTGCGGGTCGACGCACATGGAGGAGCTGCAGTCGGCGGTGGTGACCCACGGCGCCGACCTCGGGCTGGCGCACGACGGCGACGCCGACCGCTGCCTGGCGGTGGACGCCACCGGCCGGCTCATCGACGGCGACGCCATCATGGTGATCCTGGCGCTGGCGATGCGCGACGCAGGCGAGCTGGCGTCCAGCACGTTGGTGGCCACCGTGATGAGCAACCTGGGGCTGCATCTGGCCATGCGCGCGGCGGGCATCGAGGTCCGCACCACCGGCGTCGGCGACCGCTACGTGCTCGAAGAGCTGAGGGCGGGTGAATATTCGCTCGGCGGCGAGCAGTCGGGCCACATCGTCATGCCTGCGCTCGGCACGACAGGAGACGGCATCGTCACCGGGTTGCGGCTGATGTCGAGGATGGCGCAGACCCGCTCGTCGCTGGCGGCACTGGCCGAGCCGATGCAGACACTGCCCCAGGTGCTGATCAATGTGCAGGTCGCGGATAAGGCCACGGTCGCGGACGCGCCGTCGGTGCGCTCGGCGGTGGCCGAGGCCGAGGCCGAGCTCGGCGATACCGGCCGAATCCTGTTGCGGCCCTCGGGAACTGAACAGGTCATCCGCGTGATGGTCGAAGCCGCCGACGAGGACACAGCGCGGCAACTGGCCGTCCGGGTCGCTGAATCGGTCAGCAACCAGCGCTGAAATTCGTTGGAACCGGCCGGGGTTCGCGGGCGTCCTAGCGTGTATGGGACAACCTGAGGTCGCCCGTGTCGACGTGGCGGCGCTGCACGCCGTCGCGCGACAATACGAGGCGGCCGCCGACATCGTCGAGGGTGCCGTGCGAACACACCTGACCGGGTTGGTGTTCGACGGCGCCGCAGCGGGTCGCGCGCATGTCGCTCGTGGTGACGCCCTTCGCGCAGCCATCGACCACGTCGTGGACCAACTCCGGCAGTGGTCGAGGGCCGCAGCCGAGATCGCCGCCGTGCTGCGTGCGTCCGCCGATCGGTACGCCGAAGCCGATGCCGGCGCCGCCCGGCGAGTGGGGTAGTGGTGGCCGAAAAGTTTGACGTCGCATCGCGATTGGCGGAGGGACGTCCCGCCGTCGACAACATCCAGACCTACGTGTGGGCCTGCCATGTGCTCGGCTACGCGAACACTGACCTGACGCTGCACGCCTCGCAGGTGCGCGACTGGTACGGCAGCGAGGATGGCCTCGACCTGCGGGCCCTTGACGCCGATTGCGCCGCGCTCGAGGCGGCGGTGGCGGCGACGGAGGACGCGCTGACGCGCCAGGACGACCAACTCGGCGCGTTGTCCGCCGCCTGGCAGGGCCGCGGCGCGGACCTGTCGCGGGAGTTCTTGCGCAGGCACGGCGACGCATCGGCCGCGGCGGCGGCCGCCGTGCGCACGACGGCGGACGCGCTGGCCACGCTGCGGGACAATCTGTGGCACACCGTCGATGGGAAGGTCGCCGCGGCGATCGCCACCGACGACCGTGCACCGGACGAGTGGCTGGCTGCCGCGCAGACCGTGACGACGGGTGCAGGTGATCGTGCGGCCGCCAGTGAGCGGATCGACCAGGAGGTGAAGCCGTTCGTCGACAACGACATTCGCGCAGACTGGCTGACGGCGATGCGCTCGGCGATGGCCGCGGTGATGGACCTGTACGACGCCGCGACGGCTGAGCTCACCGCCGAGCCGGATGCGGTGTTCGACGTGCCCGGTGATCTCGGTCCGTCGTTGACACCGCCACCGCGTGACGACGAGGTCGTCACGGTTCCCGCAGCGGTGACGACCGTGGCGCCGCCCGTCGCCGCGCCGCCGTCATGGGACGCGCCGCCCGCGCCATCGCCGATGCCTGCGCCACCGCCGCCCGCGCCGATGCCGCCGCCCGCGCCGCCTGTCGACGCGGCCTCAACCGCACCCGCTATGGCGGCACCACCCTCGGCACCGTCACTCGGGGGACTGCCCGACGTCGGCAGCGGCCTGTCCGGACTTGGACAGCAGCTCGCCGATGCGTTCGGCAGCCTGCTCGGATCGGCCGACGATGCCCTAGCGGATACGTCCGGCATCGATGACCCGACGGTCGACGAGAACGTCGACGACAAGTTGGATGACGACCCAGAAGACGACGATGAGCCGGACGAACATGAGCCCGTCGAGCCCGATCTGGAAGAAGTCGAGCCTGCCGCCGAGGAGCCCGTAGAGGCCCCCGTCGTCGACGCGGACGACTCCTGCGAACCGGCCGAGATGCCCGCCCCAGTCGAACCGCCGCCACCTGAGGAACCCGCGCCCACGCCGCCCCCGGTGCCGCCGCCGACCGAGCCTGCCCCGCCGCCCAGCCCTGCGGTCGCCACCGAAACCCCGTGTGAGATCGCGGCCGACGAGCTACCGCAGGTGGGGGAGTGATCCGGCGTAGCGTCCACCCCGTGAAATTGGGCAGCCCAGCGTCAGATCGTCTGCTTCCGGCACGCAAGCGCCGCGCTGACGAACGCGTCGCGGCCCGCGTTGTCGGTCGCCGCATCCCAGATCAGCGTGACCAGGCTCGGGCCGATGTCCCGGATCGGCAGCACCCGAACATCCGGTCTGCGGTAGAACGCCGTCGTCGAGCGCGGCAGGATCAGGAAACCCGCCTGCGCGGCAACGAGTTCCAGCTTCTCCTCCACCGAGTGCGCCATCTGGCCCGCACGGCGATGCTCGGGAGTGGCGATCGCATACCACTCCGGCACCGTGGACGGGTCCTGTAGCAGCCGCTTGGACGCCAGATCGCCCAGCCGCAGAGATCGCTTCTTGGCGAGTGGATCGTCGGCAGGCAGGACGACCACTCGCGGCTCCTCCAACAGCGGCGCGGTGCCCAGCCCATGGTGGTCGATGGGCTCGCGCGCGTACACCACGTCGACCTCGCCGCGGTGGACCACGTCGACCTGTTCGGCCCACCCGACTTGCACCACGACGGCACGCCGCGATGGGTCTTCGGCCTCGAACGCCGCCGCGGCGGCCGTCGCCAACAGGCCGGGCATGACGCCGACGGTTACCGTCACCGTCGGCTCAGCGACACGAAACAGGCGCTGCTGCAAGGCTTTCGACTCGGCAAGTAAGAAACGGGCATCCTCGAGTAATTGCTTACCAGCGGCGGTCAACTGAGTTCCGCGCGAATCGCGGGCCAACAACTGCACGCCCAGGTCACTTTCGAACGAACGGATCTGGCGCGACAGCACCGGCTGTGCGATGTGCAACCGCTCGGCGGCGCGGCCGAAGTTCAGTTCTTCGGCGACAGCCACGAAGTAGCGGAGTTTGCGCATGTCGAGGTCGGGCGCGACCATACCTGTAGGGTATCGCTCCGCGACGAAAAGGGTCTTGGACTCCAACCCCAATCCGGTCCGACAGTGGATGCATGAGCCTGAAGAACGCACGAGTCCTCGTCATCGGCGGCACCTCCGGCATCGGCCTGGGTGTCGCGTCCGCAGCGGCCGAACGCGGCGCCATCCCGATCGTGGTGTCCCGCCAGCAGTCCAGCGTCGACCGCGCCCTCTCCCAGCTGCCCGAGCATGCCCGCGGCGCCACCGTCGACCTCACCGACCTGTCGGCCGTGGAGCGGCTCGCCACCGACATCGGCGACATCGAGCACCTCGTGTTCACCGCGGGCGAGTCACTCGAACTGGCACCGCTGGCCGACCTCACCCCCGAGGTCATCACGGGCTTCTTTCAGACCCGCTTCGTCGGTGCGCTGACTGCGGTGCGCGTGTTCGCGCCGCACATCACGGCCGGCGGGTCGATCACACTGACGAGCGGCACCGCCGCCGAGGAACCGGGATTCGGGGCTCTGCCGGTGAGCGTCTGCGGCGCGATGAACGCGCTGACCAAGGCGCTCGCCTTTGAGCTAGCGCCGATCCGCGTCAACGCCGTAGCCCCGGGCGTCGTGCGTACCCCGCTGTGGGATGCGATGAGCGAAGCGGACCGGCAGTCGATGTACGACGAAGCCGGACAACAACTCCCACTGGGCCGCATCGGAGAAGTGACCGATACCGCCCGTGCCTATATCTATTGCATGGAGCAGGAGTTCGGCACCGGCATCGTGCTGACGGTCGACGGCGGGACTGTCCTCGTCTAGAGCCCCGTCTGCGGCGAAATGGAATTCCCGGTCGTCAAACCGCCGCCTTAGCAGCCCGGAATTCCATTTCGGCGAAAAGTGGGCGGGGCAACTACGGCAGTAGCGAGCGCAACTCCACGACGAAGCGCACCGATTCGCGGCGGTCGCCGGACAGCGGTTGCAGCAACAGCGTGGTGGCCCCGGCTTCGGTGTAGGCGGCGATGCGCTCCTCGACGAAGCCGCGCGGGCCGACCAGGGACACATTCCGCACCAGGTCGTCGGGCACCGCTTCGATGGCTTCGGCCTTCCTGCCCGCCAGGTACAGGTCCTGGATGTGGTTGGCCACGTCGCCGTACCCGTAGCGGGTGGCCAGGTTGTGGTAGAAGTTGCGGCCGCGCGCGCCCATGCCGCCGATGTACAGCGCCAATTGTGGTTTCGCCCAGGACAATCGGTCGTCGACATCGTCCCCGATCGCCAGAGGAGCGCTCACCATGATGTCCAAGGGGCCCAGCTCCGGATCGCGCTTCGCGTAGCCCGCCCGCAGCGACTCACCCCACACGTCGTCGGCCTTCTCCGGGTAGAAGAACACCGGCTGCCACCCCTCGGCGATCTCGGCGGTGAGCTCCACGTTCTTCGGGCCCAAGGCAGCGATCGTGACCGGAATGCGGTCGCGGACAGGATGATTGATCAGCTGTAGCGGCTTGCCCAGGCCGGTGCCTTGGTCGCGTTGGCAGCGGAATCTGGTAGTACTTCCCCTCATAGCTGACCCGTTCACGACGCCACACCTGTCGGCAGATCTCGACGACCTCGCGGGTGCGGCCCAGCGGCGCGTCGAACGGCACGCCGTGGAAACCCTCCATCACCTGCGGTCCCGAGGTCCCGATGCCGAGCCGGAAGCGGCCGTCGGACACGTAGTCCAGGCCCGCCGCCGTCATGGCCAGCAGCGACGGGGTGCGGATATAGATGGGGACCACGCCGGTGCCCAATTCGATCCGGGACGTCTTGGCCGCCAGAAAGCCCAGCTGGCTGATCGCGTCGTACGAGTAGGCCTCGGCCACCAGCGCGATGTCGACGCCGATCTTCTCCAGCTCGACGACCTCGTCAGCGGCCTCTGCAAAATTCGAGTAGCCGCCGTCCGCATAACTCAGAAAGATCCCTGTCCGCATCATCGAGTTATACACCCAACCGGTTGGTTGGCCGACTCAGGGCTTCAGAAGAGCGACGACTTTGTCTTCGATGTCCACCGGATCGTCGGCGAAGGGATCCACCACGGGTGCCTTCGGCAGGTCGATCTCGGGGTCAGCGAAGTCGCCGTAGGCCTTGTCACCGGTCAGCGTGTGCAGCAGGTAGCCGGTCAGCAGCGCCCGCACCACCTTCTGCGTACTGCGGTCGGCGCCGGGCAGTCCGACGACGCGGGCCAGCCGCCTGCCCTCGATCAGGCCACCGGCCTTGGCCTTCTTGACGGTGCGAAGCGTCGCGCCCTTCCACACCCGAGCCAGCTCAACGGCGTTGGAGCGCAACGTCATCGGGTCGCCGGGCGCAGTGAGCACCAGACCGGGCACCGACAGCGCCGTCGCCGGCTGCTCCGCAGGCGGCTTGGTCACCGTCGGAAACACCGCGATGACTGACTTCGGCCCGGCGGGCATTCCTGCGGCGGCGAACACCGCCGCGGACCCGCCGAAACCGTGCCCGACGACACCCAGCTTCGTCGGGTGCACGCTGATCTTTCCCGGACCCAGCCGCACACCCGCGATGATGTCCAACGTGGTGCCCAGGTCGAAGGCCAGATTGAGCACCGACGGCGCCACACCGGTCTCGGTATTTGGCGCCGCGGCCACGATGCCCCACGACGCAAGATGCTCGAGCGTGCCTTCGTACCGATCCGTTCCCGCCAACCAGTCGTGACCGAACGCCACACCCGCCAGACTCATCCCGGACTCTGGGGTGTAGACGACGCCGGGCAGTCCGGCAAAGGCCAGGTCACCACGCAAGACACGATGCGGGCCGCGGCGGGTCAAAGCGTTGAAAAGCTTCTTCGTGCGGGCCACCCACAGACCGTAGCGCAGCAGGTGTGACCAGCTCTTGCACTACCCTGAATGGCTATGTGCGGAATCGTCGGCTACGTGGGGCAGCGTCGTGCGTGTGACATCGTGGTCGACGCGCTGCGCCGCATGGAGTACCGGGGTTACGACTCCGCCAGGTGTCGCCCTGGTCGATGGTCACGGTGCTCTGACGGTGTGCCGCCGGGCGGGTCGGCTGGCCAATCTGGAGGCCGCGCTCGTCGAGACAGACGACGCCAGCCTCGCTGGCGGCACCGGGTTGGGTCACACCCGCTGGGCAACCCATGGCCGGCCTACTGACCGCAACGCCCACCCGCATAGCGACGCCGCGGGCAAGATCGCGGTCGTCCACAACGGGATCATCGAAAACTACGCGCCGCTGCGCGCCGAGTTGGAAGCCGCCGGGGTGGAGTTCGCCAGCGACACCGACACCGAGGTCGCTGTACATCTGGTCTCCAGGCAGTACGACGACGGCGACACCGCAGACGACTTCGTGGCCTCCGTGCTCGCGGTGCTGCGCCGGCTCGAGGGCCATTTCACGCTGGTCTTCGCCAACGCCGACAAGCCGGGCATGATCGTCGCCGCCCGGCGCTCCACGCCGCTGGTCGTCGGTGTCGGCGACGGCGAGATGTTCATCGGCTCCGACGTGGCCGCGTTCATCGAGCACACCCGCGACGCCGTCGAACTCGGTCAGGATCAGGCGGTCGTGATCACTGCCGACGGGTACCGCATCACCGATTTCCACGGCGACCCCGACGTCGATTTCCGTGAATTCCATATCGACTGGGACCTGGCGGCCGCCGAAAAGGGTGGCTACGAGTACTTCATGCTCAAGGAGATCGCCGAGCAGCCCGCCGCGGTGGCCAACACCCTGCTCGGCCACTTCGTCGATGGCCGCATCGTGCTCGACGAGCAGCGGCTGAGCGATCAAGACCTGCGCGAGGTCGACAAGGTGTTCGTGGTGGCCTGCGGCACCGCGTATCACTCGGGGCTGCTGGCCAAGTACGCCATCGAGCACTGGACGAGATTGCCCGTCGAAGTCGAGCTCGCCAGTGAATTCCGCTACCGCGACCCGGTGCTGGACCGCAGCACGCTGGTAGTGGCGATATCCCAGTCCGGGGAGACCGCCGACACGCTGGAAGCCGTGCGGCACGCCAAACAGCAGAAGGCCAAGGTGCTGGCCATCTGCAACACCAACGGCAGTCAGATCCCACGGGAGTGCGACGCGGTGCTCTACACCCGCGCCGGGCCGGAGATCGGCGTCGCGTCGACCAAGACGTTTTTGGCGCAGATCACTGCCAATTACCTGGTCGGGCTGGCCCTTGCGCAGGCCCGCGGCACCAAGTACCCCGACGAGGTGGCCCGCGAGTACCGCGAACTGGAAGCGATGCCCGACCTGGTGGCGCGGGTGCTGGAGACCATCGAACCGGTCTCCGCGCTGGCCCACCGGTTCGCGCAGTCGCAGACCGTGTTGTTCCTCGGCCGTCACGTCGGCTACCCAGTTGCACTCGAAGGTGCGCTCAAGCTCAAGGAATTGGCGTACATGCACGCCGAGGGTTTCGCCGCCGGTGAGCTCAAGCATGGTCCGATCGCGCTGATCGACGACGGCCTGCCGGTGATCGTCGTGATGCCGTCGCCGAAGAATGCCCCGACGCTGCACGCCAAGCTGCTGTCGAACATCCGGGAGATCCAGGCCCGCGGCGCGGTCACCATCGTCATCGCCGAGGAAGGCGACGACGCCGTCCGGCCCCACGCAGATCACCTCATCGAAATACCCGCGGTGTCAACACTTTTCCAGCCGCTGCTGTCCACGATTCCGCTGCAGGTTTTCGCCGCAGGCGTCGCGCAGGCCCGTGGCTACGACGTGGACAAGCCGCGCAACCTGGCGAAGTCCGTCACCGTCGAGTAGTGCAGCGCCACAACGGCGGGGATTTCACGGGTGAGCGGGCCCGGCGCGCACTTCCTGAGCATCTACCAGACCGTCATGGCGCAGCTTCCGCCGGTCGGCGAGTCGACCGACGTGCCAACCTCGTTTGGCAGCGTGCGCGCCTACTGGATCGCCGGGGGAGCCGACGTCGATGACTCGCTGCCGGAGGCCACACTGATCTCCGCCGGAACCACTGACTACGTTCTGCGCAAGGCATTGCCGAAGTCGTTCACCTTTCCGGCACTCGCGTTGATCACCGGCCGAAGCGTGATGCTCGACGCCGCCCGCGCGGCGGCGCGAGCACGAAACCTCTTGCCGCGCGCACAGGTAGAGCTCTGGGCCGACGCATCACACGCGATCAACGGCGAATACCCGGCCGAGATCGCCGCGCGTGCCGGCCGGTTCTGAGATGATGGACGGAGCTTGAGTTAGTGCGTGCGGTGCTCGAAATCCGCTGGGCGCCTCAATAATTCATGACGCAACTGTCGGACGTATTAGGATGGCTCGCCGCGTAGTGCTTGCCCAGCCGATTCGCGGGTTTGTTCGTTGGGGTCGGTGGCGGCTGTCGCCTCGATGAGCCCGCGAGCTTCGGTTTGCCACGACTCGGCCTGCCACTATTGAAATGCGTTCAGAGCGATGTTTCGGTTCCTCGTCACGGGGCTCTGGAGTCCGATGATAAGCAGATCACCGCCGACGTCGGGATGGTCGCGGAGGCCCTGAGCCCAATCCAGCGCTTGATGGGCGCGCCCGATCGGTGTCGGCACCCATCCAGGCGTCGTACCAGTCCGATCCGAACGGATCCTGTTCGATTCGGCGAAAGGTTACCTCGAAGGTGTCGATGCCGAGGTCGCGTGCGATCGCGTCGCTACATCGAGCACGCGCGACTCAAACCACCGAAACTGAAACGTCCGCTCTACGAATCGGCCTGTCTCGCAGACGTTTCAGTGTCGTGCTCGAGTCGGCGCTCAGTCCCACCGCGAGCCCGATTCTGCAGGCTACGGCGTGTCGTCGCAATAGCCGCGGCGTCGATGACACGATGGCGTCGTGTCTCTCGTCGCGATCATCGAGGGAATCGGCAGCGCGATCGACGCCATCGGTGTCGCCGTCATCGCAGGCGGTGCGCTGCTCGCCGTCTTCATGACGATTGGCAGGATTCGCCAGGAGGACGGAGGTGCCTACGAGTTCTTCCGTCGGCGCCTCGGCCGCGCGATTCTTCTCGGTCTCGAGTTCTTGGTCGCCGCAGACATCATCAGAACCGTCGCCGTCACACCGAGCGCCGAGAGCGTCGCGGTGCTGGGCGGCATCGTGCTGATCCGCACCTTCCTCAGTTTCTCCCTGCAACTCGAAGTGACGGGCGCATGGCCGTGGCAACAGCGCTCCCCCGCTGCCGATGACAAATCCCACGGGCGCTCAACCGAGTAGGTGCTGCTCGAGGAACGGCCGAATCAGCGCGACGACCTCGGTCAGCCGGCTCTCGAGCAGGAAGTGGCCGCCGTCGAGCAGGTTGATCTCCGCCCTAGGCAGGTCGCGCGCGAACGCCAACGCGCCGTCCGGCCCGAAGATCTGGTCGTTGCGGCCCCACACCGCCAGCAGCGGCACCTGTGAGGTGCGGAAATATCCGTGCACGCTTGGGTAGAGGTCGACGTTGGAGCTGTAATCGGCGAACAGGTCCAGCTGTGCCGCGACCCGCTCCGGGCTGCTGGCCACCGCTGAGTGTGCGTTGATCCAGGTGTCGGGGTCGACCACCGACGGGTCCGAAACACCATGGGTGAATTGCCATTTCAACCCGTCCATGCTGATGATCTCGCGCAGCGCGGCGGCGTTGGCTTCGGAACGCTCGCGGCCGTAGGCGAACAGCGGCTCCATCGCGTCGCCGAAGAATCCCTCCACGTAGGCATTTCCATTCTGGCTGACGATGGCCGCTATGCGCTCGGGGTGGCGCAACGCCAGCCGCCAGCCCACCGGGGCGCCGTAGTCCTGGACGTAGATCGCGTACCGCTGCAGGCCGAGGTGGTCCAGAAGCGCGTCGACGTGGACGGCGAGGTTGTCGAACGTGTAGCCGAACTCGTCGACGCTCGGCACATCGGAGTGGCCGAAGCCGGGGTAGTCGGGGGCGATGACGTGGTACCGGTCGGCCAGCGCCGGGATCAGGTTCCGGTACTGGTGCGAGCTGGCCGGCGTGCCGTGCAGCAGGACCACGGCCGGCGCGGCGGGCCGGCCGGCCTCGCGGTAGAAGATCCGGCGACCGGCGATCTCGGCGAAGCGATGGTGCGTGACCATTCCTAACCCCTTCTAGTAGCTTTGACAGTTAGGGGCAGTCAACATTCTTGGATCTAACCTGTCAAGTGTTTTATGATGGTTAGCGTGTCTTCCACAGTGGATTGGCAGGCGGCTCTATTGGACCTGCTCAACACGACGCCGGTGATCGACGGGCAGAGGGTCGATCAGCTCGCCGACGCGCCTGCCGCGCGGACGTGGCTGCGCGCGCGCGGCGCGGGTCGGGGCGAGGACGTCGACGCCGTCCGGATGGTGCGCGACGACCTGCAACGCGTCGTCCGGATGGAAGCCGATGCGTCGGTCCTGCGTCGCTATCTCGCCGATGTGCGCCAGGTGCCCGACATCGGGCCCGACGGCGTCGCCTGGTCGCTCGAAGCGGATTGGCCTGCTCGCCTCGTGCTGGCCTGGGGTGAGTTGGAAAGAGACATGCCAGGCCGGCTGCGACGCTGCGCCAACGACGAGTGCTGGTTGTTCCTCATCGACCATTCGCGCGCCGGGACGGCCCGCTGGTGCTCGATGAGCGGGTGCGGCAACCGGATGAAGGCGCGCAGGCACTACAGCCGGACCCGCCGAGACTGAAACCTCGCTGTCAATGTCGCAGACATGGAATCCTGGCTGGGATGCGGCACTACTACACCGCCGATGAGATCCGCGAAGCCGAAGCGCCGCTGCTGGCGTCGCTGCCCGAAGGCGGGCTCATGCGAAGGGCCGCCTTCGGGTTGGCCACCGCGATCGTGCGCGAACTGGTTCTGCTGACCGGCGGCATCTCCGGTCATAGGGTCTGTGCCGTCGTCGGGTCCGGCGACAACGGCGGCGACGCGCTGTGGGCGTCGACGTTCCTGCGCCGCCGGGGCGTCGCCGCCTCAGCGGTGCTGCTCAATCCGGAACGGACCCACAAGGCGGCACTGGCTGCGTTCACCCGCGCGGGTGGCAGAGTCGTGGAAAGCGTCCCGGCGGCAACCGATCTGGTGATCGACGGAGTGGTCGGCATCTCCGGCTCCGGCCCGCTGCGGCCCAACGCGGCCGAGGTGTTCGCCGCCGTCGACCAGGCGGGCATCCGCGTCGTGGCGGTCGACATTCCCAGCGGCATCGACGTGCAGACCGGCGCCGCCGACGGCCCGCACGTGCACGCCACCCTGACCGTGACATTTGGCGGCCTGAAACCCGTTCACGCCCTCGGTGATTGCGGTCGTGTCGAACTGGTCGACATCGGCCTCGACCTCCCACCCACCGACATGCTGGGATTCGACGCCGCCGACGTCGCCGCCCGCTGGCCGGTTCCCGGCCCCAAGGACGACAAGTACACGCAGGGCGTCAAGGGCATCCTGGCCGGCTCGGCGACCTATCCCGGTGCGGCCGTGCTGTGCACCGGAGCCGCCGTCGCAGCCACCTCCGGCATGGTCCGCTACGCCGGGAGCGCGGGCCCGCAAGTGCTTTCGCACTGGCCCGAAGTCATCGCCGCGCCGAGCGCCAGCGCATCGGGTCGCGTGCAGGCCTGGGCAGTCGGTCCCGGTCTCGGCACCGACGACACCGGAGCGGCCGCGCTGTGGTTCGCGCTGGAGACCGATCTGCCGGTCGTTGTCGACGCCGACGCGCTGACCATCCTCGCCGCACACCCCGACCTCGTCGTCGGCCGTGCTGCGCCGACCGTGTTGACCCCGCACGCAGGCGAATTCGCGCGACTGGCCGGTGCTCCGCGGGGCAACGATCGCGTCGCCGCCACCCGCAAGCTGGCGGACCGGCTGGGCGCGACCGTGCTGCTGAAGGGCAACGTCACGATCGTCGCCGAACCCGGCGGATTGGTCTACCTCAACCCGGCCGGCCAATCATGGGCCGCCACCGCGGGATCGGGCGACGTGCTGTCGGGCATCATCGGCGCGCTGCTGGCCGCCGGGCTGCCCGCCGGTGAGGCAGCCGCCGCGGCCGCCTTCGTGCACGCCCGCGCCGCCAACTTGTCGGCCGCCGACCCAGGGCCACACGCTGCACCGACGTCGGCGTCGCGCATCCTCGCTCACGTTCGTGCCGCCATCGCCTCCCTGTAACGAAAGGACTTGTCATGTCGCGCAAGCGCACTCATGCCCCTCAGATCGCCCCCGCGTACACCGGGCGGCTGTCGATGGCGCCGGTCCCGTCGCTGCGCATGCCCGACGAGGCGATGGATCCCGATGCCGTCTATCGCTTCATCCACGACGAGCTGATGCTCGACGGCAGTAGCCGGCTGAACCTGGCGACGTTCGTCACCACCTGGATGGATCCGCAGGCCGAGAAGCTGATGGCCGAGACGTTCGACAAAAACATGATCGACAAGGACGAATACCCGGCCACCGCGGCGATCGAGCAGCGCTGTGTCTGCATGGTGGCCGACCTGTTCCACGCCGAGGACCTGCGCGACGACGACCCGGCGAGCGCCACCGGGGTGTCGACGATCGGATCGAGCGAGGCGGTGATGCTCGCCGGGCTCGCGCTGAAGTGGCGGTGGCGCGAACGGGTCGGTAAGAACTGGAAGGGCCGGACGCCGAATCTGGTGATGGGCTCCAACGTGCAGGTGGTGTGGGAGAAGTTCTGCCGCTACTTCGACGTCGAGCCGCGCTACCTGCCGATGGCGACGGGCCGCTACGTCATCACGCCCGAGCAGGTGCTGGACAACATCGACGAGGACACCATCGGCGTCGTGGCGATCCTCGGCACCACGTTCACCGGCGAACTGGAACCGATCGGTGAGATCTGCGCCGCGCTCGACAAACTGGCCGCAGGCGGGAGGACTGGACATTCCCGTGCACGTCGACGCGGCCAGCGGTGGCTTCGTCGTCCCGTTCCTGCACCCGGACCTGGAGTGGGACTTCCGGCTGCCGCGGGTGGTGTCGATCAACGTCAGCGGGCACAAGTACGGCCTGACCTACCCCGGTATCGGTTTCGTGGTGTGGCGCAGCAAGGAGTACCTGCCGCAGGATCTGGTGTTCCGGGTCAACTACCTCGGCGGCGACATGCCGACCTTCACGCTGAACTTCTCCCGGCCCGGCAACCAGGTGGTCGGCCAGTACTACAACTTCCTGCGGCTCGGCCGCGCCGGCTATGGCCAGGTGATGCACAGCCTGTCGCAGACCGCGCGTTGGCTCGGCGACGAGCTGCGCGAGGGCCAGCACTTCGAGGTGGTGGCCGACGGCTCGGCGATCCCGGTGGTCAGCTTCCGGCTGGCCGGTGATTTCGGCTACACCGAGTTCGACGTGTCATACGCGCTGCGCGCCTTTGGCTGGCAGGTGCCGGCCTACACCATGCCGGAGGGTGCGAGCGACATCACGATGCTGCGCATCGTGGTGCGGGAGGGCTTCTCCGCGGACCTGGCCAGGGCCCTTCGCGACGACGTCACCACCGCGTTGGCCCACCTCGACGAGCTGAAGCCCGGCGGCCACTTCAACGAGCTGCAGCCCTTCGCCCATTAGTCCAGGCGCCGAATCTGAGCTGATGCCTCAAGAATCGGGCCTGGGTTCGAGCGCAAGCTCAGATTGGGCGCACAAACGGGCCTCTGGGACAATCGGCGATGGTGACATGAGCATGCAAACGACCGAGCTTTCGCTGAACCCCACCGCGGCCGCCGAGGCCGTGGTGGACCTCGACGCGATCGCCCACAACGTGCGGCTGCTGCGTGAACACGCCGGGTCGGCCCAGGTGATGGCCGTCGTCAAGGCCGACGGGTACGGCCACGGCGCGGTGGCGGTCGGGCGCGCCGCGCTGGCCGCCGGCGCGGCCGAACTCGGCGTGGCCACCATCGACGAGGCGCTCGCGCTGCGTAGCGACGGCATCTCCAGCCCGGTGCTGGCCTGGCTGCACCCGCCGGGCGCCGACTTCGGTCCCGCGTTGCAGGCTGATGTTGAGGTCGCGGTGTCGTCTGTGCGCCAGCTCGGCGAGGTGCTCGACGCGGTCGAGCGCACCGGTCACACCGCCACGATCACCGTCAAGGTCGATACCGGGCTAAACCGCAACGGCGTGAGCGCCGTCGAGTATCCGGAGATGCTGACCGTGCTTCGCCGCGCGCAGGCCGACGGTGCGGTCCGGCTGCGCGGCATCATGTCGCATCTGGTGCACGGCGACGACCCGGACAACCCCTTCAATGATCTTCAGGCGCAGCGTCTCACCGACATGGCGGCGCACGCCCGCGACCAGGGGGTGTGCTTCGAGATCACGCACCTGAGCAACTCCCCGGCCGCCATGACCCGCCCCGATCTGGCCTTCGACATGGTCCGGCCCGGTATCGCGGTGTACGGGCAGACGCCCATCCCGGAGCGCGGTGACATGGGTCTGCGTCCGGCGATGACACTGAAATGCCCTGTCGCACTTATCCGGTCGGTGCGGGCTGGCGACGGAGTGTCCTATGGTCACACCTGGATCGCCGAGCGCGACACCACGCTGGCGTTGCTGCCGATCGGTTATGCCGACGGTGTGTTCCGGACCTTGAGCGGCCGCATCGACGTGCTGATCAACGGCCGGCCGCGACGCAGCGTCGGCCGCATCTGCATGGACCAGTTCGTGGTTGACCTCGGTCCCGGTGAGATCGACGTGGCCGAGGGTGACGACGCCATTCTGTTCGGCCCCGGCACACAGGGCGAGCTCACGGCGCAGGACTGGGCCGATCTGCTCGGTACCATCAACTACGAAGTGGTCACCAGTCCCCGCGGCCGGGTCACCCGAACGTATCGTGGAGCGGCGACGGGCCAAAGTCGTTGAGTGATAATGAGACTGTGCGGCCGCGCGGCCGAAGGTCGAGCGCGCCGTGGCTGGCAGGGGCGGCCGGGCTGACGGCGGTCGGCACTGCTGCGGGCGTATCCGTCGCCCGCTCCCTTCGTCGGCATGTCAGCACCGACGATCCCTACGAGTATGAGGACTTCGAACTACTCGACGCAGACCGCAGCTACGTCGTCACCACTCCCGACGGAGTGCCGCTCGCGGTGCGCGAGGTCGGTCCCGAGGATGCCCGCCTGACGGTGGTGTTGGCGCACGGCTTCTGTCTTCACATGGGCGCCTTCCACTTTCAGCGGGCGCGACTGGCTGAGCAATGGGGCCCGCAGGTGCGGATGGTCTTCTACGACCACCGGGGCCATGGCCAATCGGGCGAAGCGCCACCGGAGACGTACACGGTCACCCAGCTGGGCCAAGACCTGGAAACCGTGCTCGCCGTGATGGCGCCGCGCGGCCCGGTGGTGCTGGTCGGGCATTCGATGGGTGGCATGACGGTGCTATCGCACGCCCGGCAGTTCCCGCAGCGCTACCCGACCCGCATCGTCGGCGCGGCGATCATCGCGTCTGCCGCCGAAGGCGTTTCGCGGTCACCGCTGGGCGAGATCCTGAAGAACCCAGCCCTCGAGGCGGCTCGTCTCGCGGTCCGGTACGCCCCGAAGACCGTGCACCGCACCCGCGGTGCCGCCAAGTCGGTGATCGCACCGATCCTGCGGGCGGCGTCCTACGGCGACGAGAAGATCAGCCCGAGCGTCGTGGCGTTTTCCGAGAAGATGATGCACGACACCCCGATCGCCACGTTGGTGGAGTTCCTGCACGCGCTGGAGGTTCACGACGAGACGGCGGCGCTTCCGACGCTGGCGAAGGTGCCCACCCTGATCGCCTGCGGCGACCGCGACCTACTCACCCCGATGGAGCATTCGCAGAGCATGGCCGCCGCGTTGCCGAAGGCGGAGTTGGTGATCGTCGGCGGTGCAGGGCATCTGGTGCAGCTGGAACAGCCCGAGACCATCGACGACGCTCTGGTCCGGCTGGTCGAGCGCGCCACACCATCCAAGCTGGTCGCACTCACGCGGCGGGTGCGCGAACGGGCCCGGCGCCATGGCTGAGCGAGGCTCCGGCACCGCGGAGTTGCCGACCGCCGATGACACCATCGCGCTCGGCGCCCAGCTCGGCGGCCAGCTGCGCGCCGGTGACGTGGTGGTGCTGTCCGGCCCGTTGGGTGCGGGAAAAACGGTGTTTGCCAAGGGGATCGCGCGAGCGATGGATGTGGAAGGGCCAGTGATCTCGCCGACGTTCGTGCTGGCTCGCGTCCATCGCGCGCGTCACGCCGGTGCCCCGGCGATGATCCATGTCGACATGTACCGGCTGCTCGACCACGCTTCTGTCGACTTGCTCGCGGAGCTCGACTCGCTGGACCTCGACACCGATCTCGACGACGCCGTCGTCGTCGTGGAGTGGGGCGAAGGCCTGGCCGAACGACTTTCGGACAGCCACCTCGACATCCGGCTCGAACGCGGGCCGAACACCGAAGTGCGGACCGCAATCTGGCAGTGGAGCCGGCAGTGATGCCGCGGACGCGAGGAGCACAAGAGACAGACGTGATCCTGGCCATCGACACCGCGACGCCCGCGGTCACCGCAGGCATCGTGCGGCGCGAGGGCGTCGAGGTGCTGGCCGAGCGGGTCACCGTCGACGCGCGCGCACACGCGGAGCGGCTCACCCCGAACGTGCTCGCCGCGCTCGCCGACGCCGGCCTGACCGTCAATGATCTGGGTGCCGTGGTGGTCGGTTGCGGGCCAGGCCCTTTCACCGGATTGCGGGTCGGTATGGCGACGGCGGCGGCATACGGTCACGCGCTCGGCATCCCGGTGTACGGGGTCTGTAGCCTCGACGCGATCGGCATCGAAACTGCAGCCACTACGGGCGCAATTCTCGTAGTCACCGATGCCCGTCGCCGCGAGGTGTACTGGGCGCGCTACCGCGACGGGGTTCGTATCGACGGGCCCGCTGTGGACGCGCCGGCCGACGTGCTTGCCGACGCTCAGGCGGTGGCCGGCTCACCTGAGCACGCCGGGCTTTTCGACCTGCCACGACTGTCGCCGGTCTATCCCACCGCGGCTGGCCTCGTGCGCGCGGTCGGCGACTGGACAGCCGAGCCGGACCATTTGGTTCCGCTGTATCTGCGCCGGCCCGACGCCAAACCGTCGGCGGTGGCCCGATGACGGTCGTGTACGACTCGCTGACCCGCGCTGACGCCTCCCGGTGCGCCGAGCTGGAGTCGCTACTGTTCGACGGCGATGATCCGTGGCCGGCGCGGGCGTTTCTGGCGGAGCTGGAGGCCGAGCACATCCGCTACGTTGCCGCGCGCGCCGACGACAAGCTTGTGGGTTACGCCGGGATCTCCCGGCTCGGCCGAAAGCGGCCCTACGAGTACGAGATTCACACCATCGGGGTGGACCCGGCGTACCAGGGCCAGGGCATCGGCAGGCAAATGATGACGGAGCTGCTCGAATATGCCTCGGGTGGAACGGTTTTCCTCGAGGTGCGCACCGACAACGAAGCCGCGATCTCGCTGTACGAGAGCTTGGGCTTCGTTAACGTCGGCCTGCGCCGTCGGTACTACCGTGCCAGCGGCGCGGATGCCTATACCATGAGACGGGATCCGCAATGACGACTATCCTGGCCATCGAAAGCTCCTGCGACGAAACCGGTGTCGGCATCGCGCGCCTCGATGACGACGGCACGGTGACACTGCTCGCTGATGAGGTGGCGTCCAGCGTCGACGAACATGCGCGGTTCGGCGGCGTGGTCCCCGAGATCGCGTCGCGGGCACACCTGGAGGCATTGGGCCCCACGATGCGGCGTGCGCTGAAGACGGCGAACGTGGACAAGCCCGACGTCGTCGCCGCCACCATCGGGCCAGGGCTGGCCGGTGCGCTGTTGGTGGGAGTGGCTGCGGCCAAAGCATATTCGGCCGCGTGGCAGGTGCCGTTCTACGCGGTCAACCATCTCGGGGGTCACCTGGCCGCCGACGTCTACGACCACGGCCCACTGCCGGAGAGCGTCGGCCTGCTGGTGTCGGGCGGGCACACCAACCTGCTGCATGTGCGGTCGCTGGGGGAACCGATCGTCGAACTCGGCAGCACCGTCGACGACGCCGCCGGCGAGGCCTACGACAAGGTCGCGCGGCTGCTCGGCCTCGGCTATCCCGGCGGCAAGGTGCTCGATGACCTGGCCCGCGAGGGCGACCGCGACGCGATCGTCTTCCCGCGCGGCATGACCGGGCCTCGCGACGATCCGTACGCATTTAGCTTCTCGGGGCTCAAGACGGCGGTCGCCAGATTTGTGGAGAGCAATCCCGACGCGTGGCAGGCCGACATCGCGGCGGGGTTCCAGGAGGCGGTGGCCGATGTGCTGACGCGCAAGACCGTTCGCGCCGCCGCCGAGCTCGGCGTGCCGACGGTGTTGATCGCAGGCGGGGTGGCGGCGAACTCGCGGCTGCGTGAGCTCGCCGAAGAGCGATGCGCGGCGGCGGGGCTGACTCTGCGAATTCCCCGGCCGCGGCTGTGCACCGACAATGGCGCGATGATCGCCTCGTTCGCCGCGCATCTGATCGCCGCCGGTGCGCCGCCTTCGGCGTTGGACGCAGCCAGCGATCCGGGTCTGCCGGTGGTGAAGGGACAGGTGGCTTGAATTTTGAGGACAAGCTCGCGGTTACCGAGCTGCTCTACCGCTACGCCGAGCTGATCGACGCCGGCGACTTCGACGGAGTCGGGCGGCTGCTGGCCCGGGCCACCTTCGCGGGCACACGGTCGGCGTCGACGTCGGGCGCCGAGGCCATCGCCAAGCTGTTCGCGATGACCACCCGCCGCTACCCCGATCACGACAACAGGCCGCGCACCCGGCATCTCCTGCTGAACCCGATCGTCGACGTCGACGACCGCACCGCCACCGCCCGATCCACGTTCTGCGTCATCCAGAACACCGAGACGGTGCCGCTGCAGCCGATCGTCGTCGGCCGGTATTTCGATAGCTTCAGTTGCGACGATGACGGTTGGTACTTCACCGCCCGGCAGGTCGACGTCGAGATGATCGGCGACATCTCGGCTCACCTGATGTTCGACCCGAGGGACTTCGACCGCTAGTCACGGGGGTTAGCTTGAGTGCTAGCACTCTCATGTATAGAGTGCTAGGTGGCAAGCGGCCAACCCCTGCTCCGGCACCCGCGACGACGGCGCGAGGCACGGACGCATGCCGAACACCTGTAATGCTGGCATCCGGGGATGGGCCCCGGATCTAAACCCGAACTACTGGAGGGCTCCATCGTGGCGAGCGTGAACATCAAGCCACTCGAGGACAAGATCCTCGTACAGGCCAACGAGGCCGAGACCACGACCGCGTCCGGTCTGGTTATCCCCGACACCGCCAAGGAGAAGCCGCAGGAAGGCACCGTCGTCGCAGTCGGCCCCGGCCGCTGGGATGAAGACGGCGAGAAGCGGATTCCGCTGGACGTGTCCGAGGGCGACGTCGTCATCTACAGCAAGTACGGCGGCACCGAGATCAAGTACAACGGCGAGGAGTACCTGATCCTGTCGGCGCGCGACGTGCTGGCAGTCGTCAACAAGTAACCACTCGTGTCCCGCCCCGGAGATCCCCGTTCCTGCGGGTGATTTCCGGGGCGGCATGCGTAATAGGGAAAGACATCTATGAGCAAGCTGATTGAGTTCGACGAAAGTGCGCGCCGCGCAATGGAAGCCGGCGTAGACAAGCTCGCCAACGCGGTCCGCGTGACGCTGGGCCCGCGCGGCCGGCACGTCGTGCTGGCCAAGGCGTTCGGCGGCCCGACCGTAACCAACGATGGCGTCACCGTCGCCCGCGAGATCGACCTCGAGGACCCGTTCGAGAACCTCGGTGCGCAGCTGGTGAAGTCGGTGGCCACCAAGACCAACGACGTGGCCGGCGATGGCACCACCACCGCGACGGTGCTGGCGCAGGCGATCGTGAAGGCCGGGCTGCGGCAAGTCGCCGCCGGTGCCAACCCGATCGAACTGGGCTTGGGCATCAGCAAGGCCGCCGACGCGGTGTCGGAGGCGCTGCTGGCCTCGGCCACGCCCGTGTCCGACAAGAAGGGCATTGCGCAGGTCGCCACCGTGTCCTCGCGCGACGAGCAGATCGGCGAGCTGGTCGGCGAGGCGATGACCAAGGTGGGCCACGACGGCGTCGTGTCCGTCGAGGAGTCGTCGACGCTGAACACCGAACTGGAGATCACCGACGGCGTCGGCTTCGACAAGGGCTTCATCTCGGCGTACTTCATCACCGACTTCGACGCACAGGAAGCGGTGCTCGAAGACGCGCTGGTGCTGCTGCACCGCGAGAAGATCAGCTCGCTGCCCGACCTGCTCCCGTTGCTGGAGAAGGTGGCCGAGAGCGGCAAGCCGCTGTTGATCGTGGCCGAAGACGTTGAGGGCGAAGCGCTTTCGACGTTGGTGGTCAACTCGATCCGCAAGACGTTGAAGGCCGTCGCCGTCAAGGCACCGTTCTTCGGTGACCGCCGCAAGGCCTTCCTGGATGACCTCGCGGTGGTGACCGGCGGTCAGGTTGTCAACCCCGACGTCGGGTTGCTGCTGCGTGAGGTCGGCCTCGACGTGCTCGGCTCGGCGCGGCGCGTCGTGGTGGACAAGGACAGCACGGTCATCGTCGACGGCGGCGGGTCCAAGGAGGCCATCCAGGCGCGCGCCGCACAGCTGCGGGCGGAGATCGAGGCCACCGACTCCGACTGGGACCGCGAGAAGCTCGAGGAGCGGCTGGCCAAGCTGGCCGGCGGCGTCGCCGTCATCAAGGTCGGCGCGGCCACCGAGACGGCGCTCAAGCAGCGCAAGGAGAGCGTCGAGGATGCAGTGGCGGCGGCCAAGGCCGCGGTCGAGGAGGGCATCATCACCGGCGGCGGCTCGTCCCTGGTGCGCGCGCGCAAGGCGCTGGACAAACTGCGCAGCGAGCTGACGGGTGACGAGGCGCTCGGCGTCGAAGTGTTCAGCTCGGCGCTGTCGGCTCCGTTGTACTGGATCGCGGCCAACGCCGGGCAGGACGGCTCGGTGGTGGTCAACAGGGTGGCAGAGCTGCCCGACGGGCAGGGCTTTAACGCCGCCACGCTGTCCTACGGCGATCTGGTCGCCGACGGCGTCGTCGATCCGGTCAAGGTCACCCGCTCGGCGGTGCTCAACGCCGCGTCGGTGGCCCGGATGGTGCTCACCACCGAGACCGCGATTGTGGAGTAAGCCGGCCGAGGACGAGCAGACCACGGCCACCATCACGGCCACGGCCACTAGAAGGCCACCCACACCGAGCACCCCCGGTTTATCGCCGGGGGTGTTTCGTTTGGTGGTCCTGTCCGGCAAGGGGGCCATCCGGCGGCTACCAAAACGTGTAAGTTCTCGGGAGATGGGGATTCAGGCGACGTTCCTAGCAACCGCGATGATCGCGTGCTTGCGGTCGTCGGGGCAGGTAACAGAATTGGTACTACCGTCAAAAGTGATACCGGCTGAGCGAGCATCGACGCGGCCGACGAACTGAGTCGTCACTCTGGAGCCAGCCACGCTGGGTGAGCCGCTATGAGTGCGGTCAGCCCGTCCCTGTAGGCGTCGACGCTGTGGCGCGTGAACACATCGATCGACCCGCCGCTGTCGACGGCAATCTCGGCGCCGACGTGCACGTACGGCGCCGGTGGTACGTACGGCACGATGTCGAGGAAGTTCACCACCCGAAAGCAGCTTTCGATGACATTGTTGAACGAGGTTGCGAAGTCGCTCAGTCCGACCCGTGGCCCGGCGAAGGTGATGAGTCGGGGTTCGATGGTGTTCGGCGGCATGTTCCGGAAGATGTCGGGCGCCGCGAGCACGCAAAGGGCTGCGCCGAGGCTGTGTCCGGTGACCAGGATCTGATCGCAGCTGGCGCATGCGGTGGCCAGGTTCGCGGCGATGCTGTCGCGGGCCAGCCGGTAGACGTCCTGGAAGCCCGTGTGCACTTGCCCGAACCCGCCGATCGGGGCGTAGTCCTCGGGAACGGCGTCGAGGTCCTGTAGCCAGTCCGCCAGGTCCTGGGTACCGCGGAATGACACGAACGCGGTGCCTTTGGCCGCGTTTCGGCCCATCAGCCCGAAGATGTCGCTGTCCTTAGTCATCGCCGTCACCGCGGGATGCGGGTTGGTCATCGCGCTGAGAGCAGCGCCGTCGGCCTGGATGAGCGCGGTCTGCGCGAATCCGGGCGGAAGGGCCGCAGGGCTGCCGTCCATCACCGTGTAGGCGGCAACGGCCAGCGGCAGGGCCACGTCGCGAGCGAACAGCGCGTCGAATGCCACAGGGTCTCAGTCTAGGCCTGGTAAAGCCAGGTGCCGCGTCAGCGCCCCTCACCTCGTCACTCTCGTCCGCGCGGGCGCCAGGTTCGAGAAGGGCACGCTCGTCGAACGATCCGACAAATCAGGAGGTGATCAGCAAGTCGCGTGACGCACCGATTCACAGCTCTTGATGACTATTCCTCAAGGGCCACACGCGTACGGGGCGGCTCGATGAATTGCGCCAGTGCGATTACTGCTGATAATCGACCGAGTCACCGTTGGAAATATGAGGGAACGGCGCAATCCTGAAGCGACAGGTTTGCCATAGAAACAAGATCGAGCAGCCGAACTTCCAGATTCCAGGCCACTGATCAGCTAATTTCTATTGTCCGGGTGGATTTATTTGATCCACTCCCTACATTGCTCTGTTGCGGATCGATGTGTACGGTCGTCGATGAAGGGGAGTAGTTCCTCACCGTCGCCTCGCCGCGGCGGGAGCGGATGGTCGACACACTGGCGGTCTTGCCGCCCGGTCATCCACCGGACTTCTGGTCCGGCGAGCGAGACCTTCGGACGACACCACTGCTGCCGACCGGAGTCTCGCCGTGCGCTCGATCCGGTCGCCGAACGAAGGACGACGCATGTCCGTCACGACGCCGATCCGCACCGACAGATCCACCGCGGTCAATCGCCGCCGCTCGCTGATCCGTTCAGCGGTGATCACCACTGTGTTCATCATGCCCGCGTTGGCGCTGCGTGTCGTCGGCCTCCACCCGAATCCGGTTCTCGCGCTGTGTGTTTACGGCGTGCGCGGTGGTGTCGGCGAGTTTCCTGCTGGCCTGGGCGGCCGAGGCCGCCCAGATCGATGTGTCGGGTGGTCTTGCGATCGCGGTACTGGCGCTGATTGCGGTGCTGCCCGAGTACGCCGTCGATCTGTATTACGCCTACACCGCCGGCCACGCTCCCGAATACGCCCAATACGCCGCGGCGAACATGACCGGATCGAACCGGCTGCTGATGGGTCTGGGCTGGCCCGTCGTGGTGCTGGTCGCGCTTGCCGTGGCGCGCAAGCTGAACAACGGCAAAACCTCAGCGCTGCAGCTGGATTCCGGCAACCGGGTGGAACTCGGATTTTTGTTGATCGCTGGCGTCGTCGCGTTCGGTATTCCGGTCAGCGGGCACATCGACATCACCATTGGTGTGGCGCTGTTGGGGTGGTTCGGCTTCTACCTCTACCGACTGACCCGCGGCGAGGTCGAGGAGCCAGAGCTGATCGGGACGGCCGCGGCCATCGGCGCCCTGTCCGATCGTGTCCGCCGCACCACGGTGGTCGCGTTGTTCGCAGCGGCCGCCGCGGTCATTCTGCTGTGCGCCGAACCGTTCGCCGAGAGCCTGATCGGCGCGGGCATCGAACTAGGCATCGACCGGTTCTTGCTGGTGCAGTGGCTGGCGCCGCTGGCGTCGGAGGCTCCCGAGTTCGTCATCGCGATCCTGTTCGCCGCCCGCGGCAAGGGCACGGCCGCCATTGCGATGCTGATTTCATCGAAGATCAACCAGTGGACATTGCTGGTGGGGTCGCTGCCGGTGGCCTACGTGATCGGCGGCGGCGGCACCGTCTTGCAGCTCGACGGCCGCCAGCTTGAGGAAGTCCTTCTGACCGCGACGCAGACGATGATGGGGGTGGCTCTTATCCTGGCGCTGCGGTTCCACCGCTATACGGCCTGGGCGCTGCTGGCACTTTTCGCCGTGCAGTTCCCAATCACCTCCACCGCGGGGCGGCTGATCCTGTGCGGCGTGTATGCCGCGCTGGCCATCACTGGGTTTATCGTCAACCGCCGATACCTCGGCGCAACGCTCAGGTCACCCTTCGATGACGCTGCTCGACATGACCGCAGCCAAAACGTCGAGGTGATCACTACCACCGAGACCGTGATTGTGGACAGCCGGCCGAGGAAGAAGCCCACGGCCACCATCACTGCCACGGCCCTAGAAGGCCACCCACACCGAGCACCCCCGGCCGACAGCCTGGGGTGTTTCGTTTCGCAGGTCATCAGGTGCGGACCACGACGTACTCGGGGTGGGCGGTACGGCGGGAGCCGTTGTACTGGCGGGGCTCCACGTCGATGGCGTATCGCTTCCCTTGCCATGGTGTTGCCGTCTGTGTCGGCGTGGTTCTCCTCCGGGAACACGGTTAGGACTTCGGTTTCTCGGTTCAATAGCGACACCTCACCCTCCCGTCGGGAACGGGACTTTGATCGCTCTGGGTATGGTTCACACCCCTGGCGGCGACAGGGTCCACCAACGTCTCGGCATGACACTCGGTACGCCGGCCGGGATCGAATCGCGCCGCACGGTTGTTGAACCAACTCGTGACCATTCGACTCGGACTACAGATTCCCAACTTCTCCTACGGCGCCCCTATCGCCGAACTCTTTCCGGCCGTGACGGCGCAGGCCCAGGAGGCTGAGGCCGCCGGCTTCGACACGGTCCTGTTGATGGACCACTTCTACCAACTGCCAACGCTGGGTGAACCCGACGAGCCGATGCTCGAGGCGTACACCGCGCTCGGGGCGTTGGCGAGCGCGACCGAGAAGATCCAGCTGTCGACCCTGGTGACTGGCAATACCTACCGCAACCCGACGCTGCTCGCCAAGGCCGTCACGACGCTGGACGTGGTCAGCGGCGGCCGGGCGATCCTCGGCATCGGCGCCGGCTGGTTCGAGCTCGAACACCGGCAACTGGGCTTCGAATTCGGCACGTTCACCGAGCGATTCGAGAAGCTCGAGGAGGCGCTCCAGATCATCCTCCCGATGATCCACGGCGAGCGGCCCACGTTCTCGGGCAAGTGGTATCACACCGAGAACGCGATCAACGAGCCCCGCTACCGCGACCACATCCCGGTCATGCTCGGCGGCAGCGGCGAAAAGAAGACATTCAGGCTGGCCGCGCGCTACGCCGATCACCTCAACCTGATCACACCGATGTCAGAGCTGCGCCACAAGCTGGATGTGCTCAAGCAGCGCTGCGCCGAAGCCGAGCGCGATCCCTCGACGCTGGAAACATCGACGCTGCTGACCGTGGTGCTCGACGGCCACGACACCCGAGGCGATGTCGCCGAGGCGATCGGCGGTCGCGCCGTGCGCGGCACTGCCGAGCAGGTGGCAGAGCAGATAAAGACCAACGTGCTCGACGTCGGCGTCGACGGCGTGATTGTCAATCTGCCCACCCACGGCTACACGCCAGGGGTCATCACCAAGGTCGGAGAGGCGCTAAAGCCACTGGTCTCGGCCTGATGGGCGTGTCTAATCAGAGAGCGGATCCGCGCGACGAGCGGGTATCCCCGCCTCGCGTTAGCAGTGAACGCAGTGACCGCTGTGGAGGAGCCAGTGTGGTTGCCGCATCCGAAACGGCAGTGGTGGACAACCCCGACTATCGCCGGGGGTGTTCGGGCGGCGTGCCCGCGATCCGTCACCGCAAGGACGTGACGATGTGCACCTCAGAGGTCAGGATCTGATGAGCAGGGCAACGTTCGGCGATGTCCAGTAACCGCTGCCGTTGAGTTTCGGTATCCAGACAGAGCGCTGCCGGACGTTCGATTTCGCTTCCATCAATCCGGCAGCGAATACGGTCGCGAACCCTTCGAACGCGGCACGGGGCCCCGGTGACCGCGTGCGTGAGCAGCCCATCAGCCGCGCAAAGGGATTGAGCAGTCGGTAGGAACGAGGAGGCCGACTGACCATCACGGTTATGCTGTTGGAAACAGCGTGCTGGCCGCGCCCCACAACGCGCCGGGGTTGAGCCGGTCGGGGTGTAGACGCAGCATCGCCTCGTAGAACACCTCAGCGGATTTCGACGACTCAAGCAGTCGGCGCGCGTCGGTCAGGTACCGCCGCGTTGCCTGAATCTGCGAGGGATTGTCGAATGCTCGTGGATCTTTGTGACCCGCAATCACTGTCGCGGGGTTCAGGACCTCGGCGGTGTCGAGGGCGGCGAGCCACTCGTCGATCCCGGTGACGCCATCGGACTCCGTCAGGTACAGGTGCACCCCGTTGTAGACGACGTCGCCTGCGACGAGCAGACCCATTTCGGGCACATGCAGCATCGTGGTTGCGTCGGTGTCGGTGTGACCGACCTCGACTGGAACGAGCGCGACACCATCGAGCTCGAAACCGCGCTCGTCGACGACGGTCACCTCGAGCTGGCCGGCCGGTACCTGTCCGGGGAACACCCGATCCCAGAAGTCGGCACGGAACTGTGGATCGTTCTGTGCCTGCATCAGTTCGGCAGTTCCTTCCGTCGCTCGCACGGTGACGCCAGGGAACCTCTGCAGCAACGGAATTGCGCCGAACCAATGGTCTCCGTGACCATGGGTGATGTATATCTCCCGCAGTTCGCGTCCCGATGCCACGATCCAATCACCGACCTCGGCCGCTTGCGCTGTTGTGAGCGGAGGATCGATCAATACGGCGTCGTGTCGTCCCACGATCAGTGTGGAGGTTATCGGTGACCACATCCGTGTGCTGCCATCAGGCAGCGGGCCGCGCCCCGATTGCGGGATCTGCGTTGTGACAAAGAGCTTGTGCTCCAGCGGTCGGCTCATGGTGTTACCCCGGCGATCGCATCGGTGAAGTCGAGGATCATCGTCGCGACCGACCCGGGGTACTCGACGTGTACCCAGTGGCCGCCCTTATCGACGACGCTCACGTCAGGTTCGACGAAGCGCGGGCTGATGGCATCGACGAGTTGCTGGGTGACGAAACCGTCGGCGCCGCCGCGGATGATCAGTACTGGGCCGCCGAATGCGCTCGTCGCAGGGGCGTTGCGCACCCCGTTGTTCCATACGTCGGCGTAGTGGGCGGTGACGTCGGCTGCGACAACGGCTCCGACGTCGGCGAGCCGGTCAAGCTGTTCTTCGCTGAGGTGGGGCGACAGTTCGGCGCGCAGGCGGCGCTGTGCAACGCGGTCACCGCCGAGGGCGCCAAACGGCGCGACCACTTCGTCGGGCAGCTGTGTACCGCCCAGCGGCACGGGGGTGAGCAGCACCAGTCCGCGAACTTGGTCTGAATGCTGCGCGGCGACCAGCTCGGCGACCTGCGTGCCGAGGCTCTGGCCGACCACGATCACCGGCCCGTCGATTCCCTTGAGGATTTCGCCAGCCTCGGCGGCGAGCGACTCCAGCGTCGTCCTGCACGCATCGGCAACTGATCCGCTGCGCGTGCCGAACCCGGGTAGGTCGTAGCGCACGGCGCCGACCTCACCTGCCAGGGCATCGACCAGGCCGTCCCACACCGACGCATCGTCGAGGAAGCCGTGGATCAACAAGGCTGTGGGTGCACCGGCCGTGTCCGCCGGGGTTCGGGTGACGCGGAACCTGTTGAGTGACTGGGTCATTTCGCTGCCGCCTTCGTGGAGCCCGACGGTGACCATTCGGCGGTGTCGATGGGTGAGTAATCTCCTGCGCGCCCGTCGAGCCGGGCGGCACGCTGTGAGCCGAGCTCTTCGACGAGCTCGTCGGGGAGCGGTGTGGTGAAGATGTTGTCGACCAGGGTGTACTCGGCGGCGAGCCGACCGAACACACCGAGCGCGCCGACGTCGATTCGCCCGCGGGACAGGTACAGGTCGTCGCGCACGTGGATGCGCTTCACCCGTCCCCAAACCACGTGGTCGGGCAGCGGCGGCATCGGGATGATGCGGTCGACGACGCACTCGAAGGAGATCGGGGCATCGGCAATACGCGGAGCAGAAATGACCTCGGATGCGGCTTTTTCCAACCCGAGCGCCTCGAATTCGTCGACATCGGTGCCGAATTCGTAGGCAGAGCGGTGTACGGCGTCCGCCTGCCCGATCGACGCGATGTTCACGACGAATTCACCTGTGTCGCGGATGTTGACGAAGGTGTCCTTGAGGGTCACCCCGTCCGAGCGCGGCTGCAGGGTGATCGACAGAACCGGCGGGAATCTGCCGACGACGGTGAAGAACGATACCGGCGCGATATTGCCGACTCCGGAGGTGGAGCTGGTGCTGACCCAGGCGATAGCGCGGGGCAACACGCTGCCGATGAGAAGTTTGTAGCTCGACGTCGGGTCGAGATCGGCGGTGTCGATGATCATTTTTTCTCCTTCGACAGGGTTGGGCGCTGATCAATTCGCTTGCGGCCATGCGGTATTGAGTGAGTCGCTGGTGGTCGGTGCGGCCTGGACGCCGAGAATTCGCCATCCGTGCGGCCCGCGCGCCACCTCGAAATGCGCAGCCAGTCGTTCGATTTCGGTGCCGTCGGCGCGCTGGCGTGACCAGATCACTTCGATCGCCGCACCGTTGTCGTGGTAGACCGTCACTTTCTGGTCGGGCACCGCGGTGTGGGCGTAACCCTCGTTCCGCAATCGGGAGTGCAACTGCTGCAGCACCGCCACCACATCCGCCGGGTCCAGAATCCACCGGCTGCCCTGGTCGTCGCTCCAGTTCAGGGGTGCGGACCAGTAGTCGAGGATGAACTCGGGCCCGCGCTGGATCGTTCCGGCGCCGACGCCGATCCAGGTGGTCAGGTAATCGTCGAAGAACCAGTGCGCGACTTCGTCGCGAACCGACGAGTCGCTCGCTGGCTCCGACAGCAGCGACACGGCGGTGTACCAGACCGGCCCCACGTTGAGTCGTTCCGGGTACAGCGCGATCATCTCGTCGAAATATTCTCGGGGGCTGAGCTTTTCGGCGAGCAGTCGGCGGGCGTTCAGCAGGTAATCGCGAGTCTGGTCGAGGATGGCGGGATCGTCGGGCAGGTCCTTGTTCTTGTGGCCGGCCACGACGGCACGGGGCTGTAGCGCCGTGACCTTGTCGAGCGCGGCCAGCCACGCCTCGACCCCGCCGTGAGCGCTTTCGAGCAGATACTGATGAACGCCGTTGTAAGCGACGTCGCCGGCGACGACCAGGCCGATGGAAGGTACGTGCAGCACCGTGGTGTCGTCGGTGTCGGTGTGGCCGACCTCGACGGCCAGCAGCCGGTGGCCTTCCAGCTCGATCCCGTCGACCGGAATGGTCCGATAGTTCACGGGACTGGGGGGAATCTGGCCGGGGAAGTCGACGTCCCACAGCTCGGCGCGGCCGACGGTGCCTTGCTGATGCATCATCGCGATCGTGCCGTTGGTCGCATACGGGACCGCGTCGGGAAACCGTTGCAGCAGAAGGTCGGTGCCGAACCAGTGATCGCCGTGCCCGTGGGTGGCGTAGACGGCGATCAGGTGCTTGCCGGAGCCCTCGATCCAGTCGCCGACGCGTTGCACCTGCTCGTAGGTGAACGGCGGGTCGACCAGGACGGCGTCGTGCTCGCCGTAGATCAACGTGGAAGCAACCGGCGAGGAGATGATCGGGCTGCCGTCCGGCAAGGTTTGCTCGCGGTGGCGTCGCAGGCCGTCGTTGACCAGCACTTCAAAATTCAGCTCAGACATGTCATATTCCTTTCGGGCTCAGAGGTTTACGGGTGAGTTGAGATGTTCGGTGAACCATGCGACCGCGGCGCTGCTTGCTTCGGCGAAGCGGGTCAGGTACGGGTCGAAGTGACCGCCGTCGATGGTGACGAGCTTCTTGGGCTGCAGTGCAGATTCGTAGGCGCCGAGCGCCAGGTCGGTGAGGGTGATGGTGTCGTGCAGGCCCACGACCATGAGCAGGGGCGTCGGGGATACCCGAGCGACCCAGGTTCCCGGCTCGTACATGCGCGCCGCACGTGTCGAGCGCAGTGTAACGACGTTGTCCCAAACGCCTTCGGAGACCGGCTGGGTGTAGAACGCGACGGCATCGGGCGCCGATAGGCGGCGGGCACCGACGGGTCGGCGCTGACCACGGCCTGGGTGGCCGGTGGCGCGCCGTGAAACTGCCGGCGTTCGTCGTCGGCGAATGCCGCCTCCAACGCGGGCACCTGGTCGGGGGCGACGCGTCGCAGGCTCTGCTGATACCCGCTGATGGTGGGCACCTGGGCGACCACCGCGCGCAGCCGCCGGTCGGTGGCCCCCAACACGATCGCGTGGCCGCCGGCATAGCTGCTGCCCCACAGCCCGATCCGGTCGGCATCTACGAAGGGCTGGCTCTCCAGGAAGGAGATCGCCCGGCGCCAGTCGGCGATCTGCACCCACGGGTCGATGTCGTAGCGCGGCGATCCGCCGCTGGCGCCGAAGCCGCGGTGGTCGTGCACCAGGACCACAAATCCCGGCGTCGGCGAACACCTGGGCGAATCGCTCAAGACCGTGCTCCTTCACGCCGGCGAACCCGTGGGCCATCGTGATGGCCGGATGCTGACCGGGGCCGTCGGGTACGAACAACCAGCCCCGCAGAGTCACATCGTTTTCGGCGGCGATCTCGACGTCCTGTTTCTGAACCATCTCCGCTCCTTCCAAAGGTCTGTCAAGCGGCACAACATCGACAATGGGCGCACTGCATCCGAACAGGGGAAACCGCATTAACCCTGGTGTTGGGAGGGACAGCCTTAGGCTCATGGGGTGGCGGCGAACAGCAACGCCCTCGGTGACTACCTTCGGGCGCGTCGCGGACAGGTCAGGCCCGAAGACGTCGGACTGGTCCCGGGTGCGCGGCGACGTGTTCAGGGCCTACGGCGCGAGGAGCTGGCGACGCTGGCCGGCATCAGCTCCGACTATTACCTGCGGCTAGAGCAGGGCCGCGACAAGAATCCGTCCGCTCAGATCCTCAACGCGCTTGCGCGGGCGCTGCAGCTGGACGCCAAGGCGACCGAGTATCTGCATCAGCTCGCAAGTCCGACGAGCGGCCGCCGGGATCACGGGAGTGTCGAGGCCGCCGCGGACGGCAGCGCGGAGCTGATCGAACAGTTTGCGATGCCGGCGATCGTGGCAAGCGGATGTCTCGATGTGCTGGCCGCGAATTCGATCGCTCGTGCACTGTCGCCGGGTTTTGCCGTCGGCCAGAACTTTTTGCGCTGGCGGCTCTTGGAGCCTGCCGCCCGCGACCTCTACGTGGATTGGGATGAAGCGACCGATGTCGCCGTAAGTGGGTTGCGCGAAGCCGCGGTCAGCGATCCGGATGATCCCCGCCTACGGTTGCTGATTGACGAATTGTCAGCCGTCAGTCAGCGATTCCGCGAACTGTGGGCACGCGCAGACGTGGGTTACCGGGCGGGCATCGTCCATATGCGCCACCCAAACGTCGGTGATTTGTATCTGCGCAGCAATAGGTTCAACATCCCGCACTCTGGCGGGCAGCACCTGCTGACGTATCGCGCCGAGCCGGGCAGCGAGTCGGCCGCGGCGCTCGACACCCTGCGCGCAGTGGCCAGCGCGGCTCCGAAACCCAGCACCATTTAGCAGCAGCCCCGATCGTTCCGCAGCGCCGACCTGACGTAGGCAGGCTTCGACACGTGACCAACTTGCCGGGGTCCGAGACCCCATCGAACGCCACCACCCGTTAGCGTCCACCTGTTCACCAGCCAGCCAACAGGCCAGGTTGGGGCGTTTCTTGCGATCGAACGGTCGATGGCTCCGCTCACGTCGAAGCCCTCGGGAACTCCTTCGTGATGAGAGACGCTCGCATGAATCGCCCTGTGCAGAGCTACCTTTCACGCTTCGAGCCGGTCGTCATCCCGCCAGCCATGGGGTGTCGGTGGCCGGCTTGACCTCGGGACCGTGGGACTCCAGCGTGTAGAGCCGGATGCGGTTGCCGTCGGGGTCTTGAATAACGATCAACCACCCGCTTACCGCTTCGAGGGTTGGCGAATGCAAGACGCCCAGCTCCGTGAGCGCTGCGTCCCATCGCACTAGGGCCGCCCGGTCATCCACGGCGATGGCCAAGGGGTCGAACATCGCCTGGCGCGCTGCGCGTTCGGGATCGAGACGCAGTCGCAGCACCGTGCCTGAACCGGGCACCTCGACGACGGCAGCGAAGCGGGTCCCGTCGTCACGTACGTG
This sequence comes from uncultured Actinomycetota bacterium, assembly GCA_963770125.1. Lineage (GTDB taxonomy): Bacteria > Actinomycetota > Actinomycetes > Mycobacteriales > Mycobacteriaceae > Mycobacterium. Next base: position 157,321 of record CAVYPI010000065.1, on the reverse strand, counting down.
GTCGAGTTCAGGCACATGCTTGGCACCGAGCGCTCGTTCGTAGAAGCGCAGCGACTCGTCGAGCTCAGATACCGCGAACTTGAGGTCATGAATGCCGCGAAGCGGCGGCAGGCTTTCCAACGTTCTCATTTTCGGTGACATCCATTCGTAGGAGGCGGGCCGGTTCGACGTCGTCGCGCGGTGGGCTGAGCAGGCCGCCTGTGGTCGAGACGTACACCGTGGGGGTGACTCGGGTCCGACGGCAACCGCAGCGGGGCCTGCGACGCCTTGGTCGTATCCGGCGATGTCCTCGCGACGCCCATCGGGGTACAGACACAGCACGCTGTGGTAGGTGTGGGTGGCCACCATGATCCGGCCGTCCGGCATGACCGCCAGGTCGTCGCCGCTAAGCCCTTCTGCCAGCACCTTGAGGTCACGCCGCGGTTGCGGGCTTTCCACGGGCACGCGCAGCAGCAGGCCGCGCTGGGTGTTGGTGATGACGACCCAGCCGTCGTGCACTTTGATCCCGTTGACGCCCGGCACTGGGGAGTCGGGTCGGATCGGGGTCAGCAGCGGGTGGTCGAGCCACACCGACGATGTGCCCGCCCCGGTGTCGACCGCCAGCACCACGCTGCGCAGCGAGTCCACCACCAGCAGCCGACCGCCCGCCCAGGTCATCCCGTTGGCGAACAACACTCCCGGCAGCTCGCAAACGGCCTGTGCCGCAACATCGGTGATGCGGTGCAGTCTCCAGTCAGCCTGTCCTTGGGTTCCAACAGCGGCTAGCGGACCTTGCGGGTGCGAAACGATGCCGGTCACCCACTGATCGAATTTGGCAGCCGTCTCCGTTGTGCCATCCGCACGGACGCGGTATATCGTCTGGTTGAACGGGCTTGTGACAAGCCATGATCCGCCGTCGCTGTCCAGTGCCAGGTTCTCCAGGAACGTGCCCGATGGCCACTGCGCGACGACTTCGGTCGCGACCGGATGCAGCGGGACAGGGTCATGCGGTGGGTGCAGTGGATCCATGCCATTCATCGCGCACCTCCGTACACTGCGGGTGCCGGACTAGCGGCCCGATCGAATCCGAACAGCTCGTGGACTAATTCTGCGCTGGCCACAATGCCGTCCGGTCGCACCGCAACGGGTTGTGAGACATCTTGAGAGACAGTCACTTTGAACCCAGCGGGCAGGTCCGCCGACGCTGCGTCGGGCGTCAGAAGCGACCACGCGAGGTCGTCGGCGTTGATGGTGTCGGGATTGACCCGTGTCCCTGGCGCAAAGGGTTCATTGGTGTCGCCGTAGCCGATCGCGATTTGGGAGAAGCGAAGAGACAGCGCCTCGGTGACGCCGGGCACCTCACTTACCGCCGAGAGAACGTCGTCGCGCATCTGTCGCGCCCTCTGCCCGGTGAGCGTGGCGGCAGTGACGATCTGATGGGTGAACTGGATGAGCTTTTGTGCGTTGGGACGGCGCTCGGCTTCATACGAGTCAAGCAACGACTCGGGCGCGTCCAAGGACAGCACGTGATGCAGTTTCCACGCTAGGTTGCCCGCGTCTTGAATTCCGGTGTTCATTCCCTGACCGCCGGCGGGGCTGTGCGTATGGGCGGCATCGCCCAAGAGGAAGCAGTTGCCGTGCCGGAACCGGGTCGCGAGGCGCTCGTGGACATGCCATGTCGAACTGGACAGCAGCTCTTTGACCTTGCCCTTGCGCATCCAGCTGGGACCGCGGGTATGGATCAGATCATCGACGTCGTGCTGGGTGGGCGCAGGTGTTTCGGCTGCCACCGATGCCACCACCCGAACCATGTCTTTTGGCAGTGGCGACGAGATCAGCATCCCATGCGGCGAGAGCGAGAAGACGGTCTCAACTCGATCGGAAGGCCAGTCCCCGAACCTCACGTCAGACACCGCAAACATCTGCGCCGGTGAGCTGCCGGGGAACCCGATACCCAGTTGATTGCGCACGCGCGAGTGTAGGCCGTCGCAGCCGGCTACGAAGCGCGCGTTTATGACTCGCAGCGTGCCGCCCGAATCCACCACGGTGGCAGCGCTTCCGGGAAATTCCGGCACGAGATCCAACAGGCGGACCCCACGCAGAACCGAGCCGCCGAGCTCGGCGAATCGCTGGTCGAGATGGCGCTGTGTCTGTGATTGGGGAATCATCAGCAGGAATGGATAGGGGCTGTCGACGGTTTCGTACGACAGTCGAATGAGGTCGCGCTCCACATCGCTAAACGTGGCCCCGCGGCCCTTGAGCCCATCGTCGATCAACGGACCGGCAACTTGTATCCGTCGTAGGTATTCCAGGGTGCGCGGCTGGACGAATGCCGCTCGGGCATCGTCCGGAGGGCCGGGTAGCTGGTCGATGACGACGCAGTTCAGTCCGAGCTGCTTAAGACTGATCGCGAGTGTCATACCGGTGGGCCCGGCCCCGACGATCAGAACGTCGGTCGACGTCGGAATTTCTTGCTTGTTGTTCATCGGACGATCCTTTCTTCGTCACTGCGGCGGTTGGCCGCTCCACACCAGGCGGTGATGGTCTTGCGCAAGTCCCCCAGATCCGGTGCGCCGTCGGTGATCCAGGCGACGTAGCCGTCAGGCCGGATGAGAAGCGCTGCGGGCGCGGGGATGGTGGTGGCGTCGGGTAGTGTCCACGGGTGGGCGGTGTCGGCGGCGCTGACCGTTGTGATTCGTCCTGCCCATGCAGCGGCTTCGGCCACAGCGGCATCGTCGGAAAAGCTCAGCAATACAGGTGTGGCTCGGTGCAGGAGCTTGTAGAGCGTGGTTGACCCACCGCTCGTGTTGAGCGGTATGTCGGGGACGCGACGACCCAGCAGTGGATGGTCGCCGAAGCCGGGGTAGCGGATGTCGAGTCCCGACAGCTTGGCGCTCAGATAGGTGTTCACCTCGCTGAAGCCGATGAGACGAGTGAAGATGTTGTACAGCTCTGTAATTGGTTCGCTCTGCCCGAACAGTGCTGCCTGAGCGCGGACCAGCTTGAGAATGTCGGCGTCGGCAGCGTGTCGCTCGTCGTGATAGGTGTCCAGCAATGCGTCCGTAGCATCGCCGCGCACGACGGCGGCGAGCTTCCAGCCCAAATTGAATGCGTCCTGCATGCCCATGTTCATGCCCTGCCCGCCGGCCGGAAGGTGGATGTGCCCGGCATCGCCGGCCAGTAGCACCCGCCCGATCCGATAGCGCTCGGCCTGTCGAGCGGCGTCGTTGAAATGCGACAGCCAGCGCGGGCTGTGCATACCGAAATCCGTTCCGGCAATGCGCCGTAGCGATGCCCGCAGCTCCTCAAGAGTGACTGGATCATGAGGGCCGGCGGCGCGGTGTGGTTCGCAGGTGACAACTCGGTGCCAGCCGGGCCGGAACTGGATCACCGTGATGATGCCCCGTTCGCGCCGCTGCAAAAACAGCGGCCGCTCGGGCGGATCGTCCAGTTCGACCTCGCCGGTCAGGCACGCCATGGTGGCATCGGTGCCGGGAAACCCGACTCCGGCGAGTTTGCGGATCGTGCTGCGCCCGCCGTCGCATGCCACCAGGTGGCTGCCGCGCAGCGTCGCCGTCCCGCGCGGTGTGTCGACGATGACGTCAACACCGGTGGCGTCTTGGCGGAATCCCGTCACAGTGGTGGACCACTGCACCGCGACGCCTAACTCGGCGGCGAGGTCCTCGAGGACCTGTTCGGTCTCGGCCTGCATGATGTTGAGTGCGTAGGGAAATCGCGTGGGCAGCGACGAGTAGTCGAGCACGATGCCGGCGAAGTTGCCCAGGTGCGCCGGCGGGCCGGCGGCAAGGAAACGATCCACGACACCGCGCTGGTCGAGCATCTCGATGGTGCGGGGCTGCATCCCGGCCGCACGGGATCCGTTCTGGGCTCGATGAGAACGCTGGTCAAGCAGCAGGACATCGATCCCACCGCGGCGCAGTTCGGTCGCCAGGGTCAGGCCGGTGGGTCCGGCGCCGGCCACGATAACCGGGGCGCGGGTTCCTGGGGCTGGCATGTCTACCTCCAAACAAGAACGAACGTTTCTGGTTAGTTCTGAAGGTACGCCGTAATTCGCAATAGCGCAAACGATCGTTTCCGTTTAAGCTGTGTTGTATGCCACGGCTCAGCGACACCACCCGCGCCCAGCGCCGCCAGCACATCCTCACCAGTGCCTGGAGCTGCTTCTCGCGTGACGGCTTCCACGCCACCTCGATGGACGACATCATCGCCGCCACAGGAATGTCGTCGAGCGCGGTCTACCGGTACTTCCGCAGCAAGGAGGAGATCATCCGCGCATCCGCCGAAGAGGGAGTCGTCAGGGTGGGGGAGATCTTCGTTACCTTGCTCGACCGCGAGCCCTGTCCGGATCCGGCCGAGACCCTGACCATCCTGGTGGCGGAGCTGCACCGCAGAACCGACCACCCCGACTACGACATGACCAGGCTCGCGTTGCAGACATGGGCGGAGGCACTGCGGGATCCCGTTCTGCACGAGCGTGTCCGTCAGCTATACGTCGACACCCTTGAGCACATCGGCGAATTAGCGCAACGATGGCGCGACAACGGGCACCTGCCACCGGATGCGGACACCGAAGCCGTGGCAGCCACCTTGTTATCGATCATGTTCGGCATGATCGCGATGCACCACGTCGTAGACGACGTACCGGCGCATGCGCTGCGGACCGGTGTTGCCCTGCTCGGGGCCGCCGACCCGCACCCCAACGCCCACCACGACCGCTGCAAAGCAGACCACACCATGACCGATCGACCTCGCTGACCTGGCATTGGGTTGGCGTGCTGAACCATCGGGACGCAACGGCCACCACGGCCACGCTCATTAACAACACACGAAAAGGCCCCATCCCGGTTTGCCGGCGTGGGGCCCTTTTCGACAACTGCGATCTGGCCGCGGTCAAGTCACGGTGACGGCCCGCTTGCCTGCGCCATCTCGCTGTTAGCCCCAGCGGTATTGGTCGGTGATGTCATCAAGCTTTGCTTTTAGTTCGGCAGGCACTTCCAGGTCGACAGCGCCGAGAGTATCGGTCAGTTGGTCTGGCCGACTCGCGCCCAGGATGGCCGAGGTGATCGTGGGGTTGGCGAGCACCCATGCGATCGCAAGCTTCGGCAGCGGCTCGCCGATTTCACCGGCGAGGCTCTTCATGTGTTCGACGGATTCGAATTGCTGCTGATGCCAGTAGCGTTCGTGGTACAGGTCGCGAAACTGTTGCCCGACTTCGGCCGAAAATCTGCCTTCGGTCGGCTTGTCTTCGAAGCGGTACTTCCCACTCAGCAGGCCGCCGGCGAGCGGGTTGAATGGAATCACGGCGATGCCCTCTTCGCGTGCCAACGGAAGAAGCTCCTGCTCGATTTGTCGGAAAAGCAGGCTGTAGCGGTTCTGAACGGAGGCCAGGCGAGTGAGGTGCAGAGACTCGGCACGCCCGGCTGACCGGGCGAGTCGGTAGGCGAGAAAGTTCGACACACCGATGTAGCGCGCCTTGCCTGCCCTGACGATCGCGTCGAGGGCCTCAAGCGTTTCATCCAGCGGGGTCTCGGGATCGTCGAAGTGAAGTTGGTAGAGATCGACGTAATCGGTACCGAGTCGCTTCAGGGATTCGTCGATGGCATCGAGAAGGTGCTTGCGAGAGCCGCCTTGTTGCCAGGGGGCGGGACCCATGGGGCCGCCAGCCTTGGTTGCGATGATGAATTGGTCTCGATTGCTCCGAAGCCACTTTCCGACGATCTGCTCGGCGCGTCCCACGACGCTACGATCGGGTCCCATCGGGTAGATGTCCGCGGTGTCAATGAAATTCACTCCGGCATCGGCGGCTTTGTCGAGTATCTGATAGGCCACGGCTTCGTCGGCCTGTGTTCCGAATGTCCCGGTGCCGAGGCAGAGGCGGGAGACCGTCAGACCGGTGCGGCCGAACTTTGTGAATTTCATTGGTACTCCTCACGAGGATGGGTATCAGGCTCACTCAGCCGATGCGCTGACGGCGAAACCGTCGCCTTCGTGGTGGACTCGAAGCGCGCCTGATCCGGCGAAATGGACGGGCAACACCTCCCGGCGGGAAGGGTCGTTACGGGCTTCCGGGGCGCCTGCTTAGGCTGAGGAGTAAACGCCTGGCGGGGTTGTGTTCATTCCGGCACGGCCAGATTTAGTCGACATCGGTTCCAAGGTCCTCGGCGATACCGACTACCTCGAATATGCGCGCATGGCTGTAATCCAACACAACCGAGACGGCGGTGGTGGAAAAGCCGGCCGAGGAAGAAGACCACGGCCACACCGGCCACGGCCCACGGCCACTCTCACTAGCAATACCTGCGCTTCGGGTGTGAGGCCGCCTTCTAGGCTGCCCTCCGCGCCGCCTGGCAGGAGGTCGAGTCGGTGCCAGTCTTCCTTGCTGCGATTGGCTCGTCACACTGAAGCTGAAGTTGAGGAGCTTCAGGACGTTAGTGCGGAGATCGACGTGTTCTAGGTTGAATCATGGCTGTCACCTTGTTTGAGGCCGGTGTGTTCACCTGGGCGGAGTATCAGCCGCCACCTGTGGCCAGCATCGCGCCCTGGAAGGCACCGCGGATTTGCGATGCGGGATGGCCTTACTACCAGAACTGGCTGGGCGCGCTAGGGGACAGACTGGCCGACTGCGGATTGATACTTACTGACGCTGCCACCGTCCGCGCCCTGGAGCTGTCCAGTCACCCCACCGCTAGCGACCACGAGCACTGACGTGCACTCAACGACTGGAACACAAGGTTCGGTCGCCGGATTGGATCTACTCCTGGATCGCCCCGGCGGCGGGGTGCGTGACAGTGTGATGGACGCCATTCGCGACGCGATTCGTACGGGGCGGCTGGTGCCGGGCACCCGGTTGCCCTCAAGCCGCGCGCTGGCCGCCGACCTCGGTGTTGCGAGAAACACCGTGGCCCGTGCGTACGCCGAACTCATCGCCGAGGGCTGGCTGACATCACAACATGGGTCGCGCACATTGGTTGCCCAACGTGCGGCCGAAGTCGTCCGGTCCGTCGCCGCACCCCCTAGGCGACGGGCGCAGCGCCGGTTGAACCACGACTTGCGACCGGGACATCCTGACCTGTCGTCGTTTCCACGGGCAGAGTGGAGCCGTGCGGTCAAGCGCGCGTTGAACGCTGCACCGTTCGAGGCGTTCGGCTACGCCGACCCGCATGGGCGGCCGGAGCTTCACCGCGCCGTTGCCCAGTATCTTGCTCGCGCTCGGGGAGTCCGGGCCCGACCATGCAACATCGTCATCTGCTGCGGGGCCGCTGAAGGACTGAACCTCGTCGCCGGTGCTCTGGCAGACGCCGGGGTCGCCGCCGTCGCCGTCGAGGCATTTGGCCTGTCCACACAGTGGGCATCGCTCACCAGAGCGGGATTACGTTGCCCCCCACTGACAGTGGACTCTCATGGCGCTGACGTCATGGCTCTCGACGACATGGCAGATGTAGGCGGTGTGCTGCTCACACCGTCGCACCAGTTCCCGCTCGGCGTGTCTTTGCATTCCGACCGCCGCGCAGCGGTCATTGATTGGGCGCGACGAACCGGCGGGTGGATCATCGAAGATGACTACGACGGGGAATTCCGTTACGACCGCAGCCCCGTCGGCGCGCTGCGCAGGGCCGGTTCCCGGAGTCATGGATCCCACCGGCGCACGTGCTGGAGATCCGCAGCTTGGGCCGGTTGTACTGCACCCTGATGGATGAGCGGCGCGCCTGGCAGCAGCGCATCCATGCTCAGTTGTTCCACCAGGGCTGCCCACCGATTCGGGCGTTGCTGTCGGCGGCGGGCCGGGCCGCGCTGGCGCGTGTGGAACTGTCGGCGGCGGGACGCCAGTATGTGGATACCGCGCTGCGCCGCATCGACGAGCTTACTGCCGAAATCGAGCCGCTACGAACGCAATTGGTGAACTTCGCCCGACACCAACCGGGTTGTCAGGCGTTGCAGGCCCGCCACTACGGCATCGGCTGGTTGTGCGCGGCGATCATCTGGGCCGAGATCGGTGATGCGCGCCGGTTCCGTAGTTCGGATCAGCTGGTGCGGTTTGCCGGCATGGACATCACCGTGTACTCCTCGGCCGGCAAATGCTCACCGGGGCACCTGTCCCGCCAGGGCTCACCCGAGCTGCGGTGGGCCGTCTTCGAGGCGGCCACGTGCGCTGCGCGGCGTGGTTCCCCCGATTACGCGTACTACCACACGCTGGCGGCCAAGCACGACGGCCACAACGGCAAGAACCCGACCTTGGCGGTGGAGCGCAAAGTCCTGCGTCGCTGCTATCACACGCTGCGTGAGCTCGGCGATGCCGCCCTGGCATTGCCAGACACCAGACGCGCAGGAGGTGGCTGCCTGAGATGTGTCGTGCGCGTGCCCTGCCCATAACTCAGCTGATGCCTGCGGCCAGCTCCCGCAATTCTCCTGCCGCCACCCCGCTGTTGGGTGGACCTCCCGGAAAGAATGAGCGGCCGCACCCCTTCGGCAGCCCGCGCGTCGGGCACCCCATCCATCATCATGTCGCCGGACTGTTGTCCGTGGACCCAGATAAGGCTGGGCGCCGGCACGCGCAACACGTCTCTCGCACCACGTGTTCCGTCACGGGAGACAACAGATGACTTGAACCACAACGTCTTTGCCTCGTCCCACCCGACCGGGTATGCGGCGGATCCTCGTCGGCCTCGAGGTCGTTCGTCCTCGCTGCGCTGCGGGCGCTCCACCTTGACCCCGACTCCGGTCCACCGACCAGATGCCGGACGAGAACGAGGCCAAACAACAAAGAAACGACAACGGATTCCCACCTTTACGGGGGTCCTCAACACAGATAAGGAAGAACGAATGGACGGTATTGCCGATATGGGAGCACCGAGGGCTGGGCGGGCACACGCTGACGCTATGTTTCCGCAGACACCGGCGGCCACAGCTGCACTTTCAGTGGCTACCCGTTTCTACTCGCCCGCGTTACTCAACCACTGCATCCGTTCGTACTTGTGGGGAGCGATGTACGGCGCAGCGCACGGCATCGCCTTCGACGACGAACTCTATTACGTCTCGGCGCTGCTTCACGACATCGGTCTCACCGACGTATTCGACAGTCACCGAGTGCCCTTTGAGGAGGCGGGCGGGGACCTAGCATGGGTGTTCGGGGTGGCGGCCGGTTGGCCGGCTGATCGGGCGGCCAGGGCAACGGAGATCATCGTGCTGCACATGCGCGACGACGTCTCTTCGACCGCTGACCCCGAGTCCCACATCTTGCAGATCGCTACCAGCTGGGACGTAGTCGGACGGCGACCGGAGGAGTTCCCAGCGGAGGCAAGGGCGGAGATACTCGCGCGCTATCCCAGGCAGGGATTCGGTGGCGAATTCCTGGCGTGCTTCGAAGACCAGGCGAGACGCAAGCCGGGCAGCGCCGCCGGAGCATCGGTTGCCAACAATGCTGCCGGACGCATCAAGGCCAACCCACTCGACGGCTAGGTGAGTAGCCGCTTGACAGCGCTGAGGTAACTCGCTCGACGCCGAGACGCTCGCTCGCCTGATGCGGTCAATCTCGACCGAGCAGTGGAGCCGCCTGCCTCGACCCTTCCCTGAAAAGCTGTCTTGTCCGCGCGCGTAGCGTCGGATAGGAGAGTGTCACGACCTTGTAAGAACCGATCGGCTATTCACCGTAGAAGCCGATGGCATGGCTTATATCCAGCACCACCGAAACGGCGGTGGCGGAAAAGCCGGACGAGGAAGAAGACGACGGCCACCACGGCCACGCTCACTAGCAACGCCTGACGAAACACCCCCGGCGTAATAAGCCGGGTGTGTTTCGTTTGATACCAAGAAGATTCGTGCGGTTTCGCGAACGGCGAACGATCAGAGTAGTATTCGGCGTGCTGCTCCACGTCCACGCGGCCGCAACTTCGGCCCTGTTCTGACGATGTGAGCGAAAACACCAGATGCTCCGGGCGGCAAAGGGAACGATCGTCGAGCCATGCTCGTTGCGAATATCCGAGTCGGCCGATGTAACAGGAGGGGAGTGCTGTGCAGTTGACCCGTGATCGCGCGGGGCGGCCATGGCGTGCACGTCAACGCGAGATCTTGAGCCGAATCGTTCGGGAAACCGAGTCACCGACGGACAGCCTGCCGCGGATAACGGATCGGGAGCGCAGCGAGCGCGACGATTCGTACGACGCGCGGGTCGGCGAGGTGCTCGATCTTGCTGGGAGTATCGGTGCCATTCTGATGGCGTCCGGAACGCCGGCAACCGCCACGATGGACCAGGTAACGGACATCACCTCCGCGTACGGCATCGAGCGTTGCGAGGTCGATGTCATCAACACGACGATTCATGTCGGTGCGTACCGTGGCCCGACATCGCCGCCGGCCAGCACACTGCACATCGTGCAGTCCCGGTCGATGGACTTCAGCCGACTGGCGGCCGTTGACCGCTTGATCGGTCGTATCCGCGCCGGCCAGGTATCTCCGTCGCAAGCCCGCGACGAACTTGACGCCATCATCACAGCGCCGCACCCGTACAAACGCTGGATAGCGACCCTGGCCTGGGGTGCGCTGGCTTTCGCGACGGCGGGAACCCTTGGCGCGGGCCTGCTGGCCTGCTTGGTCAGCGCTGTGAGCGCCATGGCGATCGACCGCGTCAACCGGCGACTCAACAGGCATGGACTGCCGTTCTTCTTCCAATACGCGGTAGGCGGTGCGATCGCGACCGCGCCCCCGCTCGCGCTCTACTGGCTCAGCCCCAAGCTGGGATTGCACTTCGAACCAACCGTGGCCATCGCTGCCGGACTAGTTGTACTTCTTGCCGGCCTTTCGCTGGTGGGCTCGGTCGGCGACGTGATCACCGGTGCCCCAGTCACAGCCGCGGCCCGCTTCTTCGAATTGGTCATGATGACGGCCGCGACGATCGCCGGGGTGGCGTTGGTACTGCACCTCGCCAGCCGGTTCGGCGCGCCGTTCGTCGTCATTAGCGCGGATGCGCCGCCCGCCCTGGCAGAGCTGCCTGCACGTGTCGCATTCGGCGCGGCGAGCGCAGCGGCCTTCGCCCTGGCCTGCTATGCCGAACGGTCAGCAGCGGTTGCCGCGGCTTTCGGCGGTGCCGCGGGCACCATCGCGTTCCTTCTGGCACAGGGCGCGGGTTTGGGGGCTGTGGTTGCGTCGTTCGTCGCAGCGGTGCCGATCGGCTTGGTCGGCCGACTGATGGAACGCCGCAATCTCGCGCCGCCACTGGTTGTGTCGATCGCGGGCATCGTGCCCCTGTTGCCGGGCCTATCCCTGCTGCACGGTATCTACGCGATTCTTAACGACCAGCACGCCGTCGGGTTCGCATCGGTGTTGGGTGCACTGGCGATCGGTACCGCGCTCGCGGCCGGCGTCACATTGGGCGAATGGAGCTCGTGGAAAGTTCGGAGGCGCCGACTTCAGGCTCGCCGCCGCGTTCGCGGGACACGACTCGCCGGGCGCACAGCACTGAGTCCTGCTGACTAGACGAAAAGGCCCTAGCGGCGACGCGATATGCATGGCTGCAATTCACCACCACCGAGACGGCGGTGGTGGAAAAGCCAGCCGAGGAAGAAGACCACGCCACCGTCACCACCACGGCCACGCTCACAAGATCGCGCTGTACGGACCCCCCGGGTCCTGGCGCCCGGGGGTGTTCTCGTCATGTTGATGCGGACGTCGCAGGATTACACGTGCACGTCGCGGAGCCCGACGACAAAGCGCAACCCGGAGCAGTTGTAGCACCCGACACACCCGACGCAGTTTGTGCAACCGATGCAAGCCAGGCATGCGATACAACGCTTGCAGAACGCACACGCCAGACATGCGATGCTACCGGCAACGGCGAGCGACATTGCGGTGACGATACTTCCGGCGACGGCGGCGCTGCCGGCGGTGGCGATCGACCCGGCGACGGCGGTGCTGGCGACGGTGGCCGCCGAGCTGAGCACGCCGCCACTGGCCACGGTGGCTGCCGATCCGGCGACTGCGGTGCTGGCCACCGTGGCTGCCGAGCCGGCTACCGCGGAGCTGGCCACGGTCGCCACCGACCCAGCTACCGCGGTGTTGGCCGTTGTGGCTTCGGGGTCGACGAGGCTGCTGTCGGTGTTAAGGGACTTGACCACGGCGTTCATTCTGCGTCAAGGTCGGCCGGCTGGCTTGCCGTTGTCGACAATGTAGTCGGCGCCATGCACAGCGAGTCGTCGCGCGCCAGGAACGCGATGATCTTGGCGACGTCACTGGAGCCGCCGTGCAACTTGTGGAATGCACGTCAAGCCCAAGCAGACTTGGGTCACAGCGAGACGACCGGCCAGTCGTTGTCGACGTGAGCCAAGACGTTGAAGTAGTTGGTGAGGATGTTGAGGGCGAGGTTGGCCACCAGCTCGCCAATCTCCTCGTTTGTCACCCCGGCCTCGCGGGCGGCCTCGACGTCGGCGTCATCGACGTCGCCGGCGTTTTCGGCGATGTCGTTGGACAGTTTCAGCAGCGCCGCTACGTGCGGGTCGTTCGACTGACCCTTGCGTGCACGGTCAAGCTCGGCGATGTCCGCCTTGGCGATGTTGGCGCCGATGTAGGTGTGCGCGGAAAGGCAATACTCGCAGCCGTTGAGCTGGGCGGTGGAGATCGCGAGGCGCTCGCGCACCGCTGCGGGCAGTGTGCCGCCGGCCACGGCCCCAGACAGGACGAGATAGCTCTTGAGCAGGGCGGGGCTGTTGGCCATGACCTTGGTCATGTTGGGGGTCTGCCCTAGGGACTTGTGTACCTGCGCCAGTAGTTCGGCGGCCTTGCCGGTGGCGGAGTCGGGGTCGACGAGGGCGAAGTTCGTCATTGTGGTTCCTTCCGTAATCTGGTCCACTTCTAACGGGTGGTTCTGAGTCGAAGCCTCACCCAGACTTCTAACGGGTAGAAGTAAAATCACCCGTTATAATATTTCGGTGTGACCAACGAAACACCGGCGTCGGTGCTGCCCGGTGAGCCCGCGCCCGTGCGCCTGATGAACACGATCTGGGCCGACACCGCCGGCGTCCATGACGACTTAGCGACCCCAACCGCGCTGCACGATTGGCTGGTCACCGTCGACCACCGATACGCCGCCGACGCCCTCGAAGACCCCCGTCCTAACGAGCTGGGCGAGGCCAAGCTGTTACGAGACTCCCTTCGCCGGCTGGCCGCCTTCTCCACCGACGATCGCCGACCAGCCGCACAATCCCCGGGCGACAGCGTCGACGACGCCGTTGCCGCTGTGAACCGGGCGGTCACCCACCTACCCCACGCCCAACTTGTCATCCGGGGTGGTCGGCTCCACCGCGACCGCCCCGCACCCAGCTCGCCGACCCGCGTCGCCTTGGCTGAACTCGCACACGACTCGATCGACATGCTCACCGGACCCAGTGCGACAAAGCTGCGCGCTTGCCACGGCCCTGGGTGCGTGCGTTACTTCGTCAGATCCCACCCCCGCCGCGAATGGTGCTCAGAAGCCTGCGGCAACCGCGCCCGGGCCGCACGCCACTACCGACGAATCCGCGCCGCACGCTATGAGAGCTGACCTGGGCGCTTCAGCCCACGGGGGTCTGCCCTAGATCTCCGTAGCCCGACGCGTGAGCTGTCCGCCCGCACAGCCCGGGGATCGCTCCAATCGCCCTTCGGAGATAGAAGACCACGGCCACCATCACGGCCACGTAGCCCACCATCACGCACACGTACTAGGCGCACACGAAAAGAGCCCCATCCCGGATTGCCGGGGTGGGGCCCTTTCGATGCGTGATGTCAGGAGGCTCGGCGAATGCCTCGCTTGAGCAACAGCTCGCGCTCAGACTCGGACAGGCCGCCCCAGATGCCGTAGGGCTCGCCGACGGCCAGCGCGTGGGCACGGCACTGCGCGACTACGGGGCATTGGCGGCACATCTCCTTGGCGCGCATCTCACGCTGCGCGCGGGCCCGGCCGCGCTCACCGTCAGGGTGAAAGAACATAGCGGAATCGACGCCTCGGCAAAGGCCCTGCATCTGCCAATCCCAGATGTCGGCATTGGGTCCGGGTAGCTGCTGCGGCTGTGGCATTGGAAAACCCCTCTCTACACACCCTTTTCGTGACCGAACGGGTGAGTGAGTTGTGGAACCGATCCGAGCGCAAGTCGCCGATGACTACTCGTGCACACAAAGTAGGGGGGCTCACGAAATTTCGTCAATAGCCCGAACATGTGCTCAAGCACATAACCGCAGGCCGAGAATTTACATCACGTTCATCGTTGCGCCCCTCCGGCAACGACATCGGTGGTAGCGAAACAGCGGCGGCGCGATCACGACTTGTGTTTTTGCTGTTCGCCTCCAGCTGCGCCGCAAAGAATCTTTCTCGTTCCCAGAAGGCGGTTGACATCGAATTAACATGGTCACCACGAAGTGTTAACCGATGTCGATCCGGCGATATGTCGAATGCGTGCCCGGCGGTACCGGGTTTCGTGCGACGCATTGATAGCGTCGCGATCCGATGAGCATCGTGCTGGCGAACGCCGCCTTCGGTGACGACACCCGACGCTGGCCGCTGCCTGCCGGCGGCCACGCCGCACGAACTGTGGTTGCGCGCCGTGGCCGCCGGCGGTCAGGGCCGCTACGGCAGTGCGATGGCCGACCTGGACGCCGTGTGCCGACTGCAGCGCGGCGGCCCGGTGGTGTCGCTGGCGCACAGCACCCGGGCGTCGTTCTTGCGTCAGCTCGGCTGGCACGACCGGGCCCGCCGGTGGGACGGCCGGGCGATGGCGCTGGCCGGTTCGGACCAGGAGGCAGGTGCCGACGCCCTCATCGGGCTGGCCGCCGACGCGCTCGGCGTGGGGCGGTTCGCGGCGTCGGGCACGGCATTACGGCGCGCCGGTGAGTTGCTCAGCGGATCGGGGCCGCCGCGGCTGCCGGTGCGGCTGGCGTGGGTGTCCGCGGAGCTGGGCATGGCCTGCGGCGACGGTGCGACGGCCGTGGAGCACGCCGAGCGCGCCGTCGAGCTGGCCGCGGCGTTCGGTTCGGCGCGCCACGCCGTGAAATCGGATGTCATCCTGGCCGCTGCGCTGTGCAGCGCGGGGGAGATCGACATGTCGCGGCGCGTTGCTGAGGCCGCGCTGCAGGATGCCGAGCGGCTGGGAATCGTCCCGCTCCGCTGGGCGTTGGCCTGCTTGCTGGCCGACATCGGGAGCGCCTTTCACACGGCAGCAGAGGTGCTGAGGATTCGTAACGAATGCGCAGCTACGGTGCGTCTTCGGGGCGGCGACTTGGCGGATCGCTGACAATGGTCGCGCCGTCCGGATCGATATTGTTTAGCTGACGTCCACACTTCGGGACCTGTCCCTCACGTAACGCTGGAGAGATCGCCCACGATGACATTTTCGGGAGAACGTCTCGATGCTGTCGTTGCTGAGGCTGTTGCGGGCAACCGGGACGCGCTCCGGGAGGTGCTGGAGATCATCCGTCCGATCGTTGTTCGGTACTGCCGGGCCAGGGTTGGGACGAGCGAGCGTACCGGTCTTTCAGCAGATGATGTCGCACAGGAGGTGTGCTTGGCCGCCATAACGGCGCTGCCGCGGTACAAGGATCAGGGACGACCGTTTCTGGCCTTTGTGTACGGTATCGCCGCGCACAAGGTTGCTGACGCGCACCGCGCAGCCGCCAGGAATCGCGCCGACCCGACGGATGTCGTCCCGGAGCGCTATTCGCTGGAGGCCGGTCCCGAGCAGATGGCTCTGGACTCCGAATCGTCGGCCCGGATGAACAAGCTCCTGTCCATGCTGCCCGAGAAGCAGCGCGAAATCCTGATCCTGCGCGTGGTCGTCGGCATGAGCGCCGAGGAGACCGCCGAGGCGGTCGGCTCGACGGCAGGCGCGGTCCGGGTCGCGCAGCATCGCGCGCTGGCGCGGCTGAAGGCCGAAATCACTGCGACGGAGCACGGCCGTGCCTGACTTCGGACGCTTGACTTCCAACGGGGGCGACCCGTCGCTCAACGAGATCAACCGCACGCGACCGGTTCCTCGACGCGCTGGCCAACCAGCAGCCGGTGTACTCGACGGATCCCAGTGAGGCCGAACTCGCACAGCTGCTCGCCGGTTGGCGTGACGAGATACGCACCCCGCCGTTGATGTCACCGGTGACACCGCGCGACGCGGCGGTGGCGCTGACGCGCGCTGTCGAGGCGCGCAAGCGCACCCGCACGTCGATGGCCGTGGTGGGTTCGCTCGCCGCGGCCGTGTTGTGCCTCGGCGGTTTCGGCGCGGTGGTGGCCGGCGCCGGGCCGGGCGACTCGCTTTATGGCTTGCACACGATGCTGTTCGGCGAGCAGCAGCAGACGCGCACCGATCAGGTGACGCTCGCCTCGCAGCAGCTCGCCGAGGTGCAGCAGCTGATCGATAAGGGCCAGTGGGACGCCGCGCAGGACAAGCTGCAGACGCTGACGACCACCGTCGCGACTGTGAATGACGTTGAGCAGAAACATCAACTGGTCAGCCAGTGGCAAGACCTGACGGTGAAGGTCGACGCGAAGGACCCGAACGCCACTCTGCCGACCGGGCGTTCCGCCTCCGGTGATGCCGGAGCCGGTGGTCGTTGCGCCGGGCTCGACGACGTCGACAACCACGTCGTCGGAGCCGAGTAGCTCAACGCCGTCATCGTCGCAGACGGCCACTTCGTCGTCCGAGCCGACGTCGCCGGCGGCCACCTCGTCGTCCGAGACGACGCCGTCGACCACCACGAGCTCGCCGACACACCACGAGCTCGCTGGCGCCTGAGTCGCCGCCACCGACGAGTGGCACACCGACGACGACCACGACGCCGCCGACGACCACGACCACAACGACAACGATGACAACAACGACCCAAGCGGTCACGACGACCACCACCACGTCGCAGGCCGCCGCCCCGGCCGCCGTGGGCCGCCCGCGGGTGGCGGTGCCCCGGCCGCAGTGGCGGTGCGCCGCCGCCGGGGACGATAGTGGTTCGCCAGTCGGTGGCAGCGCGCAAGTCGTCGCGCCTCCGACGACTGTCACTGTCACCTCAGAGGTGCCACGGCAGCGCGGTCCGGAGAGCCCGGTGACGGAAAGTCAGGCAACGGAAAGTCAGGCAACGGAAAGTCAGGCAACGGAAAGTCAGGCAGCGGAAAGTCAGGCGACGGAAAGTCAGGCGACGGAAAGTCAGCCGACGGAAAGTCAGGCGACGGTGACCAATCCGGTCACAACGACCACGCTCGTTATGCCACCGCCCAAAAAGCGCGGTGACGGCGAATAGAGAGTTCAGCCCTCAGCGATAGCCGTCGCTGTCCGACGTGGCTTCGTTGAGCGACGCGTCGGCGTAGCCGCGGCAGTAATCCCAGGTCACGTACGCATCGGGTTCCGGGTCGTAGGCCGGCTCGTGTGGACGCACAGTGCCGTCGACCAGCAGCTGCAGCAGGTTGGCGCGCAGCA
The DNA here is from genome assembly GCA_963770125.1 of uncultured Actinomycetota bacterium. GTDB lineage: Bacteria > Actinomycetota > Actinomycetes > Mycobacteriales > Mycobacteriaceae > Mycobacterium. The sequence continues at coordinate 139,907 of CAVYPI010000065.1, read as the reverse complement.
TGTCCCAATCGTGGTAATGGTCCTGCTGGCATTCGTCGCAGCACACCACCAGACCGCGAACTCCCTTGTGCGCCAACAGCGCTTCGTATACCGCCAGGTCGGCGAGATCGGCCTCGACAGCGGTCCGCTCCTGCGGATCCAGCGGCTGGCCCGGCTCCAGTGCATCAAGCGCCGCCGAGGGATCGCACGGGTCATCGGCGAACGGATCGGGCGGCAAACCCGGTGGCAGGTGATCACGCACGACTCCACACTACGCAGCAGCACTGGCATCGCGCCAGCCGTTGGCGGGCTCGTCACCTGCGTGTCCGCGAGGCAGCGTGGGACCGAAGCGGTGACCTCATTGCCGATAAGATAGGTCTAGCTCTGCGAGAGCGCCTGTCACTGGAGGCCCCACCCATGTCGATCGCTGAAAGCAGCATTCCCATTGCCGTTCCGGTGCCGACCGGCGGTGATGATCCCACCAAGGTCGCCATGCTCGGGCTCACGTTTGACGATGTACTGCTGCTGCCCGCCGCCTCCGATGTGGTGCCCGCCACAGCCGACACCTCCAGCCAACTGACCAAGAAGATCCGGCTGAGGGTGCCGTTGGTCAGCTCGGCGATGGACACCGTGACCGAGTCCAGAATGGCGATCGCGATGGCCCGGGCGGGCGGCATGGGCGTGCTTCACCGCAACCTTCCGGTGGCCGAGCAGGCCGGCCAGGTCGAGACGGTCAAGCGCTCGGAGGCAGGCATGGTCACCGATCCGGTCACCTGCTCGCCGGACAACACGTTGGCCGAGGTCGACGCCATGTGCGCGCGGTTCAGGATCTCCGGGCTTCCCGTTGTCGACGACACCGGCGAATTGGTCGGCATCATCACCAACCGCGACATGCGCTTCGAGGTCGACCAATCCAAGCCGGTCTCCGAGGTGATGACCAAGGCGCCGCTGATCACCGCGCACGCGGGTGTCTCCGCCGAAGCGGCGCTAGGACTGTTGCGCCGCTACAAGATTGAGAAGCTGCCGATCGTCGACGGTCACGGCAAGCTGACCGGGCTGATCACCGTCAAGGACTTCGTCAAGACCGAGCAGTTCCCGTTGTCCACCAAGGACAGCGACGGTCGGTTGCTCGTCGGCGCGGCCGTCGGTGTCGGCGACGATTCCTGGACGCGCGCGATGACCCTCGTCGACGCCGGGGTCGACGTGCTGATCGTGGACACCGCGCATGCGCACAACCGGCTGGTGCTCGACATGGTGCACCGGCTCAAGACCGTCGTCGGAGATCGGGTCGAGGTGATCGGCGGTAACGTCGCGACCCGCGCCGCGGCCGCCGCCCTCGTCCAGGCCGGCGCCGACGCGGTGAAGGTCGGTGTCGGGCCCGGCTCCATCTGCACCACACGCGTGGTCGCCGGCGTCGGCGCACCGCAGATCACAGCAATCCTGGAGGCCGTCGCCGCCTGCGCGCCGGCGGGGGTGCCGGTCGTTGCCGACGGCGGACTGCAGTACTCCGGTGACATCGCCAAGGCGCTGGCCGCGGGTGCGTCGACTGCGATGTTGGGCTCGCTGCTGGCGGGCACCGCCGAGTCGCCGGGCGAGCTGATCTTCGTCAACGGCAAGCAGTTCAAGAGCTACCGCGGCATGGGTTCGCTGGCTGCGATGCAGGGCCGTGGCGGTGCGAAGTCCTATTCGAAGGACCGCTACTTCCAGGACGACGCGCTCTCCGAGGACAAGCTCGTGCCGGAGGGCATCGAGGGCCGGGTTCCGTTCCGCGGCCCCTTGTCGACGGTGATCCATCAGCTCACCGGCGGCCTGCGCGCGGCCATGGGATACACCGGTTCGGCGACCATCGAGCAGCTGCAGCAGGCGCAGTTCGTGCAGATCACCGCGGCTGGTTTGAAGGAGAGCCATCCGCACGACATCGCGATGACCGTCGAGGCGCCGAACTACTACACCCGCTGACAGGGGGAGCCACGCCATGCGAGACATGGTTGAAATCGGCATGGGCAGAACCGCCCGTCGCACCTATGAACTCGACGACATCAATATCGTGCCGTCGCGGCGCACCCGGTCGTCGCAGGACGTCTCGACGGCCTGGCAGTTGGACGCCTACCGGTTCGAGATCCCTGTGATGTCGCATCCGACCGACGCGCTGGTGTCGCCGGAGTTCGCCATTGAGCTGGGCCGCCTCGGCGGCCTTGGCGTGCTCAACGGCGAGGGGCTGATCGGTCGGCACTCCGACGTCGAGGAGAAGATCGCCCAGGTCCTCGAGGCCGCCGAGAAGGAGCCGGAACCGTCGGCGGCCATTCGGCTGCTTCAGCAATTGCATTCGGCGCCACTGGATCCCGATCTGTTGGGCGCGGCGGTGGCCCGGATCCGCGAAGCCGGGGTGACGACGGCCGTGCGGGTCAGCCCGCAGAACGCGCAGTCGCTGACGCCGGCGTTGATCGCCGCGGGCATCGACCTGCTGGTCATCCAGGGCACCATCATTTCCGCCGAACGCGTCGCGCAGGACGGCGAGCCGCTCAATCTGAAGACGTTCATTTCCGAGCTCGACGTACCGGTGGTCGCCGGTGGCGTGCTTGACCACCGCACGGCCCTGCACCTGATGCGCACGGGCGCGGCTGGCGTCATCGTCGGCTACGGCTCGACGTCAGGCGTGACGACCACTGACGAGGTGCTGGGCATCAGTGTGCCGATGGCCACCGCGATCGCCGATGCGGCGGCCGCCCGTCGTGAATACCTCGACGAGACCGGCGGCCGTTATGTGCACGTGCTGGCCGACGGCGACATCCACACCTCCGGCGACCTCGCCAAGGCCATCGCGTGCGGGGCCGATGCGATGGTGCTCGGCACCCCGCTGGCGACGGCGGCCGAGGCGCTCGGCGGCGGCTGGTTCTGGCCGGCCGCGGCTGCCCACCCGTCGCTGCCGCGCGGGGCGTTGCTGCAGGTGGCTCTCGGTGAGCGGCCGCCGCTGGAGCAGGTACTCGTCGGCCCGTCCGACGATCCGTTCGGCTCGCTGAACTTGGTCGGTGGGTTGCGCCGGTCGATGGCCAAGGCAGGTTATTGCGATCTCAAGGAATTCCAGAAGGTCGGCCTGACCGTCGGCTCCTGATTTTCCCTAGTCACAGCGGCGCTGCTTTACAAATTAGGCCCCCTCTGTCTAGAAGCGACCCAGCGGTAAGTCCATACTGGTCGGATGAAACCTGACTATGACGTTCTGATCATTGGTTCGGGGTTCGGGGGGAGTGTCACCGCGCTTCGGCTCACTGAGAAGGGATACCGCGTCGGGGTGCTCGAGGCGGGGCGCCGGTTCAATGACGAAGACTTTGCCAAGACCTCGTGGAACCTGCGCAAGTTCTTGTGGGCGCCGAAGCTCGGCATGTACGGCATCCAGCGGATCCATCTGCTGCGCAACGTCATGATCCTGGCGGGCGCGGGGGTCGGCGGCGGGTCGCTGAACTACGCCAACACCCTGTACGTGCCGCCGGAGCCGTTCTTCGCCGACGGGCAGTGGTCGCACATCACCGACTGGCGCGCCGAGCTGATGCCGCACTACGACCAGGCCCAGCGCATGCTCGGCGTGGTCAAGAACCCGACGTTCACCGACGCCGACCGCATCGTCAAAGAGGTCGCCGACGAGATGGGTGTTGGCGACACGTTCGTGGCGACGCCGGTCGGGGTGTTCTTCGGACCGGATGGCGAGAAGACGCCGGGCAAGACCGTGCCCGACCCGTACTTCGGCGGCGCCGGGCCCGCACGGACGGGCTGCATCGAATGCGGCTCCTGCATGACGGGCTGCCGCTACGGGGCCAAGAACACATTGGTCAAGAACTATCTCGGGCTGGCGGAAAAGGCTGGGGCAGAAGTAATTCCGATGACCACCGTGACCGGCTTCGAGCAGCGGCCCGACGGGCTGTGGGAGGTCCGCACCGCCAGGACCGGCTTGCTGCCCCGCAAGCGGCGCACGTACACCGCCTCGCACGTCGTGCTGGCCGCGGGCACGTGGGGAACCCAGAAGCTGCTGTTCAAGATGCGCGACAAGGGCAAGCTGCCCAAGCTGTCGGACAAGCTGGGCGTGCTGACCCGGACCAACTCGGAGTCGATCGTCGGTGCGGGCCGCTTCGAGGTGTCCCGCGACCTCGACCTCACGCACGGCGTCGCGATCACCTCGTCGATCCATCCGAGTTCCGACACGCACATCGAGCCGGTTCGGTACGGCAAGGGGTCCAATGCGATGGGGCTGTTGCAGACCCTGATGACCGACGGCGCCGGGCCGCAGGGCACCGACGTTCCGCGGTGGCGGCAGTTCTTCCGCAACGCCGGCGCCGACCCTCGCGCCACGCTTCGCATGCTGAACGTCCGGGACTGGAGTGAGCGGACCGTGATCGCCCTGGTGATGCAACACCTCGACAACTCGATCACCACGTTCACCGAACGCACGAAGCTGGGATTCCGGCGGATGACCAGCAAGCAGGGCCACGGCGAGCCCAACCCGACCTGGATTCCGGTGGGCAACGAGGTCACCCGACGGATCGCCAAGAAGATCGACGGCGTCGCCGGTGGCACATGGGGCGAGCTGTTCAACATCCCGCTCACCGCGCACTTCCTCGGCGGGGCGGCGATCGGCGACACCCCGGAGCACGGCGTGATCGACCCCTATCAGCGGGTGTACGGATATCCGACGCTGTCCGTCATGGACGGTGCGGCGATTTCGGCGAATCTCGGTGTGAATCCGTCGCTTTCGATCACCGCGCAGGCCGAACGAGCGGCGTCGCTGTGGCCCAACAAGGGTGAGGTGGACCAACGCCCGGCGCAAGGCGAGCCCTACAAACGGCTCGCGCCGATTCCGCCGGAGCATCCGGTCGTGCCCGCCGATGCTCCTGCGGCGCTGCGACGGTTGCCGATCGAGCCAGTCAGTTCGGCTGGCTGACAGGAAGTTCTACGCAAAGACTCATCCGCGGTTCTGTTACCTGACGCCGACGTACAGGTAGGAATGAATCTCACTGTCACGCCGTAACTTTGCGATGAAAGCGAGATTCCGTTGTCGTTGACCATTGCGCGTATCTGCCGCAGGGCGCCGTTGACATCCGGCATCGTCGCGGTAGCGGTCGGCCTGCTGTCGGTGGCTTGTGGCTCGAACGGCCCGACGGCACCGACCACAACGACCACGACGACAACGACGACGAGCTCGGCGGCGAACGCGGGCGGCGGCGGTGGTCACCACGACAAACACGACTCGACCGGCGGTGCCGCCCCGGCTGAGAGTGTCGCTCCCAGCGCCGTTGCTCCGAGCACCGTCACCAATACCGAGACTGACATTCAGACCACGGTCCAGACGTCGATCGCGACGGCTACCCAGACCGTCACCGCCACTCCCACATACCAACCCCGCGATCAAGACCCGCGCAACGACAACCGGTCTCAGTTCGGGCCTCAGCAAGGTCACTGATGCGCGGCTGGTTTGAGTGCTTCGCGCGGGGGTACCTGTTAGTGCCGGCGAAGATGCCGGCGGGTACCGTGCAGCGGAGGTCGAACGATGCGGACGACGTATTACAAGGAGTTATCCGCACTGTCCACGCAGGTCGGCGACATGTGCGGGCTGGCCGCCGACGCGATGGAGCACGCGACGCAAGCGCTGCTGGAAGCGGACCTTTCCGTTGCCGAGCAAGTCATCGCCGACCATGAGCACATTGTCGAGATGAGCAAGCGGACCGAGAGCAGCGCGATCAAACTGCTCGCACTGCAGCAACCGGTCGCAGGCGACTTGAGGACGATCGTGAGCGCGATCCACGTCGGCGCCGATATCGAGCGAATGGGTGCGCTGGCCGTGCACGTCGCCAGCATCTCGCGGCTGCGGCATCCCGAAAGCGCCCTGCCAGGCGAGGTGCGCGCAAGCTTCTCCGAAATGGGTTCCAGGGCAGTCAAATTGGCCAGAACAGCACAGGAAGTGCTGCAGTCGCGCGATCCTGACAAAGCTACCCGCCTACGTGATGAGGACGACGCCGTCGACGCCGAGCATCGCCACCTCTTCACGCTGCTGATCGACAACAAATGGCAGGACGGGGTTTCTTCCGCGGTTGACGTCGCGCTGTTGGGCCGCTATTACGAACGCTTCGCCGACCACGCCGTCGAGATCGGCAAGCGGGTGGTGTTCGAGGCAACCGGCGGACTGCCCGATGACAAGCAGATGGCCTAGTGCCGCTTGAGCGAATCCCAGTCGTGTTTGTCCTCTAGCCGGGCGATCGCGTGGGCGGTGCGGTCCCGCAACACCAGCGTCATGCCGATACCGACGACCACCGCCACCACGAGCGCGATCCATGAAAACCTCGACAGCCAGCGCTCGGCGGCCAAGCCGAGGTAGTAGACGACGGCGGTGGTGCCACCGGCCCAACACAGAGCACCACTGGCGTTGGCAGCGAGGAATCGTGGATAGCGCATCCTCAATGCCCCGGCGAGCGGGCCTGCCAAGATGCGTAGGAGTGCAATGAAACGTCCGAAGAACACCGCCCATACGCCCCAGCGGTCGAACAGTTGCTTGGCGAGCGCGACGTGTCCGGGGCCGAAGTGTTTGGGAAAGCGTTTGCCCAGCCGTTCGAACAGCGACATGCCGTATCGGTGGCCGATCGCGTACCCGATCGTGTCGCCGACGATGGCCCCGATCGTGGCGGACGCGCCGACGAACACCGGGCTGATGTCGAGGGTGTGGCGTGACGCCAGCAGGGCGGCACTCACCAGGACGATCTCCCCAGGGAGCGGAATGCCCAGGCTCTCGATGCCGATGATTCCGCCGACGATCAGGTACACGGCAATCGGCGGGATCGTCTGCAGGATCTCGTCCACGTTCACGCCGTTAACAATGCCCTACCTCTTGGTGGCAGACAGCAGCTTCGTGTCGCCTAGTCACACGTCGACGTCGTCGTCGGCCATCCAGTGAACAAGCCGCTGCAGCGGATACATTGCGTCGTGGGGGCTACCCAGGGCATGTGCGTTGGCGGTTCCCAAGCGGCACAACCGCTGTGCACCGGCTGTGGCCAGGCGGTCCCGTAGTTGGGCCTTGCGTTCGTACGGATACACGCCGATGGGTCTGGGTAGCCACGTTGACGTAGCGGACCGCGTCGTCAAGAGAGTCGACCATGACGACGTTCGACGTCTTGTTCGACGGGTGGAAATCCACCGGCGTGTCCGAGAGGATCACCGAGCCGCGGCCGTCGAAACTGCCAAAGGTCTTGAGGTCGCCCATGGCGGACATGACCTCGACTTCCTCGCGCACGTCTAACGGAAGCGGTTGGGCCATAGCCGATGCGTAGTCGCGGTCCACGCCCGGCCGGTCGACCGACTTGGCGCAGAACGTCTCGATCTCGAGTCGCTCGCCTTCGACGAACACGAAACGGCTTGCCAGGCAGGCCTCCTGGTTGAACACGGTGGTGTCGAGGGCCAGTCGTTCGGCGACGTCGTCCATCGTCTCCGCAGAGGCGAACGCCTCGCGGCCGATCATCGAGATCGACGATTTGGGGTCGAAGGACACGAGCTGGATTCCGGGCCCCAGGTACTTGATGACGTTGTCGATCGCGGGGCCACCGCCCCACGCGACGATCTTGTCGAAGTACTGCGGGCGGTACAGCGTGCGCTCGATGCCCTCGTCACCGCCCTGCCAGTAGACGGCAGTGATAGAACGGACGACCGGATGCGAGGGATCGATGTCGGCCATGGTGCGCAATACCGCCACCGTGGTGAACGGGTCGCTGGACGGCATCTTGAACAGGTTGACCGCCTTCACGATTGCGCCCTGCGCGATGGAGGCGACGCACCCGGCAGGCGCATTGCCGGCGAGCATGTGCACGATCCGCGGCGGGAAGGCCCGGATCGCCAGCTTTGCTTCCGTGCGGGTCGACTCGCTCGATCCAGCCGTCGAGGGCCTCGCAGTTGGCGAAGTTGGTTTCGACCATGCTTTCCAGCAGCTGCCTGATGAGGTAGAGCGGCGCCTCTCGGTAGAGGTTCTCAACGACGCGCCGCGGCAACGGATTTGTCGCGGCAATGTATTCCAGGCACTCCTGCAGGTAGGGGTTGCGCTCGAGATGCAGGCGTTCGTCGACCTCGACCAGGAAGTCGATGATCTCCGAGAGTTTGATGTCGAGCAGCGGTGGCAACTGTGAGCGCGGCGTCACGATCGCATCGAGATCGATTGCTGGCGCGGTGAAGTCCGCTCTGAGATCGCGTGAGCGGTAGCGAACAGCGTCGCCCTCGAACAGCGCGCCCCGGATGAAGTGAGGAGTTTCATCGTCTGGGCGGAGCCTGGCTTTTCGCCCAAATAGAAAGGGCGGCCAATGGTTTCGTACACCAGCGTCAGCAGCTCGAAGTCGGCGAGCGGTGCGGAGACCATCACCGCGAGCGTCCCCTTCTCTGCGCCGCTGACGCCGCGCGACTAGCGGCAGACAACCAGGGCGGACGTCGTCGTTCGACGAAACCGCTCCGACAAAACATTGAGTACTTTATCGTTTGCGTGTGCAGACGTACAAAGTGGCGGTGTGGGCGACCGGCGGCGTCGGGCGGTTCGCGATCCGTACGATCGCCGACCGGCCGAACCTCGAGCTGGTGGGCGCCTGGGTGCATTCGGCCAGCAAGGACGACGTGGACGTCGGCACGCTGGCCGGGATCGCACCGGTCGGCGTGCGGGCGAGCCGCGACGAGGCGACCGTTCTGAACGGCGACGCGGACTGTGTCGTCTACGCGGCTCCGGCCGGCTTTCGACCGAAAGAGGCGCTGGCCGACCTCTGTCGCATCCTGGGCGCGGGCAAGAACGTCGTCACCACGTCGTTGCCCGGCCTGGTCTACGAGCGAGGGTCGCTGTCGGAACGCCATCTCGACGCGATTCGCCAAGCGGCGCAAGCCGGTTCGAGTTCGATCTTCTCCTCCGGCATCGAACCGGGATTCGGCTGCGACCTCTTCCCCATCGCGCTCATGACGATGTCGCACAAGGTGTACTCCGTCCGTGGCATCGAGATCACCGACTACTCGCGATGCCCGGTCGAGTTCGACATGCGCGAACTGTTCGGATTCGGCCAACCGCTGGACTACCAGGGCGGCTTGAAAAGCCCGGGCGTCCTGACGTGGGGCTGGGGCGCCGCGGTTACCATGGTCGCCGACGCATTGGGCGTCCAGCTCGGCGAATCCGTGAGAAATGCGAATTCCTGCCAACGCCTCGACGACTCGAAACCGCCTCTGGCGTCATCGAAGCCGGCACTGTCGGCGCCACCCATGCCAAATGCATCGGCGTCGTCGACGGCCAGGAGGTGATCACCATCGAACATGTCGACCGGATGGCCGACGACCTCGCGCCGGGCTGGCCGAAGAGCCGCACCGGTGCCATCGACGGCACCTGGCGCGTCATCATCGACGGCGAGCCCAGCTTCGATGCCGAGTTCGAAGTCGGCTTCCGCCAGGGCGAGGACTCCAGCGATCAAGGCCTTCTCGCCACCGGCATGCGCGCCGTCAACGCCATACCCTGGGTGTGCGACGCCGAGCCGGGCATCGTCGACGCGCTACATCTGCCATTGACTTCCCGCTGGGCGCACTGCACCCGCATCGCGACGGCGTACCGGCGTTCTGACATGGGCGCACTCGACGGCAAGATCGCGATCGTCACCGGCACCAGCAGGGGCGTGGGCGTCGGCATCGCGCATGAACTGCTGCGCGCAGGCGCCACGGTCATCGGCTGCTCGCGCTCACAACTCGACGCGCTTCCCGGGACCGACGTTGAGCCGGACTGGGCGCGCCGGTCCGCGCAAATGACTTTCGACCAAGGCGATTACCGCGGCATCGATGCGTTGGTGTCGCAGGTGGCTGCGACCTACGGCCGCATCGACATCCTGGTGAACAACGCCGGCGGCACCGTGCCTACACCGAACGTCGAGGACGTGCCCACGCTCGTCCAGCAGATTCAGGGCGCACCGCGCAGCGACGACGACTACGAGCGTACGGTGCTGTTTCACTCGTTCGCGATCCAGATGAACCTGATCAGCCCGCTGTGGTTCGCCATTCGCGCGTATCGGCAGATGCGCGACCAAGACGGCACAGGGTCGATCATCAACATCTCCAGTGGCGCCGGCCACCCCGCAGGCTCACCCACGCTGGTGTCCTACGGCGCCGCCAAGGCGGGTTTGAACCACATGACCCGATCGCTGGCCGAGGAATGGGGGCCTCGCGTCCGTGTCAACTGCCTGGCCCTCGGCCCGACCATGACCGACAACTTCCGCAGCTTCGTGCTGCCTAAGGACGATCCGGACGGCGCCAAGTACTTTCGCAATGTTCCACTCAAACGCGCCGGTGAGCCCGCCGAAGTCGGCCGCGCGTGCGTGTTCTTGTGCAGTGGCGCCGCCGATTTCATCAATGGCACCACCATCGAAATCGATGGCGGCATGCTGCCCGGCGTCCTCTACGAAGCCGGCCTGAAAACCATCACCGACCTTGTCTAGGGGACACGCGTGCGACGAGTCATCCAGTTCTCCACCGGCAACGTGGGCCGCCATGCGCTGCGCACGATCATCGAACGCCCCGACCTCGAGCTGGTCGGTGTGCACGCCAACGGCGCGCAGAAGGTGGGCCGTGACGCCGCCGAGCTCTGTGGAGTCGATGACCCCAGCGGCGTGGTGGCCACCGACGACATCGACGCGCCGGTCGCCCTGCACGCCGACTGTGTGGTGTACACGTCGCAGGCCGAGACCGCCCCAGCGATGCCATCGACCACATATCCCGGTTCCTGGCCGCGGGCACCAATGTCGTTGGCACCTCGATGGTCTGGCTGGTGGCGCCCGACCATGCCGACGACTGGTTGCGCGATCCGCTGGAACGGGCATGCAAGGCGGGCGACACCTCGCTGTACATCAACGGCATCGATCCCGGCTTCTCCGGCGACACCCTGGTGTACACCGCGCTGAGCCTTTCGGCACGCGCCACCGCGATCACCGTGCAGGAGATCTTCGACTACGGCAGCTACGATGACGCCGAATTCACCGGTGTCAGCATGGGATTCGGTACCAGACCCGACCACACGCCGATCATGTTCCAGCCCGGTGTGTTGACATCCCTGTGGGGCGGGCAGGTCAGAAGCCTCGCCGACGGCCTCGGGGTCGAGCTCGACGACGTTCGTGAACGGCTCGAAACCTGGGTGACGCCCGAACCGATCGAGTGCACGAGGATGACGGTGGGCCCGGGACGGGTGGCGGCCGTCCGGTTCGCGGTCGAGGGCGTCCGCCACAGGCTGCCCGTCATCACCATGGAACACGTCAACCGGCTCACCGATGCGGCAGGCCCCGACTGGCTGTATCCGCCGGACGGACGCCCCGGCGTGCACCGCGTTACCATCGCGGGCGACCCAGGCGTGGAGCTCAACGGGCACGTCGGCCTTGCAGGCATCGATCACAATCAGGGCGGTGTGATCGCGACCGCGGCCCGCGCCGTCAACATGATCGAACCGGTGTGCACCGCTCCCAGCGGCCTGCTGGCCGCGCGGGATCTGCCCGCCGCGCACCTCCGCGGTGTGATGTGGTGATCTCGATGCCATGGCACCCCTAGTCGCGCCGCGACGGCCCGCCAACGGCAGCCAACTGCGCGCCGACCGCACCCGCGCGCTGGTGATCGACGAGACGATCCGCTGCATTCTCGAGGAGGGCTTCGTCGCGGCCAGCGCCAAACACATCACTGAGAGAGCCGGGGTGACCTGGGGCGTGGTGCAGTACCACTTCGGGGACCGCGACGGACTACTGATGGCCGTCGTCGACAAGGGCTTCGCCGAGCTGCTCGAGGCGCTGCGCGAACTTCCGCTCGCTGCCGAAAACGTACACGACCGAACGGAATTCATCGTCGACGCGGCGTGGGAGGCGTTCTCGAGCCCCACCTCGATGGCGGCACTGGAGATCCTGATCGCCACCCGCGCCATGCGCGACACCGGTGCCAGTGAACATCTCGCCACGCTCGGCACCACCTTCGCGAAGCTGGGCAAGCACATCGGCGAAGGGCTGGACGCGCGGCACGCGGCGACCATCGGCAACCTGATCTGGGCCACGCTGCGCGGTCTGGTCGTCGCTGCCCTGGTGGTTCCGGAGCCGCTGGACACCCGTCGCGAGCGGCGCGCGCTGGTCGAGATGATCACCCGCTACGTCGATGGCGTCAGAGGCTTGCCGGCACTGCCGTACCCGTAGGCCGAAGTCCCCGCCAACTAGAATGAACGGGTGGAATCAGCATCGCCCCGCCCGGTATTGGTGGTCGACTTCGGCGCGCAATACGCGCAGCTGATCGCCCGCCGCGTCCGCGAGGCCAGGGTGTATTCGGAGGTCATCCCGCACACCGCCAGCGTCGAGGACATCAAGGCGCGCGACCCGCAGGCCATCGTGCTGTCGGGCGGCCCTGCCAGCGTGTACGCCGATTGCGCGCCGCAGCTGAATCCGGCGGTATTCGACCTCGGGGTACCGGTGTTCGGCATCTGCTACGGCTTTCAGGCGATGGCACAGGCGCTTGGCGGGACGGTCGCCAAGACCGGAACCAGCGAATACGGCCGAACTGATCTGAATGTGTCTGGGGGACAGCTGCATTCGGATCTGCCGGGGACCCAGCCGGTGTGGATGAGCCACGGCGACGCTGTCACGTCCGCTCCCGACGGGTTCGACGTGGTGGCCACCAGCGCCGGTGCGCCGGTGGCGGCATTCGAGGACCGGGCGCGCAGGCTCGCGGGTGTGCAGTATCACCCCGAGGTGATGCATTCGCCGCACGGACAGCAGGTCCTGAGCCGGTTCCTGCACGAGTTCGCGGGCATTGGGTCAACGTGGACGCCCGCGAACATCGCCGACTCGCTGGTCGAACAGGTGCGTAACCAGATTGGCACCGGCCGGGCCCTCTGCGGACTGTCGGGTGGTGTGGACTCCGCGGTGGCCGCCGCGCTGGTACAGCGCGCCATCGGCGACCGGTTGACCTGCGTGTTCGTTGACCACGGGCTGCTGCGCGCAGGAGAACGGGCACAGGTGCAGCGCGATTTCGTCGCAGCCACCGGCGCCAACCTGGTCACCGTCGACGTCGCAGACCGCTTCCTCGAAGCGCTGTCCGGGGTGACCAACCCGGAGGGTAAGCGAAAGATCATCGGCCGCGAGTTCATCCGGGCGTTCGAGGGCGCCGTGCGAGACACGTTGGGCGCCAGTGACTCTGAGGTCGAATTCCTGGTGCAGGGCACGCTGTATCCAGACGTGGTGGAGTCCGGCGGCGGCACCGGCACGGCCAACATCAAGAGCCACCACAACGTCGGCGGCCTGCCCGGTGACCTGAAGTTCAAACTCGTCGAGCCGCTGCGGCTGCTGTTCAAGGACGAGGTGCGTGCGGTCGGCCGCGAACTGGGCTTGCCCGAGGAAATCGTTGCGCGCCAACCGTTCCCGGGTCCGGGACTTGGCATCCGGATCGTCGGCGAGGTCACCGCCGCCCGGCTGGACACGCTGCGGCGCGCCGACGCGATCGCCCGCGAGGAACTGACCGCTGCGGGCCTGGACAACCAGATCTGGCAGTGCCCGGTGGTGCTGCTGGCCGACATCCGGTCGGTGGGCGTGCAGGGCGACGGGCGTACCTACGGCCACCCGATCGTGCTGCGTCCGGTGTCCAGTGAGGACGCGATGACCGCCGACTGGACGCGGGTGCCCTACGAAGTCCTCGAACGCATCTCCACCCGCATCACCAACGAAGTCCCCGAGGTCAACCGAGTCGTGCTGGATGTCACTAGCAAGCCGCCCGGCACCATCGAATGGGAGTAGTCACCTCTTCCGGCGAGCAGACGTAAAGAGCTCCTTTTTCGCGGCGTGTCGGGGACCTTTCCGTCTGCTCGCGCAATCAAAGCCCGCTTGACGGTGTCGGCGGGTGGGTGTTTACTCGGGGTATCGAACATACATTCGAACATAGAGTGATTCTGATGATGCAGGAGGTGCTGCTGTGACAGTAGCCATGAGCCTGGAACAGCGCCGGCTTGACCGCGCTGAGCAGGTAGAACACCTGCGTCGCAAGATCGCGGCGGTATCCGGAAAGGTCGGCGACGGGCGCCGGGGCCCAGCGCCGTCGATCGACCCGCTGCCGGACTCGGAATCTTTGCTGCCGCTGCCCGAATCGCTGGCCGAACTGCTGCCGACGTCGTTGCCGCGCGGGACGGTGGCGGTGTTGTCGGGCGCTCGGTCGTTGTCGCTGAGCATGGTGGCGGCGGTGACGGCGGAGGGCGGACACGCCGCGATCGTCGGCCAGCCCGACGTCGGCCTGCTGGCGGCCGTCGAAATGGGCGCGGATCTGAGCAGGATCGCGGTCATCCCCGAACCCGGTGCCGATCCGGTCGAGGTGGCCGCCGTGCTGATGGATGGCATGGATCTGGTGGTGCTCGGCCTGGGTGGGCGGTCGGTGCCCGCCGGCCGGGCGCGGGCCGTGGTGGCCCGGGCGCGGCAGAAGGGCTGCACCCTGCTGGTCACCGGTGGCGACTGGCAAGGGGCGTCTACCCGGCTGGAGGCCAGGGTCTGTGGCTATGAGGTCACCGGTGCCGGGTGGGGACCCTCCCCTCGCAAGCTGGGGGCCCACCCGCTGGCTGGGGACGGCGCGCCGACTCCCGGATGCGGGCGGATCAGCCGCGTGCGGCTGGCCATGCGGGCCAGTGGACGATCCTTCGGCACCGTTCGTGCAGTAGGCGGATGAGTGTCTTCCGGATCCACCTCGCGAGTGCTGGCGGTCTGGTGCATGGACTGGCCTGCGGTCGCCGCGACTGCCGCGGCCAGCCTGCCTCCGACGACGCCGGTCGCGGTCACACTGGCCAACAGGGTCATCGCCTGTTCGGCGTCGGCCCGTGCGGCCGGGGTTCGGCGCGGTCTGCGCCGCAGGGAATCGCAGGCGCGGTGCCCGGAATTGCATGTCGTAACCGCCGATCCCGCGCGCGATGCCCGCCATTTCGAAGACGTGACGGCCGCGGTCGACGACCTGGTGCCGCGAGCCGAGGTGCTGCGCCCCGGTCTGCTGGTGCTGCCGGTGCGCGGCGCGGCCCGCTACTTCGGATCCGAACAGGCCGCCGCTGAGCGACTGGTCGACGCGGTGGCCGCCGCCGGGGCCGAATGCCAGGTCGGCATCGCCGACCAGTTGTCCACCGCCGTCTTCGCTGCACGGGCGGGGCGGATCATCGAGCCCGGCAGGGACGCACTGTTCCTGTCCGCGCTGTCGATCCGGCAACTGGCCACCGAGCCGAGCCTGGCCGCACCCGGCCGCGAGGATCTGGCAGACTTGTTGTGGCGCATGGGAATCCGCAATATCGGGCAGTTCGCCGCACTGTCCCGAAGCGATGTGGCCTCCCGGTTCGGCGCCGACGCCGTCGCCGCGCACCGGTTCGCCCGCGGCGAGCCCACCCGCGGGCCGTCGGGGCGGGAACCACCGCAGGAACTCGACGCGGTGATGAACTGCGATCCGCCGATCGACCGTGTCGATGCCGCCGCGTTCGCCGGCCGGTCGCTGGCCAGCATCCTGCACCGCAGCCTTGAGGCCTCGGGAGTCGGATGCACCCGACTGGCCATCCACGCAGTCACCACCAACGGCCAAGAGCTGGAACGGGTTTGGCGTTGTGCCGAACCGCTGACCGAGGACGCCACCGCTGACCGAGTGCGCTGGCAGCTGGACGGCTGGCTGAACAAGCGCAATCCGAACGACCGGCCGACTGCCCCGGTGACGCTGATACGGCTACGGCCGGTGGAGGTGGTTTCGGCCGAGGCGCTGCAGCTGCCGTTGTGGGGTGGCATCGGTGAAGAGGACCGGCTGCGCGCCCGCCGCGCGTTGGTACGGGTTCAGGGTCTGCTCGGGCCCGAGGCGGTGCAGGTACCGGTGCTCAGCGGCGGCCGGGGGCCTGCCGAACGCATCACCTTCACACCGCTGGGCGACGAGCCGGTGCCGCGGGCCGATCCCGGCCAGCCGTGGCCCGGTCAGCTTCCGGAGCCGTCGCCGACCGTGCTGCTTGACGACCCGATCGAGTTGCTCGACGCCGAAGGCAACCCGGTGCGGGTGACCGGTCGCGGGCTGTTCTCCGCCGACCCGTCGCGGCTGGCCGCACCGGGAAGAAGCGGCAGGCTGTCCTGGTGGGCCGGCCCATGGCCGGTCGACGAGCGGTGGTGGGACCCCGAGCAGTCCAAGGCCGGACGCACCGCCAGGGCGCAGGTGCTGGTCGACGGCGACGAGCGCTCGCAAGCCCTGCTGCTGTGCTATCGGCAGCGGCGATGGTACGTCGAAGGGATCTACGAGTAGGCGCGACGGCCGATCGGGTGCCAGGAGAAGCTTCGGCCTGGTGGGTCGAGTTAGAGGTCACGCTACCCAGTCTCGACTACGAGAATCCGCTATGGCGCAGCCGGAAGCTGTCCGAGCTGTTGCAGCAGCGAGTAGAGGTTGGCCACTCCCCAATGGTCGGTGATCTTGCCGTCGCGTACCCGCATCGCGTCCACCGTCTCGAATTGGATACGTCTGCCCGTCGGTGCAATGCCGAGGAATTCACCTCGGTGCGTGCCGTGGTAGGTCTTGAAAGTCGTGACGATGCCGTCTTGAACGGTCTGCCAATGAATCTCGGGAGAGAAGTCCGGAAACGCCTCGCGCAACCGGGTGTACAGAACGCGCACACCGGCCTTGTCGGGAGTAGTGGCCGGCTGCGGTGTGTGATCGACGAAGTCGTCTGCGAACAGCGTGTCGAAGAGTGCGAAATCACCACCGCCCTGCACCTTTTCGGTGTTGGCACGAACAACCGCTTTGGCGGCGTCATCGTCGGCCGAGATGTGGGGCATACCCATGAGACTCCTTATTGATTTCGACGCGAAGCGATGCCTCGCTGATCGAGCATCCTAAACACCAGATCGTCATGATTCTCCCTCTCGTGTGCTGACGTGGGCGGAAGGTCCGTTCACGCCCAGACACACCAATCCCGAGGACCGTGATTGCGGTTCAAGCATGGCCCGCCTATCCAGGGACACGCTGCAGACCTTCGGGCGCCTAAGTCGGGTGGATGCGGGAACGGAGGAACTGCGCGACTGCAGGGTGCTCTGCGATGGCGACCAGTACGTCGAAGGGATCTGCGAGTATCTCATCTCAGTTGTGTACAACTAAATTGTGCGCTACAGTTCTGGCATGGCCACGTTGAGCCTTGACCGCCACCTCTGCTTCGCCCTGTATTCGGCGTCTCGGGCGATGACGGCCGCGTACCGGCCGATCCTGACCGAACTGAACCTCACCTACCCGCAGTACCTGGTCCTGCTGGTGCTGTGGGAAGAGGGACGTGTCACCGTCGGACGACTCGGCGAGCGGCTGCAGCTCGACTCCGGAACGCTTTCGCCGCTTCTGAAGCGGTTGGAGGCCAACGGGTTTGTCCGCCGCGAGAGATCGCTGGACGACGAACGCCTGGTCGAGGTGACGCTCACCCCCGCAGGCCGCCGCCTCGAGCGGAAGGCCCAGTGCATCCCGGAACAGCTGTTCAGCTCGACCGGAATGACCGAACAAGAAGCCGCGGACCTGCGCGATGTGGTCCGTCACCTCACCGATGCGCTCAACGCATCGCTACGAAAGGAATCCGCATGAAGACCCTCTACACCGCCGAAGCCTTGGCCACCGGCGAAGGACGCGACGGTCACGGCCGCACCTCGGACGGCAAGCTCGATCTCGACCTTGCCATTCCGAAGGAGATGGGCGGCAGCGGCAACGGCACCAACCCCGAGCAGCTGTTCGCCATCGGCTACGCCGCCTGCTACCACTCCGCGCTGCGGCTGGTCGGTCGCCAGGAGAAGGTCGACGTCTCGGATTCGGCTGTGGGAGCGAGGGTTTCACTCGGCCAGCTCGACAACGGCGCATTCGGTCTTGCGGTGGAGCTCGAGGTCACCCTGCCTAACCTGGACCACGACGCCGCGCAGGAACTGGCCGAGAAGGCGCACCACGTGTGCCCCTACTCGAACGCCACCCGCGGCAACATCGACGTCAAGCTGGTCGTCACCGACGACTGAGTCCCTCGAAACTGCGGGGAGATCGCGATCTCAGCCAAGATCCGCGATCTCCCCGCAGTTTCGGCGTGAGCATCAGTCCAGTCGCTGCGCGAACGGCCCGACCCGGGCGATGAACCGGTCGAAGAACACGCGCGGATCGACCTCAACACCCACGAGCGCGTTGGGTTCTCGTCCCCAGTGACCATTCCAGTCGGCAACGGTCATACCGCGGGTCAGCGTTCCGGTCAGCTCGACATCGATCGCGGCGGCCCGGTACTGCACCAGATCGGGATCCAGCGCGACGGCGGCGGCCAGCGGGTCGTGCAGGTGCGCGAGGTAACCCTCGCCCTGGTCGAAGTGGAACTCGAAGTAGAACCGCATCGCGTCCTCAAGCACGCGGATCAGCGGGTTGGACGCCACCGATCGAGTGCCGCGGTCGTCGAGCACGCTCATCGGGACCGATGAGGATTCCGCAGCCGTCGCGAGCCGGCTCAAAATGGTCGGCGTCATCGCCACATTCTCGGTCAGGTTGAGCCCCAACACGATTGGAATGTGCTTCGGTGGTTCGAGCCCCCACGCCGCGCTCCACACGGCGAACACTTCGGCGGCCGCTTCGGGGTCGACGCTGATGTTCCACTCCGCCACCGGTGTGGTGTTGCCGCGGTAGTCGAACGCCCCGCCCATGATCACCAGTCGTCGTAGCAGCTTGGGCAGAGCCGGCTCGATGCGCAGGGCCAGCGCCAGGTTGGTCAGCGGACCGGTCGCGATGGCCACCAACTCGCCTGGGTAGGTGTGCGCGGCGCGCACCCAGGCCTCGGCGGCGGCGTGGGTGGTGAGTTGACGATCGGTCGATGGCAGCTGGGCATAACCCAAGCCCTCGGGTCCGTGGGTGTCCTCGGCGGTGCGCAGCGGCGTGCTGACCGGTTGCTCGGAGCCCTTCGACACCGGCACACCGGTGATCTGACACAACTCCAGCAGTCCCAAGTTGTTCTGGCAAACTTGTTGAACCGGAACGTTTCCCGCAGTCGACGCGATGCCAACCACGTCGGCATCGTCGCTGGCGAAGAGATACACGAGCGCCATCGCATCGTCGACGCCCGTATCGACGTCGACGAACACGGGCAGCGGGGCGTCCGGCCCCTCGCCCCCCACAGTCACCTCGCCAACAATAGGCCGAGCTGCGTGCCGGCGCCCACTGACGCTGCAGATAGGTCGATCAATGGTGGTGGCAGCAGGGCCACGATCAAACGCCCAGGTCGGCGTACGATTTGTGGATGCCCCGCGAGAACCTCATCGGGGAATACCTCCGCGCCAGACGCGAGCTCGTCAGGCCCGACGACGTGGGCGTTCACGACCTGGGTAGGCGTCGCCGCGTCGCGGGACTGCGGCGCTCGGAGGTGGCGCTGCGAGCCGGTGTAAGCACCGACTACTACGTTCGGCTCGAGCAGGGCCGCGATCAGCACCCGTCTCCCCAGGTGCTCGACGCGCTGGCGCGGGCTCTGCAACTCGACGACGACGCGGCCGCGCATCTCCATCGCCTTGCCAATAGGTCCACGCCCCGCCGCCGCAACCGAGCCCGGCCCGAGAAGGTTCCCGCCGGAATCGTGCAGATGATCCAGTCGTGGAGCGAGACGCCCGCTCTCGTCGAGGGTCGCTACACGGATGTGCTCGCCGTGAATTCCCTCGCGACAGCGTTGGCTCCGTACTATGCCGTGGGGACGAACCTCGTCCGGGCCACCTTTCTCGATCCGCGAGTACGCGAGATGTATGACGATTGGGACGAGATCACCGAGAGTGCCGTCGCCGGGTTGCGGGCACTCGTCGGGCCAGAGGTCGATGATCCTCACTTGAACGAGTTGGTGGGAGAACTGTCGGTCCGGTGCGAGCGCTTCCGTTCACTCTGGGCACGGCACGACTCACGTCCAAAGCGCAGCGGCACAGCTCGGCTCGAGCATCCAGTTGTCGGGCCGCTCGAGCTGAGCTACGAGAAGCTGCCGATCCCCGACACCGACCGCCAAACGCTCGCGGTGTACCACGCAGACCCAGGCAGCCCCAGCGCCCGAGCGCTCGCTCTGCTAGCGAGCGACGCGGTGCGACGCTCGCCGCTGCACGGCGTCGAGGGCGCCTAAAACTCGACCTGGCACCGCCAGCACTCGTATCCATGCGTCACCGTAGCGGTCGACGCGTGAGCCGATCGTGGCCGCGGCATCACCAGTCTTGACAGGGATCTTGTCAACGCGGACAGCGTTGCGCAGCCTCGGAATGTTGCGATCTCGGGATGACGTCGGCAGTTATCGCTTTGAGCGACATCGATCGATTCGCCAAGAGTGCTCGATCGGCCTGCGGCGTGACATCTCGTGTGCTTTAGGAAAGGGAGCAATGAAAAAGTTCACCATCATCGCGGCCACAGCCGGCGCTCTGGCGGCCACCAGTAGCGGAGCCGCCGGCCCAGCCGCTTCCGCGCCGTTGGGGCCGCCGAACGCCGACCAGACGGTAAGCCAGCTGCAGGCGCAGGGCTACAACGTAATCGTGGTCAAGGTCGGCGGTGAGCCGCTCGATCAGTGCACGGTCAGTGCCGTCCGGCCCGGACAGACTTATTCGCGGACGGATTCCGGAGTGCCGGGAGGCGGCGGCGACGACCTGGTCACCACCGTGACCGACCGGACGGTCTACGTCTACGTTCGTTGCTAACCGGTATCCAACGACTGGCTTTTCGACAGCCCTAGCGCCCGAGCACTCGCCCAGATAGCAAGTGAAAGCCGCGCGACGGTCGCCACGGCGCGGCATCGATTGTCTCCAAGACCCAAGCGGCCGATGCCTAGATGAGTACGACGCCCTCCTAGCCGCAGTCGGCTTGCGCCGCGCCGCGTTGCTGACCACCAACTCTCCACAACGCGTCATCGAAGCCGTCGTCGCGTGAGCCGGTCATGGCCGTGCCAATACCAGTGTTGACAGGTCTCTTGTTGCCGGGGAACGAGTTCCGGAGCATCGAGGTGTGAGGCCACGCAGTTCTTCCTCAGTCTCGATGGGGCCGTTTGTGTTTGACGCGACCACCACCAAACTCAAGGGCATCGACCTGGCGGGCAAGCGGGCGATACGGGCCGGGTGCCGGCTGCTTCTCCCTGGTTATCAGGATAGGGAAGCCGTGGGTGTTTGCACCGCGAGCAGGGCCGAAATGCGGTTGGCAGCGGCCCGCAGAGGGATTAGCACGCCCCGCGGCAGCCGCGACATCGGGACGACGATGCCAACAGCCGCGACGTCACCGCCCGGCAAGGGGATGGCGTGGGCGGCGCAGCTGACCCCGTCTATCGAACTGCTGTCATCGACGGCGAAAGAGACGCCGGGGGTAAGCACTCTCGCGCCCGCAGAGGCTGCCGGCAGAGGTTCGCCAGGTTCGCGGCGGAAGGGCAGGCGATCACGACCAGTGAGAACCTCGAGGTACATCGGCGACCGTGCGGTCGTGGCCGCTAGGCCGACGTGGGCAGGTGTCGCAGCAGCCAACTCGATCAGCGGGCGCTGTGCGATAGCCCGCAGCCGTTCCATAGGCGTGACGTGCTGGCCGAGGGTCAGCAGGCCAGGCCCGAGGCGGTAGTGCGAACCGATGCGTTCTACTGCCCCGACAGCGGACAATTGGCCCAGTAGCCGGTACACGGTGGTGCGCGGTAAGTCGGATTCCTCGGTCAAGTCGGTCAGCCGCGCACGACCGAGTGCCCGGAGGATCTCAAGCAGCCCGAACGCCGACTCTATAACGCCCTGGCCAGCGTCAACCCGACCGTTCTCCGCCATCCGTATGCCTCCTTTTCGCGGACCACGTCCGGTTGCCATGCGATTCCTCAATCAACACCCGGCCGACCGCTTCAACACTTCAACTCATCAACGGTGCGCTGCGACTCCCAGTTCAACGGCCGACTGGTGTCCTCGGTGCCCGACTGAGGTACGGCCGGCTCCACCAAGAGGCTGGTCACCCCGCAATGTCCGCTCAGTGGACGAAGGGTGGCTCCTGGCAACCTGCTTCCATAGCGTCGCGAACATGATTGAGATCCTCGCCGACAAGGTGGTTGTCGTTACTGGCGTCGTCGCGAGCATCGGTGATGCAGCTGATGGCTAGCTACGCTCCCGCCCTAGCTGTCGTCGAGGCCCGGCATTTTCGTCGCAGCGTAGGCCAGTTCGTCACCGGCGTTACAGTCGTAACCTACGAAAGCGAAGGGCGCCCGCGCGGCGTCACCGTCAATTCATTCATCTCCGTCTCGATCGACCCGCCGCTGATCCTGGTGTCGATTGCACGGGGCGCCCGAGCGGCGTCCGGTCTTTCAGGCTCACCTCTAGCGGTGAATGTTCTGGCCGCCGATCAACTCAATTTGGCACGACATTTCGCCGGGCATCCCCAGAGCGGCCTGGAAATACCGTGGTCATCGCACCACCACCCACCGCGCTTACGAGGCGCAGTCGCTTGGATCGAATGCCGGCCATACGCCGAAGTCGAAGCCGGTGACCACATTCTGTTCCTGGGCCGGGTTACCTCTCACCGGACACTGAGCAGAGAACCGCTGCTTTTTCAGACCGGCCGGTTTCGGCTCGTCGGCGATCACGTGGGAACCCAACCCCCAACTAAAGCGGGTTTGCCTGCCCGGCTACTGATTTCACAGGCGCAGATGCTCGCCGAGGCCGGCGTGACACCGCACAACGCCACCGTTTAACCGCACGACAGCGACCATCGAAGGACATCAATGAGGTTCATCTATCTGCAGCACATCCCCTACCGGCACCTGCCGAAGGACTTCGCGGTGCGGTTTCCCGAGTCGGTCGTCACCACGCCCTACTTCGAGGTAGCCGAACGCAGCCTCACACACGCCGATATTCGAGCAGGACTCGACGAGGCGATGCACGCAGCCCGTGCCGGCTTCGACGCGGTGGGGTTGACCGAGCACGGCCAGAGTTCCTACGACATGGACCCGAACCCTGACTTAGGCGCGGCCGCCCTGGCATACCAGATCGGCGCCGAGGACTTGAACACAGGAATCTATGTTGTCGGCCGGAGTCTGGGAAAGTCACGTGAGCCGCTGCGAGTCGCCGAAGAGTTGGCGTGGCTGGACAACCTGTCCGCGGGACGATTGATGACCGGGTTTCCGGTCGGGCTGCCGTACGACGCCAACATCAACGCTGGAATTCCTCCCATCGAAACGAGAGTGCGCTACGACGAGAACCTTTCGTTTGTACTGAAGGCATGGACTGCGCGGGAGCCGTTCGCATGGAACGGCAAGTATTCGCAGTACATGTCGGTGAACGTGTGGCCGCGTCCATTCCAAACGCCACATCCACCGGTGAGTATCACGGGCACCGGAAATCCCAACACGACTCGATTCGCCCTCCAGCGTGATTTTGGATTCAATCTAATTGTCCTCGGCGGACCCTCGTCAAGCGCCCAACACATCTTTGACGATCTATGGCGGATGGCTGATGAACTCGGCGTGGACGATAATCCGTTCAGGGCCAACTACGCTCAGCATGTTCTGGTCGCTGACACCGATCGCGAGGCGGAGCGGCTCTACGCAGAACACGTTGCCTACAGCATGACGCGCGGGATCGGTCATATCCCGATGCACCGTTTCACTCTGCCCGGTGGCATCAGTCCGCCAGGTCTCCGTGCGTTGCTTGGGAATTCGCAGATGGCTGATAGCCATCCGACCGGGTCGCCCAGCTTCGGCGAGCTCGTCGAGTCCGGAGCGATCGTGGCCGGAAGTGTGGCGACGGTCCGTGATCAGCTCGCTGATCGCGCCCGCAGCTACCGGGTGGGCAACATGGCCGTGCTGCTTCAGATGGGTTCGATGCCAACAGATCTCGTGAAGTACAACATCGATCTGTTCGCTGGCCAGGTGATGCCCGCCCTCACCGACATCTGGTCGGATTACGAGGAGGGCAACCGCTGGTGGCCGGCCCGGTTGGGCGGCAGCCCGGCTTCGGAGACCGAAACCCAATTGGCAGGAGTGACGCTGACGTGACGACATTTGCACCCCGGACGGAAATGGTTGAAGCCTGGGGCGGACGCCTGGATCTTCGATTTCAGGTGGCCGGCTCGGGGCCCAATTTGGTGTACCTGCATCCCGCCCGCGGCATGTTCTGGGACGATTTTCTGCGGGGCCTATCCGACAGGTTCACCGTGTATGCGCCCGTTTTTCCCGGCACCGATCCCATGGACACGTTGTCGATCCACGAGGTAGATGACATCTTCGACGTCGTGCTGGCCTACGAGGGAGCCCTTCGTTCGCTTGGTCTGGAGGGCGCCCCAGTGATCGGCGCGTCGTTCGGTGGGATGCTGGCCGCCGAACTCTCGGCCAGCTTCCCCGACCTGTTCGGTCGGTTGATCCTCCTCGATCCCGCCGGCCTCTGGTCGGAGTCCGCGCCATGGGATCTCGGCTTCATGAGCGCGCCGCCGGAAACCATGCCCCGGCTGCTGTTCAACAACCCCGGGGCTCCGGGACCACAGCGGATGTTCGCTCCGCCGAGTCCGGAGCGAGCCCTGGACGTGACCGTGAGCACTATCTGGTCGCTGGGCTGCGTCGCGAAGTTCCTGTGGCCGGTACCCGATCGTGGCTTGTCGAAACGGCTGCACCGGGTGAGCGCCCCGACCCTGGTGATCTGGGGTGAAGATGACTCAATCATTCCGGTTCACTACGCGCACGAGTACGGCCGGCTTATTCGGGACAGCCGGGTGGAAGTAATCCCGGACTGCGGCCACGTCCCCCAAGTGGAACAAGCAGAGGCGACGGCGGCCTTGGTGAAGGAGTTCTTGGACGACTTGATCCTGAGTTGAACAGGGCCGCAGATTTTCTCGTTGTTGCTTGAGTGAGTCATGGAAAAGACGTGCGAGTGAAGGAACCAATACGACTGGACCGCGCCTTTGTGCAGGACCCGCATGCGCTGTACCGGCGGCTCCGCGCAGGGGCACCGGCACATCAAGTGGAGATGTGGGGTGGGGTCCGAGCCTGGCTGATCACCCGATACTCAGAAGCGAGGGTGCTACTCAACGATCCCAGACTGGGTAAAGACCAGAAACGTGCGTTGGCGCTGTTTCCGCCCGGCACGGGGGGCCCCACGCCTCGTCGCTCAATGTGAACATGCTCCTGGGGGATCCACCGGATCACACCCGGTTGCGTCGGCTCGTCACCAACGCGCTCACGACGCGCGCGGTGGAACGGCTTCGCCCACAAATCGAGCGGATCACCGACGAACTGCTTGACGGCATCGAGGCCCCG
Source organism: uncultured Actinomycetota bacterium (assembly GCA_963770125.1). GTDB lineage: Bacteria > Actinomycetota > Actinomycetes > Mycobacteriales > Mycobacteriaceae > Mycobacterium. The sequence goes on along the minus strand of CAVYPI010000065.1, from coordinate 114,676 downwards.
GCGCGGCTGACGGTGCGGTTGACTTGATGGAGTTCTTCGGCGCGCGCCTTCCGATGCGGGTGATCGGGGAGCTGCTGGGCGTTGCCTGGGCCGACCGCGAGAAGTTCAGGACCGCAGTTGACCCGCTTCTCACCACAACCGACCCCGACGAATTACGCACGGCCATGGGCACTCTGACCACGCTGCTGAGCGTTTTGATGGCCAGCAAGCGGGAAAGACCAGCCGACGACTTGTTGACCGCCCTGGTGGAGGTCTCCGATAGTGGTGATCAGTTGTCCGAGGACGAGCTGCTTGCGACGGCCTACCTGCTCATCTTGGCGGGATACGAGACCACGGTAACCTGATCTGTAACGGTATTCTGGCGTTGCTGCACAATCCGTCACAACTTGAACTGTTGCGCGCCAACCCGTCTCGTCTCCCCGATGCCTGGAGGAGTTCCTCCGGTTCGAGAGTCCGCTCAATATCGCCACAGTGCGATTCACCACCGTTGCGATCCGAGTCGGTGACGTGGACATACCCGCTGACGAATTGGTCATGATTGCTCTACTGGCGGCGAACCATCATAGCGATCATTTTGACCGGCCCGACCGGTTGGACATCACCCGAAATCCCAACGCGCACCTTGCATTCGGTCATTCTCCACTATTGCGTTGGGCTGATCGGTGTGGTTCCCGATTCCGATGCGGTTGTCGTTGACTCGGCCGTCCATGCGGCGCGAGCAGCGTTCGACGATCCCACGGGGTGGTCGCATTGGGAACCGGCTGCGAGGGCCGAGGCCATGCGGACGTTGGCAGACCACATCGACGAGAGGTCAGCGGAGATCGCCCGGCGGGTGAGCGATCAGAATGGCATCCCGTTTTTTCTGTCCACGGCGGCAGAAGCGAACGTGCCGGCTCAGATACTTCGCTACTTTGCCGACCTGGCCTGCGAGCAAGCGACCGAGGAGCTGCGGGAAAGCTCCAGCGGCGGTGGCACTTTGGTGCGGCGGGTCCCGATCGGCGTCGTTGCCGCCGTGGCGCCATGGAACTTCCCGAACATCATGTCCGCGCTGAAGTACGCGCCCGCACTAGCCGCAGGCTGCACAGTCGTGTTGAAGCCCTCACCCGAGACCGTCCTCGACGCCATTCTGCTGGGTGAGGCTGCGCAGCAGGCAGGATTGCCCCCGGGCGTCTTCAACATCCTGTTCGGTGGTCGAGAGGCCGGGGCACGCCTTGTGTCCCACCCCGGAGTCGACAAGGTGTCGTTCACCGGATCCACCGCGACGGGGAGGCAGATCGGAGCGGTCTGCGGCGAATTGCTGCATCCGGTCACCCTGGAGCTCGGCGGCAAGTCCGCCGCGATCATCCTCGATGACGCCGACCTGGACCTCCAGCGCATCGCGCGGCAACTCGCCACCGCATTGTTCGCGAACAACGGACAGACCTGCTTCCTCACGAGTCGCGTTCTTGCCCCGCGTGGTCGCTACGACGAGGTCGTCGACGTCATTGCCGCCCTCGCCGAATCCCTCAGGGTGGGAGATTCGCTCGACCCCACGACCCAGGTGGGCCCGCTAGTGAGCCGGCGCCAGCGTGATCGGGTCGAGGGATACATCGCGAAGGGCCTCGCCGACGGCGCCCGGCTCGTCGTCGGCGGCGGCCGACCGGCGCGGCGAGACACCGGTTGGTTCGTCGAGCCCACCGTCTTCGCCGACGTCGACAACTCGCACACCATTGCGCGCGAGGAGATCTTCGGCCCCGTCGTGACGATAACCCCATACAGCGATGACGATGACGCAGTGCGAATCGCCAACGATTCCGAATACGGTCTGGCCGCGACCATCTGGACCGAGTCCGCCGAACGCGGCGCGAATATGGCGAAACGCGTGAGCGCAGGAACCGTCGGGATCAACGACTACGCCGCTGACTTCCATTCGCCCACATCGATGGTCAAAGCCAGCGGACTCGGAGTGAAGTTCGGTCCGGAGTCGCTGCTGTCATACCAACGATTTCAGTCCGTCTATCTGTGACGAAATCTGTTGTGAATAGCGAAGTATTTGACTGACGGTCGATTTCGACTACATCGTTATTGGAGGCGGCACGGCGGGTTGCGTTCTTGCCGCCCGGCTATCGCATGACCCCGACACGCGGGTACATCTGCTGGAAGCCGGTGCGGCAACACCGTCCGCGGGTATGTCGGACCCCGTCGCATTCTTCAGCCTGCAGGGATCCTCGGTGGACTGGGCCTACCAGACCACCCCGCAGGCCGAAACCGAAACGCCGTCCATCTGTGGCCGCGAGGAAAGGTGCTTGGCGGATCGAGCGGCATCAACGGGATGACGCATTTTCGCGGCGACCGGTCCAGTTACGACGCCTGGGAAGCTGCAGGTGCGAGTCGATGGAACTACGACGCACTCCTACCGTTCTTCAAGCGCAGCGAGCGAGCCGTCGGCGGCGATCCGGCCTACCGAGGACTTGACGGACCGATGCAGGTCGCGCCCGCAGGCGCGAAGGATCCATTGTGCGAAGCCGCTTTTGAGGCTGCGGTCCACGCGGGCCATGCGGCTATTGATGACAGCAACGGTGCGACGGCGACCGGAACGTCGTGGCACGAGAGCAACGTCGTCAACGGGGAGCGGCAGAGCGCGGCCGACGGCTACCTTGTCCCGGTCGCCGGCCGGGCCAATCTCACCATCGTCGCGGATGCACACGCCCGAAGGCTGCGGGTCAAGCACGCCCGCTGCGAGGGCGTCGAGTACCTGAAAGACGGGAAGATCCATAACTCATTCGCCGACCGCGAGATCATCCTGAGCGCCGGGACGATCGGCACGCCACAGCTGCTCCTGCTTTCGGGCATCGGCGCGGGACCACACCTGCGCGATCTCGGCATCGACGTGGTTGCCGACATGCCCGGGGTCGGCGCGAACCTGCAGGACCACCCGAAGTCGCAGGTCGCGTACACGACCACCCAACCCGTCGGAAACGGTGTACATGCACGCAAGCCGCAAGTCCTAGTGCGTTGCGCATCAACGGAAGTGCCAGATGTCCACGCAATCTTTCTCGATTTCCCGATCCACCCCAGGTTCGCGATCGGTCAGGAACACGGCTACTCGGTCATTTTCGCCCTGATGAACCCACGCAGCCGCGGGTCAATTCGGCTGGCCAGTGCCGACCCGGAACGGGCACCAATCATCAACCCCCGCTACCTCACCGACCCCAGCGACATGTCACGACTGACAGTCGGTCTTCGCGCGGCGCGAGAGATCGGATCCGCGCCCGCCTTCGCTCACCTGCGTGACGAGGAATTGTTTCCCGGCAGCCAGACCCGAAGCGACGCCGCTTGTCACGCATACCTGCGCCGAACCGTCTCCACCTACTTTCATCCCGTCGGCACATGCAAGATCGGTACCAACGGGAGTTCCGTTGTCGACGTTGCGCTCAAGGTCCATGGAATCGAAAACCTCCGAATCGCCGACGCTTCGCTGATGCCGTCGATTGTCTCCGGCACCACCAACGCGGCGGTCCTTGCCGTCGCCGAACGCGCAGCAAGCCTGCTTATGGGCGAGCCCATGACTTTCGCAGTCGTAAATGACGGATGTGGGAACTGGCGTCGCTGATCACGAACACCATGACCGCCAGAGAGCCCGATCCCGCGAGAAATGGCAACTCCAAACAGCTATCGAACAGGCGCTCCAAGCATGCCTAACACCACCGTCCCCGGGCCGGCCACGACGTCGAGTTGTGCCGAACTGCCGTTCGTCGCTCTCCCGCAGAAGCGTCGGCTTTCGGTGAACGAGTCTGATATTCCGTTCGCCCAGAACACGGTTGCGCCGGGTATCCACCTTCAGGTAGTGCGATTGGACTTCGAGCACAACGAATGGGTGTCCTCGTAACCTTCGCTCCGGGCACCAGCTTGCCGCTGCATAACCACACTGGTCCCGCGGAGGCATACACCCTCAAGGGCCGATGGGTGTGTAGCGAGTACCCCGATCAGCCGCAGACCGCCGGCTCGTACTTATACGAGCCAGGCGGATCAGCCCACACGCTCTATGTCCCCGAGGGCAACACTGACGACACCGTGTTGTTCGTCCGCGGGTCGGGCGCCAACATCAACTTCGACGACAACGGCATTTTCAATTCCATCCTGGACGCGGTGAACATCCGGCTTATCGCTGAAACGCTGTCGGCCGACCAGGATGCTGCCGGCGCCGCGTTACGTCGACGGCGGCGAGACCGGCTTTAGTGAGCAGCTGGGCGACTAAACTAATGACCACCATGAGGCCCGCGGCCGCACCGATTTGGCGGGGCACCACTCACCAGTGCACGCCGGGTAGGAGCCGCACCGCGCGCTTGATCGGTCGCGGAACGCGGAGCGACGTGACCGTACGCGCCGGGCGCTTGGGCCGCCGCGACGGAGCACCGCTGGTCGACGGTTCGGCCGGCGCCACACCTCGGGCGGCCGCTGAGTCGGGATAGCCCAGGTAGAGCTGGTGCAGGATGCGGCGCGACAGCTTCGGGGTCATGTAATTGCCGAAGTCGGCCAGCGTGCCGACCGGGGTGTCGATGCGCGCGGGCTTTTCCACCAGGCCCCGCACCACCATGGCCGCCGCATGTTCTGCGCTGATCGGCGGAATCGGATTCAGCCGCCGTGACGGCACGATCATCGGCGTCCTCACCAATGGCATGTGGATGTTGGTGAAGGTGATGTGGTCCGACAGCGTCTCCGTCGACACCACGTCGGCGAACGCGTCCAGCGCCGCCTTGCTCGGCAGGTATGCGCTGTACTTCGGGCCGTTGGCCTGCACGCCGGCGCTGGACACATTGACCACGTGGCCGAACCGGCGCTCGCGCCAGTGCGGCAGCAGCGCCAGCACCATCCGCACCGCGCCGAAGTAGTTGACCGCCATCACACGTTCGTAGTCGTGCAGCCGGTCGGTGGAAGCGATCACCGACCGGCGGATGGACCGCCCTGCGTTGTTCACCAGATAGTCGACGTGCCCGAACCGGCCCAGGATGTCCTTGACCGTGTGCTCGACCGACGTCGAGTCCGTGACGTCACACGTGAACGCGTGGGCCTGCCCGCCGGCCGCCCGGATCTCCGATATGATCTCGTCGAGCGCTTCGGCGTTGCGCGCCAACGCGAATACCGTCGCGCCGCGCTCGGCGACTGCGATCGCGGAGGCACGACCGATACCACTGGAAGCGCCGGTGATGATCACGTGCTTGCCGACCAGCGGCCCTGCAGGATCGTCGCGACGGGCCCGATCGGGGTCCAGATGCTCAGCCCAGTAGCACCACAGCTTCGGCGCATACGAGGCGAACTCGGGCACCGTTATCCCGGTGCCGCGCAGGGCTTCTGCGGTGTTCGCGGACGTGAAGGTCGGCGCAAGGTCGACGACGTCGAGGATTTCACCGGGTATGCCGAGCTGGGTGGCGGCCATGTTGCGCACTACCTTGGCGCGCCCGGTAACACGAAGGAATGGAGTCGCGGTCGCGCCCGGCAGTGACCCGCGAAGCGGCGGCAGGCCTGCCGCCTTGGCGACTCCCCGGTAGATGCCGCGCAGCCCAATGGTTTTCGGGGCGGTGAGGTGGAACGTCTGCCCGTCGCGACCGTCGGCGTGCATGAGTGCGACGACGGCCTCCACCACAAAGTCCACCGGAACGATGTTCGTGCGGCCGGTGTCCGGCAGCACCATCGGGGTGAACCTGGGTAAGACGGCCAGCTTCGCCAGCAGGCCGAAGAAGTAGTACGGGCCGTCGATCTTGTCCATTTCGCCGGTGCGGGAGTCGCCGACCACGACCGCGGGCCGGTACACGCGATATCGCAAACCGGCCGCGGAGCGCACCAACAGCTCCGCCTCGAACTTCGTCTGGTGATACGGCGTCGGCAGATCCTGCGCCACGTCGAAGTCGTCCTCGGTGAACTCGCCGTGATAAGTGCCTGCGACGGCGATCGACGACACATGATGCAGCGTGGCGTCCAGCCGAAGGGCCAGGTCGATCACCGCGCGGGTGCCGTCGACGTTGGCCGCCCGCTGGTCGGCCTCCGCGGCGGTGATGTCGTAGATCGCGGCGCAATGCACGATGTGGTCGACGCTGCCCAAATCGGCTACGGCCTCTTCCGTGAGGCCGAGGTTCGCCGCGGTGAGGTCGCCGACCAGCGGCTTCGCCCGCTCACCCCACTCGGCGGCGAGCCGTTCGAACCGGGCTAGCGATCCGCGGCGCACGAGTACCCACACCTTGGCGTCGCCGCTGCGGGCCAGGATTTGCGACACCACACGGCGGCCAATAAACCCGGTACCGCCGGTAACGACATAGCGCATGCGAGCCATGGTCGCCCTTGGCTGCGCGAAGGTCAACCTAGGCCCCCGCAAGCGGGAGTTTCTCCCGGTCGGTCGCCTCCTGGTCAGGTGCGGCAGATATCGTCCGACTCAGCCGAGAAGGGAGCCCGGATGCCGATCGACCCCAATGCCATAGGCGCCAAGACCAACCCGCACGTCTTCGAATGGACCGACCGCGACACGCTGCTGTACGCGCTGGGTGTCGGTGCGGGAACCGCGGACCTGGCGTTCACCACCGAGAACAGTCACGACCTCCCCCAACAGGTGCTGCCGACCTACGCGGTCATCGCCTGCCTCCCGTTCGCGGCGGCCGGCAAGATCGGCTCGTTCAACTTCGCCATGCTGCTGCACGGATCTCAGGAGATCCGGCTGTTCAAGCCGCTGCCGCCGGCCGGCAAGCTCAGCGTCGTCGCCGAGGTCGCCGACATCCAGGACAAGGGGGAAGGCAAGAATGCGATCGTCATGCTGAAAGCGACGGGCACCGACCCCGACACGTCGGAGGTCGTCGCCGAAACGTTCACGACCGCTGTCATCCGCGGCGAGGGCGGGTTCGGCGGGCAGCCGGGGCAGCGGCCCGTTGCGCCAGGGATCCCCGAACGTGAGCCCGACGCGCGAATCGCACTGCCTACGCGTGAGGACCAGGCGCTGATCTACCGGCTGTCAGGCGATCGTAATCCGCTGCACAGCGACCCGTGGTTCGCGCAGAACCTGGCCGGCTTTCCGAAGCCAATCCTGCACGGGCTCTGCACATATGGGGTCGCGGGCCGCGCGCTGGTCAGCGAACTCGGAGGCGGCGACGCCACGAAGGTCAGCCAGGTCGGGGCTCGGTTCAGCTCACCGGTGTTCCCTGGCGAGACGCTCACCACGTCGATTTGGCGCACCGACCCGGGGCACGCGGTGTTCCGTACCGAGACGTCGAATCCGGATGGGTCCGATGCCCGGCTGGTGCTCGAGGACGGCACGGCCGAGTACACCGACTGAGCGCGAGCGCGGGTCATCGCCAAATCGGCCTAACCGGCCGCCGCAACTTGGCAGGATGTGACACGGAGACGTCCGCACGGTGCGGTGCGAGATGGGCGGTGAATTGGCATGAGGTTGGTCGTTGGGTATCTGGCCACGCCGGGTGGCGCGGACGCGATGGCACTCGGTGCCCGGCTTGCCCGGACGCTCGGTGCCGAAGTCGAGGCGTGCATCATCGTGCCGCCCGACCGGGCACCGATGCTCACGGGTACGCGTGACTACGAGGCGAACCTGGGCGAGCAGGCCGAGAAATGGCTCGCCGATGCGCGGGCGTCGGTGCCCGACGATGTCGCGGCGCACAGCCATGCGGCCTTCGACGACTCGTTCGCCGATGGGCTGATCCGGGAGACGGCGCGGCTCGAGGCCGACCTCATCGTGGTGGGCGGATCGGGTGGCGGCCTGGCGGGCAGTTACTCGCTGGGCTCCGTGGTCAACGAGTTGTTGCACTCTGCGCCCGTGCCCGTTGTGGTCGCGCCGCGCGGCACCCGCGATTCGAAGGTCGATCGGGTGCGTGAGGTCACCTGTGCGATTGGAGAGCGGCAGGGCGCGGATCTATTGCTGGAGACGGCAGTTCGGTTCAGTAAGGCGGCGGGTACGCCGCTGCGGATGGTTTCGCTGGTGGCGCTCGATCCGGCGTTCGGTGCGCTGCGCGCCGATGAGGAGGCGGTGCGCGAGCGTGCGTTGGTGCACGCCCGGCAGGTCTTGGAAACGGCCAAAAGGTCTCTGCCGGAAGGTTTTCCGGTGACAGCGACAGCTGTGGAGGGGCCGACGGTCGAGGAGGCGGTGCGAAATCTGGAGTGGCACGATGGGGACCTGATCATGGTCGGGTCGAGCCGGCTCAGCGCACCCAAGCGCCTCTTCCTCGGCTCGACATCCGCGAAAATGCTGCGCGTGCTGGACGTTCCGATGATGGTCGTGCCACGAGACCAACTCGGTGCGCAGGACCTGCCGTAGGCGACCGTCAGGTCTGCGGCTCGGCCCGCCCGTACAGCCGGGCGATGTCAGGGGAGTCCAACCAGCCGGAGTAGGTCGGTCTCGACGGCCAACCGGCGGGGGAGTCCAGCCACTCCTCCTGCCTGCCCCGCGGCAGCAGGTCGATAAGGGCGAACGTATGGCTGAGCTGCTCAGTGCCGCGGCCGTTGGTGTGCCAGGTGCGGTACACCTTGTCGCCGTCACGAAGAAACACATTGACGGCGAACCCTTGACCTGGCGCAGCGTCGACATCGGCGCCGAACGAACTCTCCGACGACGAGTACCAATCCATCCTGTTGCCGACTGTGGCGCGGTAGGCCAGCGCCTCTTCGATGGGCCCATTGGTGACGATTACGAATCGGGCGTCGTAATTGTCCAGGAAGTCCAGCCGGGTGAACTGGGATGTGAAGCCGGTGCAACCGCCGCATTGCCATTCGGCGCCGTCCTCCCACATGTGGTTGTAGACGATGAGCTGCGAGCGTCCCTCGAACACGTCCGCCAGCCGGACGGGCCCGTCCTTGCCGATCAGCGTGTAGTCACCCATCTCGACCATGGGCAGGCGGCGACGCTGGGCGGCAATGGCGTCCAGTTCGCGGGTGGCGGCTTTCTCCCGTCGGCGCAGGTCATCGAGCGCGGCACGCCAGGTGTCATAGTCGACCACTGAGGGTAAGGCGGTGGCGATCTTCTCGGTCAAGGTTCCTCCGGAGGCCTTGGGGTGGATCTGCTCTGTAGTGTTGACCGGAGTCTGGCGGGGAAATCATCGCACGTGGCCGTGAGTTACTCGATCTTCGTTCCGTTCCAGTCGAGGGACGCAAACTGAACACGCGACGATGGGTGCCACCGGTGACGGCCACCAGCCCTATCGAGCACGACGTGACGTACGACCAGTTCAACTATCTCGTCATCAGCAGCGGGTTGCACTTCGAGTGCCAGATTCTGGAGGCGTCCCCGCGCGAGCCGTGTCTGTGCTTCGTGTTGGAGATCGAGCCAGCGCATTACTATGCTCGAACAGCGCGCCCCGTCCGGGCAGCAGCCTCGCGAGAAGAATCCGGAGAAGTGCGTGGTGTCGGCGCGGCATTGAGTTACATCTCCGCGCATCTGGCCGAGCCCTTGACGGTCACCGCGCTGGCCGAGCAGGTCAGCCTGAGCCCGCGGCGTTCTCGCGGCGGTTTCGCGACGTGACCGGTCGGTCGCCGTATCAGTTCGTCAAGGAGCTGAAGTTGAAACGCGCGCGCGAATTACTCGTTGAAGGACGGCTGGGGGTGGCCGACGTGTGCCGCGCGATCGGCTACGCGAGCGCGTCACACTTCATCAAGGAGTTTCGGATTCGGTTCGGCACGACGCCAAGGGATTACGCCGACGCACATTCCGTCGGTAGTCGCCTACGCGCGGTGCGCGCAGGCGCAGTATGACTTCGCCGCTCGTCCGGCGGAAGAGTTGTATCGCGGCATTGGCTGGCGAAACGGGTTATCCCACTGCCGCATCGGGCCGGAATGGGCACGAGTCGAGCGGGAACGCGGCATTGAAAAGCGATCGCCGGTGCGGTTGGCTTTGACTACCGATCGCCATTGCCCCGAGGAGACACCATGCAGATGCGCGCGGCACGTCTACGGATATCACGAGCCGCTGCGGCTCGAGGAGATACCGGTCCCCGACGTCGGCCCAACGGAGGTCCTCATCAAGGTGGCGGCAGCTGGCATGTGCCGCAGCGACTTCCAGCTCATCGAGGGCTGCTTCTCACCAGGAGTCCCGCTGTCATTTCCCATCACCCCCGGACACGAGGTCGCGGGGAGGATCGCCGGGCTGGGTGCCGACGTGCCGCACTCCGACGGCCTGTCCGAGGGAGATCTGGTCGTCGTCGACCCGAACTGGGGTGACGGCTCGTGCCGGCTGCACGTTGACCGATAGCATCTCGTCCCAGTCCGCCGGATCCGACTCGGCGGCCGCCCCGATCCGCATCAGGCCGGCGTTGTTCACGACGATGTCGAGTCGATCGAACTCGGTAACCACCTGCTGCACAGCCGTTTCGGCATGCCGGCGGTCGGCGACGTCCGCAACGAACGCCGCGGCGGTTCCGCCCGCTGCGGCGATGCGGTCTTTGAGCTTGTTCAGGCGGTCACCGCGCGCGATCAACGCCACCGCGGCTCCCGAGTCTGCTAGGGCCAGGGCGGTGGCTTCGCCGATGCCGCTGCTCGCGCCAGTCACAAGCGCCACGGTGCCCTCGAGATGCCCGTTCATGGTCACATCTTCCGCCCGAATGCTGTTAGAACTGCGCTGAGTACGAAACCGTTTGCGTTATCCGTGGAAGGAGCAAACTGTGGACATGACAAGTGCCAAGCAGCCCGAGGCATCGATTCCAGACACCCATGTCGGCATTCTCGACACCGCTCTGCTGGCAACGGTCAGCACAATCAGCCACAAGGACGGCCTGATTTCGACCAACCCGGTCGCCTTCGACTGGGACGGTGAGTACCTTCGCCTGAGCACGCTCAAATCGCGGGTGAAGTACCGCAATCTCCTGGCCAATCCGCAGATCACGTTCTGCGCGGTTGATCCGGAGATGGGAACGCGCTACCTGGAGATCCGCGGGTACGCGCAAATAACCGAAGACCCGGAAGGTTCACTGAACAGAAAGCTGTTCCGCCGAATGACGGGCACGGAAATGCCAGCTGATCGTGACGAGTCCGGCGCTGAAAGGGTGATAATCAAGATCGTCCCCACACAGGTCTCAGCACCGACGATTTATGGTGGTCGCGTCGATCATCATGCCGCGAAATCGGTGGATTCCCGAAAGCCTCACGCCCCGTAAGAACGACGACTGTCCTATCGCACGTATGTGGCGCTCCACGGGTTTTCGTGGGCGCCTTTGTGCTGGTCGGCGGTGGTTTTGGTTGTGGCGCAACGCTGTCGGCGTTTCGCGGGTGAAATGAGGGACGCGCACGCGGTGTGGCTCTAGGTTTCGGGGTTACCACACCAACCGCAACCGGAGGCACCGCGTGCGCGTCAGTACTGCATTTAACCGTCTGCTGCAGATCCCCGGGGCGTGGGTGACCGATGTCGTCATTGGTGAGCGCGACGTCGAAGTCACCCTGCGTCCCATGGCCCACCGATTGCAATGTCCGTGCGGGATACTCAGCTCGGCGGTCTATGACCGGCGGCGGCGGCGCTGGCGACACCTCGACCTGGGCATCCGTCGGTTGTGGCTGGTCTATGAGATCCGCCGGCTGGACTGCCCGGACTGCGGAGTGCGCACCGAGGAGCTGCCTTGGGCGCGCCCGGGCGCGCGGCATACCCGCGATTTCGAAGACATGGTGCTGTGGCTGGCCCAGCGCACCGACCGCACCTCGGTGGCTACCCTGATGCGCTGCGGCTGGGAAACCGTCACCGCCATCATCAACCGTGGGGTCGCTGAGCTGCTCGACGCCCGCCGGCTGCAGACCTTGTACCGGATCGGTGTCGACGAGGTCTGCTACCGCCACCCGCACCGCTATCTGACCATCGTCGGTGATCATGACACCGGCACCGTCGTCGACATCCAGCCCGGACGCAGCGAGCAGTCCTTGGTGAATTTCTATGAAGGCCAACCGGATTCGATCGTGTCGGGCATCGAGGTGGTCAGCATGGACGTATCGGCGGCCTACCGCGCTGCCACCCGCACCCATGCTCCCCAGGCCACCATCTGTTATGACCCGTTCCACATCATGCAATGGGTCAACCGCGCCCTGGACCGGGTCTATGCCGAGGCTGCCACCGGGCCCGGCCGGGCCGCAATGAGCACCCCAGACTGGAAGGCCACCCGCTGGGCGTTGCGCACCGGGGAAAACAAACTCACCGACGACAAACGCGCCCTGGTCAACCAGATCGCACGCACCAACCGCCGCATCGGCCGCGCCTGGACGCTCAAAGAACAGCTGCGCGACGTCTACCGCACCCACCATCCACCCGGCGGCGCCCGCCAGTATCTTCGCCGCTGGATCACCGCCGCCAAACGCAGCCGCATCAACGCCTTCGTTCACCTGGCCAAACGGTTCGAGGTCTACTTCGAGGAAGTCATCGCCGCGATCGAACTCGGCATCTCCAACGCCCTGATCGAAGGCATCAACGCCAAGATCCGACTCATCAACGCCCGCGGCTACGGACACCACTCGGCCCAAACACTCAGCTCAATGATCTATCTCTGCCTCGGCGGACTACAGGTCAAGCTACCCACAACAACCTGAGGAGTCGCACGTATGTTCGATATAGTGAGAGCGTGAGCTGGTTCACCGGGCCGCCGAGCTGGACGGAAATGGAGCGGGTGCTCACCGGCAAGCCGCGCCGCGCCGGTGAGTCGTTCGAGCCGAACGGCGACGGCGGGGATAGCCCGGCCTGGTCGCGCAAGCGGGGGGAGTATCAGCCGCTCGATGTGGAGCGCCCTGTCTCATCGGTCCCGTATGCCGAGTTGCACGTGCATTCGGCGTACAGCTTCCTCGACGGCGCCAGCACGCCGGAGGAACTCGTCGAGGAGGCCGCCAGGCTCGATCTGCGGGCAATCGCGCTCACCGACCACGACGGGCTTTACGGGGTGGTGCGGTTCGCGGAGGCCGCCAAGGAACTCGAAATGCAGACGGTGTTCGGCGCAGAGCTGTCACTCGGCGGTGGTGACCGCACCGAGGATCCCGATCCGGCAGGACCGCACCTGCTGGTGCTGGCCCGCGGGCCGGAGGGCTATCGACGGCTGTCACGACAGCTGGCGACCGCGCATCTGGTAGGGGGTGAGAAAGGCAAGCTGCGCTATGACTATGACACGCTGACCGAGGCGGCCGGTGGGCATTGGCATATCCTGACCGGTTGCCGCAAAGGCCATGTGCGCCAGGCCTTGGACACCGGCGGCCCGGAAGCCGCCGGCACGGCGCTGGCCGATCTGGTGGACCGGTTCGGCGCCGACCGAGTCAGCATCGAGCTGACCCATCACGGCCATCCTCTCGACGACGAGCGCAACGCCGCGCTGGCCGAGCTGGCGCCGCGGTTCGGACTCGGCGTGGTCGCCACCACCGCCGCCCACTTCGCCGAACCGTCGCGGGGTCGGCTGGCCATGGCGATGGGCGCCATCCGGGCCAGGCACTCGATGGATGAGGCGGCCGGTTTCCTTGCGCCGCTGGGCGGTTCGCACCTGCGGTCAGGGGAGGAGATGGCACGGCTGTTCGCGGGGATCCCCGAGGTGGTGACGGCCGCGGCCGATCTCGGCGAGCAGTGCGCGTTCCGACTGGCGCTGATCGCCCCGCAGCTGCCGCCGTTCGACGTCCCGGACGGGCACACCGAGGACAGCTGGCTGCGGCACCTGGTCATGGAGGGGGCCCGCAACCGCTATGGCCCGCCGGAGCGGGCCCCACGGGCATACGCGCAGATCGAGCACGAGCTGAAAATCATTGAGCAGCTGACCTTTCCGGGCTACTTCCTGGTGGTGCACGACATCACCCGGTTCTGTCGGGACAACAGCATCCTGGCCCAGGGCCGCGGCTCGGCGGCCAACTCGGCGGTCTGTTACGCGCTCGGCGTCACCAACGTCGACCCGATCGCCAACGAGTTGCTGTTCGAGCGGTTCCTCTCCCCGGCGCGCGACGGGCCGCCGGACATCGACATCGACATCGAATCCGACTTGCGCGAGAAGGCGATCCAGTACGTCTACGACCGCTACGGCCGTGACTACGCCGCCCAGGTCGCCAATGTCATCACCTACCGAGGCCGCAGCGCGGTGCGCGACATGGCCCGCGCGCTGGGGTTCTCCCAAGGGCAGCAGGACGCGTGGAGCAAGCAGATCAGCCGGTGGAACGGGCTGGCCGACTCCCCGGACGTGGAGGACATTCCGGAACCGGTGATCGACCTGGCCATGCAGATTCACAACCTGCCGCGGCACATGGGCATCCACTCCGGCGGCATGGTGATCTGCGATCGGCCGATCGCCGACGTATGCCCGGTGGAGTGGGCGCGGATGGAGAATCGCAGCGTCCTACAGTGGGACAAAGACGACTGCGCAGCAATCGGTTTGGTGAAGTTCGACCTGCTGGGGCTTGGCATGCTCTCGGCACTGCACTACGTCATCGACCTGGTCGCCGAGCACAAGGGCATCGAGGTGGACCTGGCCAAACTCGACCTCTCCGAGCCTGCCGTGTACGAGATGCTGCAGCGTGCCGACTCCGTCGGGGTGTTCCAGGTGGAATCGCGCGCGCAGATGGCCACCCTGCCGCGGCTGAAGCCGCGGGTGTTCTACGACCTGGTGGTCGAGGTCGCCCTGATTCGGCCCGGCCCGATCCAGGGCGGGTCGGTGCACCCCTACATTAAGCGACGCAACGGCGTCGAATCCGTCACCTACGACCATCCGTCGATGGAGCCTGCGCTGCGAAAGACGTTGGGGGTGCCGCTGTTTCAGGAGCAGCTCATGCAGCTCGCGGTCGACTGCGCCGGCTTCTCCGCCGCCGAGGCCGACCAGTTGCGCCGGGCGATGGGATCCAAGCGCTCCACGGAGCGGATGCGCCGATTGCGTGGCCGGTTCTACGACGGCATGCGCGAACGGCACGGCATCACCGGCGAGGTGGCCGACCGGATCTACGAGAAACTGGAGGCCTTCGCCAATTTCGGTTTCCCGGAAAGCCATTCGCTGTCGTTCGCCTCGCTGGTGTTCTACTCGTCGTGGTTCAAGCTGCACCATCCGGCGGCGTTCTGCGCGGCGCTGCTGCGCGCCCAGCCGATGGGCTTCTACTCGCCGCAGTCGCTGGTGGCCGACGCCCGCAGGCACGGGGTGACAGTGGGGGCCCCCGACGTAAACGCCAGCCTCGCGTACGCCACGCTGGAGAACGCCGGGCAACAGGTGCGGCTTGGCCTTGGCAGTGTTCGCCACATCGGCGACGAGTTGGCGCAGCAGATCGTCGAGGAACGAAAGGCCAACGGGTCGTTCGTTTCTCTGCTCGATCTGACCGGACGCGTGCAGCTGTCTGTACCGCAGACCGAGGCGCTGGCCACCGCGGGAGCGCTGGGCTGCTTCGGGATCACCCGCCGCGAAGGGTTGTGGGCGGCCGGGGCGGCCGCCACCCAGCGGCCAGACCGGCTGCCGGGCGTGGGATCGTCGTCGCACATCCCGTCGCTGCCCGGCATGACCGAACTGGAGCTGGCCGCCGCGGACGTGTGGGCCACCGGCATCTCACCGGACAGCTATCCCACCCAGTTCCTGCGGGAGGACCTCGACGCCATCGGCGTGGTGCCTGCCGACCAGCTGCTTGCTGTGCCCGACGGAACCCGCGTGCTGGTGGCGGGGGCGGTGACGCATCGGCAGCGGCCCGCGACCGCGCAGGGCGTGACGTTCATCAACCTCGAGGACGAAACCGGGATGGTCAACGTCCTGTGCTCGCCCGGTGTGTGGGCGCGGCACCGCAGGCTGGCGCAGACGGCGTCGGCGCTGCTGATCCGCGGTCAGGTGCAGAACGCCAGCGGTGCGGTCACCGTCGTCGCCGACCGAATGGGCAAGCTCACCATGACCGTCGGCTCCCGCAGCCGCGACTTTCGCTGACTCAACGACGGCGAGCGTGCGTGTTTTGCGCGGCAACACGCCGCTGCACGCAGGCATTTCGCGCACGCTCACCCACGGCCGAGTGTGCGCGTCAGCCCTCGGTCGGTGTGGTCCAGACCTTCTCGATGCTGATCTTCAACCGGGTGCTGAATGCGGCGAGGAACTCCTTGCTCATCCCCATGCTGGCCGCGTACTCGGCGTACTTGGCCTGGTATTGCTCGTCCGCGATCGGATCGGCATCGACCGCATCGATCCTGGCCTCACCACCGACAACCACCGTCCCGCGGCCATTGCCGTCGGAATCCAGGTTCAGGCTGACCCGCGGATGAGCCTTGATGTGCCGGACCTTTGCCGCGTTCGGCATGGAGTACACGGTGATTTCTCTGCCGTCGAAGAAGAACCACAGCAGGCGCGGCACGGGCTGGCCGGACTTAGTCACGGTGGTCAGCCAGCCATACTTATCGGATGAGAGCCTGCTGGAAACGTCTTGCGTGAATTCGACTGCCATGAAAGCGAATGTAGTCTCACGAAATGACCTTGAACCTGTCCGTCGATGAAGTTCTGACCACGACGCGTTCGGTGCGCAAGCGGCTGGATTTCGAGAAGCCGGTGCCGCGTGAGGTGCTGCTGGAATGTCTCGAGTTAGCGCTCCAGGCGCCGACAGGCTCCAACGCCCAGGGCTGGCAATGGGCGTTCGTCGACGACCCCGAAAAGAAGAAGGCGCTGGCCGACATCTATCGAGCCAACGCGACGCCGTATCTGGACATGCCCAAGCCCGAATACGGGGATGTGCGCGATGACCAGCGACCCCGCGTTTACGACTCGGCGAAGTACCTCAACGAACACCTTCACGAAGCGCCGGTGCTGATGATCCCCTGCTTGGAAGGGCGGCCGGACGGCGTGCCCGCCGGCATGTCGGCGTCGTTCTGGGGATCGCTGCTGCCGGCGGTTTGGAGCTTCATGCTCGCGCTGCGCTCCCGCGGTCTGGGGTCGGCGTGGACGACGCTGCACCTGCTGGGCGACGGCGAGAAGCAGGCGGCAGAGCTCCTCGGCATCCCGTTCGACAAGTACAGCCAGGCCGGCCTGTTCCCGATCGCCTACACCAAGGGCACCGAATTCCGGCCTGCTAAGCGGCTGCCCGCCGAGCAGGTCACGCACTGGAACAGCTGGTAGGGGTTGACGGTGTGTCGCGCTCGTGGGCGGCGAGCGTGAACAGAATCGTGCTCAATCGGCGTGTCGGGGACAGACGCACGCTCGCGGGATTTGGCGTGGGTTCAGACAGCGCCGGTGAACCCCTGTTGCCGCCAGGCCTCGTAGACGGCGACGGCCGCGGCGTTGGACAGGTTCAGCGACCGCCGGCCCGCCAGCATTGGAATGCGCACCTGCGCGCTGATCTGCGGGTCGGCGAGCGTCGCGGCATCGAGCCCGGTGGGCTCGGGACCGAACATCAACACGTCACCCGGCCGGTAGCTGATGTCGGCAAACGACGTCGTGGCGTGCGCGGTGAACGCATAGACCCGCGTCGGGGCAAGCGCCTCCCAGGCGGCGGGCAGGTCGGGGTGGACGCTGACCGACGCCAGGTCGTGGTAATCCAGGCCGGCGCGGCGCAACTTGGGTTCGGACAGGTCGAATCCGAGCGGCTCGACCAGATGCAATTCGCATCCCGTCGCGGCCACCAGCCGGATGGCATTGCCGGTGTTGGGCGCGATGCGCGGCGAGTGGAACATCAGCTTGAACACAACACGTTACCATCCTCGTATGCGAGTACTGGGAAGGTTACGGCTGTCGAGGTCAACCGAGGAATCTGCGTCGATCGAGCGGCAACGCGAGATCATCCAGCAGTGGACTGCGGCCAACAGCCACACCCTCGTGGGTGGGCGTCCGACATCGACGTATCGGGGGCTGTGGACCCGTTCGAGACTCGGCAGCTCGGGCAGTGGCTCGGCCACCGAGCTCCGGAGTGGGACATCCTCTGTGCTTGGAAGCTGGACCGGCTCGGCAGGAACGCTATCCAGCTCAATCGGTTGTTCGGTTGGTGTGGGGAGCACGACTAGACCGTGGTGTCGTGCTCGGAGTCGATCGACCTCGGTTCGTGGGCTGGTCGGATGCTCGCCTCGGTCATAGCCGGCCTTGCCGAAGGTGAGCTTGAAGCGATCCGAGAGCGGACCAGGGCCAGTCGGCACAAGCTGCGGGAGCTTGGCCGATGGGCAGGCGGTAAACCGCCGTACGGCTATACCGCCGTCAAGACTGCCGATGGTTGGTCGCTGGAGATTGACGAGCTGGCGAGCACGGTGGTCCGTCGCATCGTTGACGACGTGCTCGATGGGACACCACTGACCCGTATAGCCCGTGAGCTGACCGCCGAGGGGTACCGGACCCCTGCGGCGTATTACACCGCTGAGAAGGCCAACCGGCCTGCCCTACGGTGGACGGCTGACGAGGAGCCGTCCGGGAAGTGGGAAGCTACTCCGATACGGAACATGCTGCGGAGCCGAGCACTTCGCGGGTACGTCCACCACAAAGGCGAAACTGTCCGAGACGACGACGGTATGCCGATTCAGGTCGCAGAGCCGTTGGTCACGTTGGACGAATGGGATCTGCTCCAGGCAGCTCTCGACCGGGTACAGGAGTCACGGCGCGGTATCCGACGCGCTGAGGCTAGTCCGTTGGCTGGTGTCGCTGTCTGCCTCGTCTGTGGCTTGACGTTGCACCACGACCGGACTACCGCCCGAGGACACGTCTATCGCTACTACCGGTGCCAGAACCGGTGTACCGCGATGCTCCCCGCAGACACGCTGGAGACCTTGGCAGAGGAGGCGTTTCTATACGAGGTCGGAGATCTCGCAGTCCGGGAACGGGTTTGGGTTCCTGGCGACTCTCGGGAGGCGGAGCTTCGGGAGGCTGTCAATGGATTTGACGAACTGACCAAGGCCGCTGGCCGTGCGGTATCGGCCACGGCCAAACAACGGCTACAGAAGCAACTAGACGCTCTCGATGCTCTGATACTAGAGCTGGAGTCGGCTCCGGCTTGTGAGGCCCGTTGCGAGTACCGGCCTACCGGAGGTATGTACCGGTCTGTCTGGGAAGCATCCGACACCGACGATCGCCGAGAGTTGTTGCAACGGTCTGGAATCACTGTTGCCGCGAGTATCAGCGGCGTAGACGGGAAGCGGAGCGCATCCAATCCCGGATCGCTCCAGTTCGAGATCCGAGTGCCTGCCGAGATCGGTCAGAACCTTGGTTCGTAATGGAATTGAGCAGCTTATGGGCTTCGTAGCCCTAGCCCGATCCGACCTTGGACACAGAACGTGTCCGGGAACGGTGATTCGAGCTGTGTGGCTCCCAGAGCCTCTTTGATCGAATGGAGGTAGCCCGAACACCCTCCACGATGGTTTGATCGCTCACCGCTTCGTAGGGCATTCCTAGAGCCCCTTCGTACAACCCCTCGGTTTCGATGAGTCCTTCGGTGCCGTACACGGTCATCTCGATAACCGGCATTGAGAGCCGGTTGTACTTGACCGGGTGTCTGGTGCCAGGACTTCTACAACAGCCGATGCAAGCGTCACACTCGTATAGGTGTATCTGGCCCCCCGAGGTGACCTAACGGCGTGACGACCAGAAGGCAGGGGGCTACCGTGACGAACGAGGAGGTCGGGATGGAGGGTGGCAACGATACGAAGCGCCTCTACGAAGCCGAGCGTTCAGCACGCCATGCCGAGCGACCAGGGTTTCGGATCACGGAGCTTCAGATCAGTCCGAGCCAGAACGTGCCGTGGCATTACCACACGAGCGGACAGGACACGTTCTTCGTCCTTCAGGGACGCCTGAGGGTCTTCCTCCAAGAGCCCAAGGAGGATATACGACTCGCTCCAGGTGAGACTTATACCGTACGACCGCGTCGTCCTCATCTGGTAACGAACATCGGCGCGGAATCTGCGGTGTTTCTCGTCCTGCAGTTCTATGGCGCCGGGGAATACGACTTCGTTCCGCTCACCTGACCGCGCGGTCTGGTAGCCAGGTGTCTTGGGCCCGACGAAACTCAAGTGTCATCGACGGATCATCACATAATCGACGTGAGCGGTACGACGAGATCCGTTGAAAACCATGGGTTCTCCGTCGATGGCGTATCGCTTGCCTTGCCATTCCACCTGTGACTGAGCACCGAGCAATGACGGGTAATTAACCAGCCGGAGTCTGTACTTCGACTCGGTTAGGTATCCGATGTCTTGAGCCTCTGAGGGTGTGCCCATCGGCTGGATAACGGCACGGGCTACGACACCGACCGTTGAAGGTCGGGTCCTGGTGTTGCCATCGCCGTCTGTGGTGACCTCTTCGGGGTAGACCGTGACTGTCTCCGTTCCTCGGATCAGAAGGCTCATCAGTGGCTCCCGGGAATGTCGTACATCGGGTCGATGAGCGGCAGACAATACGAGCTGTCGAACGGTGTCCGAATCCTCAGTGCGTAGACGAACATGCCGCCGGCCTTAACACCGAGCGTCAGCCATTCCGCGTCTGAGATGTCGAGCTTGCCCGACGCTACGTCCCAGTTCATCCCGATAGCTGTAGGTGCCATATGTTTCCGATGTGCAGCCGTCGGGATTCTTGAGAATCTGGATTACAGCGTCGGATTCAACTTGGATCACGTCGGCTTCGTCTATGTCGCCGGCTGTGATCTTGCCGGCCAGGTCCGGGATACGACGCAGAATCATCCGCTCCGCGTCGGCAAGACGGATGTTGGTCATCGTCGTTTCGTCCTCGGTGAGAGGTCGTCCCAAACGGGCCTTGACATCATCTGGTGTGGCGTGTGGCACGGGTGTTCTCCTGTCGCAGGTTCCGCAATTCGGCTATAAGCCGTTTGGTGTTGAGTTCTTGGTGGGGCGTGCGCGCCCCGTTACGTCTAGGCATGTTTCCTTTTGGCTCTCAGATCAACTGAGAGCGACGTTTACGGTCGGGGTCGCGTAAGTACTTGGCGGTACCAGTCGGCTGGACTCAGGCCACCCGCTTGCATCACCGGCACGGCTAGCGAGTCACCCTGACCGGGGACTTGGTGATTGAGCCAGTCGGCTACAGCGGTCCAGTGCGACCTCAGATCGTCGGGGTCGTCGTACGACCCGAACGTCCGAAGTTCGGTCGGCAGACGAGCTGCCAGGGCCTCGGGAGTACCGGCCTTGGGTCGTCGGTTGAGTCGTCGGGTTTTGACATTGCCATGTCAGTCGTCGTCCTCCATGCCGGCGAAGTTGAGTCGGGCCAGCAGTTGGGCGAGTTGTCCTCGCGCTGTTTGGGCCTGAGCGATGCAGGGGTGGATAACGTCTTGGCCCATAGAGCCTTTGACGGTTACCGGTTGTTTGGATGCAACGTCGTCCAGACGCTTGATCACGTCGGCGGTCTTGCAAGCGTCGAACAGGATGCGTCGCTTGTGCGGCTCGGCAGTCAGGTCGAACACGCCAACGACGCTCTCCCAGAGCTTCTTACCCTCGGTCCCGAGACCGTGGGGCATCCTCGGTTTCGGTGCCATTAACGTTTTCGAACGTGCTATTTGGCCGCTGATCTGCGGCTCAGTTGAAAAATCAGAGTTTCAAATTTCGTACAGGATTGGTCAGGCGCATTACCTACCGGTCAAGAGGCCACGGGTGGGGGTACACCCCCTGGGTAGCTGGTGTGCACGCCGACCAGTGGAACACCCTCGCAAACCACGACACCGGCCCGCTGACGGACTGCTATGCGCCACCGTTCTTGCGGCTCAGTCCACAAGGGCGCGGTCGGCTCGTCAGCTCGTGGGTATCGACCAGTAGGCGCGCATAGTTTCCGATGCCGCGACCTGACCGTCCGTCATCAGGAGGGTCAACCGGTGGGGCCGGATCTCATATCGGGTGCCATCGGCCGGGTTGGTCACGTCGAAGCCGCCCGCCGAGCGCACCGCATTGGCGAGTGCGATTAGGGCGCCGTCGCTGAGGCGAACACCCCGGTAGTAGAAGGCGTCGGGCCCGGTCTGACACAGCACCAGCTCGGTCTGCGTCGTGCTGCCCATCGCCGCGGCGGGGTGTCCCGGGTCGCAGCGGGCGTCGGAGTTCAGGAAGCCCTGCTCGTCGGTCCCAGCAGGGCGAACACCCCCGGTCGGCCGCTGAGTGGTGGGAGCCGATGTCTCGGTCGTACCGTCGTGGCTGCTGCCCAACAAACCGACCTGATGCAGTGCGGTGAGAAGCCCGGCGATCGCGACGATGGCGCCACTAATCGCAGTGATGACCCCGGGTAGCGTGAGCCACCACGACTTCGTTTCGTCCTCAGCCATCTCCACCCCGCTTGTGATGCTTGCGCCCTTACATGATGCGGGCGGAGCAGGGCCCATGGAGCCGGATTCAGTCCGCTCCATGAACAAACCCCATGAACGCGCTCAGACGCGCTCCTCATGGGACTTTCGCCACTAGCTGGTGTTGGCCAACGGAACACGTGCCACGTCTCGCCGCTTATCACTGGGCGCAACTCCCGATTCCCAGCAGCCAACCCGGCGATGGTGGAAGGGGGACCCCAGCCGCACGGGGGCCCCGGCTCCCGCCCACCAGTGCCCCTGCAACCCTCCGGCTGACAGCGGTGTTTCGGCTTACTGCCGCCCCTGCGGCGGCGCTTGGGCTTGGTCTCTACGGTGTCGGTATCCATCGGCTCTCTCGATAGGTGGTTGTTGGCGGGCCAGAGGCCCCGCAGGGGACGGCTGTAATGTGCCGTCCCCGTTGGGGTTACTCAGATCAGGCGGCGTCGTAACCGCGAACCACGCCGGCTTCGTTCAGGAACGCCAGACCCAGACGGGACACCGCGCGGATCCAAGTGCCGTCCTGCTGGACGTTCGGGAACCGCTCGACCGTGGTGCCCTTGCGCTGCACGAACATCACGTGCGCCTTCGGAACCCCCCAGAACAGGGTGGAAGCGTCCACCTGATCGGAGACCAGCACGGGCAGGCCGGCGACCACGATGCCGTCGTCAACGAACTGGAGAAGCGACTGGGTTACTGCCCGACTGGACCTTCAGCTTCGACAGAGCCTCAGCAACGGCGGGGCGAACGATCCAGTTGGTCAGCGTCGAACCCGCAGACAGCGCGGCGTAGCGTGCGCTCACGAACGGGTCCAGGTTGGTCAGCGAAGCGCCGGTATCAACCTCGGTGTACTCGATGCTCTGGAGACCGCTCGGACCCTTGGCCGTGATGTTGCCGAAGTAAGCAGCGTCGATCGCACGGGCGATTTGGTTGGCCAGCGCCGCGCCGGCGAGATAGGCCACAGCGGGGTCGGAGTCGTCTTTGAGCTCGTTCGATAGCAAGAACAGGCCAGCCGTCTTGGTCGGGGTGCATTCGACCTCACCGGTAGAGCCATCGGTGGTTGCGATGGTGTCGAGCTCGTTGTACCAACCGACAGCCGGATCGCTAACCCACAGCGGGAAGTTGACCTTGACCTTGTCGTGCTGAACACGGTTGCCGAGTTGGCCGCGATGCTCTTGGCCTGAACCGCGTTGGGAGTCGCAGGTTTTGTCGGGCGACGGCACCGGCGAAAACTTCACCGGCGTTCTGCACACGTCGGGAATCTTGTCGCAGAGCTTCGCCACCGACGCGTTGACGAGCGTGAGAAAAGCGATCACAAGTCTTGACGGGCAGGGCTACACGCCGAGTGTGATCGTGCTGCACGGGGGCGACTGGGAAACGATCGAATTACTCACTGCGACAATCAGTTCCACTGATGTGCGTGGTGTTCCCGTCGACCCGGTCGCAAGGCGGCTTTGGGGGTATCCGGTGGTGATCAACAATACGCTGGGCGCGAAAGTTGGTTTGGTGATCGGCGAGAACGCGGTGATCGTCGATCATGACGGGCGCATCGAAACGAAGTGGACCGACGCTGTTGATGACGACGTGCTCAAGAACCAGGTGCGCTGCCGCGTGGAAGGCCGTTTTGGTGTTTCTGTGGCGCAGCCGGGTGCTGTAGTGAAGGTGGCGACGGCGGCGTAAATGCTTCCGCGTGGGCGTGACTTGCTCGGTCACGACTCGCGGAGGGGTTCGGGCGCGGTGCGCGGCGCGCCAGGGGTTTTCAGGGTTTTCGCACTAGTGCGCGCCCGCCGCGCACACAACCGGCCACACAGACGAGCGCGAGTTCGCTCAAAAATACGATCGAGATCAGATGTTCAAGGCATTTAACTGGCCCATGCTCACCAACGCCGAGGTACAGCATTCGCACAGATCAGAGGCCGATTCCCAACTTCCCCATGCCTCACCAATCCATAGCTGACAGTTCAGTAAGAATTGTGGAAACGGCTGCACATGGCTGTCATACTCGAAAAATTGCCAGGCGTAGAACGCGCGCCCGTCGGAGGGCGAAATCAGCAGGAAGTCTTATGAACCACGCTTCATTACTGAATTGCGGACAGGTGGCCGACAGCGGCGGCGGGCGCCGATGACCGCGTTCTCGCAGCTGAGGCAGGCGGACGGCACGGTCGTCGAATTCCAACCAAAGGCCGAGCGACCGGCCAAGCGACCATCACGATGGTCGATCGCGAATTGGTCGGTCCGCTGGAAAGTGTTCGCGATCGTTTTGGTGCCGTTGGTCCTGGCCGGGACGTTCGGCGGATTGCGCATCTACTCGAGCGCGACGGCGGCCTCCGATTGGCGGCGTGCCGCCGACCGCGCCGAAATGGTCCCCGCGATCGAGAGCTACATGGCCTCGCTCGACGCCGCAATGCTGGCGAGTTCGACGGGCGGTGACACCCAGGCGGCGCTGACCAAGTTCGACGCCAGCCGGCGGGAATTGCAGCGACGGCTGGCCGACACCGACATCGCGCCGGATGTCAGCAATGGCGTCAACACCATGATCGGCTCGGGCCAGGCGCTGATCGACAAGGTCACGGCCAACAACATCGGGCTCCGCGAGCGGGTGACCACCTATGCGCCGATCCTGCTGACCGCCGAGGACGCGATCAACGGCTCGGTACGGGTCGACGACGAACGCATCCGTGCCGAGACACTCGGTCTGAGCCGTGCGATCGGTGCCCGCGGCCAGATGATGATGCAGCAGTTGCTGGTGAACCTCGGCGGTGAGCTGCCCGAGCCCGAGCTGCGCACGTCGATGGTCACGCTCGCCGGTACCGAACCGTCGACCCTGTTCGGGATGAGTCAGGTGCTCGGCATCGGCTCGCCCGACGCGCAGAAGCTGCAGGGCGAGATGGTCAAGCGGATGGCGATCATGTCCGACCCGGCCGCCGTGCTGGTCAACAACCCGGACCTGAGCGCATCGATTCAAACCACCAACCAGGTCGCGAACAAGATCATCGCCGACACGTCGAGCGGGGTGACGGGCGCGGTGGAGAGCCAGGCCGCCGCGCAGCGCACCGCCGCGATCCGAGACTCCGCGATCGTCGTCGGCGCGATCCTGCTGGCGCTGCTGCTCGTCATCCTGGTGGCGCGCTCGCTGGTGCGTCCCCTACGCCGGCTGCGCGACAGCGCGCTCGCGGTGGCGCACGACGAGCTGGCCCGCGAGATCGAACGGGTCCGCGCGGGTGCGGAGCCCGGACCCGTCCAGCCGATCCCCGTGCACACCTCCGAAGAGGTCGGCCAGGTCGCGCACGCCGTCGACGAGCTGCACGAGCAGGCCGTCCTGCTGGCCGGTGAGCAGTCCCGCCTGCAGCTGCAGGTGAGCGACATGTTCGAGACGTTGTCGCGGCGCAGCCGGTCGCTGGTCGACCAGCAGCTGTTGCTGATCGACCGCCTCGAGCGCAACGAGGAGGACCCCGAGCGGTTGGAGAGCCTGTTCCGCCTCGATCACCTCGCCGCCCGGATGCGCCGCAACGGTGCCAACCTGCTGGTGCTCGCGGGCGCCAACGTGCCCCGTGATCAGGCCGAACCGGTGCCGGTGTCGGCGATCATCAACGCCGCCGCCTCCGAGGTGGAGGACTACACCCGGGTGGTCACGGCGACCGTGCCCGACAGCGAGGTTCACGGCGCCTTCGCAGGCGATCTGGTTCACCTGCTGGCCGAGCTGCTCGACAACGCGCTGCGCTACTCGCCGCCGATTTCCCGAGTCCGGGTGTCGGCGGTGCACACAGGCAACGGCGGCCTGGTCATCGAGGTCAGCGATATCGGTATCGGCATGACCGAACCGGATCTGCGGGTGGCCAACACCCGTCTGCAGTCCGGCGGCGAAGTCGACCCCTACACTGCGCGGCACATGGGCCTTTTCGTGGTCGGGCGGCTCGCCGCGCAGCACGGGCTGGTGGTCCGGCTGCGCAGCACCATTGCGGGCGAACCGAATTCAGGCACCACCGCCGGTGTGTTCGTGCCGTCCGAGTTGCTCGCCAAGGCCGGGGCGCCCGACCAGTTCGGTGGCTCCGACTACGGCACACCCGCGGATGCCTACGCCGGGATGCACACCGCGCCGGCGCTGGATGAAGATCACGACTACACCGACCACCTCGATGAGCCGGGCCAGGAGTACCTCAACGGCCACTCCGATGTACCCGTCGTATTGTTGCCGCAGCGCAATCCCGGCGCCAGCGGAATCTCCGATATCCCGACCTCGCTGGCCCAGCCCGCGGCGGAACAGCCGGAGGACGAGTGGCCCGCCGAGGAGCTGTGGCCCCCGGACTCGATGCCGGCGCAGACCGCCGAGCCCGCACGCTGGGGGCAGCCGGTCGCGCCGGAGCCCGACGCCGACCGTGCGCCGACCGACACGTCGAGTTTCTTCGCGTCCCGTGCGCAGGCCGCCAGCAACGGCGTTCCCACCCCGCCGGCCGTCGAGGGGCCGGCGCCGCAGGCACCCCCGCAATCCCAGTGGTCGGTCGCGGCCGAGCGGCCGCATCCAGAGTCTGCACGGCACGCTGTGGACGAACCGTCGGCGACGGCCGGTGCCGACGACGCGATCTATCAGAAGATGCTGTCCGAATGGCTCGTCGATCCCACTGACCTGGCCAAGAGCGAGGACCTCGATTGGGAATCGGTGTGGGATCACGGCTGGTCAGCGGCCGCGGCAGCAGACGAGGCGCCGGTTCTCGAGCACACCGAGGAGGGTCTGCCGGTACGTGAGCCCGGTGCGCGCCTGGTGCCGGGCGCGGTCGACGCCGCAGGCCTCGACGGCCCGTTCCGCGGCGGTCATCACTTCAACGGCCGTGCCCACAGAAGCGACGACGGCGACGACGAGGTAGCATCGGCGGCTGAGTTCGGCACCGGCGGACGAACGATTCCGCCGCGCGATCCGGACGCCGTCCGCGCAAGCATCAGCAACCATTTCGGTGGTGTGCATGCCGGCAGATCACATGCCCGAGAAACCAGAGGAACCGATAACGAATGACCTATCCGCCACGGTCGACGCAGCGCGATTCGCTCGACTGGCTGGTCTCCAAGTTCGCCCGCGAAGTATCCGGAGTCACGCACGCCATCCTGGTGTCCGCCGACGGCCTGCTGATGGCGGCCAGTGAGCACATGCCGACCGAACGGGCCGACCAACTCGCCGCGGTGGCCTCCGGCCTCGCCAGCCTGTCGACGGGTGCCTCGCAGCTGTTCGACGGCGGCCACGTGCTGCAGTCCGTCGTCGAGATGGAGAACGGGTATCTGCTGCTGATGCGCGTCGGCGACGGCTCCAATCTCGCGACGCTGGCGACCCGAAACTGCGACATCGGCCAGATCGGTTACGAGATGGCCATTTTGGTGGAGCGAGTGGGCGCCATGGTCCAGTCGTCGCGACGCGCCCCGCAGCACTCGTGAGCCGCCTATGGAGCATTGGGAACGGGACGATACGGACAAACCGCAGCTGGTCCGGCCGTATATCCTGACGGCCGGCCGTACCGATTCCCGCATCAATCTGCCGCTGGAGGCCCCTGTCGAGACGTTGGCCTCGACGATCCCGCCGCGCTGGCCGGGGAACGACGTGCGCGGCCAGATCATGACACTGTGTGTCGACAGCCCGTCGGTCGCCGAGGTCGCCGCTGTCTTATCCTTGCCGCTCGGCGTGGCGCGGGTGCTGATCGGCGACCTCGTGACGCAGGGTCATCTGCGCGTGCACGCCACCCTGGGTGACTCCACCACCGATGAGGAACGACGCGAATTGATAGGAAGGACGCTGCGTGGCCTACGAGCGCTCTGAGACGGCGGGACGCCGCCTCGACGAAGATCGTCATCTCCGGCGGCTTCGGCGCAGGCAAGACGACGTTCGTGGGGGCGGTGTCGGAGATCATGCCGCTGCGCACCGAGGCGTTGGTGACCAACGCGTCGGAGGGTGTCGACGGTCTCGACGCCACCCCGATGAAGAACACCACCACCGTGGCGATGGACTTCGGCCGCATCACCCTCGACGAGGATCTGGTGCTGTACCTGTTCGGCACGCCAGGTCAGCGCCGCTTCTGGTTCATGTGGGACGACCTGGTCCGCGGCGCCATCGGCGC
Organism: uncultured Actinomycetota bacterium; assembly: GCA_963770125.1. Lineage (GTDB taxonomy): Bacteria > Actinomycetota > Actinomycetes > Mycobacteriales > Mycobacteriaceae > Mycobacterium. The sequence goes on along the minus strand of CAVYPI010000065.1, from coordinate 86,423 downwards.
GATCATCCTCGTCGACGTGCGACGCCTGGCGGACAGCTTCGCCGCGGTCGACTTCTTCGAGGAGCGCAATCTGCCGTTCCTGATCGCGGTCAACGAATTCGACGGCGCACCAAAGCATCCCGCCTATGCAGTACGCAAGGCGCTGGCGCTGCGCGACAACATCCCGATGGTCACCGTCGACGCCCGCGACCGCAATTCGACCAAGGCCGCGCTGATCGCCGTGACGGAGTACGCGCTGAACAGCCTCACGTCGTTGCGCGGCTGACGGCGTGGGCGATGACGAAACAGTTTGGGTCGAGCGGGAATACGATGGCCACGACTTTCGCGACCACGATCTGAGCCGACTGCGCACCGAGCGCGTCGTGTTCACCGAATGCGACTTCAGCGGCGTCGACATGTCCGAATCCGAGCATGTCGGCTCGGCGTTCCGCAATTGCAAGTTTCGTCGCTCCTCCTTGTGGCACAGCACCTTCAGGCATTGCAGCTTTCTCGGCTCGGTGTTCACCGAGTGCCGCATGCGGCCGATGAAGCTGGTCGAGGTGGACTTCACGCTCGCGGTGCTCGGCGGTGCCGACCTGCGCGGCTTTGACCTGTCCGACTGCCGGATGCGCGAGGCCAGCCTGGTGGAAGCCGACCTGCGCAAGGCGGTGCTTCGGCGCGCCGACCTCAGCGGTGCCCGGCTGCAGAACGCCAAGCTGGACGACGCCGATCTGCGCGGCGCACGGGTGGATCCGACGCTGTGGACCTCCGCGGCGCTGCGCGGGGCGAAGGTCGACATCGAGCAGGCGATGGCCTATGCGGCCGCGCACGGCCTCGACATCCAGGGAGAGTAGTCGCGTCGAAACTGCGGGGAGATCGTCCTCGCGTCCAAAGTCACGATCTCCCCGCAGTTTCGGCGCAGTCATGGGGTCAGGTGCCGGCTGATCACCGGTTCGAGCCGTCTGATGAGTTCGTCCACCGGCGTCGACACGATGGGTTCCACCTGCAGGATGTGCCGCAGATACGCGATGTCCAGCAGCTGTGCCATCGCCAGATCGATCCGAAGCTCGGCATCCGGCTCCGCAAGGCCCGTCGCGATGTGCGAGTACACCTGCCCGTGAATGAACTGGCGCACCAGGTTCGCCGACTCGTCATGGGTGGCCGCCCCGCGGAGGATCGCCAGCAGCGGCGCGCGCGAATCCGGCCGATCCCACGCCTCGAAAAACACTCGCGTGAGCCGTTCGCCGATCTCGCCTCGACCGCGACCGGTGATTCGGGCAGCGATGTCGGCGGGCTCGACGGCCATCCCACCGTCGCGCGGAACAGTTCGGCCTTGCTACCGAAGTAGTGCCGGATCATCGCGGGATCGACCAGGGCCGCCGCAGCGACGTCGCGCGCGGAGATAACCTGGGCAGAAATTCCACAAGTGAGGAGTTTTTGATATGCCAGCACCACGATGGGTGGCCCGCGCCAACAAGAAGGGGCTGAACCGCCTCACGAAGTTCATCGCTCCATGGGCGCCGGGATGGGCGGTCGTCATACACCGGGGTCGCAAATCGGGTCGGACGTTCCGGACGCCGTTATGGGCCTTTCGACGCCGGGGCGGATACGTGATCGCGCTGACGTACGGTTCCAGCGCGGACTGGGTGCGCAATGTGCTGGCCGCCGGCGGCTGTGAACTGGAAAGCAGACGGCGGCACTACCAGCTTGGTGCCCCACGGTTGTACCGCGACGAGAACGCCTCGGACATGCCTGTGTTCATTCGCTTCATACTCCGCCGGGTCATCAAGGCGCCGGAATTTCTCAGCCTCGACGTCGTCGGCGAGCTGCCGACGACAAACTCGTCGCGTAGCGGGGCGACTTCGTCGTAAGTTCTTGGGGATATTGGGACAGCGCACAGCTCAACGACATTCACCCCGACCTGCACGGCGGATAAGCCGGATCCCACCAACCGCGTTGGGGCGACAGCGTACGGTCATCGATGATCATCCGAGCCTCACGGGAAGAACCACGATGACGTCGACAGCCGAAGTGGGAAGTCAGGTCGTCGCGCGGGCGCGTGGCATGCGCGACCTGGTGCGGTCCGAGGCTGCCGAATCAGAGCGACTGCGCACGTTAACGCCGGCCATCGTCGACGAGATGTGGGCAAGCGGCTTGATGCCGTCGTTCAACCCGATAGCGGCGGGCGGTGACGAGCCCGCGTTCGCGGAGATGATCGAGACGTGGGTCGAAATGGCGTGGCAGGACGGCTCGTTCGGTTGGATCGGCATCGCGAACCTGCCATCGACATTTGCCGCTGGGGCGTATCTCCCGGATGAGGGATTCGCCGAGGTGTTCACCGCTCACGACAACCGGATCACGATCGGCGGTCAGTTCTTTCCGAACGGTCAAGGTGAGGCCGTCGACGGCGGCTACCGGTTGAGCGGGTCGTGGAGCTTCGGCTCGGGTACCGGACACTCGGAGTACATCGCCGCCGGATTCATGCCGATGGACGACGGCGAGGTGCGCTGGATCAGCGAGGGCCTTCCCGACATGCAGGTGGCGGTCGTGCCGCGCGACGACATCACCTTCACCGATGGCTGGTATGTGCAGGGGCTCAAGGGAACTGGCTCCTACGACTACAACGCGGTGGATGTGTTCGTGCCCCAGTTCCGGACCTTTCCGCTGTTCGCCCGCCAACCGCACCGCGGCACGTCGCCTGCGACCCGCATGGGCCTGATGCCCGTCACCGCCGCCGGTCACGCATCGTGGGCGCTCGGGGTCGCCAAGAGCATGCTCGACGATGTCGAGGAGCTGGCCGCCACGAAGTTTCGGATGAGTGACATGGCGTCGTTGGCGAGCCGTCCGACGTTCCAGAAAGGCCTTGCGCACCACGTCGCATCGTGGCGGGCCGCCCGCCTTTTTGTGCTAGACGCATTCACGCGGGCCGAGGCTGCCGTCGCCGCGGGTGACGAACTCACCCCGACGTTGCGAGCGGATATGCGGGTGGCCGCCGTGTACGCCACCGATGTGGCGAGGGCATGTGGGGAGTGGGCCCATCTTGTCGCGGGCACCAGCTCGATCCGCGAGGGCAGTCGGCTGGAGCGCGCCTTTCGAGACCTGTACACCGGCACGCAGCACGCGTTCATCAGCGAGAAGGTGGCCATCGACGCGGCACAGATCTGGCTCGGCATCATCGAAGACCAACCCGGGTTATAAGCACGGCGCCGGAGAAATCAGCCGCCCTTGAGGCGGATCCTCCAGCGCACGAACGTGGTGTAGCCGACGCAGATCGCGGCGAGCATCGCCATGTCGAACAGCCACGCCTTGGCAGTGTGCTGCCAGTGCGAGTCGTTCGGTGTCAGTGGTCCGGGTACCAGCCTGATCAGATCGATCGTCGACGCCGACGAGGCGAAGCCCCAGCGGGCCGGGGTGAACCACGACATCTGATCCAGCACGGCCCGGCCCGTCACCGGAATCATGCCGCCGGAGAACACCAGCTGCGACATGATCGCGACCACCAGCAGCGGCATGATCTGCTCGTTGGACCTCGCCAGCGCCGACAGCGCCAGCCCGACCATCGCGGCGGCCACGCACGTGACGGCGATGTCGACGAACAACTCGATGCTCCGGTTGCCGATCAGCGCGCCGCTGTCCACAGCGCCGGGGCCCCACCCCTTACCCAGGATCGCGATCGACGTGACGATCGCCGACTGGACGATCGCGAAGACCGTGAAGACGAAGATCTTGGCCAAAAGGTATGCAGTTCGTGGACAATCCGACAGCCTGCTCGCGGCGGAAGATGGCCCGCTCGCCGATCAGCGCGCGGATGGTCAGCGCGGTGCCCATGAAGATGGCGCCCACGTTGAGCATCACCAGGATCTGTCCCGGTTCGTTTGGCGCTGGGCCGCCTTGTATGGCAGGGACGGGTACGCCGAACCCGACGTCGCCCGGCACCGAGAGCGACAACACGCCCATAATGAACGGCAGCAACATCAGGAACGCGAAATAACCGCGGTCCGATACGGTCAGCCGGACCTGGCGGCGTCCGATCGTCGACAACTGGTGCAGCAGGCTGGTTCGCGTCGGCTGGCCGAGATCGGCGGGTTTCTGGGCGGCCGGCTGTGGCGGTGGGGGGCCGTGCTGCGCGAGGAATCGACGGTTGGCCGCATCCGGGTCTCCCGCGACCGAGCTGAAGATGTCCGCCCAGTTGGTCGTGCCCATCGTTGGGCCGATCTGGTTGGGCGGCCCGTAGAACGCGGTCTTGCCGCCCGGTGCCAGCAGCAGCACCTGGTCGCACACGTCGAGATAGGTCAGCGAGTGCGTGACAACCAGCACCACGCGGCCTGCGTCGGCCAACTGGCGCAGCATCGTCATCACCTGGCGGTCCAGCGCCGGGTCGAGTCCGGATGTCGGCTCGTCGAGGATCAGCAGCGAGGGTCCGGTGAGCAGTTCCATTGCCACCGATGCGCGCTTGCGCTGACCGCCGGACAGCTTGTCGACCCGGGTGTCCGCGTGCCGGGTCATCTCGAGCTCCTCGAGGACCTGGGCGACGACCTGGGCACGGTCGGCCTTGGTCGTGTCCGGCGGCAGGCGCAGCTCGGCGGCATACATCAGCGCCTGGTTGACGGTCAGCTGACCATGCACCACGTCGTCCTGCGGCACCATCCCGATTCTGGATCGCAGCGAGGCGTACTCGGCGTGGATGTCGTGGCCCTCGAATGACACCGTGCCCGTCGTCGGGTGCGTGTAGCCGGCGACCAACCGCGCGAACGTCGACTTGCCCGCACCCGACGGCCCGATGACGGCCGTCAATGTGCCGGGCCGCGCCGCCATCGAAATGTTGTCCAGCAGCGTCTTGTTGCCCTCGATGGTCCAGGTGATGCCGTGCACGTCGAGGCCACCGGTGCGGGTCGCGGCCTCGGTCTCGGTGCGGCGAACCAGCGTGCCGCCGCGGAACACCAGGTCGACATTGCCGATGGTGACGGTGTCGCCGTCGTGCAGCACCGCCGACTCGACGCGCGCACCGTTGACGAATGTGCCGTTGATGCTTCGGTTGTCGAGGATCTCGGTGCCGCCGGGCGTGGGAACCAACGTCGCGTGGTGGCGCGAGGCCAGCACGTCGGGGATGACGATGTCGTTGTCGGTGGCTCGCCCGATCTTGATCGCGCCCGCGGGCACGTCGGGGGTGCGTCCCGGCCGCAGGATCTTGAGCATGCTGGTCGCGAGGTTGCCCTCACTCGACCGCGGCGCGGCCGTCGGACCAATCGCGGTGACCGATTCCAGACCGGGGGAGGAGATCGACTGCGCCGCGGGGGTCGGCCGCACGGGCTGCGACGTGCTCGGCGGATACGACGACGGGCCGCTCGAATAGGCCTGCGGATCAGGACCAGAGGGGTATCGCGGCTGCGGACCGGACGGGTACATCGGCTGCTGGTGAGACGCGCTTGGCGGGCGCGATGTAGGCGGTGGTGGCGGCGGCGGAGTCGGCCAGGATGTGCTGGGCCGCGACGCGACCGGCACCGACGTGGTCTGCGGCGGCGTGCCCGCGGATCCCTGATGTCGGCCCACCTCGAACGTCAGGCCCGGGCCGTCGGGATTGCCGATGTTGATCTGCAGGCCGTCGTGAATGTCGACCGCGGGCACCCGGCGGCCATTGACGTACATGCCGTTGAGGCTTCCGTTGTCGATCGCGACCCAGCGGCCCTGGTCGAACCGGAGCACCACGTGGGCGCGCGAGATCAGCGGGTTTGCGACACGGACGTCGGCGCGGAGGTCGCGGCCGACCACAACATCGTTGCCTGCCGCGAAGGTGCGCGTGGAGCCGTCGTGCCGAACGGTCAGCGCGGGCGGGGTTGGTCGGCTCATCGGCAACGACTCTATCCGCACCGCCGCCGGATCAGACGACCGAACGTGGACGCGTCAGGACGTCGGCTCGATGCCCCATCTGGCGGTGTCGGTGATCTGTTACAACGCCGCGATCTCGATCAGCGCGCGCACTTATACGTGCTGGTTAACTTCTCGTCCCCAGCTCGGCGCGTCGCGCGCTCTCTTGAGCCACTTCGTGATCTGGTAAGGCATGCGGTCTGTAAAGGCCACAGCATGGCGATACGGCAATCTGGGTCGAGCGATGCTCCCGGTGTTTCTTCTGTGCGCCGCGATCACGATCACGGTCTTCCTGGCCGGTCTGCCGTCAAAGGCGGGTGCAGAACCCGGGTCCCTTCCGACGGACGATCGGGGCTTCGTCGACTCCGAGGTCCGCTGTGAAGCGCCACAGTCGGCGGTCGCGTTCGGCCGCACGGAGCAATCGCTCGTCGCGATCTGCGTGGACCCCGACGGCCACTACGAATACCGCGGCGCCCGATTGGGCGACGACGCGGTGCTCACCGTCGTTGCCGAACCCACCGTGCCCGGCGAGTTCTTCGCACAGAAAGACGGTGTCACCTACACAGTCACCGCAAAGGAACTCGTCATCAAGTCGGACGAGTACGTGCGCACCGAGCCGGTGCTTCAATTCGGGGCGCCGCCGCTGCTGCCGATGGAGGTGCCTGCGTCAAGGCCCCGCTAGCCGGTCAGCCCGGCGACCCTGTCACCACGCAGTGGGTTCGAATCGACGAGCGCGAACGGAGTGCGGTCGGCATGCATTTGTTGCAGTGCGTACACGCCGACCGCACCGAATGCGCGTCGCCGTCGGCCTGAATCCGGTTGATCAGGTCCGGTTCGGCGAGCAACGCGCGGCCCATCGCGACGAAGTCGAATCCCTCGGCCATCGCCAGATCCATCGTCTCGCGGTTGGTGATGCCGCCAAGCAGTATCAGCGGCATCTTGAGCTCGGCACGGAACTGTTTCGCATCGCGTAGCAGATACGCGTCGCGATAAGGGTATTCGCGGAAAATCTTCTTCCCAAGGACTTGAACGCCCCACCGTAGCGGCGGATTGAACACGTTCGCAAACTCCTTGATCGGGACATCGCCCCGGAAGAGGTACATCGGGGTGACGAACGAACTGCCTGCCGTCAGCTCGATCGCGTCGAGCCCACCGTCTTCCTCGAGCCATTTGGCGGTCGTCAGCGCTTCATCGACAGAGATACCGCCACGAATGCCGTCAGTCATGTTGAGTTTCGCGGTCACAGCGATTTGATGGCCGACCGCCGCGCGGACGGCCGTCACGACTCCGCGGGCCACTTTTGCCCGGTTCTCCAGCGAGCCGCCGAATTCATCGGTGCGGCGGTTGATCAGCGGGCTCAGGAAAGAGCTACAAAAATAGCCGTGGCCAAGGTGAATTTCGACCGCGTCGAAGCCGGATTCGATCGCGTACTTCGCCGCGGTGGCGTGCGCGGCGATGATGTCGTCGATGTCGTCCCGGGTGGCCGCCTTCGTGAAGCTCATCACGAGGGGGTTGAAGAATCGGCCCGGCGCGAGTGCCTTTGCTTTGCCAAGACGCGCATACCTGACCGGCCCTGCGTGGCCGATCTGCGCGCTAATTGCGGCGCCCTCAGCGTGGATGGCCGCGGTGAGCGTCCGCAGTCCGGGGATGGCTTCGGGCCGCCACCAGATCTGGCGTCCCTCGGTCCGACCGTCCGGTGACACCGCCAGGTACGCGACCGTCGTCATACCGACGCCGCCCGCTGCGGGCAGCCGGTGATAAGTGATCAGGTCCTCGGAGACGAGCGCGTTCGGGGTGGCGGCCTCGAACGTCGCTGCCTTGATGATCCGGTTGCGCAGCGTCACCGGGCCGAGCTTGGCCGGGGTGAACACATTGGGCTGAGTGTTCATACAAGGTGAGCCTGCCACAATGGCTGCCGTGGGTGCGATCACACTGGACGGCAAGGCCACGCGCGACGAGATCTTCGTCGACCTTAAGGAACGGGTGGCGGCGTTGACCGCGGCCGGCCGGACACCCGGGCTGGGCACGGTCCTGGTCGGAGACGACCCCGGCTCACACGCCTACGTGCGCGGCAAGCACGCCGACTGCGCGAAGGTAGGAATCAACTCGATACGCCGCGACCTGCCCGCAGACATCAGCCAGGCCAAATTCGACGAGACCATCGACGAACTCAACGCCAATCCCGAATGCACCGGCTACATCGTGCAGCTGCCCCTGCCGAAGCACCTCAACGAGAACGCCGCACTGGAGCGCGTCGACCCCGGCAAGGACGCCGACGGGCTGCATCCCACCAACCTCGGCAGGCTGGTCCTCAACGAGCCCGCCCCGCTGCCGTGCACCCCGCGCGGCATCGTGCATTTGTTGCGCCGCTACGAGGTGGAGATCGCCGGCGCCCAGGTCGTGCTGATCGGCCGCGGAGTCACTGTCGGCAGACCGCTCGGGCTGCTGCTGACCCGGCGATCGGAAAACGCGACAGTGACGTTGTGCCACACCGCAACTCGGCATCTGCCGAAGCTGACTCGCGAGGCCGACATCATCATTGCCGCCGCTGGGGTGCCGCACATGGTGACCGCGGAGATGGTGCGTCCCGGCGCGGCCGTGGTCGATGTCGGCGTGAGCCGCGACGACGACGGCAAGCTGGTCGGTGACGTGCATCCCGATGTGTGGGAGGTCGCGGGTCACGTGTCGCCCAACCCCGGCGGTGTCGGACCGCTGACGCGGGCGTTCCTACTGACGAACGTCGTCGAGCGAGCAGAAGCGCTCGTCCGGACGTGACGATGAAGGAGTTCGCCCGCAGGGTGTTCGGCGGGCAGTGGCCGATCCTGTTGGTCGGCGTGATCATTGTGGCGGCGTTCGGGTTGGTGGTCGCCGGTTACTGGCGACGCGGTGCGCTGGTGCTCGCCATCGGTGTCGGCGTGGCGGCGGCGCTTCGGCTGTCGCTTCCCGACGACCGGGCGGGCCTGCTGGTGGTGCGCAGCAGGACCATCGACTTCGTCACGACCGCCACGGTCAGTGCGGCCATGCTCTACGTAGCGTGGACGATCGACCCGCTAGGCACCAGCTAGCTCTGCCGAGTGGCCACTCCGCGGGGTGACCTATGGTGCACGAATTGACCGGCTCTCAGCGACAAAGGGTGCTGGCGCGGCAATGTCGCCGCGAGCTGCGCGCGTTAGGCGCCCAACCCTAGCGCGCAGACCATTCGAACAAGTCAGCCCACTGTGCAGCGGAGAGATCGCGCGGAAGTGTTGAGGCGTGAATACCGTTGCAGCGCAGCCAAGTCTGGGCAAGGCGGCGCGGCATCTGCCGGCCCAGGATCTGCGCGAGGCCGTGGCCGCGGCCGGTGAACACCTGATGCACCATGGCTTGATAGCGACGGCGATCGGCATGTGCGACGAGCGGGTCGGCCCGCCGGCTGATCGTCATCAGTCCACCGTCGACGCTCGGCTGCGGTCTGAACGACGATGCGGAAACCTTTTGCACCAAACCGAATTCGAACCATGGCCACCATTGGGCCGTCATCATCGTGGCGCCGCCGACAGCCGCTCGGCGACGGGCGACCTCCCACTGCACCAAGAGCACCGCATCGGTCCAGCCGGGGCTGTGCAGAATCCGCCGCAGCATCGCCGTCGTCAGATGAAACGGCAGGTTGCCGACGATGACGTGCGGTGCGCGGGGCAGTGGGTATTTCAGGAAGTCGGCCCGGACAACGTCGGTGCTGGGCGAAGCGCGCGTTGCGAGCCTCGCGGCGCGACGGCGGTCGATCTCGATGGCTATCAGGGGGCGACCGAGCTTCTGCAACGCACACGTGAGTGCGCCGTTGCCTGCGCCGACTTCGACGATGGGTCCATCCGTCCGTGCGACGGTTTGCACGATGGCGTCGATGACGCCGCGATCGTGAAGAAAGTTCTGGCCGAGCTCGTGCCGACCTGAATGAGGGTGTGACACAACAACTCCGCGAGTAGCTGGAACAAGCTGCTGCGGCGGCGGATGTGTCGACCGTGAGGTGAAATCCGCCGCTAGGCGGTGCGCAACCTCATCGAAGAGACCGACATGGCGGCCACGATAGGGAAGTGGCGGCGAGGGTTCAACCCAATTTCAGCGCGGCGGCGACGATCGGCTTGGCCCAGTCGGGCGTCGACGACAGATCCGGCGGCCCGACGATCTCGCCCCGGTCGACATGCAACACGAGCACCGGCCGCGGCGCACGCCCCGCGGCGGGGTCGGCATCCGCTGAGTTGTCGTAGACACGAAGTTCGGTCAGGTGCGGCAGCAACTGCACCAGGTTCAGCCTGCTGTGCCGCCAGCGGCGCCGGATGCTGGATTCCGGAATGTCGTGGCCGCCGGCAGACACGCGGTTGCGGACACGTTCGATGTGCAGATCGGGGCTGGCCAGTCCGACGTACCAGACGCGCACGTCGAAGCCCTGCGACGATGCCTCGGTTAGCAGCCGCGGCATGGTGCTTCCGCCGAGCGTGGTCTCGAACGCGAAGTCCTTGCGCTCGCGGATCGCCCGCTCGAGCAGCCGCCTGCCCTGGTGCCAGGCCGCGGCGTTGGCCTTCACCTGGTCGAGACCGGGGTTCGCCGCGATCAGTTTCCGTGCCGCCTCGTCGGGGTTGAAATAGTCGGCGCCGGACGCCCGGATCATGGCACCGCCGATGCTGCTCTTTCCGGCGCCGTTCACCCCGGCGAGGACGTACAGGCGTGGCGCTTGGGCCTTGCGGGCCATGCGGACGGGCTAGCGCTTGGCGCGGGCCGCCTTGACCGCGGCGCGGCCGAGCTGCTCAGGCGTGGCGTCGAACGCCGACGCCATCGCACTCTTCGATTGCGGCGTCTGCATGCTCTCCAGCAGTCGGTCGAATTCGTCGGACAAGTCGTCGAGCGCAGGCGTGCTCGCCTTCGTCAGCGCTTCGAACTCGGCATAGGACAACAACACCGCCTTCGGCGTGTTGTGTTTGGTGATCGCGACCGCACCGCCCAGCGCGGCCTGCTCGAAGATCGAGCCGAACTCGTTCTTGAACCGCGTGGCGGCGACGGTCGGGACGTCGACCAGCTCGCCGTCGCGGTTACGGAAAGTCAGTGTGGGCATGAACCCATTCTAGCCATTACAGCTGGAATGGACATTTTATCCATTTGTTGGATCAAGAAGCTGCCTGACAGGCAATTTTGCCTACTATGCAACTTTTGGCTAGTCTGGTCGTATGGTCACCGCGTTGGGGCTTCGAGAGCGCAAGAAACTCGACACCCGCAGGGCGCTCAGCGACGCTGCAATGCAGCTGACGTTCGAGCGCGGCATCGACAACGTCACGCGTGAGGCGATCGCCGATCTTGCCGGTGTCTCGTTGCGCACCTTCAGCAATTACTTCGCAGGCAAGTACGAGGCGCTCGCGTATCGCCAGACCGAACGCTTGCGGCGCAGCATCGCCGTGCTGCGCCAGCGTCCGGCGGACGAGCCGCTATGGACCTCGATCACCGAGGCCGTCGTGGCACCGCTGGAGGAGGACTTCAGCGACATGGACGGCAACAAGAACCGTATCCCTAGCCGCGCGCAGCTTGTCGAGATCCGAAAGCTATTACTGAGCCAGGAAATCCGAAATGCGATGACCAAGGACCTGTTCGACGAGTGGGTCGAGGCGATCGCCGAACGAACCGGCACCGATCCGGCCCGCGACATGTATCCGCGCCTCATGGCGGCCGTCGTACGCGCGGTCGGCGACGCGGCGTCGGAGACCTATGCCACGGCGGACCCGCCGGTGGCGATCACCACTCTGCTGCGGTCCGCGTTCGCCGATGTGGCGGCCGGCCTGCCGGCACCAACGACAAGGGGAAGCCGATGACCGAAAACCGAGCTGACGTAGTCATTTCCGGCGCAGGCCCGAACGGCCTGATGCTGGCGTGTGAGCTGGCGCTGGCGGGCGTGCGGCCCGTGGTGCTCGAGCGATTGCCTGCGCCCAGCGATGAGCCCAAGGCCAACGGCATGGTCGGACAGGTTATTCGACTGCTCGACATGCGTGGGCTCTACCAGAGGTTCACCGGCTCAGACGATCCGCCACGCCCGGCATACGAATGGATGTTCAGCGGAATGTCGGTGCCGCTCTCCGGCGTTCGTGACAACCCGATGTACGCGATGATGATGCAGCAGCCACGGCTGGTCCGGCTGCTTGACGAGCGAGCACGCGAACTCGGTGTCGACGTCCGCTGGGGCCACGAGCTGACCGGCATACAGACGCAATCCGTCGGCGCCGCTGTCGACGTGTCGGGACCGGACGGGGCCTACACACTGGAGACGACCTACCTCGTCGGCGCCGACGGCGGGCGCAGCACCGTGCGCAAGCTGGCCGGCATCGGCTTTCCCGGCTACACGTCGAACACGGTCGCCCGAATTGCCCATGTGCGCCTGCCCGACAAGATGCGCACCGCCAATGGCGGTCTCGATATCCCAGGTTTCGGCCCATTGCCGTGGGGGCACAACCGTCTCGACAACGGCGGCTTTATCTTCGCGGAAATGGAACGTGGTCGGCCGCTGCTCGGAACCATCGAGTTCGACCAGCAAGCGGACGACTCCGCGCCGATGACGCTCGACGAGCTGCGCGACAGCGCGCGACGAATCCTCGGCGTCGACCTGCCCGTCGAGGCGCCCGCCGGCGACGGACCCCAAGCGTTGCGCCGCATCGCCGGGCAGAACACCCGCCAGGCCGACCGCTACCGCGCGGGAAACATCTTCCTGCTTGGCGATTCCGCCCATGTGCATTCGGCGATGGGCGGTCCGGGCCTGAATCTTGGTCTGCAGGACGCGATGAACCTCGGCTGGAAGCTGGCGGCCGCCGTCAACGGCTGGGCGCCGCCGGATCTGCTCGACAGCTACCAATCTGAACGGTATCCGGTCGGAGAGCGGGTGATGATGCACTCGATGTCCCAGACCGCTCTTTTCGGTCCTGGGCCCGAGATCGCTGCGCTACGAGAACTTTTCAAGGAGCTACTGCAGCAGCCCGGCGTCGCCGAACACATGGCACACCTCCTCGCGGGCTCTGACGTCCGCTACGACGTGGGCGAGGACCATCCGCTCGCGGGGCGGCTGGTGCCCGACCTCACCCTTGACGATGGGCGACGGCTAGCCGACCTTTTGCACCGGGCCCGTCCGGTATTGCTCGACCTGTCCGGCGGACACGCAGTCGAATCCGCACAGGGGTGGTTGGACCGTGTCGATGTCGTGGAAGGCGCCGTCGCCGATCTCGAGGCCTGCACGCTGCTGATTCGGCCCGACGGTTATGTCGCTTGGGCGGCAAACACTTTCGAGACCGACGACGAGGAGCAGTTACACGCCGCGCTGCAGAAGTGGTTCGGTGTCAGCGTCGCAGAGCGCGGCGCAGCACGCCGGGATGACGGGCTATCCTCGGCCCCAGAAGCACAGCGAACAGCGTGATGGCCAGCCACGGCCGCAGGTGAGGCCGGATCCGCACGATCAGCCCGGCGTCGTCGAGCTCGAGCACCATCGCGTCGGTGATCGCGACACCCGCGATCCGCGCGTCGCTGACGGCCACTCGGGTCGCGCCCTCGCCGATGACCTCGCGCCAGACCAGGTTGGACAGCCCGCCGTAGACGGCGCCGAGCAGCACGCGCAGGTCGTCGCGGCCGCGGAACACCATTCGGCCGGACAGCGGCGACAGTAGCTCCGCGTCGGGCGCGAGCGTGCTGACGATTCGGTCGACATCGCGGGCCCGGGTCGCGTCGCAGAACACCGCGATCGCATCGGTCGTTTCTGTCGCCATGGCCCTCCCCCGAAGTCGATTGTGATTTAAAAGTAAACTAACCAGTCACCATTGTGAAAAGCAATGGACTATGTTCGAGGCATGCCGAAACAGGCGTTCGCGGACATCTCCTGCTCGATCGCACGCGCGGTCGACGTGATCGGGCAGCGGTGGACGCCGCTGGTCGTACGGGATTTATTCGCTGGTATGGCGAAGTTCGAGGACATCCGCCGCGACCTCGGTATAGCGTCCAACATCCTGGCCGCCCGGCTGGACGAGCTCGAGCGCAACGGCGTCGTCGAACGGCGTCGGTACCAGAGCACGCCTGCGCGCTACGAGTACGTGCTCACCGAAAGGGGCCGGGACCTGTATCCGGTGATCGCCACGCTGCTCGCGTGGGGCGACAAATGGCTGTCCGCACCCGACGGCCCACCGGTGCTGACCGTGCACGCCGATTGCGGCCATGCGACGACCGCCAAGGTGGTGTGCGCTGAATGCGGGGCAGAACTCAACGCCGGCAACGCAATCCACGCCCCGGGGCCCGGCGCCAAGCCCGGGCCGGGCACCGCCCTCATCGGCGGCTACATCACGCGTTAGCCCACGCCGAGATCGACGTTCTGGCGCGAATCACTCGAACTTTCCCGCCGATACGTCCGTTTGGGCGTTATGAGACCGTCGCCCTGATACACACGGTGACGTACGGCAGCGCCAGGCCGTTGGTGTTGGCCAGCGCGGGGTGGGTGGCCAGCAGGTCGCGTACCCGGTCCAGCGTGCGGGTGCGCACCTTCTCCGGAGAGGTGATGCAGTAACTGCGTGATGCGACGAGGTCGATAAGCGCTTGCGGCGTCAGGTAACTCGTCCACTCGACCTGGTGGCGCTCCACGTTGGTGAACGGCCCGGGCAGCGTTACCTTGTGGCTGAACGGGTCGTCCTCGTGGCCGATGATGCGGCCGAGATCCTTGACCCAGCCCAGCCGTTCGTCGCGGGTGTTCCACACCAGGCCGAGTCGACCGCCCGGCCGCAGCACGCGCGCCACCTCCTTGGCGGCGAGCTCGGGGTCGAACCAGTGCCACGCCTGCGCCACCAGCACCGCGTCGACGCTGTCGTCGGGCAGCGGGATCTCTTCGGCCGTGCCCAGTAACGCCGGCGTATCGGGCAGCGAGTTGCTCAGCAGCTCGAGCATCTCCGGGATCGGATCAACGGCGACGACACCGAGCCCGCGTTCGACGAGCCGGGTGGTCAGCTTGCCGGTGCCCGCGCCGAGGTCGAGCACGTCGGCGGCATCCGGCGGCAGCAGCCAGTCGATCGCTTCGGGTGGATACGACGGTCGGCCCCGCTCGTATGCGGCGGCTTCCGCGCCGAACGACAGTGAACGATGCTGCCCGGAGTGGGTCACAGTTCGGCCAACTCCAACGTCTCTCGGACGAGCTTGCCGACCGCCTCGGTCTCCAGCAGGAACGCATCGTGACCGTAGATGGAGTCGACGACGTTCAGCCCGGTACAGCCCGGCAGCAGCTCGGCCAGCTCCTCCTGCAGCCGCAGGGGATACAGACGGTCCGACGTGATGCCGCCGACGACCACCGGGACGGGGCAGCCGCGCAGCGCATGCTCAACGCCGCCGCGGCCACGGCCCACGTCATGGCTCGAAAGCGATTCGGTCAGTGCCACATACGTACCGGCGTCGAAGCGCGCCAGGATCTTGTGGCCCTGGTGTTCGAGGTAGCTCTGCACCGAGTAGCGGCCCCCCGTCGCAGGATCCTCGTCGCCCTGGGGATCGTTGCCGAACCGGGTGTCCAGTTCGACCTCGCCGCGATACGTCAGGTGCGCGAAACGCCGCGCGATCTCCATGCCGAGATCCGGCGAACGACCGGTGCCGTAGTAGTCACCGTTGCACCAGTCCGGGTCGGACTTGATCGCCGCGATCTGAGTGCTCTGGGTGCCGATCTGATCGGCCGTGGCGCGCGCACCGACGGCCAACACCAGCGCCGAGCGCACCGCGTCGGGGTGGCTGACGATCCACTCCAGCGCCCTGGCGCCGCCCATGGAGCCGCCGACCACCGCGGCGACCTCGGTGATGCCCAGCGCCGCCAGCGCCGCAACGTCAGCCTCGACCTGGTCGCGCACTGACACCAGCGGAAACCTTGAGCCCCAAGGCTTTCCATCGGTATGCAGCGAGCTCGGTCCCGTTGAGCCGCGGCACCCGCCGAGCACATTGGTCGCGACGGCGCACCAACGGTTCGTATCGATCGGGGCGCCCGGCCCCGCCACGCCGTCCCACCATCCCGGCGTCGGATGGCCGGGACCGGCCGGGCCGGTGATGTGCGAGTCGCCGGTAAGGGCGTGCAGCACGACGACCACGTTGTCGCGGTTGGGCGACAGCTGGCCCCACCGCTGCACGGCAATCGTGACGTCGTCGATGACGGTGCCGTTCTCCAAAGTCAGCGAGCGGATGTCGACCAGGCCGACTTCACCCTCGGCAGGCAGCGTTGTGGTGGACACGTCGAAGATCGTCATCAGAACGCCGCCGTCGTGCGCGGATCTGTCGCGCCGGACGCACTGAACGGCTTGGCCGCGGCGAACCCTTGTTCCAGGTCGGCCAGGATGTCGTCGATGCCCTCGATGCCGACCGCGAGCCGCACCAGCCCGGGTGTCACGCCGGTGGCCAGCTGCTCCTCCGGGGTGAGCTGGGCATGTGTCGTCGACGCCGGATGGATCACCAGCGACCGCACGTCGCCGATGTTCGCGACATGGCTGTGCAGCGTCAGCGCGTTGACGAACGCCTTCCCTGCGTCGATGCCTCCGGCCAGCTCGAAGGCCAGCACCGCACCGGTTCCCTTGGGCGCCAGCTTCTTTCCCAGCTCGTACCACGGCGAGGTGGGCAGGCCGGCATAGTTCACCGAGATCACGTCGTCATGCCCGGCCAGGAACTGAGCGACGCGTTGCGCATTCTCTACATGACGCTCAACGCGCAGGCTCAGCGTCTCTAATCCCTGTGCCACCAGGAAGGCGTTGAACGGCGAGGCCGCCGACCCCAGGTCGCGGAGCAGCTGCACGCGGGCCTTCAACGCGAACGCGGGCGGGCCGAGTTCGGCGAACACCACACCGTGGTAGCTGGGGTCCGGCGTGGTGAAGCCGGGGAACTTGCCGTTGGTCCAGTCGAAGGTGCCGCCGTCGACGATCACGCCGGCGATCGCCGCGCCGTGTCCGCCCAGGTACTTCGTGGCCGAGTGCACGACGATGTCGGCGCCGTGGCGCAGCGGCTGGATCAGGTACGGGGTGGCGACGGTGTTGTCGACGATCAACGGCACGCCTGCGTCATGCGCGACGGCCGCGACGTTCGGGATGTCGAGGATGTCGTTCTGCGGGTTCGAGATGGTCTCCCCGAAGAAGGCCTTGGTGTTCGGCCGCACCGCGGCCCGCCACGATTCCAGCTCGTCGGGGTCCTCGACGAAGCTGACCTCGATGCCGATCTTGGGCAGCGTGTAGTGGAACAGGTTGTAGGTGCCGCCGTAGAGCCGCGGACTCGACACGATGTGGTCGCCCGCGTTGGCGAGGTTGAGGATCGCGAAGTGCTCGGCGGCCTGCCCCGATGCCAGGAACAGCGCCGCGACACCGCCTTCCAGCGCCGCAATGCGCTGCTCGACGACGTCCTGCGTCGGGTTCATGATCCGGGTGTAGATGTTGCCGGGCTCGGCAAGGCCGAACAGCGCGGCGGCGTGTTCAGTGCTGTTGAACGTATAGGACGTGGTCTGGTAGATCGGCAGCGCTCGCGCGTTGGTCGCGATGTCCGGCGTCTGGCCGGCATGGACCTGTTTGGTCTCGAACGACCACCGCGCCGTCGGGTCGTCGAGGGTGTTTTCGGTGCTCATGGGGTGTTCTCCTGGTGTGATGGGTCGGCTGGGCTCGGTTCGACGCACTCAGTGACAACTGCGCACGCCGGACCTCCGCCTGTCTTCTCTGGGGGCCCGTCACAACGGACCCGCGCTTGCCGGTAGCCGGTTGCGGCTACTCAACCTGGTCATCACCCGGGGCACCCCACCGCGGTTGGAGGGTTGCCGGCCAGCAAGCCGGGGCTTAATGCTGGCACTCATGACCGAAGAGAAGCGTATCGCATGCCGCTGAGTGGGTGCCAGCGGGTTCTCACGCGGCTGAGGCGCTTCTGGATCCGTGGCTCACGCGTAGCGTCGTATCCGACGTGATACTGATAGCCGCCGAGACAACGCGAAGCTCCTCAGATTCTGACCGACCATGACGCCGGGAGAGTGACCATGAGTGCCCAGCAGCCGACCATCATCTACACGCTGACCGACGAAGCGCCGCTGCTTGCGACGTACGCGTTTCTGCCGGTCATCCGCACTTTCACCGAACCCGCGGGCATCGACGTCAAGACGAGCGACATCTCCGTGGCGGCGCGCATCCTGGCCGAGTTCGGTGACTACCTGACCGAAGAGCAGCGCGTGCCGGACAACTTGGCCGAGTTGGGCGGGCTGACGCAGCTGCCGGACACCAACATCATCAAGCTGCCGAACATCAGCGCCTCGGTGCCTCAGCTGCTGGCTGCCATCAAGGAACTGAAGGCCAAGGGCTACGACCTGCCGGACTACCCCGGCGAACCGAAGACCGACGAGGAAAGGGAGATCAAGCAGCGCTACGCCAAGGTCTTAGGCAGCGCGGTGAACCCGGTGCTGCGCGAAGGCAACTCGGATCGCCGCGCCCCCAACGCGGTCAAGGAGTACGCGCGCAAGCACCCGCACAGCATGGGCGAGTGGTCTCAGGCCTCGCGCACTCACGTGGCGACCATGAAGCAGGGCGACTTCTACCACGGTGAGAAGTCGATCACGCTGGACCGTGCGCGCAAGGTGAAGATGGAGCTTCAGACCACGGGCGGCGAGACGATCGTGCTCAAACCCGAGGTGAAGCTGGACGACGGCGACGTCATCGACAGCATGTTCATGAGCAAGAAGGCCTTGTGCGACTTCTACGAAGAACAGATGGAGGACGCGTACAAGACCGGCGTGATGTTCTCACTGCACGTCAAGGCGACGATGATGAAGGTGTCGCACCCGATCGTGTTCGGCCACGCGGTGAAGGTCTTCTACAAGGACGCTTTCGCCAAGCACCAGCAGCTGTTCGACGAACTGGGCGTCAACGTCAACAATGGCCTGTCCGATCTCTATAACAAGATCGAATCGCTGCCGTCATTTCAACGCGAACAGATCATCCAAGACCTGCACGCCTGCCACGAACACCGGCCCGAGCTGGCCATGGTGGATTCGGCCAAGGGAATCTCGAACTTCCATTCCCCCAGCGACGTCATCGTGGACGCCTCGATGCCCGCGATGATCCGGCTGGGCGGCAAGATGTACGGCGCCGACGGTCGGACCAAGGACACCAAGGCGGTGAACCCCGAGTCCACCTTCTCCCGCATCTACCAGGAGATCATCAACTTCTGTAAGACGCACGGCCAGTTCGACCCGACGACCATGGGCACCGTCCCCAACGTCGGCCTGATGGCGCAGCAGGCCGAGGAGTACGGCTCGCACGACAAGACCTTCGAGATCCCCGAGGACGGCGTCGCCAACATCGTCGACCTCGACACCGGCGAGGTGCTGCTAACGCAGAACGTGGAAGCCGGCGACATCTGGCGCATGCCCGTCGTCAAGGACGCACCGATCCGCGACTGGGTCAAGCTGGCCGTCACCCGGGCCCGCGACTCCGGCATGCCCGTGGTGTTCTGGCTGGACCAGGAACGTCCGCACGAGAACGAACTGAGGAAGAAGGTCAACACGTACCTCGCCGACCATGACACCGAGGGCCTCGACATCCAGATCATGTCGCAAGAACGGGCCATGCGGCACACGATCGAGCGCGCGATGCGCGGGCAGGACACCATCGCCGCGACCGGCAACATCCTTCGCGACTACCTCACCGATCTGTTCCCGATCCTGGAACTCGGCACCAGTGCCAAGATGCTGTCGATCGTGCCGCTGATGGCCGGCGGTGGCCTGTACGAGACGGGCGCAGGCGGTTCGGCGCCCAAGCACGTCAGTCAGCTGGTGGAGGAGAACCACCTGCGCTGGGACTCGCTTGGCGAATTCCTGGCGCTGGCCGTCAGCTTGGAGGACCTGGGTAAGAAGGCCGGCAACGAGCGGGCGAAGATCCTCGCCAAGACGCTCGATGCCGCGACCGGAAAGCTGTTGGACAACAACAAGAATCCGTCGCGCAAGGCCGGTGAGCTCGACAACCGTGGCAGCCAGTTCTACCTCGCGATGTATTGGGCGCAGGAACTCGCCGCGCAGGGCGAGGACAAGGAACTGGCCGAACAGTTCGCTCCACTTGCCAAGACGTTGACCGAGAACGAAGACGTCATCGTGGCCGAACTCAACGAGGTGCAGGGCGATGCCGTGGACATCGGTGGCTACTACTACCCGGATAGCGAGAAGACCACGGCGGTGATGCGTCCGAGCAAGACGTTCAATGCCGCACTGGAGACCGCACGAGGCTGACGCCCGTTGCCTTGTACGCCGAGGAAAGCTACTGGTCAGTAGCCAAAGTTGGCCCTTCACACGTTTAGCCAGCCTTGTAATGTCGACCGCGAGGAACACTCGAAGGCTCACACTCGACTGCTCACGAGGTGGTCGGCAGGCGTAGGAGGAAGCGGACTTCCATGTCCAAGATCAAAGTCGAAGGCACGGTAGTAGAGCTCGACGGTGACGAGATGACTCGCATCATCTGGAAGCTCATCAAGGACACCCTGATTTACCCGTACCTCGACGTGAACTTGGACTACTACGACCTCGGCATCGAGCACCGCGACGCCACCGACGACCAGGTGACCATCGAGGCCGCCGAGGCGATCAAGCGCCACGGCGTCGGCGTGAAGTGCGCGACGATCACGCCCGACGAGGCGCGCGTCAAGGAGTTCAACCTCAAGAAGATGTGGCTGTCTCCGAACGGCACCATCCGAAATATCTTGGGCGGCACCATCTTCCGCGCGCCGATCGTCATCAAGAACGTGCCGCGACTGGTTCCCGGCTGGACCAAACCGATCATCATCGGCCGTCACGCGTTCGGCGATCAGTACCGCGCCGACAACTTCAAAGTCGACCGCGCCGGCACCTTCACCGTGACGTTCACTCCGGAGGACGGCAGCGAGCCCATCGTGCACGACGTCGTCCAGATCCCCGAGGACGGCGGCGTGATCATGGGCATGTACAACTTCAAGAAGTCGATCCAGGACTTCGCTCGCTCGTCGTTCAACTATGGGCTGCAACAGAATTACCCGGTTTATCTGTCGACGAAGAACACCATCCTCAAGGGCTACGACGGGATGTTCAAGGACGAGTTCCAGCGCATCTTTGATGAGGAGTACAAGGAGGAGTTCGACGCCAAGGGTCTCACCTATGAGCACCGGTTGATCGACGACATGGTCGCCTCCTGCCTCAAGTGGGAGGGCGGCTACGTGTGGGCCTGCAAGAACTACGACGGCGACGTCCAATCCGACACAGTTGCGCAAGGCTACGGCTCACTGGGCCTGATGACGTCCGTGCTGATGACCCCGGACGGCAAGACCGTCGAGGCCGAGGCCGCGCACGGCACCGTCACCCGCCACTACCGCCAGCACCAGCAGGGAAAGCCCACCTCCACCAACCCGATCGCGTCGATCTTCGCGTGGACTCGCGGGCTGGAGCATCGCGGCAAGCTGGACAACACCCCTGACGTGATCAAGTTCGCAGACACGCTGGAGGAGAGCGTGATCGGCACGGTCGAGGGCGGTCAGATGACCAAGGACCTGGCGCTGCTGATCGGCGAAGATCAGCCGTGGCAGACCAGCGAGGAGTTCCTCGACACCATCGCGGCCAACTTCAAGAAGTCGCTCGACGCTTAGCCCGTGGCCTTGTTCGGCGGCGTCGCGTAGCGGTCGACGAAGCCGACGATCAGGTCGGTGACCCTGCGCGGCGCCTCGAACATCGGGATGTGCCCGACTCCGTCGAGATGGGTGATCTGCGTGTCCTTCGGCAGGTGCGCGGTGAAGTGACGGGTGTACCGCGGATGCGGCAGCACCCGGTCCTTCTCGCAGATGACCAGATGCGTCGGTGCGCTGCCCTCGGCCAGCTCCTGCAGGCCCGGCAGCAGCAGCGACTTGGCCAGCAGTTGGTAATAGGCCCGGCAGTGGGAGACGTCGTCGATGATGTCGATCAGGTCCTCGTCGCTCAGGCCGTCGGGCCGGGCACTGACCGGCAGATGCGCCAGGTACCGGGTGAACGGCAGCTTCAGAACGCGCTGACCAAACACCAGGGTGAACAGCCAGATCGGGATGCCGGCCAGGAACTTGCCGACGATCTCGAACTTCGCCGGCGTGAAATGGCTCCAGCCGCCGGCCGGCGCGATGCCGGTCAGCGTGCGGGCCCGGCCACGGCGCTCCAGTTCGAAGGCCACCCAGCCGCCGAGTGAGTTGCCGACGATGTGCGCGGTGTCCCAGCCGAGCGCGTCCATCCGGCGTTCGACATCGTCGGCCAGTGACCCGGAACCCAGGAAGAACGGGCCTTTGGTACCGCCATTGTGGCCGGGCATGGTCGGCGCGAAGACCTCGTAGCGGCCGGTCTCAGCTATCAGCGGCGCAACGCTTTTCCACACGTTCTGCGACATCATGAACGGATGCAGCAAAAGCATTGGCTCGCCGGAACCCAGGTGTATCGGTGCGCGCTCGGTCATGCTGCCCGACACTAAAGGTGATACCGGCGGTATCGCAAGCGTGCCGATAGGGTCATGGCCCGTGATCGTCAGCACCATCAACGTCAACGGCATCCGCGCTGCGGTCAAGCAACGGTCATCCAAGAACCTCGGGCTGCTGCCGTGGTTGTCGGAAACGGTGGCCGACGTGGTGTGCCTACAGGAGACGCGGGCCGACGACGACCAACTCGCCGCGGCGCTGGCGCCCGCACTGTCCGACGGCTGGCGTGTGGCGTCGGTCGGTGCAGAAGTCAAGGGCCGCAACGGTGTTGCAGTGTTGAGCCGCCATCCGATCACAGCGGTGCGCGATCTGGGTGCCGACGAATTCGCGCTGCACGGCCGCTATGTGGAGGTCGACATCGACGGGCTGACCGTCGCGAGCGTCTACATCCAGACCGGTGAGGCCGGCACCGACCGCCAGCTCGAGAAGGAGCGGTTCATGTCGGCGCTCTCGCACCGGATGGCGACGCTGACCGATCGCGACGCCGTCGTCTGTGGCGACTGGAACATCGCTCATACCGAGAACGACATCAAGAACTGGCGCGGCAACGTCAAGAAGTCCGGATTTCTGCCCGCCGAGCGGCAGTGGCTCACCGAGCTGATTGCCGCGGGCTGGGTCGACGTGGTTCGGGTATTGCACCCCGACGTGCCCGGCCCGTACTCCTGGTGGTCATGGCGCGGCAGGGCCTTCGACAACGACGCCGGCTGGCGCATCGACTACCAGCTCGCGACGCGTGGGCTTGCGGCGCGGGCCAGTGCGGCGCGGGTGGAACGGGCCGCGGCCTACGCGCTGCGCTGGTCCGACCACGCTCCGGTGACCGTTGAATATCGGTGAGTTGGTCATCGGGTGAATCGATTCGCCGGAACCGGGCGCACCGCAATGGCGTCGGTTAGGGTCTGTACATCCGGGTGTGTCGTGGGAGGAGCACTTCCAATGAACGTCCCCAGCATCGTGCCTCGGCGTCACCGCGTCGTCATCATCGGTTCGGGCTTCGGCGGGCTGTTCGCCGCGAAGCACCTGAAGCGCGTGGACGTCGACATCACGCTCATCGCGAAGACGACCCATCACCTGTTCCAACCGCTGCTGTATCAGGTCGCGACGGGCATCCTCTCGGTCGGCGAGATCGCGCCCGCAACGCGAATCATCTTGCGTAAGCAGAAGAATGCAGAGGTGTTGCTCGGCGATGTCGTCGGGATCGACCTGAAGAACAAGACCGTAACGTCGAAGCTGCTCGACTGGGAGCGCGTAACTCCGTTCGACAGTCTCATCGTGGCCGCAGGCGCGCAGCAGTCGTACTTCGGCAACGACCATTTCGAGGCCTTTGCGCCCGGCATGAAGACGGTCGACGACGCCCTCGAGTTGCGGGGCCGGATCCTCGGTGCGTTCGAGGCCGCCGAGGTGACGGCGTCGCAGGCCGAACGCGAGCGCCGACTGACGTTCGTCGTGGTGGGCGCCGGACCAACGGGCGTCGAAGTCGTGGGGCAAATCGCCGAGCTTGCACACCGGACTCTGGAGGGGGCGTTCCGAACGATCGACCCGAGTGAGGCCCGGGTGATCCTGATCGAGGCCGCACCCGCGGTGTTGCCCCCGATGGGACCCAAACTGGGCCTCAAGGCGCAGCATCGGCTGGAGAAAATGGGTGTGGAGGTCCGGCTCAACACCATGGTGACGAACGTCGACTACATGGGCCTGACGGTCAAGGAAAAGGACGGCACCGAACATCGCATCGACTGCGCTTGCAAGGTCTGGTCGGCTGGCGTACAGGCCAGTCCGCTCGGACGGATCCTTGCCGAACAATCCGACGGGACCGAATGTGATCGCGCCGGCCGCGTGATCGTCGAGCCGGACCTCACTGTCAAGGGTCATCCGCATGTCTTCGTCGTCGGCGATCTGATGAACGTGCCCGGCGTGCCTGGCCAGGCCCAGGGCGCGATCCAGGGCGCCGTCTACGCCACCAAGCAGATCAAGGCTGGCCTCAAGGGCGACGCCCAGGCGACTCGACAGCCGTTCAAGTACTTCGACAAAGGCAGCATGGCGACCATCTCGCGGTTCAACGCGGTGTGCCAGGTCGGCAAGCTCGAGTTCGGCGGGTTCCTCGCCTGGCTCGCATGGCTCGGATTGCATCTCTACTACCTTGTCGGCAGTCGTAACCGCCTCATCGCCGTCATCTCGTGGTTCGTCACCTTCCTCGGCAGAGGGCGCGGGCAGATGGCGATCACCGAGCGGTGGGTGTTTGCACGAAGGGCGATGGACGAAGTCCAAGAGCGGAAGAACACCCCGAAGGCCATTGGGTGAGTTCGGCGCGCTAAGGGACGCTGAGCGACAGGACGCAGCGACCGTAATCGCGCCGAAATCGCTCGCATCCGTGTGAAAAGATCGATGCATCATGAGTACTTCTGCGCGGCGCGTCGTCTTCTCCGGCGTGCAACCCACATCTGACTCCCTGCACCTAGGCAATGCATTGGGCGCGATCAGCCAGTGGGTGGGTCTGCAGGATGAGTACGACGCCTATTTCTGCGTCGTCGACCTGCACGCGATCACGATTCCGCAGGATCCCGAGCAGCTGCGCCGTCGCACGCTCGTCACGGCCGCGCAGTACGTCGCGCTGGGCATCGACCCGTCCCGCAGCACGATCTTCGTGCAGAGCCACGTCGCCGCACACGCCGAACTCGCTTGGGTGCTGGGCTGTTTCACCGGTTTCGGTCAGGCCTCGCGGATGACGCAGTTCAAGGACAAGTCGCAGAAACAGGGCACCGACTCCACCACCGTCGGCCTGTTCACCTACCCGGTCCTGCAGGCCGCCGACGTGCTGCTCTACGACACCGATCTGGTGCCGGTCGGGGAGGATCAGCGTCAGCACCTCGAGCTGGCCCGCGATGTCGCGCAGCGGTTCAACTCGCGGTTCCCCGACACGTTCGTCGTGCCCGACGTGATGATCCAGAAGGCGACGGCCAAGATCTACGACCTGCAGGATCCGACGTCGAAGATGAGCAAGTCGGCGGCCACCGAGGCGGGGTTGATCAACCTGCTCGACGATCCGAAGGCGTCGGCGAAGAAGATCCGCTCGGCGGTCACCGACAGCGAGCGTGAGATCCGCTTCGACCCCGACGCCAAACCCGGGGTGTCCAACCTGCTGGCCATTCAGTCCGCGGTCAGCGGCACCGACGTCGACAAGCTCGTCGAGGGCTACGCCGGCCGGGGCTACGGCGACCTGAAGGCCGACACCGCCGAGGCCGTGGTCGAATTCGTCACGCCGATCAAGACGCGCGTCGACGAACTGCTCGCCGATCCCTCCGAGCTCGAATCGGTGCTCGCGGCCGGCGCGGAGCGCGCCAACGACGTGTCTGCGAAGACGCTGAAGCGGGTATACGACCGGTTAGGGTTTCTAGCGCCACGCGCGTAACCGCTCTGGGGAGGCTGGGATGACGGAGCCGGCCAAACCGGGGATCATGGACCGCCTTCGGGCGCGGTACGGCTGGTTCGACCACGTGATGCGGGCCTATGACCGCTATCAGCAAGCCAAGGGCGATTTCTTCGCCGCTGGCATCACGTATTTCACAGTGTTCGCACTGTTTCCGTTGGCGATGGTCGGATTCGCCACGGGAGGATTCGTGTTGTCGCGCCGTCCCGATGTGTTGGCCGACATCGACATGCGCATCAAGTCGACTGTGTCGGGCGATCTCGGTCAGCAGCTGAGCCATGTGATGGACGCCGCAATCCAGTCACGCACGTCGGTGGGCGTCATCGGGTTGGCCACGGCTGCGTGGGCCGGCCTGGGCTGGATGGCCAACCTGCGCGAAGCACTGAGCCAGATGTGGGGGGATCAACGCGGCAAGCCACCCGGCTTTGTGCGCACCAAGCTGTCCGATCTCGCGGCCCTGCTCACGACGTTCGTAGCGCTGCTGATAACCATCGCGCTAACCGCGCTGGGCAATCCGGAACTGATGACCAACGTGCTGGAATGGTTTGGCATCCACGACTTTCCGGCACTGGCGGGCATACTCCGCGTCGTCTCGCTGCTCGTGTCTTTCTTGATCTCGTGGCTGCTGTTCACCTGGATCATTGCGCGGCTGCCGCGCGAATCGATAAGCTTCCGCAGTTCCGTGCGCGCCGGGCTGATCGCGGCGGTCGGTTTCGAGGTCTTCAAGCAGCTGGCATCGATCTTCTTGCGCGCGGTCCTACACGGCCCCGCCGGCGCCGTGTTCGGCCCGGTGCTTGGCCTGATGGTGTTCGCCTATATCACCGCGCGGTTGATCCTGTTCGCGACGGCATGGGCGGCGACGTCGACCGAAAACCTCGCCCCCGCGCCGGTCGAGCCGCCCGCGCCGGCCCAGATCACCCCGCGGGTGGAGATCCGCGAGGGTCTCGGGGTGCGCGGGGCGCTGGCGGCCGTAGCGGTGGGAGCCCTTGGCGCGCTGGGACTTTCGCGGCTGCGCCGGCGCTAAGCGGTCCGCGTCTCGGTGAGTACCACGCAGCAACGGTCGGGCGCCGGGTCCAATTCGGCGACCGGATGGTGAGGTCCGAGCGCATCGGTGAGGCCGCCGATCAGGGCGTGGTTCATCTGGCAGACGAGTTGCGTCTGCGCCTGCGCCAGTGCGTGAAAGGGACAGTTGACCATGACGATGCGGCCGTCGTCGGGGCGGGGCTCGTAGCCGTTGTCGGTGAGGGTTTCGACGGCCAGATCCAGTGCCGCGCGGGCGGTGCGCGGCGATCGGTCACCGACTGCCGCGTCGCCGAGGTGTCGCCCGTATGTGTTCGCCAGGCGATGCAGCGCCTCGACGACGGGGGTTCCGGTTTCTGCTGACTCCGCGATCGCATCCGCCATCAACCTGCCCGCCAGTTGGTACTCGCGGTCAGGAAGCGAAACCGCGATGTCGCGGTCGGTGCGGCGATACAGCTTCGCGGGCCTCCCGGCGCCGGGTCCGCTGCGTCCGCTCACGCGCGCGTAGAAGGAGTCGAGCAGCCCGTCGCGTTCGAGTCGGTCCAGGTGGAATTTCGCCTGGTGCGGCGCAAGTCCCAGGGCATCGGCCGCGAGTTCCCGGCTGACCGGGTCGGATCGTGCGCACACGAACAGGTAGAGGCGGCGCCGAACCGGATCGGAAAGTGCGCCGATGCCTGCTGCGTCTCGATCGGCGAAGGGCACGTCGGGCCCCTTTCTAACATACAAAACTCTTGACGATAGAAGTGCTTCGTCACTAACGTGAACAATATTATCCGTTAGAAAGGCTGGAGCCATGGCCACTGCGACTTTCCTCGATCGCTCACGCCTGAGGGACCCCTCCTACCAGGCATTCCTGCTGTTGCGAACCGTGTTCACGGTGGCGCCCATCCTGTTCGGGCTGGACAAGTTCGCCAACGTGATGACCAACTGGCCCATGTACCTGGCCGCCTGGATCGACGGGATCCTGCCCGGTGACGCAGCGACGGCGATGCACATCGTCGGCGTGATCGAGATCGTCGCGGGCATCCTGGTCGCCGTCGCTCCGCGGATCGGCGCGTATGTCGTCGCCCTGTGGCTGGCCGGGATCATCGTCAATCTGCTGACGCTGTCGGGCTTCTACGACGTCGCGTTGCGCGACTTCGGCCTGTTGATCGGGGCGTTGGCGTTGGGGCGGTCTCGCGGACGCGCAGCGCGCACCACATCCGGTCAGCTGATCACCTTTAGGCCGATCACGCAGCCGACGATGCCGGTCATCAGCACGACCTTCGCCAGTGATGCCGATTCCGCGCCGGTCAGCATCGCGTACGCAACGGTGAGTACAGCGCCGATGCCGACCCACACCGCATAACTGGTCCCGACCGGCAGGCTGCGCATCGCTACGGCCAGGCCGAGCATCGACAACGCCAGCGCTACGCCGAACACCAGCGACGGGACGAGCCGCGTGAATCCGTCGGACTTGCTCAGTGCCGTCGCCCATACCGCTTCCAGAACCCCGGACACCACGAGAACGAGCCACGCCATCACACACCTCCAAGGCGCCGTCGCGTCGCTGGCCGGGTACGGCGCCCCTCGTCCGGTGTCACGTGCTGACGATTTCGACGGTGGCAAGGCGTCGGAGGCACCGAAGGGTCGGTCAGCGCACCGGTCGGCGGTTCAGCGACCGGGCGCCCATGATCAGCCCGAACACGATGACCGACCCGACGATCGCCACGCCCACCCGGACCGGCATGGCGTCGACACTCGGCAGCGCGGCGCTGGCGGCAGTGTTGGTCGCGGCCTCCGGCTTGGGTGCGACCAACGTGGGATCGGGTTCGATCAGTTTGCCGACCTTGGTGCCTGGCGCCGTCGCGAAGCCGTAGTCGAGCAGGTGCGCGGCCTGTTGCCACGGCGCGATCGGCTGACGGGTGCCGTGCAGCAGTACCGCGACCAGTCGGCGGCCGTCGTGGTTCGCGGCGCCGACAAAGGTCTGGCCGGCGTCGTCGGTGTAGCCGGTCTTGCCGCCGAGGGCTCCGGGGTAGTTGTAGAGCAGCTGGTTGTCGTTCTCCACCGGATAGCCGACGTCGCCGCGGCCGGGGAAGTCGAAGCTGCGGGTGGCGACGATGTCGGCGAAAATTGGGTTCTGCCAGGCGTATCGGTAGAACAGGCCGATGTCGTAGGCCGAGGTGCTCATGCCTGGGCCGTCGAGGCCCGACGGCGTCGCGACGCGGGTGTCGCGGCCGCCGAGCTTGCCTGCCAGGTCGTTGATCTTCTGCACGGCGGTGTCCATTCCGCCGAGTTGCATGGCCAACGCGTGCGCGGCGTCGTTGCCCGAGTGCATGAGCAGGCCGTGCAACAGGTCGTTGATGGAGTAGAAGCCGTTCTCTCCGACGCCGACCCTGGTGCCCTCGGCGTTCGCGTCGTCCTGGGTGCCCGCCACGACCCTGTGGATCGGCAGCTCCCGCAGGGCCTGCGTCGCGATCAGCACCTTGATGATGCTGGCCGGTCGATGCCTTCCGTGCGGGTCTCTGGCGGCGATGATGTCCCCGGAGTCCAGGTCGGCCACCAGCCACGCCTCGGCGGAGATGTCCTCGGGCACCGGCGGTGTGCCGGGGGCGGTGATGATCCCGCAGCCGGACAGCGCGTCACCGCCGAGTGGCTTGGCAGGCACCGGCAGCGGAGCCGGCGGATCGCCGGCCTTCGGCACCTCCGACGAGTCGACCGCAGGAGGCGTCGACATCTTGTACGGGCACGTGGCGGCCTCGGGTGCCGCGTTCGGCTCGGCAGTCGCCACGGGCATGCCGACCAGCGCAGGCGCAGCAAGCATCGCCATCGCTGCGACCACGGAAAAGGCCCGCGTGGAGAACATCCGTGAGGTCGCCATCGTGACCGCAGATTAGGCGATCGAGAGGCGTTTTCCGGGGAGCCACGCTGTGACTGGCGTTGCTGTTGTTAAAGCGAGAGGTAGGCGATGGCGACCCGGGCCCCGGGTTTCAACCGCGCGTCAGCGAGGCACGAGTTCGAACTCGTAGCGCAGAGGATGAAACGCCCCGCGCTTCAAGGCCGCGCGCAGCGCAGCGGGACCCGAAACGTAGTCGCGCATCTGCTCGCCGGGCACCCGATCGACGTCAACGAGTTGCCAGCCGCGCAGCCGCGACAGCAACTCCTCGCGCTGCATGCCGGTTCCCAGCAGCTGACTGAATCCGACCATGATCAAGCGGGCGCGCGGCGCAGCGACGCGCGTGACACTCTCGGCGTAGGCGTCGCGCCGATTCGCCGGAATCATGTGGTAGCAGCCACCATCCATGAGCAGGCTGAAACCGTCGCCGATGTCCAGCTCGGCCAGTCGCGTGACATCGCCCTGCAGGAAGCGGGCAGGCAGCGCCTTCGCGGTCGCCGCTCGCGCAGCGACTTCGACCGCGTAGCCGGCCATCTCGACGCCGATCGTGTCCCATCCGTGCGTCGCGAGATACAGCGCGTTGCGACCTGTTCCGCTGCCAAGGTCGATGGCCCGGCCTGGCGGCAATCGATCTGGTCCCTCGACGAGCTCGACCAGCCGGTGGTCGGGCACATCCGACGGGCGCGGTCCCAGGCCCAATCGGTATGCCACCTCGGCCACCGGGCGCGCCACCGTTTTCAACACGTATTGAATTCTGTGCCGGTTGATCCGTCAGGTCAAGGCGTCTGGGTGTACGCGACGGCCGGTGCTCCGATGCAGCCCATCCACAGCTTGCCGTCGGCTTCGACGACTCCGGACACCATGCCGAACGACGGGTGCTCGGTGTGCACACCGGCGACAACCTTGCCGGTGTCGGGATCGAATGCGACCGCCCAAACCTCCGGCTTGATCTGGGGCTGCAGCCGGTCGGGCAGCTTCCACAGCAGCTTGCGCAACGTCGGTGATCGCGGGGCCAGCCACTCCGCGGCGGCGTTGACCGGGGAGACGATCGCTACCCAGATTCGGCCGTCGGCGCCGGTCGAGATGTTGTCGGGATGGCCGGGCAGGTTGGCCACCAGCGTGGTCACCGTGCCGGCCTGCGGCCCGGTGAGCCAGTACTTCGCCAGCCGGCGTGCCGTCGTCTCCGCGAACACCAGCGCCGAGCCGTCCTTGGTCGGCGTGACGCCGTTGGCGAAGTACAGCCCGGGCAGGACCGTCAGCACGGTGCCGTCCGGATCGCGACGGAACAGGCTGCCGCGCGGGCGGGCCTCGAGCACCGCTCCCTTGAAGTGCGCATAGGTGAATGCACTCGTCGACTCGGTGAAATAGATTGTGCCGTCCGGTGTTTCGGTCACATTCGAGCAGAACTGTAGGTGCCGGCTGTCGACCTCCTCGACCAGCGTCTGGAACTGCCCGCTGCCAGTGTCCATCGCCACCAGACCGCGGGGGCTGTCGCATATCAGCAGCCGACCGTCGCGGGCGACGGCCAGACCCAGCGGACGGCCCCCAGTGTCGCCGACCACCGTCGGCTCGCCTGCGGGGGAGATCCGCACGATGCGTCCGTCGTCGACGCCGGTCCAGATGTTCCCGTCGGCATCGACCACCACATCCTCCGGAGCGTTGCCGGGAACGGGGATGACGGTCAGGTTGGCCGGCGGCAGGTCCGGCAGCGGGTCGACGGGTGGCGGCTGCCAGCGGACGGGGTCGACGGGTGGCTTCGGCGTCGCGGTCACCTGCCCGACGGTACGCGGCGCCAAATCTGCGCCGAAACTGTATTCCAGCACGCCCTTTGCCTGCTGGAATACAGTTTCGCGCGAGACGGCTAGAGCAGGCGGCCCGCCTCGTCGAGCACGCCGTGCATGATCTCATAGATGGCGTCGAACTCCTTTTGGCCGCTGATCAGCGGCGGCGCCAGCTGCACGACTGGGTCACCGCGGTCGTCGGCGCGGCAGTACAGGCCGGCCTCGAACAGCGCGGGCGTCAGGAAGCCGCGCAGTAGCCGCTCGCTCTCCTCGTCGTTGAACGTCTCCTTGGTGGCCTTGTCCTTGACGAGTTCGATGCCGTAGAAGTAGCCCTCGCCACGGACGTCGCCGACGATCGGCAGATCGTAGAGCCGCTCGAGAGTGGCCCGGAACACGGGCGCGTTCTCCTTGACGTGGTCGTTGAGGCCCTCGCGCTCGAAGATGTCCAGGTTGGCCAGGGCGACCGCCGACGACACGGGATGCCCGCCGAACGTATAGCCGTGCGCGAAGGTCGTCTTGCCGTCGTTGAACGGCTCGAACAGCCGGTCGCTGGCGATCATCGCGCCAATCGGCGAGTAGCCCGAGCTGAGACCCTTTGCGCAGGTGATGATGTCGGGCACATAGCCGAAGTCATCACAGGCGAACATCGATCCGATCCGGCCATAGGCGCAGATCACCTCGTCCGACACCAGCAGCACGTCGTACTCGTCGCAGATCTCGCGGACCCGCTCGAAGTACCCGGGCGGCGGTGGGAAGCAGCCGCCTGCGTTCTGCACTGGCTCGAGGAATACGGCCGCGACGGTGTCGGGCCCCTCGAACTCGATGGCCTCGGCGATGCGGTCCGCGCAGTACTGACCGAACGCCTTGACGTCGTGCTCGTACGGCGCGGGCGCGCGGTAGAAGTTGGTGTTCGGTGCGCGGAAGCCACCCGGTGTCAGCGGCTCAAACTGCGCCTTGAACGCGGGCAGGCCGGTGATCGCCAGCGCGCCCTGCGGCGTGCCGTGGTAGGCGATCGAACGCGAAACCACCTTGTGCTTACCGGGTTTGCCGGTCAGCTTGAAGTAGTTCTTGGCCAGCTTCCACGCCGACTCGACGGCCTCGCCGCCGCCGGTGGTGAAAAACACCCGATTCAGATCACCCGGCGCGTAGCCGGCGACCCGCTCGGACAGCTCGATCGCGGTGGGCGTGGCGTACGACCACAGCGGGAAGAACGCCAGCTGTTCGGCCTGTTTGGCCGCGGCCTCCGCGAGCTCCTTGCGGCCATGGCCGACCTGGACCACGAAAAGGCCTGAGAGGCCGTCGATGTAGCTCTTGCCCTTGTCGTCCCAGATGGTGACGCCTTCGCCGCGGGTGATGATCGGCGGCGTGATGCCCTTGCCGTGGCGGGCGAAGTGGCCCCACAGGTGACGGCTCGCCTTTGCGCCGAGGTCGGTTGAAACTTCTTGAGTAATATCTGTAGTCGTCATCGTGTACCCCAATTGTATTGTTGCTTAACGAGTTTTAGATAAACGAGTGTTTCGGTTGATATCACCCCAGGCAGTGCGCGAATTTGGGTATTGAGTAGGTCGAGAAGGTCGTCGTCGTCCTCACAGACCACCTCGACGATGGCGTCGAACGACCCGGCGGTCAGCACGACGTAGTCGACTGATTCGATGGCGGCCAGTTTCTCGGCCACCCGCGTGGTGTCGCCGGTGCAGCGGACGCCGATCATCGCCTGGCGGGCGAAGCCCAGCTGCATCGGGTCGGTGACCGCCACGATCTGCATGACACCGGCGTCGACCATACGCTGGACCCGTTGACGCACGGCGGCCTCGGACAGCCCGACCGCCTTGCCGATGCCCGCATACGACCGGCGGCCGTCCTGCTGCAGCTTCTCGATGATCTGCTTCGACAAGTCGTCAAGCTGGAACGCGGCGCCGGGTCGGGAGGTGTTGACGCGGAACGAGACGGGGGCCATTCCGTGCGGTGCGCCCGCGTTAGCCATGGATGAGATTGTGCACGGAATCCGTCGTTTCAAGCAACTATGGCCATGAAATCCCTCGTTTGAAAGACCTCGCGCTGCGGGAATGCGTAGCCTCACCGCTGACCGTCGGCTAGCGTTGGGCCATGACTGCGACCGTTTCCACCAGCGTGGCAGGCAGCTGGATCGACGGTGCCCCGGTGATCACCGGTGGCGGCCTGCATCACGTGATCAACCCCGCGACCGGTGAGGCCGTCGCCGACTACGCGCTGGCGGCGCCCGCCGATCTGGACCGGGCCGTCGCGTCGGCGCGTGCGGCCCTGCCTGGCTGGGCCACCGCGACCCCTGCCGATCGCTCCGCGGTGCTGGCCAAGCTGGCCGCGTTGGCCGGGGAGCACGCCGACGACCTGGTGGCTGAGGAGGTCAGCCAGACCGGCAAGCCGGTGCGGCTGGCCACCGAGTTCGACGTGCCTGGCAGCGTCGACAACATCGACTACTTCGCAGGCGCGGCCCGCCACCTCGAGGGCAAGGCCACCGCGGAATACTCCGGCGACCACACTTCGAGCATTCGGCGCGAGGCGATCGGCGTGGTCGGCACCATCACGCCATGGAACTATCCACTGCAGATGGCCGTGTGGAAAGTGTTGCCCGCGTTGGCCGCCGGCTGCACGGTGGTGATCAAACCGTGCGAGCTGACGCCGTTGACCACGCTGACGCTGGCCCGCCTCGCCAGCGAGGCCGGCCTGCCCGACGGCGTGTTCAACGTGGTGACCGGGGCCGGTTCCGACGTCGGCACCGCGCTGGCCGGACACCCCGACGTCGACCTGGTGACGTTCACCGGGTCGACCGCCGTCGGCCGCAAGGTGATGGCCGCCGCGGCGGTGCACGGCCACCGGGTGCAGCTGGAACTGGGCGGCAAGGCGCCGTTCGTGGTGTTCGACGACGCCGATCTCGATGCCGCCATCCAGGGTGCGGTCGCGGGCGCGTTGATCAACACCGGGCAGGACTGCACCGCCGCGACACGGGCGATCGTGGCCCGCGCGCTCTACGACGACTTCGTCGCAGGCGTCGGCGAGGTGATGGGCAAGGTCGTCGTCGGCGATCCTCACGACCCCGACACCGACCTGGGCCCCCTGATCTCGACGGCGCACCGCGAGAAGGTGGCGGCCATGGTGGCGCGTGCCCCCGGCGAGGGCAGCCGCATCGTCACCGGTGGCAGCGCCCCCGATCTGCCGGGCGCGTTCTACCTGCCGACGCTGATCGCCGATGTCGACGAAAGCTCTGAGGCGTACCGGGACGAGATCTTCGGCCCCGTGCTGACCGTGCGGCCGTTCACCGACGACGACGACGCGCTACGGCAGGCCAACGACACCGAGTTCGGCCTCGCGGCGTCGGCGTGGACGCGCGATGTCTATCGTGCGCAGCGGGCGTCGCGCGAGATCAAGGCCGGCTGTGTGTGGATCAACGACCACATCCCGATCATCAGCGAGATGCCGCATGGCGGCCTCGGTGCGTCCGGTTTCGGCAAGGACATGAGCGACTACTCACTCGAGGAGTACCTCACGATCAAGCACGTGATGAGCGATATCACCGGCGTCGCCGACAAGGATTGGCACCGAACGATTTTCAGCAAGCGCTAGCCAACCCGTGCTGCCGTTAGGCGAGGGGTCTCCATCTTCCGGACGATCGTCATGCGCTGACATCTCCCTGCGTGACGATCTCGCCGCCGGCCTGCCTGGCCAATTCGGCATCCCGATATCGTCTGCCGCCGTAGGCAATTGCGTCGACGGTGCTGGCAAGCACCGACGATCCCAGCTCCCCTACAGCTGGTAAGGCGGCGACCATGGCGCGCGCTGGTGGACGGTGGCCACTTCGCAGCTCGATCACCAGCGCCGGTGGCCAGCACGCCAAAACCGGCTCCCGTGACCAGCGTGACGCCCCGGTGCCGCGCCTCGCCGTCGAGTTCGAGCAACTCCCGCACCGGCTCGAGCTCATTGGCCTGGTCCAGGTAGTGCACTCCGGCGGCCAGGCTGGCCCGCGCAAGCGGCAAGCTTGTTAGGCCGTAAGGGCCGACTGCGTTCACCACGACGCCGGGCTTCTCGACCGGAATCAGCCTGACCAACTCGGCTGGACCGGAGACGACGCGGGTACGGGTCCGCCCACAGTTAGCGATACAGACGCCAGCTTGTCCTGATCGCGCCCAACGAGCACGACATCGGCACCGCGGTCGACCAGTTCGCGAACGACCCCTCGTCCACTCAGACCAGTTGCGCCAAACACCCAAGATACCGACCCCGCGCCGAACAGCGGTCAGCTGCGCCGGGACCTGCTACTGCTGCAGCAGCTGCAACGCGCATTCTTCGCCCACCCGGTGATCCAGCCCGGGTTGGCCGGTGTGCTCAGTGACGTCAGTGCTGACGACGATCTCGGCACCGTGTTCTACGAGCGGTTCATGGCTTCCCGCCGACGCTCGGTCGTGGCGATGCTGGGCCGTGCCGCCGACCGCGGTGAGATTGCACCGGTCGTGCAACCGGAAGTCGTTTCGAACCTGCTGACGGGGGCCGCTGCTGCTGCGCGCCGTGCTGCCCGTCATCGGCCCGATCGACGACACACTCCTGTCGGCGACCGTAGCGGCCGCCCTGAATGCGTGCAGACCCGTTCGCTGACCGGCAAGAGCCGTCAGTGATGATGCTGACAATGATCAGCACGCCGAATTGGATTGCTACCCGGCCAAACTAAACTGCGTGACATGACCGCGAGTACGCGGGTCGACGAGTTCGAGGAGCTACGACCGCATCTGCTGGCCGTCGCCTACCGGCTCACCGGCACCGTCGCCGATGCCGAAGACGTCGCGCAGGATGCGTGGCTGCGGTGGGACGGCACGACCGAATCCATCAACGATCTCCGGGCGTGGCTCACGACGGTGGTAAGCAGGCTGAGCCTGGACCGGCTGCGCTCGGCCGCCAAACGTCGCGAAACCTATGTCGGCGAATGGTTGCCCGAACCGGTGGTGACGGGGCTCGACGGTAACGACCCGCTTGCGGCGGTAGTGGCCGCCGATGACGCCCGGTTCGCGGCAATGGTTGTGCTGGAGCGGTTGACACCGGATCAGCGCGTCGCCTTCGTGCTGCACGACGGCTTCGCGATGCCGTTCGGTGAGATCGCCTCGGTGCTCGGCGTCAGCGACGCCTCCGCGCGACAGCTCGCCTCCCGCGCGCGACGGGCGGTGTCGTCGGCGCCACCGGCAGTGGCCGACGACACTCACAACGAGGTGGCCGGCGCGCTGATGACAGCACTTGCCGAAGGTGACATGGAATCCGTTGTGCGCCTACTACATCCGGAGGTCACGTTCACGGGCGACTCCAACCGCAGGGCGCCGACGGCCTTCCGGGTCATCCGCGGGCCGGACAAGGTGGCGCGCTTCCTGTTCGGGCTGGCCCGCCGCTACGGGCCGGGATGGTTGTCGTCGAATCAGCTGGCGCTGGTCAACGGTCAGCTGGGCAGCTATACCACCGGTTCACCTGGCAATGAGGGCTATCCGGCGGTGACGCCGCGCGTGACCGCGATGACAGTGCGCGACGGAAAGGTCTGCGCCATATGGGATGTCGCCAACCCCGACAAGTTCACCGGTTCGCCGCTTGCTCCTCAGTAGCCCACGGAACCCGACATGCATCACCGGAATTGAAGCCCTGCGCGGTGATGCCAAGCGCCGAGTACATGCGTGCCCGCATGTTCTCCACGCCGATCTGGTACGTCAGCTCGATCACGCCCGCATCGCCGAATCGCTTGCGTAGATCGGCCACTTGCTCGTCGGTGACGGTGTGCGGGTCGGTCGTGATCGCATCGGCGTAGCGGATCGCGGCGCGCTCGTCGTCGGTGTAGCGCGGCGACGTCGCGTAGTCGTCGATGTCCTTGAGCCGTTCGACGTCGAGGCCGTCGAGCCGCTGCAGCATCGAGCCGAAGTCGACGCACCACGAGCAGCCGATGGTGCGGGCGGTCCAGAACACCGCCAGCTCGCGCACACTGGCGGGCAGCTTCTTCGACGCGGAGCCCAGCATGCCTTCGTGCACAACGTTGGCCAGCATCAGCCGGGGGTGATGGGCGGCGACGGCGAACGGCTCGGGCACCTCGCCGAACCGGCGCGTGGCGACCCGGTAGAAGATCTTCGTCAGCAGCGAGGCCTGCTTCGGGTTTACCGGAGCGATACGGGTTTTCTGTGTCATGCCCATTAGACGAGACAGCCCACCGATGTGTGACAGCCCGGTGATTTCGGCGCGACGGGCGTGATGCGGCACGCTTCCGAGGTCATATCTCGCCCTACTGCCAGACTCGTCGCATGACGTCGAATTCCCGTGAGAACTTGGCACCCGGCGTGCATGACGAACCGCGTGGCGGCTCTCTTGTCAACAAGCTGAACTGGCTGCGGGCCGGGGTGTTGGGCGCAAACGACGGGATTGTCTCGACCGCCGGCATCGTGGTGGGCGTCGCCGCCGCGAGCGCAGCGCGAGGTCCCATCTTCACCGCAGGTATCGCCGGCTTGGCTGCAGGTGCGCTATCCATGGCGGTTGGTGAGTACGTATCGGTCAGCACTCAAAGAGACTCGGAGCGCGCGCTGCTGGACAAGGAACGCCGCGACTTGACTCAACAGCCACTCGCTTCACTAGAAGCGCTGGCCGCGACCCTGGAATCCAAGGGGCTATCCGCGCAGACCGCGCACGAGGTAGCCGAGGAACTGACGGCCCACGACGCCGTGGCCGCGCACGCGGAAGTGGAGTATGGGATCGACCCGGGCGATCTGACCAATCCGTGGCAGGCGGCGCTCACGTCAGCGGTGTCGTTCACGCTGGGCGCGCTGCTCCCGCTGCTGGCGATTTTGCTACCGCCAGCGTCGGCGCGGATCCCGATCACCGTGTTGGCGGTGCTGGTCGCTCTGTCGATCACTGGCTGGATCAGCGCTCACCTCGGTGGTGCCAATCCACGACGAGCGGCTGTGCGAGTAGTCACAGGCGGAGCCGTCGCGATGGCGATCACATTCGGCATCGGGCATCTTGTCGGCGGCGTAGTCGGTTAGCGAGATGTCGCGCAATTTCTCAGCTTGCGGGCCACGACTTCCCGTACCGAACAGATCGAATCGGCGAGTTCTCGTCGATGTGGGCGATGAGCCCGTCTGGCGAAGTGGAACGTCACGCTGGGATACATAGTGAGCCAATCAATTCCACAAGTGGTGCTGGACACGTGGACGTCCGACAGATTGCAGCTAGCGGCAGGGTCGAATGGGTGTCAGCGGTGGCGACACCGGCTTGCTAGAGCGCCATGATCGGCCATAGGGACAGCCCAGCAAAAAGGAGAACGTCATGAAAACAGCGATCAAGTACGTCGCACCGTGGTTGGCTGCAGCCGCGATCGGTGGAGCGATTGCTCTCGCGCCCATCGCCAGTGCCGACACCGATCCAACCACGCCGTATGGCACCGAACCGGTAAACCCGTACATCTTCGGCTACCACACTTCGAACGACGTAGCGAACCCCACGAACAGCGAAGTGGACGCGCCGTTCTGATGCACCGCTGGCTCAAGACGGGTCTGCCAGCAGTTTCGAGGGCTTAGCGCGCGAACATCGGCGCGCTTGACCTTGTCTTCGAGATTTCGGCAATTCTTAGACAACAAGTCGACGTTCGACGGAGATGATATTGGTGGTCAACCAGACCGTCGCCGACGCGACGTACGACGTCCTGCGGAGGTTCGGCGTAGACCGGGTGTTCGGTAACCCCGGCTCGACCGAAATGCGGCTGTTCGTGCGATGGCCCGACGACCTGGACTACGTGCTCGCGCTGCAGGAAGCCTCGGTGGTCGCAATGGCCGACGGGTTTGCGCAACGGTCCAGGCGACCCAGCGTCGCGAACGTGCATACCGCGGCGGGGCTGGGCAATGCGATGGGCAGCCTGATCACCGCCTGGCGCAACCAGACTCCGCTCGTCATCACCGCCGGACAGCAGACGCGCGCCATGCTACCGACCGAGCCGTATCTGTCCTCGCCCCAGTCGATCCTGCTTCCGCAACCGTATGTGAAATGGGCGATCGAACCCGCCCGGGCAGCGGACGTCCCCGGTGCTGTGGCGCGTGCCCTGCTCGCTGCGACCACGCCGCCGTCTGGCCCGGCATTCGTGTCGATACCCGAGGACGACTGGGACGCCGAGCCCGCGCCGGTGCCATCGCACACCGTCGTTCCCGCACTCGGGGCTGACCCCCGCGCCATCGAGCGGTTCGCCGAGATACTCACTGCCGCAATCGCACCCGCCATCGTCGTCGGACCCCAGGTGGACGGCGACGGTGCGGGGGCCGACGCGGTCGCCCTCGCCGAGCGACTCAAGGCGGCGGTGTACGTGGCGCCTTGGTCGTCGCGCTGCAGCTTCCCCGAGCGTCATCCGCTGTTCCAAGGGTTCCTGACGGCCAGCAGGCAGGAGGTCGTTCGCCAGCTCGACGGCCACGACGCGGTGCTGGTAGTGGGCGCGCAGATCTTCACCTACCACGTGCACACCATGGGCCGTTTCTGCCAGACGGTGCTACGGCGCTGCACTTCACAGACAACCCAATCCACGCCTTCTCGGCGCCGGTCGGCGATAGCGTCCTCTGCTCAGCGGGGTTGGGTATTCGAGCGCTCCTCGAACACTTCCCGACACCAGCCGGTCGGCCCCGACGCCCTACGTGCGGCCCGAGCCACCGTCGCTGACGGAGCCGATGAGCGCCGACGCCGTATTGCACCTGCTTGCGGAACTGTTGCCCGCCGGAGCCGTCGTGGTCGAGGAGGCTCCGTCGTATCGGACATCGCTGCGGACCCATCTGCCTATCGCCGAACCGGGTGGTTTCTTCAATGGATTCAGCGGCAGCCTCGGATGGGCACTGCCGGCGGCGGTCGGGGGAGCGCTGGCCGACCCGTCGCACCGAACCGTGGCCGTCATGGGTGACGGCTCGATGATGTACTCGATTCAGGCGCTGTGGACGGCCGCGCGCCACCGTGTCCCGTTGACGGTGGTGGTATTGAACAACCGGGAGTATGGCGCGATGAAGGAATTCAAGGCGCTCTTCGGCATCCTGTCGTTTCCCGACGTGATCGAAACGAGCCTGGACTTGCCCGACATCGATCTGCCGGCCATTGCGGAAGGCTTGGGCGTTAAGGGGATTCGCGGCGACCGTGCCGCTGATCTGCGTGACGTCCTGGGTGAGGCCCTCACTTTCGACGGCCCGGCGTTGGTCGATGTGTCAGTGGCCGCAATGCGCGGCGTCGGCCCGATCTAGCGCGCGAACATCAGCGCGCGCTTGACCTCCTGGATCGCCTGGGTCACCTGGATGCCACGCGGGCAGGACTCGGTGCAGTTGAACGTGGTCCGGCAGCGCCAGACGCCGTCGACCTCGTTGAGGATGTCCAGTCGCTCAGCGGCACCCTCGTCGCGGCTGTCGAAGATGAACCGGTGGGCGTTGACGATCGCGGCAGGCCCGAAATACGAACCCTCGCTCCAGTAGACCGGACAACTCGTCGTGCAGCACGCGCACAGGATGCACTTGGTGGTGTCGTCGTAGCGGGCGCGGTCGGTCTGGCTCTGAATCCGTTCGCGCGTAGGCGGATTGCCGCTGGTGATCAGATACGGCTTGATTGCGCGGTAGGCATCGAAGAACGGCTCCATGTTCACAACGAGGTCCTTCTCCACGGGCAGTCCGCGGATCGGCTCGATGGTGATGGTGAGTTGCTTGTCGGGCTTCTTCGGCAGGAGGTCGCGCATCAGCACCTTGCAAGCCAGCCGGTTCACGCCGTTGATGCGCATCGCGTCGGACCCACAGACACCGTGCGCACACGAGCGCCGGAACGTCAGCGTGCCGTCCAGGTACCACTTGACGTAGTGCAGCAGGTTGAGCAGTCGATCGGTCGGCAGGCATGGGACCCGGAAGCTCTGCCAGCCCGCGGTGTCGGGATCCTCCGGGTTGAAGCGGGCGATCTTCAGAGTCACCATCACCGCGCCCTCCGGCACGGGCGGCAGCGCAGGATCCTTGGTCTCGACCTCGGGTGTGATCGTCATCAGTACTTTCGCTCCATCGGTTCGTACCGTGTTTGCACCACCGGCTTGTAGTCCAGCCTGATGTCGGACAACAGGTCGGTGCCCTGCTTGTAGGCCATTGTGTGGCGCATGTAGTTGGTGTCGTCGCGGTTGGGGTAGTCCTCGCGGGCATGGCCGCCGCGGGATTCCTTGCGGTTGAGGGCGCCGACGACTGTCACTTCGGCGAGCTCGA
Source organism: uncultured Actinomycetota bacterium (assembly GCA_963770125.1). Lineage (GTDB taxonomy): Bacteria > Actinomycetota > Actinomycetes > Mycobacteriales > Mycobacteriaceae > Mycobacterium. The sequence goes on along the minus strand of CAVYPI010000065.1, from coordinate 44,762 downwards.
GTAGGAAGCCCAGCTCGATTGCCTCCAGCAGGTCGCTGTTGTAGCGCTTGCCCTTGTCGTGCACCGAGATTCGCGCGTATCGCTCTTTGAGCGCGTGGATGTCGGTGAGCGCCTGCTTGAGCGTCTCCTCGGTGCGGAACACCGCGGCGTTGTTGTCCATCGACTGCTGCAGCGCACCGCGGATGTCGGCGACGCGCTCGTTGCCGTGCTCGGACAGGATGTCGCCGACCCAGCCGACCACCATGCCTGCCGGGTCCGGCGGCAGGTCGACGTGGTCGTGGCCCAGCGCGTAATTGGAGGCTGCGATGCCTGCTCTGCGGCCGAAGACGTTGATGTCCAGCAGCGAGTTGGTGCCCAGACGGTTGGCACCGTGCACAGAGACGCAGGCGCATTCACCGGCTGCGTACAGACCAGGCAGGGGCGTGGTGTTATCGCGCAGCACTTGACCGCTGATCGTGGTCGGGATTCCGCCCATCACGTAGTGGCAGGTCGGGTAGACCGGCACCAGTTCCGTGACCGGGTCGACACCCAAGTAGGTGCGGGCGAATTCGGTGATGTCGGGCAGCTTCGCCTCGAGCACATCCGCGCCGAGGTGGCGCACGTCGATGTAGACGTAGTCCTTGTTCGGCCCGGCGCCGCGACCCTCGAGCACCTCGAGAACCATTGAGCGGGCGACGATGTCGCGCGGCGCCAGGTCGACGATGGTCGGGGCGTAGCGCTCCATGAATCGCTCGCCCTCGCCGTTGAGCAGGCGACCGCCCTCGCCGCGCACCGCCTCGGAGATCAGGATCCCCAGCCCGGCAAGGCCCGTCGGATGGAACTGGTGAAACTCCATGTCCTCCAACGGAAGTCCCTTGCGGAACACGATGCCAATGCCGTCACCGGTCAGCGTGTGGGCGTTGGAGGTGGTCTTGTACATGCGGCCCGAGCCGCCGGTGGCGAACACGATGGCCTTGGCGTGGAAGATGTGGATGTCGCCAGTGGCCAGCTCGTAGGCGATGACGCCCGTGGCAACAAGTCCGGCTGGGGTCTCGGTCATCGCGATGTCGAGGGCGTAGAACTCGTTGAAGAACTCGACGTCGTGTTTGACGCAGTTTTGGTACAAGGTCTGCAGGATCATGTGGCCGGTGCGGTCGGCGGCGTAACAGGCCCGGCGCACCGGTGCCTTGCCGTGGTCGCGGGTGTGTCCGCCGAAACGGCGCTGGTCGATGCGCCCCTCGGGGGTGCGGTTGAACGGCATTCCCATCTTCTCGAGGTCGAGCACCGCGTCGATGGCCTCTTTGCACATGATCTCGACGGCGTCCTGGTCGGCGAGGTAGTCGCCGCCCTTGACGGTGTCGAACGTATGCCACTCCCAGTTGTCCTCTTCGACGTTGGCCAGCGCCGCGCACATGCCGCCCTGCGCCGCGCCGGTGTGGCTGCGTGTCGGGTAGAGCTTGGTCAGCACCGCGGTGCGTACGCGCGGGCCGGCCTCGACGGCGGCCCGCATGCCCGCCCCGCCGGCACCGACGATGACGACGTCGTAGCGATGTTCCTGAATCATTCGTCAGCTCCCGATGTTCGCGTCGAAGGTGACGAGGACATAGGTGCCCAACACCAACGTGAACCCCGTCGCCAGCAACAACAGCGAATTCAGATAGAACTTGGTGATGTTCTTGCGGGCGTAGTCGCCGATGATGGTGCGCATGCCGTTGGCGCCGTGCACCATCGCCAGCCATAACAAGGCCATATCCCAGATCTGCCAGAACGGCGACGCCCATCGCTGGGCGACGTAGTTGAAGTCGATGCGGTACACGCCGCCGTCCCAGATCAGCCCGATGAATAGGTGGCCGAGCGCCAGGACCACCAGCGCGACGCCGGAGAACCGCATGAACAGCCAGGCGTACTTCTCGAAGTAGGGGATGCCCCTCGGGCGCCGCGGTGCGCGCGGATGGTCCAGCGAGGCCGGGCGGTCGTGTTCCCGTTCTTGCACGGGTGCCAGACGGCCCTCGCGGTGGTGAGGTGTCCATGGCGCGCTCACAGGAATCGCTCCGCCATGTGCATGCCGAGCACGCCCAGCGCGGGGATCATCACGGCGAACCAGACGCCGAGGACGATCCACAACATGAGCCGCTGGTATTTGGGACCGTGCTGCCAGAAGTCGATGAGGATAACCCGTATGCCGTTGAGGGCGTGGTAGAGCACCGCCGCGACGAGGCCCATCTCCATCAGCCCGACGATCGGCGTCTTGTAGGTGTTGATGACCTCGTTGTAGGCCTGTGGGCCGACCCGCACCAGGGCGGTGTCGAGCACGTGCACCAATAGAAAGAAGAAGATCGCTGCCCCTGTGATGCGGTGCAGCACCCATGACCACATGCCGGGGTCGCCGCGGTAGAGGGAACGCCTGCGCGGCGGATGCGATCGGGGAGCCGGTACCGCCGGGCTCTCGGGTGTCGCAGTACTCATCTGGCCTCCAACGCCATCGGTGGACGCTTGGGCTCGGCTGAGAACGTGCCCAAACCTCGGGGCGACTCTAAACCCACTTGTACTGCTAAACGAACTACGGTTTAGCCGTCAACACAATGAAAAACGTAAAAGTTAGGGTTACCTATTCCGCGAGCCGAACGAGAGCGCCTGGCTTCGGAATGCATTCAGAACCGACTCGCTGGGGGTGACGTGACATTCGATGTCGACTGGAAGATGTTGCGACACAAGGCAACTGAGGCGACAGCCCACGCATATGCGCCGTACTCGGGATTCGCCGTCGGGGCGGCTGCGTTGGTCGACGATCACCGAATGCTGGCCGGCTGCAATGTGGAGAATGTCTCATATGGCCTTGGTCTCTGTGCCGAATGTGCTGTGGTCTGCGCCCTGCATTCCGGCGGTGGAGGGAGGCTGATCGCGCTGTCGTGCGTGGATGCGACGGGCGAGGTGTTGATGCCGTGCGGACGATGTCGGCAGGTGCTGCTGGAGCACGGCGGGCCGGGGCTGCTGATCGACCATCCGTTGGGCCCCCGGCCGCTGAGCGAGCTGCTTCCTGACGCGTTCGGTCCGCAGGACCTGGCACGCCGCGACGAGCCGGCGCACGAGGAAACGCCGTGAGTGAATTGAGGTTCGACGCTCGGAGGCCCGATGTCGCATCCGTTTGATGCTCCTACGGTCATCCGGACCAAGCGCGACGGCGGGGCGTTGTCGGATGGGGCGATCGACTGGGTGATCGACGGCTACACCCACGGCCGGGTCGCCGACGAGCAGATGTCGGCGTTGTTGATGGCCATCTTCCTGCGGGGCATGACCGGCGCCGAAATCGCGCGCTGGACCGCGGCCATGGTGGACTCCGGTGAGCGGTTGGACTTCACCGATCTGCGGCGCGACGGCAGGCCACTGGCGTTGGTGGACAAGCATTCCACCGGCGGTGTCGGCGACAAGATCACCATTCCGCTGGTTCCCGTTGTGATGGCATGCGGGGGAGCGGTGCCACAGGCCGCGGGGCGCGGCCTTGGGCACACCGGCGGAACTCTCGACAAGCTGGAGGCCATCCCGGGTTTCACCGCTGAGCTCTCCAAAGCCCAAATCCGGCAACAACTTTGCGATCTCGGGGCGGCGATCTTCGCGGCAGGCGAGCTGGCCCCGGCCGACCGGAAGATGTATGCGCTGCGCGATGTCACCGCCACCACCGAATCGCTGCCGTTGATCGCCAGCTCCGTGATGAGCAAGAAGATCGCCGAGGGCACCCGGGCGTTGGTGCTCGACAGCAAGGTCGGCAGCGGAGCGTTCCTGGCGACCGAGGCGGAGTCCCGCGAACTGGCCCGCACGATGGTGGAGCTCGGCACCGAGGAGGGGCTGGTGACCAGTGCGCTGCTGACGGACATGGAGACGCCGCTGGGCCGCACCGTCGGCAACGCCGTCGAGGTCGAAGAGTCGCTGGAGGTGCTGGCCGGCGGAGGGCCGGCCGATGTGGTGGAGCTGACGCTGGCGCTGGCCGTCGAGATGCTTGACGCCGCCGGGCTCGACGGGATCGACCCTGCCGAGACGCTGAAGGACGGCTCGGCGATGGACCGGTTCCGTGAGCTGGTGGTCGCGCAGGGCGGCGACTTGTCTCGGCCGCTGCCGATCGGTGCGTATTCCGAAGCCGTCTCGGCGCCGCGCGATGGCACGATGGGACTCATCGACGCGATGGCGGTTGGACTGACGGTGTGGCGGCTCGGCGCCGGCCGCTCCGTCCCGGGTGAGCGGGTGCAGTCCGGCGCTGGACTGCGCATCCATCGCCGCCCCGGCCAGCCCGTCGCCGCCGGTGAAGCGTTGTTCACGCTCTACACCGACACCCCGGAACGGTTTGAGGCCGCAATGGCCGAAATGGACGGTGCGTGGAGTGTCGGCGACACCGCGCCGAAACAGCGGCCGCTGATCATCGATCGGATTGCCTCCGCGCACGCGAGGAGCGGAAAGTGAGCAGCGCACGCGAGGAGCGGGAATTGAGATGACCACCCCGCTGACGCTGGACTCGATCCGGCGCGCCCCGAAGGCCCTGCTGCATGACCACCTCGACGGCGGGTTGCGGCCTGCCACGGTGCTGGACCTCGCCGAGGCAAACGGTTACGACGACCTTCCCACCACCGGCGTCGACGAGCTCGCGACGTGGTTCCGCACCGCCGCGCACAGCGGGTCGCTGGTGCGCTATCTGGAGCCCTTCGCGCACACCGTCGGGGTGATGCAGACTCCCGAGGCGCTGCACCGGGTGGCCTACGAGTGCGTTGAAGACCTCGCGGCCGACAACGTGGTGTACGCGGAAATCCGGTTCGCGCCGGAACTGCACATCGATCGCGGCCTGTCACTCGATGCGGTCGTCGACGCCGTGCTGGCCGGCTTCGCCGACGGCGAGAAGGCCGCCAGCGCCGAGGGTCGGGGCATCACCGTGCGCTGCCTGGTCACGGCGATGCGGCACGCGGCGCGGTCCCGCGAGATCGCCGAGCTCGCAATCCGCTTCCGGGACAAGGGTGTGGTCGGTTTCGACATCGCAGGCGCCGAGGCCGGATACCCGCCGACGCGGCATCTCGATGCCTTCGAGTACATGCGAAGCAACAACGCCCGCTTCACCATTCACGCCGGCGAGGCGTTCGGGCTGCCGTCCATCCATGAGGCGATCGCCTTCTGCGGCGCCGATCGGCTCGGTCATGGTGTCCGGATCGCCGATGACATCACAGTCGGCGCCGACGGCACCGCGCAGCTGGGCAGGCTAGCATCGCTGTTGCGGGACAAGCGAATTCCCTTCGAGATGTGCCCGACCTCCAACGTGCAGACCGGCGCGGTCGGCAGCATCGCCGAGCATCCCTTTGACCGGCTGGCTCGGCTACGGTTCCGCGTCACCGTCAACACCGACAACCGGTTGATGAGCGATACCACGATGAGCCAGGAGATGCTGCGGCTGGTCGAGGCGTTCGGCTACGGCTGGAGCGATCTCGAGCGCTTCACGATCAATGCGATGAAGTCGGCGTTCATCCCGTTCGACGAACGCCTGGCGATCATCGACGACGTGATCAAGCCGCGCTTCACGGTGCTCATCGGCTAGGTGGCTTCTCTGCGAGCGTGGCCCAGCTCGCGGGACTAGGCCGACAGCACCCGGCGGACGGTGTCGGCGAATTCCGTTGGCGCCTCGAGGAATCCGCCGTGATCACCAGGGAATTCGACCGGCGCGCCGCCGAGCAACTCGCACAGCGCGACTGACGTCCGGTAGGTGAGTAGCCGGCCGGAGTCGGCGCCGATGCCGATCACCACGCGCGACGGGCCATTCTTCAGCGCCTCGATGTCGGGCAGGTATTGGGTCGTCGGACGGAGGTCGATGTCGAAGAACCGCGCGTTCTGGCGGATCTCGTCGTCGGACGGCTCGGCAGGTCCCGGCGGGGCATCGTCGGGCGAAACGTCGAATCCGGCATTGCGCATGAATTGGGTCCACGCGGCCGCGAACCCGTCGCGGTGGAATGTGTCGATGATGGCCTCTGTGCTGGCCCGTTGCTCGGCAGCGTCGGGCAGTAGTTCCACCAGCGGCGGTTCATGGGCGACCAGCGTGCGGATTCGCCCGGGATACCGGGCGACCAGCGCAAGCCCCGTCACCGCCCCGCCGCTGGACCCCAACAGGTCGGCTGATTCGGCGCCCAGGTCGTCGAGGATCGCGTTGACGTCGTCGGCGCGCTGCTCGACGGCGGACTGCGCGTCGGGGTCATCGACCGGGCTGTTCGCGTAACCGCGCGGGTCATACGTGACGACGGTGTGATCGTCGGCCAGCGCGTCGGCCAGCGGCGCGAACTCCGCCGAGGCCATGGGAGAGCCGATGACGAGCAGCAGCGGGCCACCGCGGCGAGCCGCGAAATCGGCAGCGCCGCGGATCTCGTAGTGCAGGCGGGCGCCGGGGACGGTGACGGAACGGACGGTGGGGGTGCAAGGCAGGGTCATACCCGTGCAGACAAGCACCGGGCGACGAACTCATCGCGACGTATCGTGAGGGCGTGATCACTGCCGCTCATCGCAGCGACCAGGGCCGGGGCCTGTTGACCAGCATTCGGCTGCCCGGCGGCGGCGAGCTCGGCCTCTACGAGCCGCGGCATCCAAAGGCGCCCGAGCTGTAGCGCTACTCCTGGCGCAGCCGCGATTCCACGAACGCCTCCAGCGCCTCCCACTGCTCGACGGCCTTCGCGTACGGCGGGCTCGGGCGGCGGACGGTGTCTGGGTCGAGCACGTGCGCCACCAGCCGGCCCAGCGCCTGATCGGCGTCCAGGGTCTCGTTGACGGTGGTGTCCTCGGCGTATTCGCCTACGTCCCTGAGCAATTCGACGGCGAGCTGCAGTTGGTCGCGGTCGATGGCGTCGGGGCCGTCCGCGAGGTCGTCGGCGATTCCGGTCAGCACGTAGACGTTGTCGTCGTTGATGTTCACTTGCAGTGAGCCGTCGGTAGCGGCCGTGCGGATGTCGTCATAGGTGGCCAGGTCGGACAAGTCGTGATCGTGTTCGTCGGCCAGATAGCGCGCCATCACCCGCTCGGAACCGAACACGCTGATTCTTCCGTTGCGGCCCAAGAAGATCGGTTGATCATCGAGATAACAACGCAGGGTGTAGTACGTGCCGGCGCTGGTCATCATCCGGACTGGATCGATGCCCACCTTGAGCCAGAAGTCGTCGTCGCTGCCGAGCACGAGCCCCTCGGCGTGGTCGGCGAGCTCGCCGGACTCCTCGACGAAGGCCTCCGCTTCGGTGTCGTCGGTGGCTTCGGTGTCGGTGTCGGCTTCCGCGATCTCCTCGTCGTCCTCCGATTCGGGTGCGGGTTCGGCCAGTTCGGCTTCGGCCTTCTCCGTGGCGGCTGCGTCGACGTCGGGAATGGTGACGATCTCGTCGATCGCGTCGACCACGTTGTCCCAGGCGCGGCCGATCACCGTCTCGATCTCGGCCCATCGCTTGCGGCCGGCGCGCCCGGCGAACGCGTCGATGCCTCCGCCGACCGTCCCGAGCACCGGGTTGCCGTTGAAGAACTTGGTGACCGCGGGCATCTCGCACACCGATCCGATGGCCGACGCGATCGCCAGCGTGCGGTGCAGCTCCTTGATCGTCTCCTCGCTGGGCTTCTCGGCGACCAGCTCTTCGAGGCTGACGAGATCGTACTGGCGGTCGTCGGGGGGATCGAACTTGTGCGCGGACGCCTCGGTCAACGCCTCCCAGGCGGGGTGGTCGGTCAGGTCGTTGTCCGTGTTGGTCCTGACGAATGCGGCCAGGTCGGCGACGGATTCGAACGCGTACAGGTCCTCGTCCTTGCCGAGGAACGCCTCCCATTCGTCGCCCTCGTCGCGCCAGCGCGGAGCCCACAACGTGTACAGGTCGCCCTTGGTCAGCCCGAGCCGGATCGGCACGATGTCAGCAGCCATGGCGCACAGCCTAACGATGGCGCCTGGCGGCCTTCGACGGTCACCGGCCCAAACCGGCTCCCAGGTCGTCGAGCAGGCGCCTGAGGTGCACCCGGCCGGATCCAATGAGCGGCTCTGATAAGCGGCTTCAGCCTTACCGATAGGACGAACCGCTGGCCAGTTTCTCGGCGAATGCGCCAACCAAGACCCGCCGCCGGACACTAGCTGACCGTCCTGAGTTGATCGGCACGAAGACGACGTAGCGCGTTGATAGCGCGAGTTCGCCGGGACGAGCCGAGATACCGTGAACTCGTCGAGCGCTACCGCGCGACGGCGACATCGTTGGGCTTCGAGGAGGACATGGTATGCGGGCTGAGGCGATGAATTGACCTGACGGCGTCAGGCGCTCGGCCGCCAGAACCCTTGAAAACCGTGGCCCGCGTTGGTGGTTCGGATCGGTGAAAGTTGGACGGGGTCTCCGGCTTCAACCAACAATCAATATGGGTCCAGACCGTGAACGCGAGCATCGGGTTGCAGGGCGCGCCGCTCAGCGTGGCGGGCGGACAACCTTTGACCACCTACTCACCCGGTTCTATGGCGTCATGAGCCGGCCCAAACGATTTAGGGGGGTCTTAGCGGAACGCGGCATAACGAGCTTTCAGAGTTTCCGAGGTTTTGCACGAAAGTGACGGTCCACTCTGATTAGCTTTGCCTAGGCGACAACCATTATCGGTTGCGGCCAGTTGTTGTCGGATGAAGGAGCCAGATATGTTCCTCGCAGCCCCCCTTTGGCGCCGGGCGGTAGTCGGCGCAATGGTCGCAGGCGTAGTTACAGGCACACTGTGGTGTGCTACGGCGGGAACTGCCGCGGCTGATCCGCCGCCTCGGCCACCCAACTGCTCGGCGGCGGATGTGGCCGGGGTCTCGGCTGGTGTGGCGGCAGCCATCTCGACCTACCTGTTCACCCACCCCGACGTGAACGGATTCTTCACCGACCTGCAGGGGCAGCCCAAAGACGAGATGCGCGACGACGTGCAGAACTACGTCAACGCCAACCCGCAAGTGCAAGCCGACCTTGAACGTATGCGTCAGCCGCTTACTGACATCAGGCAACGTTGCCAGTGGACTCCAATACTCGGGCAGGACGGCGCGACTCCCTGATCGATTGGTCCAGAGGACGTGCGCATGACTTAGAAGCTGAACAGCTCACCGAGCGCAATCGGCTGTGCTAATTCAGGTCTCATCGTCAATGCCGAGGAATATACTTCAGCCCTCAGTCCCCGCACAGGCCGTAAAGGGTTCAGCGGTGACGGGAAAGGAGATCGCGATGAATATATGGGTGCGGTCTTGGACTGCGGCGGGGATAACGGCGTTGGCTCTTACCGCGGTTCCTCAAATGTATGCCGTCTTGCAGCCCTCCGGTGTGGCCAACGCCGATGTCTGCGCAAGCGTCGGTCGGCGCGTTTCCGTGGGTGGGTGCATGAACGTCGCCGATACGGTTAACGCCTATGTCCCACCGCCGGCCTACTATGCGCCCCTGCCGGAAGACTTTCAGGCGCCACCCCCGCCGCCTCCGCCACCGCCGGTGAATGTCGGCGTCTGCGCTGGATTCGGCCGGCGAGTCCATGTCAGCGGCTGCGTCTAGTTGACGCTCGATCACCGCACGCTGCTAAAACGACCGGCTTCTCGAAGCGGCGCATCAGGGCTGGATATCGAATCAGTTAGCTACAAGGGCCGGAGACGCTTCTGAACCGGAGCACCGGGAAAGACGCCGCCAAGCCGACGCCGCGATCGGCCGTTTGGCGGCTGCGCCAACCGACGCTGTTTCGTGGCGCGAGACGTAACCGTGTTGCGGTTGCGCGCGTTCTGGGCGACGGCGCGCCGTGACGAGGCGGCCGACAAGGACTTCAGGCATCGCCTATCGCGCATGGCGGAATTTCCGGGTTTTCGAGAGGCATATGAAGTGGGCCGAGGCGATGCCATAACGGCGGTCATCCGGTCGGACGCCAGAAGCCCTGAAAACCCTGGCCCGTGTTGGTAGTTCGGATCGGTGAAAGTTGGACGGGGTCCCGGCTTCAGCCAGTCGTCAATATGGGTGCAGACGGTGACCGCAAGCCGGCGACCCTGGCCCGAGGCGTCATGGATTGAAGAACAGGTCCTTGAAACGCAGGCCGAGCCACGGGCGGCGGCCCCACGCCAGCATCCCGCCGCGCAGCAGCGCCCGGCCGAGCGGCATCCGCCCGTAGACGACCAGCAGGAACGTCGCCGGGTCCGCGGAGATCACACAGTCCACCGGCCCGCCGGCGGCCCGCACCTCCGCCGTCCCGTCCGAGACGCGAATGACGTACCGCGGACCGTTGCCGCGCAGCCGGACCTCGTATGTCACCGGCGCGCCGCGGCCCGCCTCGGGCCGCACCACCAGCGGCCACATCTCCGGGCACACCGTGCCCACGATGAGCTTCGCGTGCTCGGCGGAGATCGGCCACGGCCGGCCCGTCCCGGTCGCGATGTCGTGCCCGTGCACGGTCAGCTCCCCCAGCGCCAGGGCGGTGAGGCAGTCCACGGTGCGGGTCCGGCCCGGGCCGTACCACGGCGTCTCGCACTCCATCTCCGGATCGGCCGCCGCCGCGAGCTCCAGAAACCGTTGTGCCCCAGCGGTGATCAGCTCCGCGAGCCGTCCCGCGTCGGTGTGGTCAACCATGGCGATGGTGGCGCCGTTGGTGGCCGCCAGCCGGGTCGGGAAGTCCGCATCCAGGTACTGCTCCGGGGTCAGCGCTTGCTGGTTCCCCGGCGATCGCCGCGCTGAACCCGGTGAACACGACGGACACATGGGCCGCGGTCTCGGCGACCGTCCAGTCGGTGCCCGCTGCCGGGCGCTCGATGTCATCGGTCTCCCGCAGCAGCGCGGTGAACCGCCCAGCCGCCGCACTGATCGCCGCCCGGGCCGCTTCCCGGTCTAGTGCCACTACTGGCTTGGTGTGGATGGTCATGGTGGTCTCCTCGGGTCGGTATGAGTCGACGATCCGATGTCGTCGGCGCGAGATCGTCGGTCCGAACGCGTAAATCGGCGCGGTGAGGGGTCGTAGATCCGCACGGCGGGGCGGCAAATCTACGCGGTTCCGCTGATGTTTTGCGGCGCGTGGTCGCCGCATGCTGGCTAGCATGAGCGGAACTGACCCACGGGCGGACACGCGCTTTGAACTGGAGCGACCTGGGTGTGAGCGAGCTTCCGACGGGAACGGTGACGTTGCTGCTGGCCGACGTCGAGGGCTCGACGCGGCTGTGGCAGACCCAACCGGAGGAGATGACGGCCGCCATCGCGCGGCTGGATCGCACGGTGTGCGAGATCATCGCCGGCCCATGACGGTGTGCGGCCGGTCGAACAGGGCGAGGGCGATAGCTTCGTGGTCGCGTTCACGCGTGCCAGCAACGCGGTGGCGTGTGCGCTGGAGTTGCAGCGGGCACCGCTGGCCCCGATCCGGCTGCGCATCGGCGTGCATACCGGGGAGGTGCAGCTGCGTGACGAGGGCAACTACATCGGTACGACCATCAACCGGACCGCACGGCTGCGCGATCTGGCCCACGGCGGGCAGACCGTGCTGTCGGGCACCACCGAAGATCTGGTTCTCGACCGGCTGCCGGCCGACGCCTGGCTGACCGACCTTGGTTCGCATCAGCTGCGGGATCTCCCGCGCCTGGAACGGGTGGTGCAGCTGTGCCATCCCGACCTTCGCAACGACTTCCCGCCGCTGCGCACGTGCGAAACCGTTGTCGCCCAGCATCTTCCGGTGCAGTTCACGAGTTTCGTGGGCCGCGAAGCCGAAATGAACGACGTGCGGCAGATCCTGGCCGACAACCGGCTCGTGACGCTCACCGGCGCGGGCGGTGTCGGCAAAACGCGCCTGGCGGTGCAGGTGGCGGCCGAGATCGCCGGTGGATTCGGCGGCGGGGTGTGGTTGGTCGATCTGGCGCCGATCACCGATCCCGATCTGGTGCCGGTCGCGGTGATCCGCGCGCTGGGCCTGCCCGACCAGCCGGGCCGCTCCACGATGGACACGCTGCTGCGGTTTGTCGGCGACCGTCGGATGCTGCTGGTGCTGGACAACTGTGAGCATCTGCTGGACGCGTGCGCGGCGCTGGTTGTCGCCCTGCTGGGCGGCTGCCCTGCGGTGACGGTTGTGGCGACGAGTCGTGAGCCGATCGGGGTGGCCGGCGAGGTGAGTTGGCGGGTGCCGTCGCTGTCGCTGGCCGACGAGGCGATCGAGTTGTTCACCGACCGCGCGCGACAGGTCCGCCCCGATTTCCGCCTCACCGACGACAACGCCGCCACCGCGGCGGAGATCTGCCGGCGCCTCGACGGCGTGCCGCTGGCGATCGAGCTGGCGGCGGCGCGGGTGCGCGTCTTGTCGCTGACCGAGATCCGCGACGGCCTGCATGACCGCTTCCGGCTGCTGACCGGCGGTGCGCGCACCGCGGTGCGCCGCCAGCAGACGTTGCGGGCCTCGGTGGATTGGTCGCATGCGCTGCTGACCGAGCCCGAACGCATCTTGTTCGCCCGGCTGGCGGTGTTCATGGGCGGGTTCGACCTCGACGCCGCAGAGGCGGTCGCCGGCGGCGGCGACGTGGAACGCTTCCAGGTCCTCGACCTGCTCACACTGCTGGTCGACAAGTCCCTGGTCGTGGCCGAAAGCACAAGTGGCCGAACGCGATACCGGCTACTGGAGACGGTGCGCCAGTACGCTCTGGAAAAGCTCGGCGAGTCCGGCCAGGCCGACGCCGTGCGTGCCCGTCACCGCGATCACTACACGGCCATGGCGGCCCTGCTCGACACCCCGGCACCTACCGGCCATGAGCAGCGTCTCGAGCAGGCCGCAACCGAGATCGACAACCTGCGGGCCGCGTTCGCGTGGAGCCGCGAAAACTCCGATACCGGACTTGCGTCGCAGCTGGCGTCGTCGCTGCAGCCGCTGTGGCTCGCACGGGGCCGCATCCGGGAAGGGCTGGCCTGGTTCGACGCCGCCCTCACCGACCAAAATGCACACCCGGCCGAGGTGGCGCCGGCGGTGCGCGCGGGGGCGCTCGCCGACAAGGCCACGCTCGACGCGTATATGGGTGCCACCGACAGCATGGAGCAAGCCCTCCGAAGCCCTGGCGATCGCGCGGGAAGTCGACGACCCCGCCCTGTTGCTCCGGGCCCTGACCGCCTGCGGTGGCATCGCGGTCTACGACCCCGAGGTGGCCCGGCCGTACTTCGCCGAGGCGATCGGCCTGGCCCGCTCGATAGGCGACGGGTGGAGGCTCAGCCAGATCCTGTACGTGGCAGGCGTATCGGGTCGGTCATGGTGGGTGATCCGATCGCGATACGCGCGGCCGCCGAAGAAGGACGCGACCTCGCCGACGCCATCGGTGACCGGTTCGTCCTCGCATGGGTGCCGCTGGTGTCTCGGTGTGGCACAGGGGATGACCGGTGATCCGGCTGGAGCCGTCGCGCAGTTGCGTGAGGTGATTGCCGAGGCCGACGCGGCTCACGACGTGTACTGGGGGTGCTGCGCCCTATTCATGCAGGCCGCTCATGCTGGCGTACCACGGGGACCCGAGTGCGGCGCGGGAGGCAGCCAACGCGGCCGTCGAGGTCGCGGCGGAGCTTGGCGGGTTCTTCCCAGGCCTCGCCTACGTGGGGTTGACTGTCGCGACCCTCGCCGCGGGCGACGTTGCCGCGGCGGACGATGCGATCGCGGCGGGCTTGCCCCACCTCAGTATCCAGCCCAAGATGGCGGCGATCTGGATTGCTTACGCGGCCCAGGCCGCGCTGGCGCGCGGGGATCTGACCGCGGCCCGGCGCTTGGCCGACGACGCCGTCGCGGCGACGAGCGGCTTTCACCTGTCGCTGGCGCTGACGACGCGCGCCGGCGTTGCGATCGCGCAGGGTGAGCCCGAACAGGCCGACCGCGACGCGCACGACGCGCTCGCAACCGCCGCCAGCACTGGGGCATACGGCGCCACTCCCGACACCCTCGAGTGCCTCGCCGCACTCGCCGTCGGCGCCGGCAGTCACCGTGAAGCGGCGCGGCTGTTCGGCGCCGCAGACGCCATCCGGCAGCGCGGCGGCCTCGTCCGCTTCAAGATCTTCGACGCCTTTTTCGAATTCCCGGTGGCGGCGCTTCGTGACGCGATGGGCGAGAAGGACTTTGAATCCGCGTGGGCCGAGGGCGCCGCGCTGTCCACCGACGAAGCGATCGCCTACGCACAGCGCCGTCGCGGCGAACGCAAACGCCCCAGCCAGCGGCTGGGCCTCGCTCACCCCCACCGAGCGCGACGTCGTACGACTGGTCAGCGAAGGGCTCGCCAACAACGACATCGCCACAAGGCTTTTCGTCTCACCGCGCACCGTGCAAACCCACCTCACCCACGTCTACTCCAAACTCGGACTCACCTCCCGCGTGCAACTCGCGCAGGAAGCAGCCCGGCACGGCTGACCGATGCCGACAGCTCAGATCGACGATGTAGACGTTCAAGCCCTGGTTGCGGTCGAGGTCGGTCGCGCGCCGCGTGCGAGGAATAACGCACGTTCCGAATAATTGCCCTCTGCCAGTCTTTTGGGTGCGCTGCGGCTGCGGGCGCAGCTGGCGCGTGCACTCGGCGACGAGGCGACCTATTACGACTTCGCGACTGCTACCGCGCGTTGGCGGCCTCCCTGGGCTTCGAGTGGCAGATGGACTGGGCCGCAGCGATGCCATGACCGCGCTCACGCGGTTGGCCGCCAGAATCCCTGGAAGCCTTGGCCGAGGCCTATGTCAACGATGAACTGCTGAGCGCGGCTCGAACAGCGACTGCTCGAGCAGGACGTGGATTGCCGGAAGCGCCATTCCTTGAGGGAAGTGGGCGTACGCTCGCACGATGCCGCACTGCGTCGCGGCGCGAGCCCGCATCCACTACGAGGTCGACGGCGAAGGTGAGCCTCTCGTTCTGATCGCGGGGACCGCGTTCGACCTGTCGTTCTGGGACGACCTGTTGCCCGAGTTGCGGGGGTTTCGCGTTCTGCGTCTTGATAACCGCGGCGCGGGCCTGTCCGACGCCCCCGATGAGGCTTTCAGTATTGAGCAAATGGCGGACGACGTCGCCGCGGTCATGGACGCCGCGAGGATGCCAAGCGCGCACGTTTATGGCGCATCGATGGGCGGCCTGATCGCGCAGGAGCTGGCCATCCGGTACCCCGAGCGGGTGCTCTCGCTCGTGCTCGGTGCCACCTTTGCCGGTGGTCCGCCCCTCAGTCGCGCAGTGCGGGCCCTCCCGCTCCTCATGTCGCGGAAGGGCCCGGAAGATCTCCTGCGTGCGACGGCGCCGTTCCTGTCGGCGACGCCAATCCCGGCCACCGATGATCCGTTCCCCGGTCATGTCCTTGCGCCGCGAAGCAAGCGAGTGCTCAGGCGCCAGCTGGCCGCCCAACTGCGTTACAGCAGTCTGCGCCGTCTCCACACGATCCGGCAGCCGACGTTGATCATGCACGGCGAGAAGGACCGTCTCATCTCACCGTTGAACGCCCGGCGGATGGCGAGGCGCATCCCCGGTGCGCGGCTCCGGCTCATCGCGGGAGCTGGTCACATGCACCACCGTGATCGGCCCCGGGAGTCGCGCGACCTCCTGCTCGACTTCCTGATGGAGGCGGCCGGCCGGCTGCTCGACCAGGACGAGCTCCAGCTCAAGCGCGGAGAAGCGGAGGCGCGGCGCATCGACGGCACGGTCCTCATCACCGACATCGTCGGATCGACCGAGCATGCCGCTCGACTCGGAGACGATGCATGGGATCGGCTCCTCGGCGAGCACGACGCCGCCGTCCACGCGGAGATCGACCACCACCACGGCACTCGCGTCAAGATGACGGGTGATGGCGTCCTCGCGCTGTTCGAGTCGGCCATCGATGCCGTTCGCTGCGCACTCGCGATCCGCGGTCGGGTCCGCGGTCTCGGCCTCGAGGTGCGCGCTGGAGTACACACGGGATCGTTCCTGGTCTCCGGGGACGACCTTCATGGTCTCGGCCTCCACATCGCGGCGAGGGTGATGGCGAGCGCAATCGACGGCGGGGTGCGCCTCACCGGCGAAACCGTCGCTTCGCTGGGTGCGATCCCACCCAGCACCCACCCGATCGGACCGACGACCCTGAGGGGTATTCCCGGGAAGTGGGACCTCTACGAGCTCCACGACCTCGCGATTCACTAGCGGTCGACGGCGGGCAGATCCATTGTCAGGCTTGCAACTTCACGCATTGTGTCGCTGCGCCAAGTCGGTACGCGACTCCGAGTGCGCCTTTCGTCGGGGGAAAGCCGCCCGACCGTGATGCGTGGACCCATCTGCCTGCGTGTCGGTCGCCAGACGCCCCTGAAAACCCTGTCCGGCGTTCGTCGTTCGAATCGGCGAGAGGTGCACCGGGTTGCCGCCTCAACCAGACATCAATAGGGGTGCAGATCGTGAACGCCGCCGACGGTGGGTCGGTGTGGTGAACACGGCCGGGCTGCATCCCAGGTGCGATATGGCAGACAGGTCTGACCAGCGGTGACACGATACTGACGTGGACGACAATCGGGACGGTCCTGGCGCGCTGACAGTCGCGGAACTGTCATGTGGCTCGTGTGGCACCCAGTTGAGCGCGATAGCGAAGTTCTGCAGCGAGTGCGGTTCGCCGCTCACGGAGGCCATCCGATCGGCGGAGTACAAGCAGGTGACGGTGTTGTTTGCCGACGTCGTGCACTCCATGGACATCGCGGCGGCGGTGGGTCCGGAACGCCTCCGGGAGATCATGGCCGAACTTGTCGATCACGCCGCTGGAGTGGTGAAGCGGTACGGAGGGACTGTCGACAAGTTCACCGGCGACGGCATCATGGCGGTCTTCGGCGCTCCGATCGCATATGAAGACCATGGCGCTCGGGCATGTCTAGCGGCGATGGGTATCCAGGAGCAGATGGCTCAGATAGCGACTGCGGTCGCGAGCCGAGACGGAATTGACCTACGTTTGCGAATCGGCCTCAACTCCGGCCAGGTCATCGCCGGTGACATCGGTTCTACTTCGTTGGGTTATACGACGATCGGTGAGCACGTTGGATTGGCACAGCGGATGCAGTCCGTGGCACCGCCTGGTGGTCGAGCGGCGCAAGGAAAATCGTCTGCGCGCCGGGAACGTGCGGATCTCGCCAGTCACGACCCTGACGCCAGCGTGTCGCGGCCCCCAGACCCAACATCAATGTCCGGTCGACGACGCCGTATGCCGCGAGATCGATGATGCGCTCAGGATGGCTGAGGCGGCCGGTGACGATCTCGGAATGGCCATGACCAAGTACACGATGGGGCTGGCGCTGCTTCACGGGGACGGCGCGGACCGTGACCGTGGACTCGAGTTGCTGTCGGAGGTTCGTGAGCTGACTCTGGAGGGCCGGTTCTACCTGTCGGAGCTTCCCGTGGTCGAGTTGTATGCCGCCCGTGAACAGGGAAGGGGCGGGGATGTCGACGTCGCCATAAGCGGTATGCGGACCGCGCTCGACTTGTTGTTCGAGCGGGGCCAGTTCGGATGGGGTGTCGTCGCCAGCACAATTTTCGTCGAGACGTTGCTCGACCGTGGCGGCGGGACTGATGTGGCAGAGGCCGAGGCGGTCACCGACCGGATGGCAACCGCCCCACTCGAAATGGCGTCGGAATGCCTCGACTTGTGGCTGCTGCGGACGCGCGCGCTGCTCGCCGACGCTCGCGGCGACGAGAGCGTCTACCACGACTATCGGGATCGCTATCGCGCGACGGCCACCGCACTTGGGTTTGAGGGGCATATGCAGTGGGCTGAGGCCATGCCATGACGCCGGCCGTTCACGCGGTCGGCCGGAAGAAGCCCTGAAAACCCTGCCCTGCGTTAGCAGTTCGGATCGGTGAGAGCTGGACGGGGTCTCCCGGCTTCGATCATCGTGCCGTTGCCGACGATCATCGCGACGTGACCGTCCCACACCGCGAGGTCACCCGGCCGCAAGGAACCGGCATCCACGGCAGCGCCGACGTCCTGCTCTTGCGCCAGGCGCGGAATGTTCAGTCCCGCTTCGTGATACGCCCACTGGGTCAGGCCGCTGCAGTCCAGGCCGACGCCTGGTGTGGTGCCGCCCCACTGGTAGGGCACGCCGAGCTGGGTCAGCGCGTGCCGAACAGCGCTGGCTGCCACGGCGTTCGGCGCCATCGCGGTACTGCCGTCGGGTAGCCGGACCGCGAACCCGTCGCCGAACGTCGCGGCATCGGGCAATGGCGACTCCCGTGTTGAGAACGCCGCGAGATCGTCGAGGCTGCCCGAACTCGGCATACCGCCGATGCCCGATAGCGGGGTCATCGGCGCGCCGCCGCCGCCGAAGCCGGAGCCCAGCGTCGGCATCGGCGGGCTCGTCAGGCCGGCTGGCGTCGTCGCCGCGGGGGAGGACTCCGCCGTCGGAGCGGTCAAAGACGCGGCATGTCCGTCCAGCTCGGCGCGAAGCTCGTCTAGCACGCCGACGGCCTCCGCCAGCGACCGCTGGGCCTCCGCCAGCAGCTCTTTGGCAGCGGCGGGAGATTCCAGATGCGGCTCGAGCGCGGCGGCGCGGGCTTCGAAGCGTTCGACGATCGCTCGCAGCCGTTCGTTGGCGTGCGCGACCGCTGCCGCCGCGCTGTCGGCCGCTCTCCCGAGGTGGTCGGCACGGAGAGCCAGGTCGTCAGCGGCCGCGACCGTCGTCGCCGCGAACCCTGCCGCGGCATCCGCCGCAGCGCCGAACCAGTTCAACTCGGCCTGAGTCCAGGCCCGACGGGCCGCCGCCGACACGTCGGCCAGCGCGTCCCGCACCCCGCCCAGGGCGGTGGCCGGATCGCTGGCGGGATCATTCGACCACCCCGGACCGACCAGCGACTGCACCTCGCGGATCGGCGCCGCGAGCGCGGCGACCAGGGCACTCGGCATGGCTAAAGCCCCGAGACCGCAGCGCCGAACCGGTGGTCGACGTTCTCGTATGCGACTGCCGACGCCTGGGCGGTGGAACATCCTGCCGCCAGACGCTCACCCAGCGCGGCCACCGCGCGGGACGCCTCCGTGGTGGCGTCGGCCAGCGCCGCGAGGAACCGGGTGCCGACGGGACCCAGCATCGCGTCCGCAGCGGTGCCCGGCATCGAGGACAAGGCCGCCGCGACAGCGGCGAGATCGGCTGCGTGTGCCGAGTTGGCGGCGCCGAAGGCGCGGATGGCGTCGGTGTCGGCGAACATGCGGTTAGGACGGCCGCGGCGACTGTTCGGTTCCATTAGGGTCTGCGCATGGATGTGCGCGTCGTCGAGCACCCACTGGTCGCCGCGCGGCTGACTACCCTGCGCGACGAGCGCACCGACAACGCGGCGTTCCGTGCCGCGCTGCGCGACCTGACCCTGATGTTGGTGTACGAGGCGACGCGCGACGCCGCCTGCGAACCCGTCACGGTGCGAACGCCGCTGGCCGTGACCACCGGATCACGGTTGGCCAATCCACCGCTGCTGGTGCCGGTGCTGCGCGCCGGGCTGGGCATGGTCGATCAGGCTCACGCGCTGATCCCGGAGGCCCGCGTCGGGTTCGTCGGGGTCGCCCGCGACGAGGAAACCCACGAGCCCACACCGTATTTGGAGTCGCTACCGGACGACCTGAGCGCGCAGCCGGTGATGGTGCTGGACCCGATGCTGGCCACCGGCGGCTCGATGGCGCACACCGTCGGGCTGCTGCATTCCCGCAACGCCGTCGACATCACGGCTCTCTGCGTCGTCGTCGCACCCGAAGGTATTGCGGCGCTGGAGAAGGTGGCGCCGAACCTGCGGCTGTTCACCGCGACCATCGACGAGCGGCTCAACGACATCGCCTACATCGTGCCGGGTCTCGGCGACGCAGGCGATCGGCAGTTCGGGCCGCGTTAGAAACGCTGGGCCACGATGGCCAACTCGTCCTGAATCGCGCGTGCCTTGGCTCGCGTCGCCTCGAGATCCCCTATGTTCGAGCAGCGAACCTCGATGTAGGACTTGAGCTTTGGTTCGGTACCCGACGGCCGCACGACCATCCGCACCCAGTTGTCTTCGTTGCCGCCGAAGAAGACGAGCGCGTCGGTGCGCTTCTGAGCCTGCAGCAGATCGGTCACCGTCACCTCGAAGCCGGCCAGCCGATCGGGCGGTGTCGTCCGCAGCCTGGCCATCACCGCCTCGGCCTCGTCGGCGTCGGCGACGCGTCGCGACACCGCGGTCGTGGTGTGCACGCCATAGCGCAGCGCGAGTTTGTCGAGCGCGTCGAGCACCGTGCGGCCCTGATCCCGCAACGCAGCAACAAGATCACAGGCCAGCACGGCCGCGCTGATGCCGTCCTTGTCCCGGACGGCGCCCGGATCGACGCAGTGGCCGATCGCCTCTTCGTACGCATAGACGAGCGTGCAGCCGGGCAGATCGACATCGGCTCGTGACAACCACTTGAACCCGGTCAGCGTCTCGACGTGCCTGGCGCCGTGGTCCTTTGCGATGGCGGCCAGCATGCGCGACGACACCACCGTGCTTGCCACCGCAGTGGCCTCGGAGACGGGACCGGGCTCGATTTGCGAGAGGATGTAATCACCCAGCAGCCAACCGGTTTCGTCACCGGAGAGCATGCGCCAGCCGTCCGGTGTCGGCACCCCGACCGCGCAGCGGTCGGCGTCGGGGTCGAGCGCGATAGCGATCTCGGCGTCGACATCGGCCGCCAGCTCAAGCAGCGCGTCGACCGCGCCGGGCTCCTCCGGGTTTGGGAATGTCACCGTGGGAAAGTCCGGATCGGGCGCGAACTGGCTGTCCACGACATGCACGTCGGAGAAGCCAGCCTTCACCAGGGCGTCCATTGCGAACTCACCCCCGACACCGTGCATCGGCGTCAGCGCCACCCGCACCGACTCGTGAGTATGCCGGACCCCGGCCGCGCGTTCGACGTAGTGCTGAACCATCTCGACACCAGACGGCGTGACGGGCTGCCGAGGGATCTCGTCGGCGTGCGGGGCTTCTGCGACGGCGCGCTCGATCTCCGAGTCGGCTGGCGGCACGATCGGGAACCCGCCCTCCCAGTAGACCTTGTAGCCGTTGTCGGACGGTGGGTTGTGCGACGCGGTGATTTGGATGCCCGCCACCGCCGGTTGATGTCGCACCTCGAACGCGACCACAGGGGTAGGCACCGCGGCGAACATGAGTGTCACCGCAAAGCCTTGGGCGGCAAGGACTTCCGCTGCGGCAAGGGCGAAGTCCTCGGACCCGTGGCGGGTGTCTCGGCCGACCACCACCGGCTTGCCGGCCAGGCCACAGTCCTTGAGCACCTTGGCGACCGCCCACGTGGTGCGCAGAACGACGGCCAGGTTCATCCCATTCGGTCCGCCACGCAGGGGCCCACGCAGACCCGCAGTCCCGAACGTCAGCGGTTGGGCGAACCGCTCGTCGAGTTCCTCCTCGGTCAGCGCTGCCAGTTCGGCGGCGGTCTGCGGATCGGGGTCGTGAGAGATCCACTCCTGCGCGGCCGCCCCGGTCCGCGACGAAGTCATACCGCCAGTGTGCCCGCTTTCGCGTCGATATAAGCCAGCTTGCGGAGCACAGGGGCGACGAGCATCAGCAGGTCGAATTCCAACGGTGTGAGGTTGTCGCGCATGGTCGCATACAGCCAGGCGTCCCGTTCGGCACGGTCGGCCTCCAGCAGCGCAGCGCCCTCGTCGGTGAGTTCGATGAGCTGCCGGCGCCGATCGGTCTCGTCGGGGCGGCGCGCGATGAGGTCGCGGCTAACCAGTTCGTTGATGCTGTCGGTGAGCGATTGCACCCGCACATGCAATCGGTTTGCGAGTTCGGCCGGCGTGGTGACGCCGGTGCGACTGATCTCGCCGAGCAGCTCGAGCTGGCTCAGTGTCAGGCCGTGGTCGGGACGGTGCCTGCGCATCTGCCGGGTCACCGCCATCATCGATTCCCGCAATTCAGTGGCCGGCGAGTCGACGCGGGTCATAACCAAGTTATACCTTGGCAAAACCGACGTGTCACGTGCATCACCCTGTGTTGCTCTCGCCAGTTACCAAGGGCATACTTGGGATCGAGATGACGTTGATCCGGCACATGCTCAGGTGGGCCTTACTGATAGCTGTGACGGTCGCCGTCACCTCCCCGCTCACGCGCGTCGGCGTGCCGTCCGCCGCGCTCTTCGCCGCGCTCGCTGTCGGCGTCGTGCTGGCGCTGACCTCGCTGGCTCCTAGTCGAGTACCCCGCAAGGCAGGCATTGCCGCACAAGGTGTGCTGGGTGTCTACATCGGCTCCATGGTCCACCAAGACGCTGTCGGCACGCTCGGTTCCGATTGGCCGATCGTCATCGCGATCGCCGTCGCCACCCTGCTGCTCAGCATCGTCGCGGGCGCGTTGCTCGGGCTGCACCGTGACGTCACCCCATTGACCGGATCATTGGCGCTGGTCGCCGGGGGCGCGTCCGGGCTGGTCGCGATCGCCCGCGAACTCGGCGGCGACGACCGCGTCGTATCCGTCGTGCAATACCTGCGGGTGGCCTTGGTGACCGCGTCGATGCCGGTAGTGGTGACGCTGGTCTATCACGCGGACAAGTCGCATGGCGCTGCAATTGTTGCTGAAAATGATTCAGCCCCTTGGTATCTGAGCGTCGGAATGCTGATCGCCCTGGTACTGGTGGGCGCGACCGTCGGCAAGTTGATCCGGCTGCCCGGCGCGGGTCTGCTCGGGCCGATGGCGCTGACGGTCGTGCTGGAACTCACCGGCCTGTCGTTCGGTCTTGCCGTGCCCATGGTGCTCGTTCAGGTCGGCTACATGGTGATCGGGTGGCAAGCGGGGCTGGCGTTCACCGCCGAATCGCTGCGCGCCATCGGGCGCATGCTGCCCGCGGCGATCGGACTGATCGTGGCGCTTGGCGTCGCGACGGCCGGCCTCGGCGCGCTGCTGGCGCGCTTCACTGGGCTAACGCCGCTGGAGGGCTACCTCGCCACCAGTCCCGGCGGTGTGTACGCCGTGCTCGCGACCGCCGTCGAAACCGGCTCCAACGTGACATTCATCATCGCGGCGCAGGTGGTGCGCATCCTTCTGATGCTGTTCGCGGCGCCGCTGATGGCTCGCGCTGTGGTGTGGATCAGCGAGCGTCTCGGCCGTCAGAGTCGGGTGATCACCCCGCCGAGCAGGGAGCCCATCCGCGTCGCGGATTGACGGCCCGCCTCCAGCACTTCGTCGTGGCTCAGCGGCCGGCCGGTCATGCCGGCGGCCAGATTTGTCACCAGCGATACGGCCAGCACCTGCGCGCCCGCAGCACGGGCCGCGATGGTCTCGTGCACGGTCGACATGCCAACCAGGTCCGCACCCAGCGTGCGCAGCATCCGAATCTCGGCCGGCGTCTCGTAGTGCGGCCCCGGCAGCCCGGCATAGACGCCCTCGGCCAGTGAGGGATCGATTTCGCGGGCGAGCGTCCGCAGCCGCGGCGAGTAGGCGTCGGTCAGGTCGACGAACTGCGCGCCGATAAGCGGCGAGCGTGCCGTGAGGTTGAGATGGTCGCTGATCAGCACGGGCTGGCCGACGGTGTAGTCGTCGCGGAGGCCGCCCGCGGCGTTGGTCAGCACGATGGTGCGCGCACCCGCGGCGCAGGCCGCGCGCACCGGGTGCACGACGTTGCGCAACTCGTGTCCCTCGTAGGCGTGAATCCGGCCGACGAACACCAGCACCCGGTGGTCGGCGACGTGCAGCGACAACACCTGGCCGCCATGCCCGGCGGCGGTCGGCGGGGTGAACCCTGGCAGCTCGGCCATCGGCACCACGGCAACCGGATCGCCCAGCTCCGCAACTGCCGGCGCCCAGCCGGAACCGAGGATCACGGCCACGTCGTGCTCGTCGACGCCGGTGCGATCGCGGAAAGCTTTTGCCGCCTCTGTGGCCAGCGCGTCCGGTTCGGTCACAGCCGCCGAGCTTAGCTCGGACGAGGACCTCCGGTTGACAGTGAGATACTGCGAAGATGCCCACCGCCACCGCGTCGATAAGCGTCGAAGACGCAGTCAACCGACGCCGCAGCGATCTGGTGGAGCTGTCGCACTCGATTCATGCCGAGCCGGAACTCGCCTTCGCCGAACACCGTAGCCGCGCCAAGACGCAAGCACTGGTCGCCGAGCACGGGTTCGAGATCACCGCGGCAACTGGTGGCCTGGACACCGCGTTTCGCGCCGACTACGGGAGTGGCCCGCTGGTCGTCGGCATCTGCGCCGAGTACGACGCGCTGCCCGGCATCGGACATGCCTGCGGCCACAACATCATCGCCGCCTCGGCCGTCGGCACGGCGCTGGCATTGGCGGACGTGGCCGATGAGCTGGGCCTGACGGTGGCGCTGATCGGCACACCCGCCGAAGAGGCCGGCGGCGGAAAAGCGTTGCTGCTCAAGGCCGGAACGTTCGACGACATCGCGGCCACGGTGATGTTGCATCCCGGGCCTTTGGACATTGCGGCCGCCCGCTCGCTGGCGCTGTCCGAGATGACGGTTCGCTACACCGGCCGCGAATCGCATGCCGCCGTCGCGCCGTATCTCGGCGTCAACGCCGCCGACGCGGTCACCGTCGCACAGGTGGCGATCGGCCTGCTGCGGCAGCATCTGGCGCCGGGGCAGATGGTGCACGGCATCGTCACCGACGGCGGGCAGGCCACCAACGTCATTCCCGGTCAGGCCGAACTGCGCTACACGATGCGCGCCGTCAACTCCGAGTCGCTGCACGAACTCGAGGACAAGATGGCCGGCTGCTTTGCCGCGGGATCGGTGGCCACCGGCTGCACGCACACGGTGCGCGACACCGCGCCCGCGTACGCCGAGTTGGCGCCGGACCCGTGGCTGGCCTCCGTTTTCCGCGGCGAGATGGTGCGGCTGGGCGCAGCCCGGTGGCCGAGGACGTCGAGGGCACGCTGCCGCTGGGCAGCACCGACATGGGCAACGTCACGCAGGTCATGCCGGGCATCCACCCGATCGTCGGGATCGAGGCCAATGGAGCGTCCATCCACCAGCCGGCGTTCACCGCCGCGGCGGCCGGGCCCAGCGCCGACAAGGCCGTCGTCGAGGGCGCGATCATGCTGGCCCGCACGGTCGTCAGCCTGGCCGAGACGCCTGCCGAGCGCGATCGGGTGCTGGAACTGCAGGCGAGGCGGGCGTCATGACGCTGCCTGAGGCCACCGAGCTGTGGCTCGACGCCCGCTATGACGACCTGGTCGCGTGGCGCAGGCACATCCACGCACATCCCGAGCTGGGGCGACAGGAGTTCGCGACCACCCAGTTCGTCGCCTCCCATTTGGCTGACGCGGGCCTCAACCCCAAGGTGCTGCCCGGCGGGACGGGCCTGACCTGCGACTTCGGTCCGGAGCATGGGCCGCGGATCGCGCTGAGGGCCGACATGGACGCGCTGCCGATGGCCGAGCGCACCGGTGCGCCATACGCGTCGGTGGTGCCCAACGTCACGCACGCCTGCGGTCACGACGCGCACACCGCGATCCTGCTGGGTGCGGCGCTGGCGCTGGCCTCGGTGCCCGAACTGCCGGTGGGCGTCCGGATGATCTTCCAGGCCGCCGAGGAACTGATGCCCGGTGGCGCGATCGACGCGATCGCGGCGGGGGCGCTGACGGGGGTGTCGCGGATCTTCGCGCTGCACTGCGACCCGCGGCTGGCGGTCGGCAAGGTCGCTCTGCGGGCCGGGCCGATCACGTCGGCGGCCGATCAGATCGAGGTCACGCTGACCTCCCACGGCGGGCACACGTCGCGTCCGCACCTGACCGGCGACCTGGTGTATGGGCTCGGCACGCTGATCATCGGGGTGCCCGGTGTGCTGTCGCGTCGGATCGACCCGCGAAACAGCACGGTGATGGTCTGGGGCGCGGTGAACGCGGGCGTGGCCGCCAACGCGATCCCGCAGTCCGGCACACTGGCCGGCACTATACGCACGGCCAGCCGCGACACCTGGGATTCGTTGGAATCGATTGTGCGCGAGATCGTTTCGTCTCTGCTGCAGCCGCTGGGCATCGAGCACAGCCTGCAGTACCGCCGCGGCGTCCCGCCGGTCGTCAATGAAGAGATCTCCACGCGCATCCTCACCCATGCGATCGAGGCGATCGGCTCCGACGTGCTGTGCGATACCCGTCAGTCCGGCGGCGGCGAGGACTTCTCGTGGTATCTCGAGGAGGTGCCCGGCGCGATGGCACGGCTGGGCGTCTGGACGGGCCGCGGCCCGCAGCTCGACCTGCATCAGCCGACGTTCGACCTGGACGAGCGGTCGCTGGCCGTGGGTGTTCAGGTACTGGTCAACATCATCGACCAAGCCGCCCAGTTCTAGTTGTCTTCTTCGGCGAGCGACCGTGTTTGTGCGTCGACACGCCGTTCCGCGCTGGCATTCCGCGGTCGCCCGGCCGTTGCGAGTGTCCGCACCTGGCCCGTTATCCACAAGTGGCTCATTACCGCCTACCGCGACGGCAGTTGGACCGCGACGATCTAACGCATGCATCCGGAGCTCGAGGCCCTCTTCGACCGTCAGGGCGGTGTAGCGAGCAGCGGCCAAATTCTGAACTATCTGACTAGACGCGGCTTTGAGGCATTGGTGAATTCCGGTGTGCTGGAACGGATATGGCAGGGCATCTACTCTCGCGGTGAGCCCAATGACGTCATGCGTTTGCGCGGGTTGGACCTCTCCTGCGGTACCGAAGTCCCGGTTTGCCTCGGCACTGCGGCAGCATTGCATGGCTTCGACACGGAAGACCCTGCCGATCTTCATGTGCTCAGTCCGCCGGGTTCCCGACTGCGATCGGCGGAGGGGCTGGTGGTGCATCGCCGCGACGGTGCACCGTTGGTCAAGGCGGGCGAACGTCTCGCTACGTCGCCCGCTTGGACGGCGGTCGAAGTCGCTTGCAGCCTGCGCCGGCCTCGTGCCCTGGCGACAGTGGATGCGGCCTTACGTAGCGGGACCTGCCAGCGCGTGGAGTTGTGGCGAGTGGCAAGCCAACAAGCGGGGCGGCGGGGAATCGTAGCCGTTCGCGACCTGATTCCGCTAGCCGACGGCTTGGCCGAATCGCCCATGGAGAGCGAAGCGCGGCTGGCCATGATCGACGGCGGTCTGCCGCCGCCAATGCTCCAATACGAGATCGTCGACGGAAATGGCGAGCTGCGGCGAGTTGATTTTGCCTGGCCGGAGCAGCGCGTAGCGGTCGAATACGACGGGATGGACTGGCACAGCGGCCCTGATGCGATGCGCCGAGATCGCAGGCGTCAAGTGGCTCTCCAGGACATCGGGTGGATCGTCATTCCGATTGTGTTCGAAGACGTCAGATACCGGGCGTGGGATTTCGTTGCGCGCATCGACGCGCAGCTTCGCCGCGCTCGCGCCGCGTGAGCGACCTCAAAATGCCAAGAATCTGCGGCGTGTCGTGTGCAGACACGGTCGCTCGGCGGGGGGCTAATCTACGTGCCGGGGCCGATGTTGCGCGCCGGTCGGGTACGCAGATCGTGGACGTATTCCGCTGGGGCACCGGCGATTTCGGCGGCATCGGCCATCACCCCGAGGTAGCGCGCCGACGGTATGCCGCCCTCCCACGCATCAAGCACATATAGCCACGCGAGCACCGGGTCGGTCGTGGTGTCGGACGACGTGCGTTCCACCCGACATCGGATCTTCTTGTGGATGCCAAGCTCTGAACCCTCCCAGCGGTCGAGGTTCTTCTCGTCCTCCCTGGTCATGTCGTAGAGCACGACGAAGACCTTTGACGCCGGATCCTCGACGACGGTGGCCAGCGCGCCGTCCCAGCCGATGTCCTCGCCGCCGAACGTCAGCCGCCAGCCGTGCAGCCACCCCGTTCCCGCCATCGGTGAGTGGGGAGCGCGCTGCAGCATCTGTTCCGGATGCATGTTCGATCCGTAGGCGGCGTATACCGGCACGGGGGAAAGCCTAAAGCTTCGCTCACTGGCTGGGCGATCAACGGCACGCTTGGCTAGGTTAAGGCGGTGGCAACCCGCATCGTGATCATCGGCGGCGGCCCCGCCGGCTATGAGGCAGCGCTCGTCGCCGCCGCCCGCGGACCCGAGGTCGCCGACGTCACAGTCATCGACTGTGACGGCGTCGGCGGCGCCTGTGTGCTGTGGGACTGCGTGCCGTCCAAGACGTTCATCGCGTCCACCGGCGTGCGCACCGAGCTGCGCCGTGCACCCGATCTCGGGTATGCCCTGGAAGTCGAGGACGCCAAGATCGAGCTTTCGAAGATCAACGACCGCGTCAAGACCCTGGCGGGTGCGCAATCGGCCGACATCGCGGCTCGGTTGCGCAGCGAGGGCGTCACGCTGATCGCGGGCCGCGGCGAGCTGGTGGACGACGTGCCCGGCATGGCAGCGCACACCGTCAAGGTCACCGGACACGACGGCACGGTCAGCAAGCTGACGGCCGATGTGGTGCTGATCGCCACCGGCGCCAGTCCGCGGGTGCTGCCCAACTCCGAGCCCGACGGCGAACGCATCCTGAACTGGCGCCAGCTCTACGACCTCGACAAACTGCCCGAACACCTCGTCGTCGTCGGCTCCGGCGTGACCGGCGCCGAATTCGTCAACGCCTACACCGAACTCGGGGTGAAGGTCACCGTGGTGGCCAGCCGCGACCAGATCCTGCCGCACGAGGACTCCGACGCCGCGGCGGTGCTGGAGGACGTGTTCGCCGATCGCGGTGTGACGCTAGTGAAGAACGCCCGTGCCGACTCGGTGACGCGCACCGCCGACGGTGTGTTGGTCACCATGACCGACGGCCGCACGGTCGAGGGCAGCCACGCGCTGATCACCGTCGGCTCGGTACCCAACACCAGCGGGCTGGGCCTGGAGCGTGTCGGCATAGAGCTCGGGCCGGGCAACTATCTGACGGTGGACCGGGTATCGCGCACGTCGGTGCCCGGCATCTATGCGGCCGGCGACTGCACCGGACTGATGCTGCTGGCATCGGTGGCCGCCATGCAGGGCCGCATCGCGATCTACCACGCGCTCGGTGAAGGGCTCAGCCCGATCCGCCTGCGCACCGTGTCCGCCGCGGTGTTCACCCGGCCTGAGATCGCCGCCGTGGGGGTGCCGCAGGCCAAGATCGACGACGGTTCGGTGCCGGCGCGCACGATCACGCTGCCGCTGAACACCAACGCCCGCGCCAAGATGACGAGCCTGCGCCTCGGCTTCGTCAAGATCTTCTGCCGCCCTGCCACCGGTGTGGTGATCGGCGGGGTGGTGGTGGCACCGATTGCCTCGGAGCTGATCCTGCCTATCGCGCTGGCCGTGCAGAATGGCAACACGGTCGGGGACCTGGCCCAAACCTTCTCGGTGTACCCGTCACTATCGGGTTCGATCACCGAGGCGGCGCGACAGCTGATGGCGCACGACGATTTGGACTGATCTTCTGCGCACGCGAGGAGCAGGACAAACCCAGTAACCTGTGAATGGGCAAATGTACCGACGAGTAACAAGGGATCCATTCGAAGTGAGCGACCCGATCTCGGTCAACGGCGAGACGTTGCTAGGCCCGGAACAGCGGGAACACGCCTGGGAGCAACTCGGCAGCGAGCAATTCGACGTCGTCGTCATCGGCGGCGGCGTGGTCGGGGCGGGTGCCGCGCTGGACGCGGCGACCCGCGGGCTGAGGGTTGCGCTCGTCGAGGCCCGCGACTTCGCGTCCGGGACGTCGAGCCGCAGCTCGAAAATGTTCCACGGCGGGCTGCGCTACCTCGAACAGCTGGAGTTCGGGTTGGTACGTGAAGCGCTGCACGAACGTGAGCTGTCGCTCACGACGTTGGCGCCGCATCTCGTTAAACCGTTGCCGTTCCTGTTCCCGCTGACCAACCGTTGGTGGGAGCGGCCTTACGTGGCGGCGGGGATATTTCTCTACGACCAGCTGGGCGGTGCGAAATCCGTTCCCGCGCAAAAGCATTTGACCCGGGCGGGCGCGCTGCGGCTGTCGCCGGGGCTCAAGCGCACGTCGCTGATCGGCGGCATCCGCTACTACGACACCGTGGTCGACGACGCCCGCCACACCATGACGGTGGCGCGCACCGCGGCCCATTACGGGGCGGTAGTGCGGACGTCGACGCAGGTGGTGTCGCTGCTTCGCGAAGGCGACCGGGTGATCGGCGTCACGGTGCGCGACTCCGAGAACGGCGCCGTCACCGAGGTGCGCGGGCACGTCGTGGTCAACGCCACCGGAGTGTGGACCGATGAGATCCAGGCGCTGTCCAAGCAACGTGGCCGGTTCCGGGTGCGGGCGTCTAAGGGCGTGCACGTGGTGGTGCCGCGAGATCGGATCGTCAGCGAGGTGGCGATCATCCTGCGCACCGAGAAGTCGGTGTTGTTCGTCATTCCCTGGGGGACGCACTGGATCATCGGCACCACCGACACCGACTGGAACCTCGACCTCGCACACCCGGCGGCCACGAAGGCCGACATCGACTACATCCTCGAGCACGTCAACACCGTGCTGGCCACGCCTTTGACGCATGACGACATCGACGGTGTCTACGCGGGGCTGCGGCCGCTGCTGGCGGGGGAGAGCGAAGAGACGTCCAAGCTGTCGCGTGAGCATGCGGTGGCTGTGCCCGCGCCCGGCCTGGTGGCCATCGCCGGCGGCAAGTACACCACCTACCGGGTGATGGGCGCCGATGCGATCGACGCCGCCGCCGAGTTCATTCCCGCCCGGGTGGCGCCGTCGATCACCGAGAAAGTGCCCCTGATGGGCGCCGACGGCTACTTCGCGCTGATCAACCAAACCGAAAGCGTCGGTTCGCATTACGGGCTGCATCCGTATCGGGTGCGTCACCTGCTGGACCGGTACGGATCGCTGATCGGCGAGGTACTCGCGATGGCCGAAGACAAGCCCGAGCTGCTGACCCCGATCACCGCAGCGCCGGTGTATCTGAAGGTGGAGGCCTGGTACGCAGCGGCGGCCGAGGGTGCGTTGCACTTGGAGGACATCCTGGCGCGGCGGATGCGTATCTCGATCGAATACCCGCACCGCGGCGTCGACTGCGCGCGTGAGGTCGCCGAAGTCGTTGCGCCTGTGCTGGGTTGGAGCGCTGAGGACGTCGACCGCGAGGTCGCAACGTATTGCGCACGGGTAGACGCGGAGGTCCGGTCCCAGCAGCAACCCGATGACGAGTCCGCCGACGCGCTGAGGGCGGCCGCGCCGGAGGCGCGCGCCGAAATACTCGAGCCGGTGCCGCTGAGTTGAGGCCCGCGCCGTTGCCGGTACGCGACGGCCTGGGCCCCGCGCGCGTGCGGTTGCGCGGCGGGCTGGTGGTCGACGAGTTCCGTGACCGGTGGGGCGCAGCTGCGGTGGCGAAAGTGCTTGCGGGAGAGGTGGTCTTGCCCGATGGCGCGGTGGTGACCGGCACGACGGTGCTGCCGGCGGGCGCCCACGTCTACTTCTATCGGGAACTGCGCGACGAGGTGCCGGTACCGTTCAACATTCCCGTGCTGTACCGCGACGACGACATCGTGGTGGTCGACAAGCCGCATTTCTTGGCCACCATGCCGCGCGGTCGACACGTCGCACAGACTGCACTGGTGCGGCTGCGACGCGATCTCGACATGCCGGATCTTTCGCCCGCTCATCGCCTGGACCGGCTGACGGCAGGCGTGTTGCTGTTCACGACGCGCCGCGAACTTCGAGGCGCGTATCAGACGCTGTTCGCAAAAGGCCTGGTGCGCAAGACGTATCTGGCGCGGGCGGCGGTCGACGCGGCCATTGCGTTCCCGCTAGTGGTGCGCAGTCGAATTACCAAGCGCCGCGGACAGTTACAGGCCGTCGAAGAGTCCGGCGAGCCCAACGCGGAGACGCTGGTCGAGCATCTCGGCGATGGTCTGTACCGTCTCACCCCGCGCACCGGTCGCACCCATCAGCTTCGGGTGCACATGGCCGCGATTGGCCTGCCGATCGATAATGATCCGTTGTACCCCGACGTGGTTGACGTGGCACCCGACGACTTCTCGCGGCCCATGCAACTTCTGGCGCACAGCCTTGAGTTCAGGGATCCAGTTGGTGGACATCATCGCGAGTTCGTCAGCAGACGCAGGTTGGTGCTGGAGAAATCGGAGTGAAATGCGGCCAATGAGCCGTCATCAACGACGGTCGGGCGGGTCCTGTGCACCCGCGGCGATCACCGCGCGATTTCGTTCCGCCACCGTCCCAAGATCCATCTTGACCACCCACCGGTCGTAGCTCAGAAATCCGTTGACCTCGTTTTCGACATCGGTCGTCTGGGTGTAGATCGCGCCCGACAAACCGCCCTTCCGTATCACTTCTTCCAGGTCCTGGCTGACCTTGACGTACCGGTCGGTCAGCCGCGCCTGGCTGTTGGTCATCTCCCAGGCCCTCGACCGTCCCGGCCACCGGTTCCCGTCGAGCACCAGCCCGAGGCCGCCGTACTCGCCGTCCACTGTTACCCGGTGGTCGTGCACCGCGGGACGGCCGGGGCCGACATAGGTGTGATCGTCGTAAATGTCGCCGGCCGTGGTGTCACCGCGCGATTTGCAGCAGTTCACCCCACTGTTCGCGTTCAACATCCGCGTAGGGTCTTGGGCTTTCACCGCGTTCGCGATCCTGGCCGTGTCGAACTCGCCCCAGCCTTCGTTGAACGGCACCCAGCCGACGATCGAGGTCACGCTGCGCAGCTGATCGATCATCGCCGACAGCTCCCTCTCGAAATTTGCCTTCGCCGCGGGAACCGGATCCGGGGCGGGGCTCGTCGGGACATCTAGCGACACGTCCAGCGACGGCATGTCCTGCCATACCATCAGCCCGAGCTTGTCCGCCCAGTAGTACCACCGCGCCGGTTCCACTTTCCCGTGCTTGCGCACGAAGTTCATCCCCAACGCCTTGATCTGCTCGAGGTCGAACTTCAATGCATCATCGGTAGGCGCGGTGTAGATCCCGTCCGGCCAGTACCCCTGGTCCAGCGGGCCGTGCAGGAAGGTGATCTTCCCGTTCAACGCGATCCGCGGCCTGCCTTTCGCGTCGTTGACAATGCCGATCGTGCGTAACCCGGCATAACTGGAAACCAGGTCGACCACCTTCCCGGACGGCCTTAGCAGCCCGACCTTGAGGTCGTAGAGATACGGGTCATCGGGAGTCCACAGGTGCGCGTTCGGAATCGGGAGACGTATCGCCTGACCCGCTTTGCCGGACGAGACCGACACCACGGCTCCACCCGGCTCGGAGACCACCACCATGGCACGCTCGTTTCTCGTCCCGGAAACCCTTGGTGTGACAGTAAGACTCGTCAGGTCCGGGGTGATGTCGAGCTTGTCGATGTGCGCGGCGCGCACCGGTTCCACCCACACCGTCTGCCAAATGCCCGACGCACCGGTGTAGAAGAGCCCGCCGGGGCTATTGCGCTGTTTGCCGACCGGGAATGGGTTGGATTCGTTGCGGTCCTCCACCCGCACGGTTATCTCCTGCGTGCCCGGGTACCGCAGCGCCCTGGTGATGTCCGCGCTGAACTCGGTGTACCCGCCTTCGTGGTGGGCCACTTGTTGGTTGTTCACCCAGACGGTCGCGATTTGGTCCACTGCGCCAAAGTGCAGCAGCACACGCTGCCGGGGCCAGGTCGCCGGCAACTTGAAGACCTTGCGGTACCACATTTGGTCGTCGTGGCGCTGGATACCGGACAGTGCCGACTCCGTGGGATACGGGACCAGGATCTGCTCGTGGTACGCGTCTGCCGAGGGAGGTGCCGCCAAGGCGGTGCTTTCGGACCGCCCCGTGTAACCCCACACGCCGTTGAGGTTCAGCCAACGGGTCCGTGCCATCTGCGGGCGCGGGTATTCGGGCAGCGCGTTGTTCGGTCCCACCAGGTGAGTCCACGGCGTGGACAAGGGTGGCGTCTTCGGTTGCCAGGCCACTACCGCGTTGGCCGGCGCGTTACCCGTCATGATGACAGCTAACAGTGCGAACCCCACCGCCGCGAAACGGCTGATCCGCACGGGATTCAATCCCACCAAACACCACGGATCACGATCACCGCGGGAGCGTTTGGGTCGTTCGTGACGGATAGGTGACCGTTCCGGTTTGACTTCGCGGCGATACGACGGCTCGAAGCCAGCGGCCATGACTATTACCCCCAAGGTTGAAACTCAGACAAGACCGACGTGCGCCGCGTGCCCCGGTACACGCTTCTGTGTAGCAAACGAATCGAACCAGTCGGCGACGACGGAGTCCAGCGGTTCTCTACGGATTGAACCGAAACAGACCGGGAGGATGCGGTTGCCGATGGCAAATGTAGCCTAGTGTCGAACAAGATCGCTACAGATTACGAAATGCAGTTCGCGCAGTCACTTTTCATCGTGCGTGTGATAAGGGCAGATACTCAAGCTGCAATGCGAGAAGCCATGGGAAAACCAGCGGTTATCGAGTCGGCCGTGCCGGATCGTCGGCCCCGTAGCAGGCACCCAGGCGTGCGATGCTTCTGTAGGGAGCTAATTGTATACGTCCGCGCGACTTCTCGCGGCCAATTCAATTTTCTGGCGGTTCGTCAATGCCCGACAGCACGATGAGCACAAGCCCGGCGCGGGAGAACCGCATCCCGAGACGCTGGTGGAGCTGATTTCCGACAAAGGGTTGTATCGCGGGGCGTTGAAGATGATCGCAACGGTCGGTCTCAAGGAGATCGGGCCGCTCGGCCAATTCGCCTGTGCCGGCCCGTATGCCGAGGTTGTCACGCCCGGCGTGGTGTACCGCGGCGGTCAGGTACGGATCGAACGTGTTCAGCCACGGCAAGGCGCACTCGCTGCCACAATCGCCATGATGGCCGCCGGGCTCGCAGCAGCCAGTAGTTCTTGATGACCACGAAGGAGTCGGTGTGGTGAAGATCTGGTCGACGGCATGCGCAACTCTTATGTTCGCCGCCACCATGTGTGGCTCGGTCGGCGGCAGACATGTCGACGTCAGCGGGTGCGTGTAGCCATGAGCTCATTCCTGGAGCCCACACCCGAACAGTTCGCTGCCCTGACCACACGGCCGGCCGACGAACCCGTCGTGATGATCAACCTGCTGCAGTTCCGCGCCCACGGTGGCCGGCATAGTTACATCCGGTACGCCCAAGAGGTCGCCCCGCACCTGCAGCGGGTCGGTGGCACCGTCCGTTACGCAGGCGTCTCGCCGACCGTCGTCATCGGCGAGGGCGAAAAGCCTTGGTGGGACGCGATTATCGTCGTCGAGTATCCGTCTCCCGCCGCGTTCCTGGACATGGTGAGCAACGAGGACTACCTCAAGGTGCACGAGCATCGCGCGGCGGGGCTGGACCGGGGCGACCTGATCGCCCCCTCGATCTGGACTTTGGCCGAGTAGGGCCATGTATCTGGTCACCGGCGCCGGGGGAGGCATCGGCAGCGTCAGCCGCCGGGTCGTGCAGTTGCTGCTTGACAGCGGCGCGCCGGTGCGGGCCATGGTGCGGCGGGACGACGACCGCGCCGACCAGCTGCGAGCGATGGGGGCCGACGTGATCGTTGGCGACCTGACAAGTGCTGGTGACATCGTCGACGCGATGGACGGTGTGCGTCGCATGTTCTTCAACATGAGCGTGTCACCGGATTATCTGAAGGCCACCGCCGAGGTGTGTGCCGTGGCGGTCGAGCGGGGCCATCTCGACGTCATCGTCAACATGTCCCAGATGACGGTGTCGCAGATGACGCTGACGAGTACCGACCAGTCCAAACAACACCGGCTACATTGGCTGGCCGAACGCGTCCTCGATTGGTCGGGTCTGCCGGTAATCCACGTCAGGCCAACGATTTTCCTCGACAACCCGTTGTTCACCTTGCTGGCGTCGCAGGGCGTACGTGAGCGCGGCGTGCTGACGTTGCCCTTCGGCCCCGGTCGCACCTCACCGATCTCCGCGGACGATGTCGCACGCGTCGTGGCCGCGTTGCTGCGCAATCCCGCCGGACGGGTCGGACGAGTGTACGAACTGACCGGT
This sequence comes from uncultured Actinomycetota bacterium, assembly GCA_963770125.1. Classification (GTDB taxonomy): domain Bacteria; phylum Actinomycetota; class Actinomycetes; order Mycobacteriales; family Mycobacteriaceae; genus Mycobacterium. The sequence goes on along the minus strand of CAVYPI010000065.1, from coordinate 8,899 downwards.
CCCGAGGCGCTCGACATCAACGGCCTGGCCGAGCAGTACACCCGAGCGCTGAAGCGGCCGATCTCCGCGGAGGACGTGCCCCTCGACGAGTGGGAGCGTGAGGTGCTCGCGCCGGCAGGCCTGCCCGACCATGTCCGTCAGCACATCGCCACCATGGCGAGGTTGCACCGCGAAGGCCGCTACGACCGCGCAACCGACGACGTTGAGCAGATCACGGGCCAGCCCGCTCAAACCGTTGAGCAGTACGTGGCGTCGAACCCCGATCTGTTCTACTGAGCGGCGTGAATCGCGAAGCCTTTGAGCGTCTCTTCGACATGACCGGTCGCGCTGTCATCGTGACGGGTGGCACCAGAGGAATCGGGTTGGCGTTGGCCGAGGGCTTCGTTCTGGGCGGCGCTCGCGTCGTCGTCGCGAGCCGCAAACCCGACGCTTGCGAGCAGGCCGCCGTGCACCTGCGCGGGCTCGGGGGCGGGCCATCGGGGTGCCCACTCACCTCGGCGACGTCGATGATCTTGCTGCCCTGGTACAGCGGACCGTCGACGAGTTCGGCGGCATCGACGTGGTGGTCAACAACGCTGCCAACGCGCTCGCGCAGCCGCTGGGTGAGATGTCCGTCGACGCGTGGACCAGGTCGTACGAGGTGAACCTTCGCGGCCCGGTGTTCCTGGTCCAGCACGCCCTGCCCCATCTGAAGGAAAGCCCGCACGCCGCAATCCTGAACATGGTGTCGACGGGCGCGTTTCAATTTGCACCCGTGGTGTCGATGTATGCCGCCGGCAAGGCCGCACTGCTGTCGTTCACCCGGTCGATGGCCGCCGCCTACGTCCCCTTCGGCATCCGGGTCAATGCGCTCGCGCCAGGACCCGTCGACACCGACATGATGCGCAACAACCCGCAGGAGGCGATCGACTACATGGTCGGCGGGACGCTGATGAAGCGGCTGGCCTCGCCCGACGAAATGGTCGGTGCCGCATTGCTGTTGGCGTCGGACGCCGGCAGTTTCATCACCGGACAGGTCATCATCGCTGACGGCGGTGGAACGCCGGGTTAGCCGCCTCGAGCATCTCCCCGCTGGTCGACGCCAGGATCTGACTGCGGTTCTCCACGTGCAACGCCGCCTCCAGGCTCGACGCCTCGAGGTTCACCCACAACACCTGCTTGGTCGACTCGAGCCCGAATTTGCCATAACTGCAAAGCGTTTCGGCGATGGCCAGCGCGTCGTCGACAACCGAGTCAGACAACCGCGAGACGATGCCCAACCGGAGTGCCTCGTCGGCGTCGACCACTCGCGCCGTGAGGATCAGGTCGAACGCCGGTCCGGCCCCGATGATGCGCGGCAGCGTGTAGCTGACTCCGATGTCGCAGCCGCCGAGGCCGAGCTTGATGAACTGCGTGCAGAATAGTGCCGACTCGGAGGCGACGCGGATGTCGCAGGCCAGCGAGATGCCGAAGCCTCCGCCGTAGGCCGCACCGTTGACCGCCGCGATCACCGGCTGCCGAAGGCGGTGTATCCGCGCGGTGAGGTTCGCGATGCGCTCCTGCCAGCGCATGCCGGACCGCGGGAACTCGGTGCCGCCGGCCGCCTGCGACGGGTTCGGGTCGGTCAGGTCCAGCCCCGAGCAGAATCCCCGGCCCGCCCCAGTGAGCACCACGACCCGGCAGTCGTTGTTGGCGCCGATGCCGTCAAGTGCGGCGTGCAGCTCCTCGACGAGCTCGTAGTTCAGCGCGTTGAGTTTGTCGGGCCGGTACAGGGTCAGCACGGCGATGTCGGGGCGCGGGTAGGTCAACTCAAGGTGCGGCATGCGCCTCACGCTAACCCGCGCTGCGCCACCCGCTGACGCCGACGGCGATCATCCGCAGCTGTTTGACCGCCGTGCGCTTGATCTCCTCGATCGCCGCCGTGTCATTGGCGTCCTCGATGGCCTCGGCGATCACGATCATCGAGTTAACGAACAGGCTGGCCAGGATATTGAGATCCTCGCCGCTCCAGGTGTTCAGCCCAGGAAACCGGGCCAGGTCGATCGCCAACTCCGAAGTGATCAACCGGATTTCGGTGCGGATCGCGTAACGCAACACCGTCACGCCGCTTGAGCGCTCACGCCCGATGAAGCGCCAGTGTTCGCGATCTTCGTTAACGCCGTCGATGAGGATGTCGACCGAGGATTCGATGACGCGGTTCGAATCCAGCTTGCCTGCGCGCGCGCCGCGCAGCATATCGCGCAGCCTGCGGAACGACTCGTCGATCAGTACCAGCCCGAGTGCCTCCATCGACTCGAAATGCCGATAGAACGCCGCGGGCACGATGCCGGCCCCACGGGTGACCTCCCGCAGACTCAGCGCGGCGAAGCTGCGGTCCTCGAGCAGCTTCATCGCCGCCGCCACGATGGCCCGCCGGGTGGCTTCCTTGCGCTCCTCACGCGACAAGCTGTCGCGGGAGCGCGGCCTACTCGAACGACTGGATCTACTCGTTCGTGAACTGGGCGTACGACTGTTCACTGTGTGAAACCTACCACAACCTGCTCGAATCGGTTGACGTATCCGGCCCACTTGACGCACGGTGTACATATGTTCACTCAAACCTTGACGCGGCGGGTGCTTACGTCACCGCTGGTCGACCTGCTGACCGGGCCCCATGGCGTCGACCGGTACACCGAGCTGGTCGCCCCGACTTGGACCACGGGGGAAGCCCGGGCCAAGATCGTCGCGGTGCGGAGGCAGACCCCGCGCAGCGTCACACTGACCCTGGAGCCCAACCGGGCGTTCACCGGCTTTAGCGCCGGCCAACACATCAACCTCACCGTCGAGATCGACGGCCGTCGCCGCACCCGGCCCTACTCACCGGCCAGCGCCGAGGGCAGCCCGCACATCGAGCTGACCGTCGGCCGCCACGATGGCGGCCTGGTCTCCACCTACCTCTACGAGCACGCCCAGCCCGGCATGGTCGTCGGGCTGGACTCCGTCGGCGGCGACTTCGTTCTCCCAACACAGCGGCCGCGGCGCATCCTGTTCGTCTCCGGCGGCAGCGGCATCACGCCGGTGATGTCGATGCTGCGCACGCTACGCGCCGAGGGATTCACCGGCGAGGTCGCGTTCATCCATTACGCGCGCGCCGCGGAGGAGGCGTGCTACCGCAACGAGCTCGATGCCATGCCGGGCGTGAAGGTCCTGCACGGTTACACCCGCGGGACCGCGGGTTCCGACCTCGAGGGCCGATTCGGTCCCGAACACCTGGCGGCCGCGATGCTCGTGTCCGACGCCGTTTTCATCTGCGGCCCACCCACTTTGGTCGAGGCCGTACGCGAACACTGCGCGAACGTGCGCTCGGAGAGTTTCGTCCCGCCCGTGTTCGACGTCGCGGTCGAGGCCTCCGGCGGCCGAGTGTCACTCACCGACAGCGGCCTCGAGCTCGTCGACGATGGCCGGCCGCTGCTGGACCAAGCCGAGGCCGCGGGGCTAGTGCCCGAAAGCGGATGCCGAATGGGCATCTGCCACAGCTGCACCCGCCGCAAGACCCGCGGCGCGGTGAAGAACCTCATCACCGGAGCGGTGTCGAGCGCCGAACAGGAGGACGTGCAGATCTGCGTGTCCGTCCCCGTCGGCGACGTCGACATCGCGCTCTAACCGAAAGGAGTTCGACATGACCGTCGCTACCACTCCTGCCCCAAAGACGATCGAGAAGACCGTCGCAGGCAAGACCGTCACGATGACACCCGAGCAGGCCGAGGCGTTCGGCCGTGAGCTCGACGCGCTCAAGGAACGCGTCATCGCCGATCTCGGCGAGCGCGACGCCACCTATATCCGCCGGATCATCAAGGCGCAGCGGACTCTTGAGGTCGGCGGGCGCGCGCTGCTGTTCGGCGGCATCTTCCCGCCGTTCTGGCTGGCGGGCACGGCGATGCTGGGCCTGTCGAAGATCATCGACAACATGGAGATCGGCCACAACGTGATGCACGGCCAGTACGACTGGATGGGCGATCCAGCGATCTCCAGCCGCGGGTTCGAATGGGACACCGCGTGCCCGGGAGACCAGTGGCGCCACTCGCACAACTACATGCACCACACGTACACGAACGTCGTCGGGATGGACCGCGACATCGGTTACGGCATCCTACGTATGAGCGAGGGCCAACGCTGGCGACCCTACTTCCTCGGCAACCCCATCTATGCGTTCCTGCTGATGGTGCTGTTCCAGTACGGCGTGGCGCTGCACGAGCTGGAGACCGAGCGCATTCGCGCCGGTGAGATCACGCTCGCCGACAAGCGCGAGATCCTCGAGGGCATCTGGCGCAAGACCAAGCGGCAGACGCTGAAGGATTACGTGGCGTTCCCACTGCTGGCCGGTCCGTTCGCGCCGTGGGTGCTCGCGGGGAACATGACAGCCAACCTGATCCGCAACGTATGGTCGTACATGATCATCTTCTGCGGCCACTTCCCCGAAGACGTCCAAGAGTTCTCGATCGAAGAGACCAAGGCCGAGACGCGCGGGATGTGGTACTTCCGCCAGATCCTCGGGTCTGCAAACCTGACCGGCGGCAAGCTGTTTCACCTCCTGTCCGGCAACCTGTCGTTCCAGATCGAGCACCACTTGTTCCCCGACATCCCAGCGCACCGCCACGCCGAGATCTCTGAAGAGGTGCGGGAGATCTGCCGGCGCTACGGCGTCCCGTACAACACGGGTCCGCTACCCAGGCAGTTCGCCACGGTGGTCCGCAAGATCGTCAAGCTGGCGCTGCCCTCACGTCTGACAGTTCGGGCACCAGTAGGAGATGCGGTCCCCGCCGCCGTCTGACAGGATCGGCGTGCCGCACCGACGGCAGGGCAGCCCGGCTCGGCCGTACACCCACAACTCACGGCCGCGGCGGGTATCGCCCGTCGTCGTGCGGTTCCAGCGAGACCGGTTGAGCCACAGCATGTCCCGGGCTCGCTGCACCAAGCGCAGCGGATCCTTCATCCGACTGACCGGCACGGTCGGTAAGTGTCCCGTGATGAAGCACAGCTCGTTGCAGTACACATTGCCGACACCTGCCATCACCCGCTGATCGAGCAGCGCCTCGGCCAGCGGCCGGTCCGGATCGCCGGTCAGGTTCGCCGTCGCGACATGCGGATCCCAATCGTCGCCGAGCAGGTCGGGACCCAGGTGGGCGATCGCATCGATATCGTGCTCGCGCTCCAGTACTTCGAGCACCCCGAGATCGATGCCTGCCGCCTGAATATCGCCCGCCTCCAAGATGATCCGGATCCGATACCCGGCCCTGCTCGGCTTGCTGACCGGGTTGACCTTCCAGCTGCCCTCCATCTTCAGATGCGAGTGGATGCTGGCCTGGCCGACGCGGATGAACAGGTGCTTGCCCCGGGTGATCACCTCGTCGACGACCTGGCCTGTCAGGTCGACGGTGGCGTATTTCGGCACGCGGATGTCGCATCGTGTCAGCGTCTTCCCGGCCAACGCATCGCGCAGGATGGTGGCGGTGTGCCAGACGGTGTCGCCCTCAGGCATGGCTCATTGAATCAACTTCAGCGAGAGCTCCCACAGCCGTTCGGCGTTGGCCGGGTCGAGCGCATAGGGCGCGACACCAGCGATTGTCGTCTCCGAGCGACGATGCACAACCCTCGCTTCGTTACAGTCCTCGAAGTACCGGCCGCCGACCCCGTACAGCAGCGGCGAGGTGGCCAGCAGCACCGACGTCGCGGCGCCCTGCTCAACAGTCTTCAGCCGCGTCCCGGCCCGTCGGAACCGCTCTTCGGCCTGCTTGCCGTACTCGGGATCGAGGTGGCGCTGTAGCGCGGTCAGGATCCCGCCGGGCATCAACGCGTTCGAGGTGATGCCGTCGTCGGCCCAGCGGCGGGTCGCCTCGACGGTGAACAAGACGTTCGCAGTCTTGGACTGCCCGTAGGCGCCGAACGGGTCGTAGTCGCGGAACGCGAAGTCGATGTCGTCGAACACTACCGGTGAGCGCAGATGCCCGCTCGAGCTGACCGACACGATGCGCGCAGACTCAGCCTCGGCGAGGGCGTCATGCAGCCCGACAGCAGGGGCGAAGTGACCGAGATGATTTGTGGCGAACTGCAATTCGTGGCCACTTGGTGACATGGTGAGCTCCTGGACGGCCATCACCCCGGCGTTGTTGACCAGGATGTCCAACGGCCCACTCCACGCCCGGACGAACGCAGCGACGCTCGACAGGTCTGACAGATCGAGGGCGCCGACGTCGATCGATGTGCTGCCGGTGCTCTCACGGATGCCGGCGGCAACGCGATCGCCTGCGGTCGTGTCACGCACCGCGAGCGTGACGGCCGCGCCTGCGCCGGCCAGCGCACGCGCAGTCTCCACGCCGATACCCGACGCCGCGCCGGTGACGATGGCGGTCTTGCCGCCCAACTCGATGCCGGCGATGACGTCGGCGGCGGTCGATTCGGATCCGAAGGGTGTCGTGATGGGGGAAGTCATGCGCTAACCGAACGATATCGGAGGGTCCGATGTTCCATCTCTTAGCGCAGCCGCAGGCCTCGCGGCGTGCGAGCAAACCCGGCGCCGATCAGCGCGTCCTGCACGGCGGCGCGCTCGCCTTCGACGACCGGTTCCAGTACCGGCACGCCGTTGACCTTCTCGACCAGCAGCGAACCGATGCGCCCTGCACCGACGAGATCGGCCAGCGCCGCTGCGGCCGCAACATGTGCCTCGGCGTCGTCGGTGAAGCTCAGCAGCGAGCGCCCGCCGCGTTCGAGGAACCACGCCAGCTCACCGTCGACCACCGCCACCAGCGCGCCCGCCTTGCGGCCCGGCCGGTGCGTCACGTCCTCGTCAGCCATCTTCCTCGACGGCCACGGCAGCGCGGCGCCGTACGGGTTGGCGGGATCGGCCGCGGCCAGCACGACCGCGTGGTACTCACGGCGCTCCTGGTCGACCCCGTCGAGGTAGGACCGCAGCCGGTCAACGGTTGAGGCAACCGCGAACTGGGCCCCGCCCAGCGACTCGACGAAGTAACCCCGCTGGCACCGACCGGCGTCCTCGAAGGCGGTGAGCACCTTGTACAGCATCGCGAAGCCGCCCGGTACCTCTTCGGCCCCGGCCGCGCCCTTGGTGAGCACGCCGTGGCGGTTCAGCAACAGCTCGGCCTGGAAATGCGCCCGCACGGTCGACTCGGGCTCGGCGGCGGGCAACGCCGACCATCGGCCGGCCACCGTCGGGTCGGAGCTGCGGGCCTGCCCATGCGCGACGCTGTAGCGGCTCAACCGCGGCGGTCGTTGCCGTTGCCGGTGTGCCGGTGCGCCGCGTCGGCCGGTCGACCGACGCGTGCCGGTCAGCATCGCGCGCACCGGGGCGAACGTGTCGCCGGTGACCCAGCCGGCCCAAATCAGTTCCCACAGCGCCTGTTTGAACTGTTCGGAATCGCCGTCGGCGAGCTGACGGAAAAAGAAGGCGCCGCTTCCGCCGAGCGTCGCCATGATCGCTCGATGAGTGTCGGTGAACTCGAGCTCCGTGGGCACGGCGAGCGTCAACGGCGCCGACTCGGCGGGATGAAACGCGATCCAGCCGTCGCCGCCCCCGATCTGGCCCACCCCCGACCAGGTGACCTCGCCCGCGGCGAGGAGCTCGTCGAGCATCGCGGGCTGATAGTCGCGCACTCGCTGCCCGAACACCAGCGGCTCGACCGCTGAGGCCGGGATCGGCACTCCCGCTAACTGATCTATCACTGCAGACAGGTCGTCGATGCCCGAATTGTGGGACCCCACCTGCTGCCAGGACGGCAGGAAGCGACCGTATGCGGCGGTGCTGACGGGCTCGACCTGCGCCCGCAGCGCGGCCAGCGAGCGGCGGCGCAAGATCTTCAAGACGTCGGCGTCACACCATTGGTCGCCGTCGGCTCCGTCGGTGAACTCGCCGCGGATGAGCCGACCGTCGATGGCGAGCCTGCCCAGCAGGTCGCCGGTCACCCGCAGCCCGAGGCCGAAGCGGGCCGCGGCGTCGTGCGTAGTGAACGGGCCGTGCGTACGCGCATACCGGCCGAGCAGCTCGCCGAGCGGGTCGGCCACCGATTCGGTGAAGGCCGCAGGCACCCCGACGGGCACCGCCACTCCGACGCCGTCACGCAGCAGTCCGATGTCTTCGACTGCGACCCACCAGGTTTGGCCGGCGAACGACACGGTCAGCGCGCGTTTGGCGGCCTGTAAACCGTCGAGCCAGCCGCCTGCGTCGTCCGTCGTGCATCGGTCGGCGATCTCCGGCTCGGTCAGCGGGCCCAGCACCCGCAGCAGATCCGCGATGCCCTCGGCGTCGCGGGCCAGCCGGTCCGAGCTGAGGTGTTGCAGCTGCTGCGTGGTGCTAGTGATGACTTGCGGATCGAGCAGCTCCCGCAACTCGACGCGGCCCAGCAGCTCGGCCAGTAGCACGCTGTCCAGCGACAGCGCAGCGGCACGCCGCTCCGCCAACGGGCTGTCGCCCTCGTACATGAATGCGCCGACATAGCCGAACAACAGCGACGCGGCGAACGGCGACGGGCTCGCGGTCTCCACCTCGACCACCCGCAACCGGCGCTGTGCCACACGGTGCATTAACTCGGTGAGCGCGGGCACGTCATAAACGTCCTGCAGGCATTCGCGGACCGCCTCCAGCACGATGGGGAAGTCCGGGTACTTGCGGGCGACGTCGTCGAGCAGCTGCGCGGCACGCTGCCGCTGATGCCACAACGGCGACCGCTTGCCCGGATGCCGACGCGGCAGAAGCAGTGCGCGGGCCGCGCATTCGCGGAACCGCGAGGCGAACAGCGCCGAGCCGCCCACCTCCGCGGTGACGATGGGTTCGATCTCGTCGGCGTCGAATATGAACAGATCGGCCCCGGGGGCGGCGTCTTCGGTGTCGGGCAGCCGCACGATGATGCCGTCGTCGGAGGCCGATGGC
>CAVYPI010000064.1:0-79640 GCA_963770125.1 uncultured Actinomycetota bacterium | reverse complement strand
ATAGTAGGCACCGGCTCTCGCCAACGTAGCGACGGCCGTAACGTGCACGTTCGCCCTTTCCGCTCTAGATACGATTCCGGCCATGCCAGACCACCAGGCCGACTGCGCGGCGCCATGGGTGCGCACCTTGACGCACTCCCGCCTCGACCGCCAGACCCCAAATAAGTTGTCGCCCAATGGGGTCGAGTCCCGGGTTATCGTGCTTCCGCCCATTCCGGGAACAACCTGGAAAGCGTGCGCCCGCGCGGGGGGCCGCCTTACTCGGCAGGGATTGGCAGCGACTGAAGAGCGATCCAAGCACTAACGCGTATCTGGGGGTCGTCGAGCGCGCCGGGTAGTGTCGCTTCGATCGCCTCGAGGCGGTTGCGCACCGTATTGCGATGCAGGCCCAGTTCGTCCGCCACCTTCAGGCGTGATCCGTGGTGGCGGAGGAAGGAGCGGAGCGTCTCGAGCTGTTCATCGTCGAGGCCGGCGAGGAACGAGGTTGCGAACGCTTCGGCGCGTTTCGGGTCGATCAGGCTAAGTGGCCCCTCGCCGACGATCCGCTCCCATTGCACAACCCTCGACGAAGTCGTGGCTTGGGCCAGTGCGTGGCCGGCGGTGACATAACTCGTGGCGGCGGCGTCCAAGGGCACCGCCTCGCCGACGCCGACCAGAAGCCCAGTGTCCGCCAGGCTGCTGGCCAACGATGAGGCCCTGCCGTGCTGGGCGACGACGCAGAGTTCGTCCGCGACGTCGGCGACCAGGAGTCGCTGCTGCTCGAGCGTCGCAAACGCGTCTTCGACGTCGTCGCGAGCGCCAGTGGCGCGAAGGATTCGGATGTGGGCGGGAATGACTGCTGTCTGTTGCTCTATGTGGAGGATCAGTTGGGCGGTGCGGGAGTCGCCGGTGGACAGCAGTTCGATTGCGCGGCTGCGGAGTTGGCGACGGGTGTCGACGCTGGTGCGTTCTTGCTCGCCGATGAGACCGAGAAGTGCCACCGCGGTGGTGATTGCGCTGCGCTGCCGGTCGGACACGCGGCCGGGGGTCATGAGCGCGAGATACGACGACGGCCTGCCGCCCAGCCCCAAGGGATGAACCACGGTAGTCGCAGCTTCGGTGGAAATGGCGGACGCTGCGCGCAGCCCCTGATGGCGTAGCCGCCGAATTTCCTTGGCCACGTCGGGGGTAAGCAGCTCGTCACCTCGCTCACCTAGCGGCCCGAGTATCGCGTGCCCGTCCGTGGACAGCACGCACGCGGCGCCCCCGACGACGTGAGCCAACGTCTGAATGACCGCTGCGGTCGCATCCGGCTTGGCGGCCGCGGAGGTCAGCCGACGCTGGATCCTTAGCGCCTCCCTGGCCGCCTCGGCCTCATCTTGTTGCAGCAGTTGGGCTGTCCGACGGCTGATCGCGACGAATGGCGTCCCGCGCGGCACCTCGATGAGATTGAGACCGTGCGCCTCACATGCCCGAATAAGTCCTGCCGGCGCCTTGATATGCGTGAGCCCTGTACCGATGCCGAGCGCCGCGATCCGCACGTCGGCCAGGCGGCTAACGTATCCGTCCCATTCGCGCCGCCAGCCTCTGGTCTCCAGGCCGGTCGTCAGGAGGATCTCGCCACCCTCGAGGAAGGGCGCCGGGTCCAGCAGCTCGCTCGTGGCCACCCACCGGACGTCCAATTCAGGTGCGGGCACGTGCACGGCATGCAGTGCGAGCTCGTTCTGCGCGAGCACAGAACCGACGGTGACCATATCGACATTTTTGCACAGTCACAAATTAGAAGATTGTGCAGTTATGCCATGTGGTGGATGGGCACACGCACCTAACGTCGGTCGGCAACAGACAAAGCAGGAGGACGCAATGACCACCATGACGCCAGGAGGTCCGACGATCACGCAGGTGCGTCGTCTCGTGACATCCATCCCCGGGCCGCGCTCGCAGCAGCTTCAGGCCCGCAAGTCCGCTGCCGTCGCCCGCGGCGTCAGCACGACGTTGCCCGTGTACGTCGTGGCCGCCGGGGGCGGTGTCGTTGTGGACGCCGACGGCAACTCGCTGATCGACTTTGGCTCCGGCATCGCGGTCACCACCGTGGGCAACAGCGCCCCGTCCGTGGTAGCTGCGGTGACCGAGCAGGTGCAGGCCTTCACCCACACGTGCTTCATGGTGACGCCGTACGACGGGTATGTCCGCGTCGCGGAGGCCCTCAACCGGCTCACCCCGGGCCGCTGTGAAAAGCGCACCGTGTTGTTCAACTCCGGGGCCGAGGCGGTGGAGAACGCGGTGAAGATCGCGCGGGTCCACACGAATCGGCAGGCGGTCGTCGTGTTCGACCACGCCTACCACGGCCGCACGAACCTCACGATGGCCATGACGGCCAAGAATCAGCCCTACAAGAATGGGTTTGGACCGTTCGCGCCCGAAATCTATCGTGTACCAACATCTTTCCCGTTCCACGATGGCGATGTCGACGGACTGGCCGCGGCTCGGCGGGCGATCGACATCATCGATAAGCAGGTCGGCGCCGAGAACGTCGCCGCGGTGGTGATCGAGCCAATCCATGGCGAGGGCGGCTTCATCGTCCCCGCACCCGAGTTCCTTCCCACCTTGGTGGACTGGTGCCGCGACAATGGCGTGGTCTTCATCGCCGACGAGGTGCAGACCGGATTCGCGCGCACCGGCGAGATGTTTGCGTGCGACCACGAAGACGTCGTGCCCGATCTCATTGTGACCGCCAAAGGGATCGCGGGTGGCTTGCCGCTGTCCGCTGTGACCGGTCGTGCCGAGATCATGGACGCCCCGCACGTCGGCGGGCTGGGCGGCACGTACGGCGGCAACCCGCTCGCGTGCGCGGCCGCGCTCGCCGTGATCGAGGCCATCGAGGACAACGGCCTCCTCGACCGGGCTCGCGAGATCGGGAAGGTCATGGTCGAGCGGCTCACCGCAATCCAGGCCGGCGATCCGCGTGTCGGTGACGTCCGGGGGCGCGGCGCGATGATCGCGGTGGAGCTGGTGAAGCCGGGCACCACCGAACCCGACGCCGACCTGACGAAGCGCATCGCAGCCACCGCGCATGCACAGGGCCTGGTGGTACTCACCTGCGGCACCCATGGCAACGTGCTGCGGTTCCTGCCGCCGCTGTCGATCCCCGACCACCTACTGCACGAGGGCCTCGACGTCCTCGCCGATGCCTTCAAGGAGAACCAGTGACCATCACTTTCGAACCACCCGTCATCGCCGCGAGCCCGCTGGACGACGCGCGAGCACAGCTGCGCCAGGCCACGACGATCCTCGGGTACGACAACGGTCTCTATGAGATGCTCGCCACGCCTCGCCGCGAGGTGACGGTCAGCATTCCGCTGCACCGAGACAGCGGCGAGATCGAACTGTTCGTCGGCCACCGGGTGCAGCACAACTTCTCCCGCGGACCTGCCAAGGGCGGACTGCGCTACTCGCCCGATGTCACGCTGGACGAGGTGCGCGCCCTGGCGATGTGGATGACGTGGAAGTGCGCACTGCTCGACGTGCCCTACGGCGGCGCCAAGGGCGGCGTCCGCATCGATCCCCGTAGTTACAGCACCGCCGAGCTCGAGCGGGTGACCCGCCGCTACACCAGCGAGATCAGTCCGCTGATCGGTCCCGCGCACGACATCCCCGCGCCTGACATCGGTACGGACGAGCAGACCATGGCCTGGCTGATGGATACCTATTCGGTGCAGCAGGGCCACACCGTCCTGGGCGTCACGACCGGCAAGCCCGTCAGCCTGGGCGGCTCGCTCGGCCGTGCAACCGCCACGTCGCGTGGCGTCGTGCACGTTGCGCTGGAGGCCTTGCGGTCGCGCGAAATCCGGGTCGACGGAGCCACCGCGGCGGTGCAGGGCTTCGGCAAGGTCGGCCGGTATGCCGCACGGTTCCTGGCCGAGGCCGGTGTTCGTGTCGTCGCGGTCTCCGACCAGTACGGCGCGGTCGCGTCGCACATGGGCCTGGACATTCCCGCACTCGAGAAACACGTCGATGCGACCGGTTCGGTGGTCGGGTTCGGCGCCAGCGAAGAGATCACCAACGACGAACTGCTCGAGGCCGACGTCGATCTGCTGGTGCCGGCCGCTGTCGAGGGCGTCATCCACGCCGGCAACGCGCACCGGATCGGTGCCACGGTGATCGTCGAGGGCGCCAACGGTCCGACCACGCCCGAGGCCGACTACGTGCTCAACGAGAGCGGCCGGCTCGTCGTGCCCGACATCCTCGCCAACGCCGGCGGCGTGATCGTGTCGTACTTCGAGTGGGTGCAGGCCAACCAGGCCTACTGGTGGAGCGTCGATGAGGTCGAAACCCGCCTCGCCGACCGGATGAGGGGCGCCTGGGAGCAGGTCAACGCGCACGCCTCGCGACTCGACCTGCCGCTGCGCACCGCCGCCACCTGCCTCGCCGTCGAGCGCGTCGCCCAGGCGCACCAGCTCCGCGGCCTCTACCCATAAGGAGGACCATGAACGCCCACGACGTTATCGCCGACCTGGACCCCAAGCACGGCGTCTTCGTCAGCGGCCGCGGCCTCGGAACGGCCTCGACGTTCGACGTGCGTGACCCGGCAACCTGCGCGGTCATCGCCGAGATATCCGATGGCACAGCGTCGGAAGCAACATCCGCGGTGGAGGCCGCGGCCCGCGCATTCCCTGAATGGGCGGCAACGGCTCCCCGCGTGCGTGCCGAGATCCTCCGGCGCGCCTTCGATCTCATGGTGGCCGACACCGACCGGCTGGTCGCGCTCATCTGCGCGGAGAACGGCAAACCGCAAGCCGATGCGCGCGCCGAAGTCGCCTACGCCGCCGAATTCTTCCGCTGGTACAGCGAGGAGGCCGTGCGAAGCGAGGGGTCGTACGGCGTCAGCCCGGGCGGCGGGACACGAACGATCGTGGCCCGCAAGCCCGTTGGCGTCGCTGCGCTCGTCACGCCGTGGAACTTCCCGGCGGCCATGGCCACCCGCAAGATCGCTCCGGCGTTAGCGGCCGGATGTACCGTCGTGCTAAAGCCGGCCGCCGAGACGCCACTTACCGCGCTGGCCGTCGCCAAACTGCTCACAGACGCTGGCGTGCCGGACGGAGTCGTGAATGTCGTACCGACAATGGACCCAAATTGCGTTGTCAGCACCTGGCTTTCAGACAATCGTGTGCGGAAGATCTCCTTCACCGGGTCCACCGGCATCGGGCGCATGCTACTCAAGCAGGCCGCGGACCGGGTGCTCAACGTCAGCATGGAACTTGGCGGCAACGCGCCGTTCGTGGTCACCGCCGACGCCGACATCGCCGCGGCGGTCGAGGGCGCGATGATCGCGAAGTTCCGCGGCGGCGGGCAGGCCTGCACCGCGGCCAACCGCTTCTATGTCCATGCGTCTGTGGCCGACGAGTTCGTCGCACGCTTCGGCAGCGCGATAGAGACGCTGAGGGTTGGCCCGGCGTCCGACCCCACGTCACAGGTCGGTCCTTCAGTGAGTGCCCGTGCCGCGGAGGGCGTGCGTGCGCTCATTGCCCAGGCGACCGCAGAGGGTGCGGTGATCGCGCACCAGGCCAGCGCCCCGACCGACGGTTGGTATGTCGCGCCCACACTGCTCGCCGGCGTGCACCCCGACGCCGCCATCCTGCGGCAGGAAATCTTCGGCCCCGTCGCTCCAATTGTGTTCTGGCACAACGAAGATGAGCTGATCTATTGGATCAACGACACGGAATACGGTCTTGCCGCGTACATCTACACCAGCCGCCTGCAAGACGCCTTGCGCATCGGCGAGTCGATCGACGCGGGAATGGTTGGGATCAACCGCGGCATAGTGTCCGACCCGTCGGCCCCCTTCGGCGGGACGAAGCAAAGCGGGCTCGGGCGCGAAGGCGGCCGGGATGGGATGCGTGAGTTCCAGGAGACCCAGTACTTCAGCGTGGACTTCGTATGATCACGCAGGGATGGTGGCCGGCCGCGGGTGCCCTGAACTCATAGTCACCAAATGCGTACTGCCCAAATGTTTTCACGGAACGATCCTGGAGTTTGGTGGCGGCCGACGACCATCACGGCTCCAACTCTGCCCCTCCACAACGACTACCCGAGTCAGTACTTGTAGAAGCCCTGGCCCGACTTCTTGCCGAGCTGACCCGCCTCGACCATGCGCAGCAGTAGCGGCGGCGGCCCATAGTGCGGCTCTTTGAATTCCTCAAACATCTTGTCCGCGATCAGTTTCAGCGTGTCCAGCCCGACGAGGTCGGACAACCGCAGCGGCCCCATCGGATGCGACAGCCCCGCCACCACCGCCTTGTCGACATCCTCGACCGTCGCGAAACCGGCCTCCACCATCCGGATGGCCGACAACAGATACGGCACCAGCAAGGCGTTTACGACGAAGCCGGACCGGTCACTGCAGCGCACCACCTGCTTGCCCAGCACGCTGCTTGCAAACTGCTCGGTGCGCTCGAGGGCCGCGTCGGATGTGACCAGCGTGCTGACCAGTTCTACAAGCGGCAGCACCGGCACCGGGTTGAAGAAGTGTAGGCCCAGCACGCGGCCCGGATTCTCGGTCGCCGCAGCGATTTTCATAATTGGGATGCTCGACGTGTTCGACGCCAGCACCGCGTCGGGATCGGTGATGAGCTTATCGAGTTCGGCAAAGATCTCGCCCTTGACCGTCTCGTCCTCGATGACCGCCTCGATGGCGAGCTGACGATCGGACAGATCGGCCAGGCTGGTGGTGAACTTCAGCTTGGCCAGTGCCGCGTCTCGCTCGCGTTCGGTGATCTTGCCGACGCTCACGCCGCGCTCGAGCGACTTGGTGATGCGCGCCTTGCCCGCGGTGGTCAGCGCTTCGGTGGGCTCATAGACGATGACGTCGACGCCGGCCCTTGCGGACACCTCGGCGATGCCGGCGCCCATCTGGCCCGCACCGATCACGCCTACTCGTTCGATTTGATTAGTCACTTCAAAGACTCCCTCGCACAGCATCAGGCCCCGCCCAACATGGCGGGCGGGGCCTGCGCTGTCAACTTTTACCGATCAGTGGAACTGACCCTCTTCGGTCGAGCCGGTCAGCGCCGTCGTCGACGAGGTCGGGTCCACCGTGGTGGCGATCCGGTCGAAGTAGCCGGCGCCGACCTCGCGCTGGTGCTTCGTCGCGGTGTAGCCCCGCTCCTCGGCGGCGAACTCGCGCTCCTGCAGCTCGACGTAGGCGGTCATCTGGTTGCGGGCGTAGCCGTAGGCCAGGTCGAACATCGAGTAGTTCAGGGCGTGGAAGCCGGCCAGCGTGATGAACTGGAACTTGAAGCCCATCGACGCGAGCTCCTTCTGGAACTTCGCGATGGTCGCGTCGTCGAGGTGCTTGCGCCAGTTGAACGACGGCGAGCAGTTGTAGGACAGCATCTGATCAGGGAACTCGGCCTTCACACCCTCAGCGAACTTCTTGGCCACCTCGAGGTCCGGCGTGCCGGTCTCCATCCAGATCAGGTCGGAGTACGGGGCATAGGCCCTGGCGCGGGCGATGCACGGCTCGATGCCGTTCTTCACCCGGTAGAAGCCTTCCTTGGTGCGCTCACCGGTGATGAACGGCTGATCGCGCTCGTCCACATCGGAGGTGATCAGCGTGGCCGCCTCGGCATCGGTGCGGGCGATCACGACCGTCGGCACGTCGGCGACGTCAGCCGCCAGGCGGGCCGAGGTCAGCGTGCGGATGTGCTGCTGGGTCGGGATCAGCACCTTGCCACCGAGGTGACCGCACTTCTTCTCCGAAGCCAGCTGGTCCTCCCAGTGCGACCCCGCGACGCCTGCGGCGATCATGGCCTTCTGGAGTTCGTAGACGTTCAGCGCGCCACCGAAGCCGGCCTCGCCGTCGGCGACGATCGGCACCAGCCAGTTCTCCACCGACCGGTCACCCTCCACCTTGGCGATCTGGTCGGCGCGCATCAGCGCGTTGTTGATGCGACGGACGACCTGCGGCACGGAGTTGGCCGGGTACAGGCTCTGGTCGGGATAGGTGTGGCCGGACAGGTTCGCGTCACCGGCGACCTGCCAACCGGACAGGTAGATCGCCTTCAGGCCGGCGCGCACCTGCTGCACGGCCATGTTGCCGGTCAGCGCACCGAGCGCGTTGACCCATTCCATGTCGTGAAGCTGCTCCCACAGGACCTCCGCACCGCGGCGGGCCAGCGTGGCCTCTTCGACCACCGAGCCCTGCAGGGCCACGACGTCGGCGGGGGTGTAGGTGCGAGTAATGCCCTTCCACCGCGGGTTGGTGTCCCAGTCGTGCTGGATCTGTTCGGGCGACTTCGGCGTGCCAACGGTCGACATTGGTGCTCCTTCTTCTGCAAGTCGCTGGAGGCGTCACACCCCTGTTGGTTGTTAACTCTCCAGCACCTTCACTAATGCGCTAACTCGAGCATGCACCAAGACATAACCGCAGGTCCACCCGTTTCAGTTGTGAATTTTCGCCAACGGGCGTCGTTAAATTGCGAAGTTTGCAAAGGAGTGATCACCTGCACCGGTTCAGTAGCTACTGAACGGTAACTGAATTACCGCTGGTCAGTACGCCCGTACTGTTAAACCTGAGAGGGTCAGAGGGCGAAGATCGCCGCGACGGCTTTCGTCTCGTCGCCGACCGCATATGTGAGCGTTCTAACAGTGCGATCCGCCAGTTCAGGGCCGAATTGCTCCGTCGATCCGGCAGGGTGCACATGCGAAATGATCTCCAGCTTGTCGCCGAGCGCGACCGCGGCGTCGTGCTCGATGGTCACCCGGATCGGCTTGTGCAGAAGTTCGGGATTGCTGAACAGGTAATCCTCGACCACGCTCCAATACACAGAGTTGTTCATGTGGTCGAAGATGTCGATGTCGCTGACGCGAACCGGATAATCGCGAATCTGTGCGGCGTCCTCGCGGCCGCCGGCCTTCAGATAGGCCTTCCATCTCAACCGGTCGACGTCGGTGGTGCGCTGCAGGCCCTCGATGAAGTCGTCGGCGATGCGCGCGGGACCCTGGGTTTCGCGATTGATGTTGATCCAGAACGCCTCGGACTCCATGAGGCCGCGACCGCGCCGCCCATCTATGCGTACCCGCATCTCGCACCACCGATTCGACGTGCCGGAGCACCACCGCCGCAGCCGCAGCATGTCCTGGAACTCGACGGGCTTGATCAGGTCGATCATCGTGCGTCGGACGATCCACAGCGGATGGGTTTCCTCGAAGCCGAGCTCCCGCAGGTGGTCAGAGCCGACATCTTGGATATGCCGGGTGGCCGCGTCGAACCGCAGCCGGCCTTCGCGGTCGATGTCGGCCACGCGCAGCGGCCACTGTTGGTCGAAGACGTCCGGGTGCGGATCGGGCACAGGCATCATCACCTTCGCCAAACCGGTGCTAGCCGCGATTCCCGCCATGTCCGTGATCTCCCCTGTTACTCCAACCGGCTCCCGATCCTGCCACAGCCTCTGATCTGCCAACAATGCGAAGCCTTGCTTCACACGCTTGTTAGGCTGTCTGACGTGGCAAAAACGTTTGTCGGTTCGCGCGTGCGACAACTGCGCAGCGAACGCGGTTTCAGCCAGGCGGCGCTGGCGCAGATGCTGGAGATCTCGCCGAGTTACCTCAATCAAATCGAGCATGACGTTCGCCCGCTGACGGTGGCCGTGCTGCTGCGGATCACCGAGGTGTTCGGTGTCGACGCGACGTTCTTCGCATCGCAGGACGACACCCGGCTCGTTGCCGAACTGCGCGAGGTCACCATGGACCGCGACGTGGATGTCGACGTCGACCTCGCCGAGGTCGCCGAGATGGTCGGCTCGCATCCGACGCTGGCCCGGGCGATGGTCAATCTGCACCG
Source organism: uncultured Actinomycetota bacterium (assembly GCA_963770125.1). Classification (GTDB taxonomy): domain Bacteria; phylum Actinomycetota; class Actinomycetes; order Mycobacteriales; family Mycobacteriaceae; genus Mycobacterium. The sequence continues at coordinate 69,820 of CAVYPI010000064.1, read as the reverse complement.
TCGCTACCGGTTGACCACCACCCAGCTGGCCGCCGCGACCGAGGACCGCTACTCCGACGGCAGCGGCAGCGGCTCGATCACGATGCCGCACGAGGAAGTCCGTGACTACTTCTATCAGCGGCAGAATTATCTGCACGAGCTCGACACCGCCGCCGAGGATCTCACCATTCGAATGCGGATGCACCGTGCCGAGTTGGTCCGCGAGCTGTCCGACCGGCTGACCATGGTGCACGGTGTGCACGTCATCCGCCGCATCGATCTCGGCGACACCGTGCTGCACCGCTACGACCCGGCGACCAAGACCTTGGAGATCAGCGGCCACCTGTCGTCTGGGCAGACGGTGTTCAAGATGGCCGCCGAGCTGGCCTACCTCGAATTCGGCGATTTGATCGACAAGCTGGTCGCCGAGGGCAAGTTCACCAGCGAGGAGTCGACGACCCTGGCCCGCCTCGGGCTGGCCAACTATTTCGCCGCCGCGACTGTGCTGCCCTATCGCCAATTCCACGACGTGGCCGAGAACTTCCGATACGACGTCGAGCGGCTCTCGGCGTTCTACTCGGTCTCCTACGAGACCATCGCCCACCGGTTGTCCACGCTGCAACGGCCGTCAATGCGTGGTGTGCCGTTCTCGTTCATCCGCGTCGACCGCGCGGGCAACATGTCGAAGCGGCAGTCCGCCACCGGTTTTCACTTCTCGTCGTCGGGCGGCACATGCCCACTGTGGAACGTCTACGAGACGTTCGCCAACCCCGGCAAGATCCTGGTGCAGATCGCGCAGATGCCCGACGGGCGCAACTACATGTGGGTGGCGCGCACGGTGGAGCGCCGCGCGTCGCGCTATGGTCAGCCGGGTAAGACGTTCGCGATCGGCCTGGGCTGCGAACTCCGGCACGCGCATCGGCTGGTCTACTCGGAGGGACTGGACTTGTCGGGTGACAACGCGACGCCTATCGGCGCCGGCTGCCGGGTCTGCGAACGCGACAACTGCCCGCAACGGGCATTCCCCGCACTGGGCCGCGCGCTTGACCTCAACGAGCACCGCAGCACGGTGTCGCCGTATCTGGTGAAGCAGCCGTGAGCGCGCCTGCCCGTATCCCGCCGGGTGGCTTCCGCGAACTGGGGCCGATCAACTGGGCGATCGCCAAGCTCGGCGCGCGTGGAATCCGCGCCCCGAAGTTCCACCTGTTCAACGTGCTCGGGCAGCATAAGTTGCTGTTCCTCGCGTGGCTGCCGTTCTCCGCCTACCTGCTCTACGCAGGCAAACTCTCGCGCAAGGACGCCGAACTGGTGATCCTTCGGGTGGGATACCTGCGCGACTGTGAGTACGAGCTGCAGCAGCATCGGCGGCTGGCCAAGAGCCGCGGCGTCTACGCCGAGCTTCAGGCCAGGATCTTCGAGGGACCTGACGCCGGCGGGCTCACAGAACGACAGCGAGTACTCATCACCGCGACAGACGAGTTCGTCATCACCCGCTCGATGTCACCCGAAACCTGGTCGGCGCTGTCGGGCATTCTGAGCCGCGCGCAGCTCATCGAATTCTGCACTCTGGCAGGGCAATACGATGCGTTGGCGGCCACCACGGCGACGCTGAAGATCCCACTGGATTTCCCGGACTAACGAGTCCCGGGGGATGCACGCTTCTCGGAAGCCGGGAAAGGGTGTCGCTTCGGCCGGCACACCACCCGATCACACCAGTCGCGAAGGTCGTGCGCCGACGGGCAATCGCCGTCATCGTCCGGCTACAGGTACGTAACCCCGAGCACAATCAGCGACAGCAACACCGGGGAGATCGGCAGGGCCCACAGGAACGCCGCCCATATCTCGGACTTTCGCTTGTAAGACCGCCAGCCGAAAAAGGCGGCGACGGCGCCGGCGACAAACGACACCGCGGCGACGACGAGCACCCAGCTGTTGACGGATCGTGTCGCAATCGCGATGGAAATCCCCGCCAGCCACAGGATGTGGCCAAGCACCAATCCGCCGATGCCGGCGATCCAGATCGCTCTCAAAAGTTGATCATGTGGCCGATGAGGCCGTGGAAGCATTCCTGCAGCGCTTCGGACATCGTCGGGTGGGTGTGGACGTTTCGGGCCAGCTCGTTGGCGGTCAGGTCCCATTTCTGCGCCAGGGTCAGCTCAGGCAGCAGCTCGGACACGTCGTGCCCGATGAGGTGCCCGCCGATCAGCTCGCCGTAGCGGCCGTCGGCGATCAGCTTCACGAAGCCGCTCGGGTCGCCGACGCCGTGCGCCTTGGCGTTGGCGGTGAAGGGGAACTTGGCGATCTTCACGTCATAGCCCTCGTTGCGGGCCTGCTCCTCGGTGAGTCCGAAGCTGGCCACCTGAGGCTGGCAGAACGTCGCACGGGGCAGCATTCGATAGTCCCCCAGCGGCAAAGTCTCTGCGCCCCCGATGGTTTCGGCGGCGACCACACCCTGCGCCTCGGCGACATGGGCCAGCTGCAGCAGGCCGGTGACGTCGCCGATCGCGTAGATGTGGCCCACGTTGGTCCGCATGTAGTCGTCGATGCCGATGGCCTCGCGCTCGGTGACCTGCACCCCGGCCTTGTCCAGGCCGTAGCCCTCGATATTGGGTGCGAAACCGATGGCCTGCAACACCTTCTCGGCCTTGATCTCGTCGGTCTTGCCGTCCTTGCTGACCCTGACCGTCACCGTTGCCCCATCATCGGAGATCGACTCGACCTTGGTTCCGGTGAGCACCTTGACGCCGAGCTTCTTGAACTGCTTCTCGATCTCCTTGGAGACCTCGGCGTCCTCGTTCGGCAACGCGCGCGGCAGGAACTCGACGATCGTGACGTCGACGCCGTAGTTCTTGAGCACGTAGCCGAACTCCATGCCGATCGCTCCCGCGCCGGCGATGACGATGGAGGAGGGCAGTTCGCGCGACATGATCAGCTCTTCGTAGGTGACCACGTTTTCCGACAGCGACGTGCCAGGCACCAACCGGGTGCTGCTCCCGGTGGCGATGATGATGTTGTCGAACGTCACCGTCTCGGTGCCGCCCTCATTGAGCTTGACCGACAGGGTGTTCGGGTCGGTGAACGTGCCGTACCCATGGATCTCGGTGATCTTGTTCTTCTTCATCAGGAAGTGCACACCGGCGACCCGGCCTTCGGCGACCTTGCGGCTGCGGTCGAAGGCGACCCCGTAGTCGAACGTCGCCTCACCGCTGATGCCGAACTGCTTGGCTTCTTTGGTGAAGATGTGTGCCAGTTCGGCGTTGCGCAGCAGCGCCTTGGACGGGATGCAGCCGACATTGAGGCATACCCCGCCCCAATACTTGGGTTCGACGACTGCTGTATTCAGTCCAAGCTGGGCGGCGCGAATGGCCGCGACGTATCCGCCGGGGCCGGCTCCGAGAACGACGACGTCATAGTGGGTCACGCCCCTACCCTAGTAGGGGATCAACCCCACCAGGCAGCGGCTTACCCTGTCACAGAAGTAGAGGCCATGCAGTACCGCCGCGGCACCGGTCGCGGCGAGCGGCGCCGACATCAGCCCGATCGCCAGAGCGGAAACCAGCGGCTTGTTGCTCACCATCGCGGTCACCAGGCTGCCGACAGTGCAAACGATCAGAAAGATCAGCAAGACGAACACGGGCGGCGTCTTGTCGAGCGAGTGGAACCACCAGTAGTAGAGGCCCAGCCCGCTAGCTGCCCCGACAATCCATACCCCCGCGACGACGAGGACGAAGGTCCAGCGCTTGAGGTATTGGTAGGTGCCCGACACCACCTCGGGCTGGGCCGGGGCGGGATGTGGCCCCGACGGCGATTCCTCGGCGACAACAGGTTCGGGCTCAGCAGCCTGCGACCTCACCGGATCGGGCTGCGCGGGGAAGTCACCGGTGAACATCGGCACATGTGGCTCGGTCGGCTCGCCAGACGGCGTGTCGGGGCCGCCATCTGTCGTCTCCGGCTCCTCGTGCGTCGGATGCCACCCCAGGGGTGGGCGATGGCGATGCGTCCCCCGGTACGGCTGGTCAAGCACCGTGACCCACCTGGATCACGACGAGGACTGCGAGCCACCCCGGCGCGACGGCGAGGATGAAGGCGCCAAGCGTGGTCACCCATCGTCGCCCCGAGAACAGGATCAGGACCATGCCGATCGCGCTGGGGATACCGACGACGAGCGCGATCACGACGTCCGGTCTGATCGTGGCCTTCACCAGCAGTGTCGATGCGACACCCGCAATCTGCCCGACCGCGATGCCCACGAGCATCGCGCTGGCCAACAGCCACGCACGCGGGAGCGGTATCACCCTTCAGACGATAACTCTGTGGGGTCCCGCTGACGCGTTACGCGCGCGGCGTGCCTCCAGGTACGGGACAAGCGTCAACGGCCTCGGCGACGATCTGCGTACCGGTCTGCAGAGGACGCGCGCCGCGCGCGTAGTCGGCACCCGTTATCGGTGGATGCTCGGCCAGCAACTGGTTCTCGGCGTCGGTGAACGCCCGCCCGCGGGACAGAAACCTCATACCTTCCGGCGCTTCGAGGCTGAACCCGCCGCCGCGCCCCGGCACGACGTCGATCACCAGTTGGGTGTGTTTCCACGCCTCGAATTGCGGCCCGGAGATCCACACCGGCGCGCCGTCCAACATCCCAAGGAGCACGTCACGGTCACCGACGATGAACTCGCCGTCCGGGTAGCACATCGGCGACGACCCGTCGCAGCAACCACCGGACTGGTGAAACATCAGCGGACCGTGACGGACCTGCAGTTTGTGCAACAACTCGACGGCGGCGGCGGTGATCAGCGCGCGCGAAGGCGCTTGGCCCATCGAACTCCCCTTTCCTGGCGAACGTGAGCTCGTGTGCGAGTTTTGGCCGAGTTGTCGCAGACAAGCTCACGTTCGGCGGACGGTGCGGCTCAGAAGAAGCCCATCGCCTTGTCGCTGTAGGAGACGAGCAGGTTCTTGGTCTGCTGGTAGTGGTCCAACATCATCTTGTGGTTCTCACGGCCGATGCCGGACTGCTTGTAGCCGCCGAACGCCGCGTGCGCCGGATAGGCGTGATAGCAGTTGGTCCACACCCGGCCGGCCTTGATGTCGCGACCGGCGCGGTAGGCGGTATTGCCGTCGCGGCTCCACACCCCAGCCCCGAGCCCGTAGAGGGTGTCGTTGGCGATGCCGATCGCGTCGTCGTAGTCCTTGAACGATGTGACGGCCACGACCGGCCCGAAGATCTCCTCCTGGAAGATCCGCATCTTGTTGTTGCCCTCGAAGATGGTGGGCTGCACGTAGTAGCCGCCGGACAGGTCCCCGCCCAGCTCGGCGCGCTCGCCTCCAGTGACCACGCGGGCGCCCTCGTCCTTGCCGATCTCGATGTAGGACAACACCTTTTCCAATTGGTCGTTGGAGGCCTGGCTGCCGATCATGGTCTCGGTGTCCAGCGGATCGCCCTGACGCACGGCCTTGGTGCGGATCGCGGCCAGTTCGAGAAACTCGTCGTAGATGTCGGACTGGATCAGGCTGCGCGACGGGCACGTGCAGACCTCGCCCTGGTTCAGCGCGAACATCGTGAAGCCCTCGAGGGCCTTGTCCTGATAGTCGTCGGCGGCGGCCATCACATCGGAGAAGAAGATGTTCGGCGATTTCCCGCCCAGCTCCAACGTCACCGGGATCAGGTTCTGCGACGCGTACTGCATGATCAGCCGGCCGGTGGTGGTCTCGCCGGTGAACGCGATCTTGGCGATGCGATTCGACGACGCCAACGGCCTACCCGCCTCGAACCCGAAGCCGTTGACCACGTTGACCACCCCGGCGGGCAGCAGATCACCGATCAGGCCCATCAGGTACAGGATGGAGGCCGGGGTCTGCTCGGCGGGCTTGAGCACCACCGCATTGCCGGCGGCCAGCGCGGGCGCGAGTTTCCAGGTGGCCATCAGAATCGGGAAGTTCCACGGGATGATCTGCCCGACCACCCCCAGCGGCTCGTGAAAGTGATACGCGACGGTGTCCTCGTCGACCTGGGACAGCGATCCCTCCTGCGCGCGGATCGCCCCGGCGAAGTACCGGAAGTGATCGACCGCCAGTGGCAGATCGGCGTTGAGGGTCTCCCGGATCGGCTTGCCGTTGTCCCACGCCTCGGCCAGCGCCAGGGACTCCAGGTTCTCTTCAATGCGGTCGGCGATCTTGTTCAGGATCACCGCACGTTCGGCGGGCGCAGTCTTGCCCCACGCTGGCGCGGCACCGTGGGCAGCATCCAGCGCCTTGTCGACGTCGGCGTCGGTGGAGCGGGGAATCTCGCAGAACGTCTGCCCGGTCACCGGAGTCGGGTTCTCGAAGTACTCGCCGCGAGCCCGGCGGCACCCACTCGCCACCGATGAAATTTCCGTACCGCGACTCGTACGACATCAGGGCATCTGCGGAACCCGGTCGGGTGTAAACGGTCATTTGGCGCCTCCTATAAGGGATTTCGACTGAACGAGATCGGAACGGATAGAACAGACGAACGGAGCGGTCGACGAGGGCAGGAGCCTTGTCACGTCATCGGGATAGCGCACCTCCACCTCGGCCGACGCGGCGATCCGGTACGGCTGGGCGGCGAGCAGGCCGACATACCGCTTGCGCAGCCGTGACAACTCCGCCCGCACGGTGCCGACGCGGGACGGGTCGCCGTAGAGGGCATCGGCCAACTCGGGTGCCGTCCGCCCCGCAGCCGAAACCGCCAGCGCCAGAAGAATTTCCGCGTGCCGCAGGCTCAAGTCGTCACGCCAGCTACCGGATTGGCCGACCACATGCAGCGACGGCGTGTCGGGGTCGCGCAGGTCGAGCGTCCCCCGTGCGATGTTCTCGACGTCGCCCAGCCCGTTCGAGGCCAACCGGATCAGCCAGCCTCCGGGCAACGGCTCGACATCGCACAGACCCAAGGTGGGGAACAGCTGCCGTCCCGGTGCGACCTCCCGGGGCAGCGCGATCCGGTTGTGCGGCGGCAAACAATCCACTGCGGCGACCCAGCCCTCGGGGTCGACCGCGAGAGCGGGGCTGCCGATCCGCGCGAGGATCGGGGCAGCGACCGTCCGGAGATTGTTCAGGATCCGGTTGTGCTGCTCACGCAGATGCGACTCGGCGAGCCGGGCCACCGCGTCGACGAGCGCAACGGTCGTCGGATGCACCGTCGCGGCCGGCCCGGAGACGTCCACCACCCCGATGACATGGCCCGTCCTGGGATCCTTGATCGGCGCGCCCGCACACGTCCACGGGTGGTGGCTGCGCGAGTAGTGCTCAGCGGAGAACACCTGCACGGCACCGTTCGACATCAGCGCGGTGCCGATCGCGTTGGTGCCGACGCTGTGTTCACCCCAGTGCGCACCTTCGACGAACCCGAGGCGATCGGCCGAGCCGAGCACACCCCGCGAACCGGCGCGCCACAACACCCGGCCGGTGGCGTCGGCGACGACGAGGATGTTGTCCCCCTCGGCGATCAGCGATTCCAGCCCGCGGGACACCTCGTCGAGCACCGTCATCAGGCCCGAGGACCGCCGCAGCTCCTCGAGCGCGCTGTCCGCGACCTCGGGCGCGGGCATTGCGTCGGGATCGATGCCCTGCGCCATCAACCTGCGCCACGAATCCTCGATGACCTTGCGCGGCCGCGCCGGGGCACGGTCGCCGGCCATCGTCGCGTCGTAAACAGCGGTCATCAGCCGGGCGTAGCTCCGCGGATCCTCGCCCACTGCGACAGCAGGTTCAGGAACGGGCGGACGGGGCATCACTCGCGATTGTGCTCCTGATCACATTCCGCCGCCAGCGGCGGGGTCGACCAGCACCTTCATCTTGGTGCCCGCGTGCAGCGCCTCGAACCCCTCGTCGACCACATCGTCGAGTGCTATCGACGTCACCCAGAATGACCGCCTCGAAGTCGGCGCCGGTGTAGCAGAGCGAGCCCTGGATCCGGGATTCGTTCATGACGAGGTTCAGCAGCGGCGTGGTGAGCGGTTTCTCGTAGATCGCGACGCTGACCATCGGTTTGCGCGATCCCGGCGTCGGCCCCTCGGCCGTCGGTGTGGTCGGCGATGAACACGGGGACGTCGAGGCTCGTCGGATCGAGGGTCTTTGCCGCAACATGTGGAAACCGACTCAGCAGGAGAACCTCTGGTTCCACGGCGGCAATCTGCATCAGTCGCGCCACTACTCGCTGTATCTGGCCTTACAGCTCAAAGCGCGCTACGAAGACCTGCCAACGCCGGTATACGGCCTGCAGGAGGTGCACCACCTCAGCTGACGTCGCCGCCCTACCGCCAGAATGGCTGTCGTGGAGGGCGACCCGTATCTGTGGCTTGAGGACATCAGCGGCGATGACGCACTGGATTGGGTGCGCAAGCACAACGATCCGACCCTGGATGAGCTCACCGGCGACCGGTTCGAGCAGATGCGCTCCGAAGCGCTCGAGGTGCTCGACACCGACGCCCGCATCCCGTATGTGCGGCGCCGCGGCGAGTACCTGTACAACTTCTGGCGCGACGCGGAGAACACGCGCGGGCTGTGGCGGCGCACGACGCTGGCCAGCTACCGCACCGAGCAGCCGGAGTGGGATGTCATCCTCGACGTCGACGCACTGGCCAAGGCTGACGACGAGAACTGGGTTTGGGCGGGCGCCGACGTCATCGAGCCCGAGTACACCCTCGCCCTCATCGCGCTGTCACGGGGCGGCGCCGACGCCGCGATCGTGCGCGAATTCGAGATGGAGAAGCGCGAATTCGTCACCGACGGTTTCCAGCTGCCGGAGGCCAAGTCGGGCATCTCGTGGGAGGACCGCGACACGGTCCTGGTAGGCACCGACTTCGGCCCAGGGTCGCTGACCGACTCCGGCTACCCGCGCATCGTCAAGCGGTGGCGACGCGGACAACCGCTGGAGGACGCGCAGACGCTGTTCTCGGGTGACCCGGCAGACGTGAGCGTGGGCGGCGGGTACGACCGGACGCCGGGTTTCGAGCGCCTCCTGATCACACGGTCCCTCGATTTCTTCAACCGGGAACGCTACGAACTACGCGGCAACGAGTTGATCCGGATCGACGTGCCCACCGATGCTAGCATTTCGATACATCGTGAGTGGTTGCTCATCCGGCCCCGCACCGACTGGGCCATGGGGATGACAACGTACCCGGCCGGATCTCTGCTGGCCGCAAAGTACGACGAATTCCTAGCGGGCACAGCCGAATTGAGAATGGTTTTCGAACCCGACGAGCACTCCAGCCTGGAGGACTACGCGTGGACGCGGGACCACCTCGTGCTCGTCACTCTCGTCGACGTCGCGAGCCGGGTCGAGGTCGTCTCCCCCGGTTCATGGGAGACTGCGCCGATCGTGGGCATCCCACCCAACACCCACACCGTGTTGGTCGACGTCGACGAGTACGGCGACGAGATATTCCTGGACTCCAGTGGTTTCGACTTCCCGTCTCGGCTGCTGTGGGGTCCGGCGGGCGGTGAAGTGACAGAGATCAAGAGCGCACCGGCGTTCTTCGATGCGTCCGACATCGACGTCACACAGAACTTCGTGACGTCGGCTGACGGCACGATGATTCCGTACTTCGTTGTGGGGCATCGTAGTTCGACCGGACCTTGCAAGACTCTACTGGGCGGTTACGGCGGTTTCGAGAACTCGAGCACGCCGGGCTACGGCGGTGTGCTGGGCCGGTTGTGGCTTTCGCGAGGCGGAACCTATGTGCTGGCCAATATCCGCGGCGGCGGCGAGTACGGCCCCCGCTGGCACACACAGGCAATGCGTGAGGGCAGGCACCTGGTGGCCGAGGACTTCGCAGCGGTGGCCGAGGATCTGGTTCAGCGCGGCATCACGACCGTCGAACAGCTCGGCGCGCAGGGTGGCAGCAACGGCGGCCTGCTGATGGGCGTCATGCTAACGCAGTACCCGGAGCTGTTCGGCGCGCTGGTGTGCAGCGTGCCGCTGCTGGACATGCGGCGGTTCCATCTGCTGCTGGCCGGTGCGTCGTGGGTCGCCGAGTACGGTGACCCGGACAACCCCGACGATTGGGAGTTCATCTCCAAATACTCTCCGTATCATAATATTTCGGAAGACCGGAAGTATCCGCCGGTGTTGATCACCACGTCCACTCGTGACGACCGGGTCCATCCTGGCCATGCGCGCAAGATGACCGCGGCCCTGGAGGCGGCGGGCCACCCGGTGCAGTACTACGAGAACATCGAGGGCGGCCACGTGGGTGCGGCCGACAACGCGCAGAGCGCGTTCAGGGCCGCGTTGATATACGAGTTCCTGCACCGGACGCTCGACAACTAGCGTGCGGTGGCACTCCAGGTTGCCGGCCTCGCAGCGACACTGTCGCTAGGCGTGCGCTAGCACCCCGCGCCCGGTGATCATCGGAAGGTCAAGGCCGGCCTTGGCATCGCGCGTGCCGACGGATCCGGTGGCCCACTGAATGACGCGCAACATGTTGATGCGCTTACGGTAACGACAACGAGAAGGGTGGCACCTTGACTTCCGAAACCGAAGTGACTCGACTGCTGCTATGCCGACGACGCCACCTCAGTTCGAGACCCTGCTCTACAAGACGGACGGTCCCGTCGCCACCATCACCCTGAACCGCCCCGAGCACCTCAACACCATCGTGCCGCCGATGCCCGACGAGATCGAAGGCGCCGTCGGACTGGCCGAACGCGACCACGCCATCAAGGTCATCGTGCTGCGCGGCGCAGGCCGCGCATTCTCCGGCGGCTACGACTTCGGCGGCGGCTTCCACCACTGGGACGATGCGATGACCACCGACGGCCGGTGGGATCCCGGCAAGGACTTCACATTCGCAACTGCACGCACCACCAGCCCCAACCAGAGCTTCATGGCCATCTGGCGGGCATCCAAACCGGTCATCGCACAGGTGCACGGCTGGTGCGTCGGCGGCGCAAGCGACTACGCGCTGTGCGCCGACATCGTCATCGCCAGCGACGACGCGGTCATCGGCACGCCATATGCCCGCATGTGGGGCTCCTACCTCACCGGCATGTGGATCTACCGGCTGTCTCTGGCCAAAGCGAAATGGCATTCGCTGACCGGTGAGCCGCTGACCGGAAAGGAAGCCGCCGCAATCGAACTCATCAACGAGTCCGTCCCATTCGAGCAACTCGAGGCGCGCGTGGCCGAGGTCGCCGCGAAGCTCACGAACATCCCGGTTTCCCAATTGCAGGCCCAGAAGCTCATCGTCAATCAGGCCTACGAGAACATGGGCCTTGCCTCCACCCAGACGCTCGGCGGCATCCTCGACGGGTTGATGCGCAATACCCCCGATGCGCTGCAATTCATCGACACCGCAGCCAACCAGGGCGTGCGGGCCGCCATCGAGCGCCGCGACGGCCCCTGGGGCGACTACAGCCAGGCCCCGCCGGAGCGCAGGCCCGACCCGTCACACATCATCGAGCCGTGAGCCCATCGATCGGTGCGACGGACCCTGCGTCCTGGTCGGCCCGCTTGTGGGCCGGGATTGAGCCCATATTCGCCGCGACCCTCGGCCACCCGTTCGTGATCGGGCTCACCGACGGCAGTCTCGACGAGGACGCGTTCGCCCAGTATGTCGCGCAGGACGTGCACTATCTGCGTGACTACGCCCGTGCCTTGGCAATCGTCGGGGCGAAGGCCCCCACCTTGGCCGACACCGCGATGTTCGCCCGGCACGCCGCCGAAGTGTTCGATGTCGAACTGGCGCTGCACTCGACGCTGCTGCCCGAACTGGGCCTGGACACCGCCGCCCTGGACGAGGCGCCCGCGACTCCGACCACGCAGGCGTACACCAGTTACTTGGTAGCCACGGCCTACAGTGAGCAGTTTCGCCGACGGGCTGGCCACCGTTCTGCCGTGCTACTGGATCTACGCGGAAGTCGGTGCGGCGTTGCTCAAGCGCGGTTCGTCTGATCCTCGCTACCAACGCTGGATCGACAGCTACAGCGGAGACGAGTTCGCGGCCACGGTGGCCCAGGTGCTGGACATGGCCGACCGCACCGGACCGACGCTGACCCCGGCGCAGGAAACCGCGGCTCGGGGCCACTTCACGACCACCGCCCGCTACGAGTGGATGTTCTTCGACGCCGCCTATCGACAGGAGACGTGGCCTGTTTGAGCCGGCAGACGCCACAGTCGCGAACTAGAGGCAACCTCGAACCGGCTCGGCATCATTGCCGACATCGATGAGCGCCAGCGCGGTCCCCAGCGCGCTGGCGAGCAAGGCTCCTCTGAGCTCGCTCCGCTCGGACATCCCCCGTGCGACGAGAATCGCACCGACCATGATGGCGACCACGCTCCAGGCCCGTCGCTCCCGATCGGGCTCCTCGCCATCGAGCAGGCTGGCGATCCGGGTAACCAATGCGCGCATCTTGCGCTCGTAGGTGTCCTTCACCGACGGCTGCGCGCGCGAGACATCGGCGCTCAGTGCCGGCATGACGCAGCCCTCCGCAGGATCGGCGCCGTGTTCAGTGTTGATGTACTCCTGAAGAAAACTGGTCAACATCGTGCGGCCCTGGGCGACGCTCACCGAGTCCGTGTTGGATAGCAGCGGCTCCCCCAACCCCGCGTCGATGACGGCCTCGAGCATCGCCTCCTTGTTCGCGAAGTTGGAGTAGAACGCGCCCGAGGTCACGCCCGCGACGGATGCGAGGCCGTCCACCCCGATTCCGTTGAAACCATGGCTTTTCAGCCCTCTTGCGCCGGCTGTGAGCATCGCATCGCGTGCTTTCGGCCGGTGATCTGGCGGGTATCTCACTTGTCCTCCATGCGACCTTGACGGCAGAGGGACCATAGTATAACGTTCGTTACATCACGATCGTTATACTACAAGAATCCTGAAAGGCCCCCTGTGATGGCAAGTGACCAGGCAGTCCAGTTCGCCGACTTCTTGGGTGGTATTCGCGAGCGAGCCTCGCGCCCCGATCTCGACCTGTCGACAATCCGAGACGTCCTCGAGACGATGCATCTCGCGTCCCGCGAGCCCGAAGGCGTCAGCTACGCGGAGGTGAACGCGGGCGGAGTGGAGGCCCTGTGGTGCATCCCAACCGACAGCGACCCGGATTCCGTGCTGCTGCACAGTCATATGGGCGGCACCGTCGTCACGTCGATGCATTCCGACCGCAAGGCCGCCGCCCACATCGCCTGTGCCACCGGCGTGCGCTCCCTCGTTCTCAACTACCGGCGTGCGCCCGAGCACAAGTTCCCCGCGCAGACAGATGACGTCGACACGGCCCACCGGTGGCTGCTGGATCAGGGCTACGAACCCGCAAAGATCGCTAGCGTCGGGCACTCGGTCGGCGGGAACTTCGCGATCAGCCTCGCGTTGAGGCTGCGGGACAAAGACGCACCGCTTCCCGGCGCGATACTGTCGATCTCGCCGTGGGTCGACCTGTCGATCACCAACGAAACCATCACCAGTAACGCCGAATCGGACAAACTACTCTCCCGCCCTCTGCTGGAGTTCTTCAGGTCCGCGTGGCTTGACGGCACCGGGGTGGGCTGGGACGACCCGCGAGTGAATCTGCTCGCCGCTGACCTGGCCGGGCTACCGCCGATTGCGGTGTACTACGGCACAGACGAGTTGCTCGCGGGCGAATCCGTCCTACTGGCGCTCCGCGCGCAGGCGGCGGGAGACGAAGTTCTGCTCCGTGCCGTGCCCGCCGGTCAACACTCGTTCATCATCGGCGCAGGGCGGATACCTGAAGTCGATGAAGCGATCGCAGAGATGGGCACCTGGGTGCGGTCGAAGCTAGGTCTTACGACTAGCGACGACGACGCGAAGTGAACAGCCGCCCAGTCGATCTCGCCAACGCCCACCGCCAAACCCTCACATCGGCTGCACGACTTTCGGCGAGTTACGACTTCATCGTCTGCGGATCCGGGTCTTCAGGGTCGGTGGTCGCGCGCCGCCTCGCTGAGAATCCCGAGGTCACCGTGTTGCTGTTGGAGGCCGGCGGCTTCGACGAGGACGCCGCTGTGCACAAGGCCGAACAATGGCCGCTCAACCTCGGCAGCGAACGGGACTGGAAGTTCGCTTCGGTGCCCGGCGAGCACATCAACGGTCGTTCCATTCCCCTGTCGATGGGCAAAGTCCTCGGCGGCGGATCGAGCATCAATGTGATGCTGTGGGCACGCGGCCACAAAAACGACTGGGACTACTTCGCCTCGGAAGCCGGTGACCCCGCATGGAACTACCAGGCGGTTCTCGACATCTACCGACGTATCGAGGACTGGCACGGTGTACCCGATCCGGACTACCGGGGAAGCGGCGGACCGGTTTTCGTCCAATCCGCACCCGATCCCAACCCCATCGCACATGCCATGGTGGCGGCTGCGCGATCCGCGGGAATTCCGTCCTATAACCATCACAACGGCAGGATGATGGAGGCACGCGGCGGCGCGTCCATCGCCGACATCCGCGTCCGTGACGGATACCGCGAGTCGGCCTACCGGTCCTATGTGTTCCCGTACCTGCATCGGCCGAACCTCACGGTTCTGACCGGCGCACTGGTGACTCGGGTGACTCTCGAACATCACCGGGCGACGGGCGTTCAGTTCATCAGCGACGGGGTCGTCCATCAGGTGGCCGCCAGAACCGAGACCGTGCTGTCCCTGGGTGCGATCAACACCCCGAAAGTGTTGATGCAGTCGGGAATCGGGGATCACAGCGAACTGCGCCGGCACGGCATTCCCATCGTGTCGCATCTACCGGGTGTCGGTCAGAATCTGCAAGACCACATCGGATTCGACTGCGTTTGGGAGCATCGGCGGCCGCTGCCCCCACGCAACAACGGCGTTGAGGCGATGTACTTCTGGACCAGCGACTCCAGCCTTGAGGCACCCGATCTGCAGACTTGCCAGGCCGAGTTCCCGAAGTCGTCCAGTGCCGAGAACACGTTGCGGTTCAAGCCTCCCGAGTCGGGCTGGAACCTGTTCGGCGGCCTGCTGCAACCAAAGAGCCGCGGTCACATCCGGTTGGCTGGTGCCCGTCCGCTCGACCCGATCGAGATCCACACCAACACACTGTCGCACCCCGACGACCTCAAGGCGGCGATCGCCTGCGTAGAGCTCTGCCGAGAAGTGGGGAACTCGGCTGAACTGGCCGAGTTCAGCACCCGAGAAGTCATGCCGGGCAACCTCAAAGGCGTTGAACTGGAACGCTTCGTCCGTGACGCCGCCTCAAGCTACTGGCACCAATCATGCACGGCCAAGATGGGCCGAGATGCCATGTCCGTGGTCGATGGCGCGCTGAAAGTATATGGAATAGAACAGCTGCGGATCGCCGACGCGTCGATCATGCCGCGAGTGACGACCGGCAACACGCAGGCACCCTGCGTCATCATCGGTGAGCGTGCCGCCGCCGCCATATCCTGCGAACTGAACACCAGCTCGAGCCTTAGTCTCGGCGCCGCAGCCCACCGAGCATCGACACCAGCACCCCGAATACCACCAGCACGCCGCCCGCGGCCAGCGTCAGGTTCAGCCACTGATGCATGCTGCCTTCGGCGTGGTTGACCATCGCGTCGGCGGCCTGACGGATGTCACCCGTCGTGCGATCCAGTGCGTCGTTGATGTAGCGCCGTGCGACCTCAAGACCGGCCCAGCCTGCGGCGCCCACCAGCAGCGCCGAAACACCAAGCGCTGCAAGCGCTTTACCACGCGCTCGCGCGGCTGCCACCGTCAGTAGCGCGAACACACCCGTCAGCACCGTCGCACCGACACTCACCCACGGACCCCACATCGACAGTTGCCGTAACTGTCCCGGCTGCATACCCGACGTGTCGGACACCGTAATGGGCACCGTCAGCGTGTCCGGCACATCAAGGTTGATGTTGCCCAACGTCTGCCGCAATGACGGGTCCGACAGCATCGGGGCAATGTCGATCAGCCACCGATCGTCGGTGCCTTCCTGACGGCGGATCTCGTCGGTGAACATCCAGGTGTGCACGATCCGGTTCGCCTGGGCGAACTGCCCAGGGAAACCGGCGTTCTGTGTGTAGGCCGTCGTCACCACGCGCACCAGATCGGGGTTGAGGTCGTAGCCGTTGTCCGAAGCCAGCGACACGATCTGCGTGGTGAGTTCGGAGGCCATCGCCTGCTGCAGTTTGGGATCCTTCGCCGCCGATTGTGCGAACGCGGCGTAACCGTTCGCGTCGACCACGTTCCGCTGCGCCCACATCGTGGGGATCGCTGCCGCCAGCGCGACGGTCGTGACGAGCCACAGGAACACGGTCGCCACGAACCGCACGCGTCCTCCTTGCCTGAACGCGGTGCGGTGACTCAGTCCGCCAGTGCGCGCCCCACGATGAGGGGATCCGGTCGTCCGACCACCTCATGGTCCTTGTTGTCGTAGTTGAACTTACTCAACACGTGGCGCATCGCATTGACGCGTGCGCGCTTCTTGTCGTTGCTCTTGACCACCGTCCACGGCGCGATCTCGGTGTCCGTCCACGCGAACATGTCTTCCTTGGCCGCGGTGTAGTCGTCCCACTTGTCCAGCGAGGCCAGGTCCGTCGGCGACAGCTTCCACTGCCGCACCGGATCGACCTGGCGGATGGTGAACCGGGTGCGTTGCTCGGACGAGGTCACCGAGAACCACAGCTTGGTCAGGCTGATGCCGTCGTTGACGAGCATCTGCTCGAACAGCGGGACCTGGCGGATGAACTCGGCGTGCTGCTTGGGCGTGCAGAAGCCCATGACCCGCTCCACGCCGGCCCGGTTGTACCAGGACCGGTCGAACAGCACGATCTCCCCGGCGGCGGGCATATGGTTGACGTAGCGCTGGAAGTACCACTGCGTCCGCTCGCGTTCGGTCGGCTTCTCCAGCGCGACGACGCGCGCACCGCGCGGGTTGAGGTGCTCCATGAACCGCTTGATGGTGCCACCCTTGCCCGCGGCGTCGCGGCCCTCGAACACGATGACGTGGCGGTGGCCGTTGGCCTGGCTCCACTTCTGCAGCTTGAGCAGTTCGATCTGCAGCAGCCGCTTCTGCTCCTCGTACTCGTCGCGCTTCATACGCTCGTCGTACGGGTAGTTCTCCCGCCACGTGTCGACGTCGGTGCCTTCCGGTTGACGAACCAGCACCGGGTCGTCGTCATCATCATCGCGAACTGTGTAGCCCTCGGCTCCGGCGAGCATCGTCACCGGCAAAAGATATCGACGCGCGGGTACGCGCAGGTGAAGTGCGGGTGAACGGCAGGTGTGCTACTTGGCGACGCGACGCGGCGTGACAAGCGCCAATTTCGTCATCAGCTTGTTCATCCGCTTGAGCGCCTTGGGCGAATTGTTGTAGTAGTTGCCCCCGGCGCCGACGTTGGTGCGCGGCGCCACCACCGCCTCCTGACGGCAGTACTTGCGCAACCCGTCGGCCCCACCAAAGCGCGCCCCGAGTCCCGACGTCTTCCACCCGCCCATCGGCGCGGTCGTGCACATCATGTTCGAGATCACGTCGTTGACGTTGACCGCACCGCAATCCAATTGCACCGCAACCGCTTTCGCGCGTTCGACATCATTCGAGAACACCGAGGCGGACAGCCCGTACGGGCTGTCGTTGGCCAGCGCGATCGCCTCGTCGACGCTGGATACCTTCATGATCGGCAGGGTCGGCCCGAACGTCTCCTCCGTCATGCAGGCCATCGAATGGTCCACATCGACCAGCACCGTCGGCGGGTAGAAGCTGCCCAGACCGCTCGGCCGCTGGCCACCGGTCAGGACCTTCGCCCCCTTGGCCTTGGCGTCGGCGACGTGGCGCTCGGTCACCGTGACCTGGTTCTCGTCGATCAGCGAACCGAAGTCATACCCGTCGCCCGCGCCGATCTTCAGGTTGTTGACGTCACGCACCACCGCCGCGACGAACTGGTCGTACACCGGCTCCAGCACATACACCCGCTCCACCGACACGCACGTCTGACCGGCGTTGAACATCGCACCCCACACCGCGGCGTGCGCAGCCAGGTCGATGTCAGCGTCCTCCAGCACGATCATCGGGTCCTTGCCGCCGAGCTCGAGGCTGACCGGGGTGAGCCTGCGAGCGGCCCGCTCCATCACCTTCGCGCCCGTCGCGCTGGACCCGGTGAACTGGATGAAATCGGAGTTGTCGATGACGGCCTCCGACACCTCACGCGCCCCCTGGGCCAGCGCCAGCACCTCGGGCGCACCGGAGTCCAGCCACCCCCGCAGCAGCAGCTCGGCCGTCAACGGCGTGCGCTCCGACGGCTTGAGCAGCACCGCGCACCCGGCGGCCAGCGCACCGATGGCGTCCATCAGCGCGTTGAGGACCGGGTAGTTCCACGGCGCGATGATGCCGACCACCGGACGCGGCCGGTAGTGCACCTCCACTTTCTTGATCGCCAGGAACGGCAGCGACGCCGGACGGGGTTCGGGCGCCAGCGCCTTCTCCATCGTCTTGATGTAGTACGCGGCGATCATGATCAGCAGCGGCACCTCTTGCGCGGCGTCGGTGGCCGACTTGCCGGTCTCCTTGACGAGGAGCGCCTCGATCTCGTCGCGGTGCTTGCCCATCCACACCGCGTAGCGGGCCAGCACCTTGGCGCGGCCCTTGGCACCGCGGACCTCCCACTGCTTCTGCGCCTCGCGCAGACCAGCCGCGATCCGCGGCACGTCGGCGGAGTCGGTCCAGCGCACCTTGCCCGCAACCGCGCCGGTCGCAGGATTGCGGATGGTGCCGGTGTCGGGCAGAACAACTTCGGGCGTCGCTGTCATGGGGTCATCGTAACCACCAGGTGTGACGCAGATCGCACCGGGCTTGACACGTGTCAAGTCGGCTCGGCGAGCCACGCTGCGGTGCACACGATCGCCGTGCCCAACAGCAGCGCACCGACCGTGTCCGTGAAGTAGTGATACGAGACGCCCTGCCCGATCATGCCGAGCACGCAGTAAGTGACGGCGACCAGCACCGACCAAAGGTCAGCCCCAGCGACCAACACCAGGATCCCCACAACGACGACCATCGTTGCCGTGTGCCCGCTCGGGTACGCGAGCGCACCGTCGGTTTGGCGGTCGAACAGCGGCTTCAGCAGCCTGACGAGCCCGAGCGCGGCGGCCGTCGACATCACCGCCACGACCGCCAGTCGCCACCTCCGTTGATACACCGCGACAGCCAACGCGCCGGCCAGCAGCATCGCGAGCACTCGCGGATCGGTGAAGAACAGAAGCCATTTGGCTGGGCCGCGGCCGTACTGGTGGAACCAGTCGTCCACCGAGGTGGAGCCCTTGCCGACCGCCAACCCCAGCGCCACCATTGCCGCCAGAGCGATCGGAGGGCACAGGCGGATCAGGTGAGACCCCGAACGTACGCGGCCTGGCCCAGGTGCTGGGCGCAGTCGTCGATGATGCTGACCAGCCGCGCACTCGCAGTCACCGGCGGATTCCACCGCCTGTCGACGATGCGGCTCAGCTCGTCGGACGTGACCGATGCGATGTAGGACAGCGTCACCTTGTGCACGCCGTGGTAGTAGCCGGCCAGCAGGTCGGCCGGCACGCGCACCTTGCCGATGTCCTCCGCGCTGTGGCCGTAACCAGTGTCGTTGCGCGGGAGGTCGAGACCGAACCTGTCGACCCAGCCGTCGCGCGTCCACACCTCCTCGATGCCTGCGATGTCGCAGAGCTGCGCGTCCTGGACACGGGCGCTGTGCCAGATCAGCCAGGCGATGCTGTTGGCGGTGCCGGTCGGGTGGAAGAACGCGACCTCGTCGGTCAACTCGTCGGTGAGTTCCTCGACGTGCTCGATGAGCCGGGTGAACGAGTCGCGCAGCAGTTCCCGGACCGCTGCGGCATCAGAGTCAGCCATGCATTGACCGTACCTGTGACAAGACATTCCTTGACAGTTATATGAATCAATGGTGATATGAAAGCGTGGATGCCTTCACGGTGATCGCCGACCCGACCCGGCGTCGCATCCTGGACACGCTGCGCGATGGCGACGCCGACGTCGGCACTCTCGTTGCACGGCTTGGTATTTCGCAGCCGCTGGTGTCGAAGCATCTCGGAGTGCTTCGGCAAGCCGGGTCGGTCGACGTCGCGGTCGACGGCAAGCGGCGCGTCTACCGGCTGGCCGAAGATCCGCTCCCGGCAGTGCTGGCCTGGGTGACGCCCTATCACCGCAAGTGGTCGTCCAGTTTGGACACCCTTTCCCAACTCGTCGAAGAGGAGCAGTCATGACAAACCCCTTGCAGGCCACACTGGAAAACCGCGACGGCGCTTGGGTTTTGACGCTCGTGCGCGACTTCGGTCAACCAGCCGAGAAGCTCTGGCCGTGGCTCACCGATCCCGCCCGCCTGCGCCAGTGGTCGCCGATCGTCCCCGACCGAGCACTGGACTCCGTCGGACCGCGCGAGGTGCGGGAAAACCCGGACGACGAGCCAGTCGCCGGCGACGTGGTCGGCGTCGATCCGCCGCATGAGCTGGTGCACCAGTGGGGCGACGACGTGGTGCGCTGGCGACTGTTGCCGACCGAGACGGGCTGCCGGCTGACGCTCGAGCAGACCATGCGCGAGCGAGACCCTGCCGCGATGAACGCTGCGGGCTGGCATCTGTGCCTGGACGTGTTGGATGACGTGGCGAACGGCGTGGACCGGCCGCGGGTGGTCGGTGAGGACGCCGCTGCCCACGGGTGGGAAGCGTTGCGCGACAAATACTCCGACGTGCTGGGGGTCTAGGTCTCGGGCTGTGCGCCGTGGAAAACGGCTTCGATATTGTTGCCGTCCGGGTCACGGACGAACGCGCCGAAGTAGCCGGGGTGATACTCCGGCCAGAGCCGCGGCGCGTGCAGTGATTCGGCGCCCTGCTCGAGCGCCGCATCATAGAACGCCTTGACGGCGTCGGTGCCTGCAGCCTGGAACGCGAAATGCACCTCGCGATTCGGCCCCGCGGCATCGCCTGCGTTCATGTCCGCGATC
The DNA here is from genome assembly GCA_963770125.1 of uncultured Actinomycetota bacterium. GTDB lineage: Bacteria > Actinomycetota > Actinomycetes > Mycobacteriales > Mycobacteriaceae > Mycobacterium. Next base: position 48,925 of record CAVYPI010000064.1, on the reverse strand, counting down.
CAGAAGTCGGGCTTGCCGTCCCTGCCGTATCCGATGGCGACCTGGTAGTCCATCTGGCGGCTGTAGCCCAGCGCGCCAAGGACCTTGTCGTAGAACGCCTTCGACCTGTCCCAATCCGCGCAGTTGATTCCGAAGTGGTCAATCACGACCTCATCCTGGCATGGAGCAGGGACACGGTCGTACATTCAGTTCATGGTTTACGACTTGATCATCCGCAACGGCACCATCGTCGATGGCCTCGGCGGCGAGCCCTATGTCGGCGACGTCGCAGTGAGTGACGGCGTGATCGCGGCCGTGGGCGCCGTCGACGGTGACGCGACCCGCGAGATCGATGCGACGGGCCTGCTCGTGACGCCCGGCTTCGTCGACCTGCACACCCACTACGACGGACAGGCCATCTGGTCGGACCGCATGACCCCGTCCTCGGCGCACGGCGTGACGACCGCAGTGATGGGCAACTGCGGGGTCGGCTTCGCGCCCTGTCGCGCCGAGGACCACGATGTGCTCGTCGACGTGATGGCCGGAGTGGAAGACATCCCGGGTGTAGTGATGGCTGACGGCCTGCCGTGGGACTGGGAGACGTTCCCCGAATACCTGGATGCCTTGGAGTCGCGGAGGCGTGACATCGACGTCGCCGCGTACCTGCCGCATTCGCCGCTGCGGGTGTACGTGATGGGTCAGCGAGGCGCCGATCGCGAGCCCGCCACGGCCGGGGATCTGAACAGGATGCGGGCGCTGGCCAAGGAGGCGATCGAGATCGGCGCGATCGGCTTCGCATCGTCGCGGTTCTCGTTCCACAAGACCGGCAGCGGCGACCTGATCCCCACGTACGGCGCGGCGCAGGACGAAATCACCGCGATCGCTCAGGGCGTGGCCGATGGCGGCGGCGGGCTGATTCAATTCGTCCCCGATATCCCTGCCGGCGGCTATGAGTCGGTGCTGCAGCAGGTTTTCGAGGCCGCGGCCGACGCCAAGCTGCCTGTGACGTTTAGCCTCGCGACGGGCAACTCGGGCGATCCGATCTGGCCGGATGCGATCACGCTCATCGAGAAGTACAACAGTCTTTCGGGCGCGCAGGCGCCCATGATCACCGCGCAGATGTTCCCGCGGCCGATCGGTTTGGTGATCGGGCTGGAGCTGACCGGCAACCCGTTCGTGTTCTACCCGAGCTATCGCGATATCGCCGACCTGCCGCTGGCGGAGCGGGTCGCGGAGATGCGCAAGCCCGAGGTGCGCGCACGGATCCTTGCGGACAAGCCCGTGAGCGACGGCCATCCGTTGCTCTATCTGGCACAGGCGTGGAAATGGATCTTCCCGCTGAGCGACAACCCCGACTACGAGCCAGCAGCATCGACGTCGATTGCGGCGCGGGCGGCGGCTCGCGGAGTGACGCCGATGGAGGAGGCCTACGACCGACTGCTCGACGACGACGGCCACGCGATGCTGCTCGTGGCGATGGGCAACTACGAGAACAATTCGCTCGACACCGTCGGCGAGCTGCTGCGCCGCGACGACGTCGTGCTCGGTCTCGGCGATGGCGGCGCACACTACGGAATGATCTGCGACGCAAGCTATCCGACGTTCCTGCTGGCCCACTGGGCGCGCGACCGCGTGTCGGGACGGATGCGTGTCTCCGACGTGATCCGCGAGCTGACATCGGTGCCCGCACGGGTTGCCGGTCTCGCCGACCGCGGCCGAATCGCCGTGGGCTACAAGGGGGATCTGAATGTGATCGACCACGCGGCGCTGCGGCTACACAAGCCGGTCATCACCCACGACCTGCCCGCAGGCGGGCGTCGACTGGACCAGACTGCCGACGGGTACGTCGCGACGATCGTGTCGGGCCAGGTGATTGCGGAGAACGGCGCGCCCACCGCCGCGCGCCCCGGCCGCCTTGTGCGTGGCCGCCAGCCCGCACCGGCCTAGACAGATGAGCGTCAAGGTAGATCTCGACCAGCTGGCGGACGCGCTGGCCGACTTCACGTTCGCCTATCTGATCACGGTCGACGACAACTTCCACGCGCACACGGTGGCGGTCCAACCGGTGCTGGCCGATGGCGTGATCGATGTCGGACCCGTCGGCGGTGGCACGCGAAGAAACCTCGCCCAGCGCGACGACGTGACGCTCGTGTGGCCACCGCGCGACCCTGGCGGCTATTCGCTGATAGTCGACGGCCGGGGCCAACCCGCGGACGCCGACCCGCTAAAAGTCGTGCCCAACCGCGCGGTTCTACACCGAAGGGCGGCGCCCGGGGCTGCGACGAGACCCGGCTGCAAGGACGACTGCGTGCCACTGGAATCCTGAACACGACCTGCCCGCAGGCGGGCGCCGGCGTAGGAGCGACACGCGCGGTACCGGCACCCTTCCACCGCACGAGAGGTGACCGATGTCCGACCGGGCCGACAACCAGATTCCGATCTACAACGATGTCCCCATCGCGATCGACGCCACCGGTTCGCGCAGCGAATTCGACAGCCTCGGCCACGTCGACGTCCCCGCTGACAAGTACTGGGGCGCGCAGACGCAGCGCTCGCTGCAGCACTTCTCGATCGGCAACGACCACATGCCCATCGAGGTATACCGGGCCTACGGCCTGGTCAAGAAGGCATGCGCGATGGTCAACGAACAAGCCGGGCGGCTGGAGCCGTGGCGTGCCAAAGCGATCATCCAGGCGGCCGACGAGGCGATAGCGGGCAAGCTTGATGACCAGTTCCCGCTCTATGTCTGGCAAACCGGTTCGGGCACCCAGAGCAATATGAACGTCAACGAGGTCCTGTCCAACCGCGCGATCCAACTTCTGGGTGGCGTGCTGGGCAGCCAGCAACCGGTGGGGCCGAACGACCACGTAAACATGGGGCAGAGCAGCAACGACACCTTCCCCACCGCAATGCACATCGCCGCGGTCACTGCGATCGACGGCCAGCTGATTCCCGGCGTGACCGCGTTGTATGACGAGATCGCGGCGAAGTCCGCCGAATGGATGAAGATCGTCAAGATCGGCCGTACCCACCTCGAGGATGCGGTGCCGCTGACGGTCGGCCAGGAGTGGTCGGGGTACGCCGCCCAGCTCGAGGCGTGTCTGGCCGATATCGAGCACGCCCGCCAAGGCCTGCTCGAACTCGCGGTGGGCGGCACCGCCGTCGGCACCGGACTCAACGCGCCAGAGGGCTTCGGCGTCAACGTCGCATCGACCCTCGCCGAGCTGACGAAAGTGCCGTATGTGACCGCGCCGAACAAGTTCGCGGCGCTTGGATCGCTCGACCCCATGGTGCGGGCTCATGCGGCACTGCGCGGCCTGGCCGTGACGCTGATGAAGATCGCCAACGACATGCGGTGGCTGGCCTCCGGCCCGCGGTGCGGACTTGGCGAATTGCTGCTGCCTGCCAACGAACCCGGTTCGTCGATCATGCCGGGCAAGGTGAACCCGACGCAGTGCGAGGCGTTGGTCATGATCGCCATACAGGTCATCGGCAACGACACCGCGGTGGCGCTTGCCGGGTCGCAGGGCAACTTCGAACTCAATGCCATGCGGCCGGTGATCATCAACAACTTCCTGCATTCGGCGCGCATCCTCGCCGACGGCTGCGAGAAGTTCCTGACATTCTCGGTCAAAGGCACAAAGCTCAACACCGATCGCATCGGCACCTACGTGGCCAACAGCGTGATGCTCGTGACCGCCCTGAGCCCCGTCATCGGCTACCAGAACGCCGCGCACATCGCCGAAGACGCCGTCGCCAAGGGCACGACGCTTCGGGAGGCGGCGCTGGCCTCGGGCAAGGTCACCGCAGAACAGTTCGATTCGATCGTCGATCCGCTCACCATGGTCGGCAACGGCGTCGCCGGCGCTTGATGGCAGACGACGAGCACTACCGCACCGTGCTGGCGGCCGCGGCCCTGCTGTACGCCAACGGGCAGTCCACTGCGATGACGCAGACCGCAGTAGCCCGGCTCAACCGCGGACTAAGCCTTGACACCGTGCTGATTCCGTCCTGGCCGATGCTGACGCTCACCGCCGAAGGCTCGCGCGACACCGTGCTGACCGAACCGGTTTCGCCGACCGGCATCAACATGCGCCGGGTCGGAGCGCTCATGAGGGTTATCGACCGCGCCCAAGACGGCCCGTTGGAACTGCCGATCGTGGCGCGCGCCGTTGCCGACGCGGACGCCGAAAAGCCTTCCAATACAGTTGCTTTCACTATCGCGTGCGCCACCGGTGCCGGTGCGCTGGCCGTTATTTTCGGCGCCACCCATCCGGCGACGGTGCTACTCGTCGCGATCGGCGCCGCAACCGGTGGTCTGCTGCGGCGCTGGCTCGGCACCACCGGCGCCGGCCCGCTGGTGCAGGTCTTCGGCGCGGGTGTGATCGCCGGCGCATTCGGCGCCCTCGCCGCCCACCTGAACCTCGGCGCGTCGACCGCACTGGTTGCCGTGTGTCAGGCCATGGTGCTGGTGCCGGGGCCACACGTCCTGAACGGCGCACTGGATCTGCTCGACCTGCGGGTGTCGCTTGGCCTGGCGCGGCTGGGCTACGCCGCCCTTCTGTTAGCCGCTATCACCGGAGGCCTCGTCCTGGGGCTGGGCTTGGGCGGCCAGACGCTCGCGGTGTCCGCACCCGCCAGTGCCGCGCCCTTCTACTTCGACGTGGTTGCCGCGGGCGTCGCGGCAGCCTCCTACCCGGTCTATTTCTCGATGCCGTGGCGGATGATCGGCTGGCCGGTTGCTGTCGGTGCGCTCGCGCACGCGCTGCATTGGTGGGTGCTGCACGCCGGCGCGAGCATGGCGCTCGCCGCCTTCCTGTCCTGCTTGCTGGTCGGGGCGATATTGGTGCCCGTCTCGCACTACATCCGAATACCGTTCGCCGGTATCGGTTTTGCGTCTGTCGTGGCGCTCGTGCCGGGCGTGTACGTATTCCGAACGCTCAGCGGTTTCGGGCAATTTGCCGCCATCCCTCGCCTGCGCTGCTGAGCGCGGCGGCATCCGATCTAATCGTTGCGTCGATCACCTTGACCGGTATGGCGATCGGCCTGGCTCTGCCGATGCACTTCTTCGGCAGCACGCTGTCCTGGCGCTAGACACGAAAAAGCCCGGCCCCCAAGGGGACCGGGCCCTTTCGTGCGTGAGGACTTAGCTTAGAAGTCCATGCCGCCCATGCCGCCGGTCGGGTCGCCCGCACCAGCGGGCGCCTTCTCCGGCTTGTCGGCGACGACCGCCTCGGTGGTCAGGAACAGCGCCGCGATGGACGCCGCGTTCTGCAGCGCCGAACGCGTCACCTTGACCGGGTCGGCCACGCCTGCCTTCAGCAGGTCCTCATACTCACCGGTGGCGGCGTTCAGGCCGTGGCCAGCGGGAAGATTGCGGACCTTCTCGGCGACAACGCCGGGCTCCAGACCCGAGTTGAAGGCGATCTGCTTCAGCGGGGCCTCGAGCGCCACGCGAACGATGTTCGCACCGGTGGCCTCGTCGCCCGAAAGCGACAGCTCGTCCAGCGCGGGAGCCGACTGCAGCAGGGTCACGCCGCCACCGGCGACGATGCCCTCCTCGACGGCGGCCTTCGCGTTGCGCACAGCATCCTCGATGCGGTGCTTGCGCTCCTTGAGCTCCACCTCGGTGGCGGCCCCGGCCTTGATCACCGCAACACCGCCGGCCAGCTTGGCCAGGCGCTCCTGCAGCTTCTCGCGGTCGTAGTCGGAGTCGCTGTTCTCGATCTCGCTGCGGATCTGCGCAACGCGGCCTGCGATGGCCTCGCTGTCGCCTGCGCCCTCGACGATCGTCGTCTCGTCCTTGGTGACGACGACCTTGCGGGCCTGGCCGAGCAACGACACGTCGGCGGTCTCCAGCGAGAGGCCGACCTCTTCGCTGACGACCTGGCCACCCGTGAGGATGGCCATGTCCTGCAGCATCGCCTTGCGGCGGTCACCGAAGCCAGGGGCCTTGACGGCGACGGACTTGAAGGTGCCGCGGATCTTGTTGACGACCAGGGTGGACAGCGCCTCGCCCTCGACGTCCTCGGCGATGATCAGCAGCGGCTTGCCGGATTGGATGACCTTCTCCAGCAGCGGCAGCAGATCCTTGACCGTCGACACCTTCGACGACACGAGCAGGATGTACGGATCCTCGAGGACCGCTTCCTGACGCTCGGCGTCGGTGACGAAGTAACCCGAGATGTAGCCCTTGTCGAAGCGCATGCCCTCGGTCAGCTCGAGCTGCAGGCCGAAGGTGTTCGACTCCTCGACGGTGATGACACCCTCGTTGCCGACCTTGTCCATGGCTTCGGCGATCAGCTCACCGATCTGGGTGTCGCCGGCCGAGATCGCGGCGGTGGCAGCGATCTGCTCCTTGGTCTCGACCTCCTTCGCCGACTTCAGCAGCGTCTCGGTGATCTTCTCGACGGCCTTCTCGATGCCGCGCTTCAGGCCGAGCGGGTTGGCGCCCGCCGCGACGTTGCGCAGGCCCTCGCGAACGAGTGCCTGGGCCAGCACGGTGGCGGTGGTGGTGCCGTCGCCCGCGACGTCGTCGGTCTTCTTGGCGACTTCCTTGACCAGCTCAGCGCCGATCTTCTCGTACGGGTCCTCCAGCTCGATCTCCTTGGCGATGGACACACCATCGTTGGTGATCGTGGGGGCGCCCCACTTCTTCTCCAGGACGACGTTGCGGCCCTTGGGACCCAACGTCACCCTTACCGCGTCGGCGAGGGCGTTCAGGCCCCGCTCGAGGCCCCGACGGGCCTCTTCGTCATACGCAATTGTCTTGGCCATTGCGAAGTGTTCCTCCGGATTGGGGATGCACGTCTTGTTGGTCGGGTGCAGTGCCCGCGACGGACGACCATGAGCTGTGCGGCTCGGTCTCACCGTCCCGACCTAGCACTCACCGGTCGCGAGTGCCAACTGCATTCTTAGCACTCGACCAGGGCGAGTGCAAGGTCGGTCACACCGCCCGGTGAACGACTCCGGCAGGTTTTGGAGTCCCATGGCCCGATGTCGGCCTACGGGACGATGAATACATGGCTACCGGAAATCTCCGACAGCGAACGCCTGCACAATCCCGCAACTACCCCTGGGGCACTTCGATGAATCCCGGTTCTCCCGCTTCTACAACAGAATTGAATCGATAGCGAGTTTCGAGGCGCTCGTTGACCTCTTCCACCGCGCTCTCGGGAAGCGCTGTGATATCGAAGTTCTCGCTTATGCGCCCAGGTTTTACGGATGACGTTAGAACTGCGGTGCCGCGCTGAATACCCCAGGCCAGAAGCACTTGCGCGGGACTCTTTCCAAAACGCCGAGCCATCGTGACAATGAGAGGGTCGTCGAGCAGTCGCGGCTCCATCGCGTGCCCCAGCGGGGCGAATGCCAACAGGATGATTCCTTCTGTCTTGCACAATTCATGGAGTTCCCATTGCGGGTGATACGGGTGCGATTCGACCTCCACGACCGCCGGCTTGATTCGGGCGGTATTGACGATCCTTCGGGTGCCTTCGACGCCGATATCGGACAGGCCGATCGCTCGGGAAAGTCCCTCATCGACAAGGGCCTCCATCGCGGCCCACGTCTCCTCTAACGTGACTCCATCGTCGTGGACGACGGCTCCGTGCGCGTCGCGGGGATCTTGGTCATCGCCGGGCTTGAACGCGAACGGCGTGTGCACCAGATACAGATCGACAGCGTCTAGGCCGAGTCTGTTCAGACTGGCCTGCAGCGCGGGTTTGACCCGTTCAGGTCGATGGTTGTTGTTCCACAGCTTTGTGGTCACAAACAGGTCCTCACGGCGGACCGTTCCGTCAGCGAACAACTCATTGAGCGCTGCGCCGACCTCCGCTTCGTTGCGGTACCGTTCGGCAGCGTCGAGGTGGCGGAACCCAACCTCGACCGCGGTCTTGACGGCGTTTCGCGTCTGATTGCGATCGGAAAGCGACGTTCCAAACCCGAGCGCCGGAATCTCGCCGCTGCCGTTGTTCAAGATAAATCTGTGCTGACTTAGATTCTCATTCGATGCCATGGCGTTTGGCCTCCTTGTTCATTGACTTGATTTGGGTTAGCTATGCCCCGGCCGCTGAATACGTTCGGGGAGAATGCGTTCCGTGACGTCAGCGCGATTAAGGGGCGCGGTCACGGTCACCCTCCTTGAGGAGGGCGACGGCCTCGGCCGTGGTCCAGACCGCACTGGCGAGGAATCGGAAGTTCACCAGCGCAGCAAGGTAGCCGTCGCCTTCGGGCAGGCGTGGCCCCGCCGTGGCGTCCTTGACGACGGCGACTTCGAAGCCCTGCTCGACAAGTTCGCGCATGTGGCCTTCGACGCACAGATTGGCGGCCATCCCCGCCAAGACGACCTGGTTCACGCCGCGTTTGCGCAACTGGAGCACGAGGTCGTTTGACTCGGGGCCAACAATCTTGTGCGGAGAGGCGATCACGGTTTGCCCGTCGTGGATGTAGTGCTGGTAGGCGGGCAGGAAGTCGGCGCCAGAGCCGGCAAAGCCGTCCGTCGTATACGCGCCCTGGCGCCCGAACATGCCGACGGCGCTCATGAACTTCTCAAGCGGATCACCGAACAGCCACTGCTTGTCGGTCGGATAGAAGTAGTGCGGCGACACCGCGACCGTGATTTCCGCCAGCTTCGCGGCGTGCAACAGTTCGCCGATGTGAGCGACGGTGTCGTTCTCGCGGATGCTGTCACCGAACACCGGCCATGAGACACCTTCCGGGCTAAGGAAATCGATCTGCGGATCAGTGATGACGAGTGCGGCGTGCTCGTGATCGAGCACAAAGCCGGAAATCGGCAGCGCAGGGTTCTGTGGTTCGGCGTAGATGGTCAGGTCTGGAGTGGGGGACATCCGTCGATAATAGATGACCGGTCGTCTATAAATCAAGAGCTGTCCGTGCGGTCTTCGTGGCCATAACAGATTCAGTGCAGAAGTGCCGGGACGGTGACCGCTTCGAACCGTTCATACGGGGTGCGACTGCGGGTCACCTTCCCGCGAAGGGCCGCGCCCTCCCACGCCTCGATCAGCAGGGAGGCGAGCTCCTCCGCATCGAGGTCCGCGCGGATGTCACCGGAGCCACCCTGGCCGGAGCGCACGCACGCAGTGAGAGCGTCGTCCCAGCGGTCGAGAATGCGGACGAGCTCGGCGCGTACCGGTTCACTCGAACCACCAAGCTCGAGCGACAGATTGCCGACCAGGCAGCCGAGCAGGAAATCGCCGGCCTCGTGTTCGTCAGCGAGCGCATGGAAGAAGCGGGTGATTCGCTCCTGCGCCAACCCGTCCGCGTCAAGGATTGGTAGAAGCCGCATCTCGATATCGGACCAATAGTGTTCGAGGATCCCCGCGGCGAAAGCCTCTTTACTGGGGAAATACGCGTAGAACGATCCTTTCGGCACGCCGGCGGCGTCGGTGATGTCTTTGACGCCGCTGGCGGCGAATCCACGCGCGTGCACGAGGTCGAGCCCCGCGGCAAGCAGGCGGCGACGTACCTCGGGGTTCGATGGCCGTGGCATGGGTCAATAGTAGCCGACCGGTCGCTTATCTTCGCCCACAGAAAACACGCTGCCCCGGCTCTTTAACAGGTGGACTCAGTAACGGGCACTCGCCACTCGCATACCGTCGAGGACGACTGCTGTCAGCCGCTCGGCCGCGTCCGGATTACTGGCTTGCATTGCCTGGGCGCCGACAAGGATCGCGTCCACGTCGGCCACGCTGATGTCGCGCCGGACGGTCCCCGCTTTTTGTGCGGCCGCCAGCAGTTCGCCCAGCAAGTCCTCAAAGGCCTTCTTCACCTCGGGCATCGATGCTTTGATGTCGATTCCGAGTCCAGCCAGCGCATCGGCAAGCCCGCGGTCTGTCGCCCCCCACTCCAAGACCAATGACCGCAGGAAGGCGAACAACGCCTCCCCGGGTTTCCCCGTATCTAACAGCGCGCGACCCTCGCCGACGATGTGTCCGATCCGGTCCTCCACGACCGCTCGGTACAGATCCTCTTTCGTCGGGAAATGCCGGTAGATGGTGCCGGCGCCGACCCCCGCCCGCCGCGCGATCTCGTCGATCGGCACCGACAGTCCTTCGGCGGCGAAGGTGTCGTACGCGACCTCCAGCACACGGGCGCGGTTGCGCGCCGCGTCCGCGCGCAGCGGCCGGACCGGTTCAGCCATCTCACACCACCTCGGTCACGCCGGGAATAGATAAGCGGGGCGTACGTTCCGTATAGTCGTAATCAACCGGGGCGTCCGCCCCGCTTAACCGATTGTAGGAGATCTCCATGTCCAAGTGGACCACTGCCGACATCCCGGACCAGACCGGCCGCACCGCCGTCATCACCGGCGCCAACACCGGCCTCGGCTACGAGACCGCCGCCGCGCTGGCCGCCAAGGGAGCACACGTCGTGCTCGCCGTGCGCAATCTCGAGAAGGGGAAGGCCGCCGCCGACCTCATCAGTCGCGCCACCCCCGGCGCCAACGTTGACGTACAAGAACTCGACCTCAGCTCGCTGGAGTCCATCCGCGCGGCCGCAAATGAACTCCGCGCCGATCACGAATCCATCGATCTGTTGATCAACAACGCAGGTGTGATGATGACACCGAAGTCGACCACCAAGGACGGCTTCGAATTGCAGTTCGGCACCAATCATCTGGGCCACTTCGCGCTGACCAATCTGCTGCTCGATCGCGTGCTGGCTGCGACGGGTTCACGCGTGGTGACGGTCAGCAGCGTGGGTCATCGCTTCGCCCGCGGGATCCGCTTCGACGATCTGCAGTGGGAGCGCGACTACAGCCGGGTCCGCGCATACGGGCAAGCCAAGCTGGCCAACCTACTGTTCACCTACGAACTCCAGCGCCGCCTGCAAGGCACCAACACCATTGCCGTTGCGGCACACCCCGGCGGGTCGAAGACGGAACTGACCCGCAATCTGCCGCCGCTGGTCGGCGTCGTCAGCAGGCTGGCGGAACCGCTGTTCCAGGGCGCCGATATGGGTGCGCTGCCGACCTTGCGCGCAGCAACCGATCCCGGCGTGCTCGGCGGGCAATATTTCGGCCCCGACGGATTCGGGGAACAACGCGGCTACCCGAAGGTCGTGGCATCCAGCGCGGCGTCCCATGACACCGCCGCGCAGCGTCGATTGTGGGCGTTGTCGGAGGAGCTGACGGCGGTGGTGTCGCCCGTCGGCTAAATGTGGCGGAGCCACAGCCGATTGCCAGCAGTAAGGGCCACAGTGAGCCGATGACGGTTCCTGGCCTGGGTCTGCTGTCGTTGTCCGGGTTCAACGACCCGGTGTGGCTCTTCGTGCTGACGGCACCGGCGGCTCTGTTGGCGGTCTACCTGGCCGCCCAGGGTCGCCGGCGGCAACGGATGCGCCGGTTCGCCGACGCGGCGGGTTCGGTTGCACCGTCACCGCCGTCGCCGTGGCGCCATCTGCCCACGGCGCTTTTGCTCCTGGCGCTGCTACCGCTGACCATCGCGCTCGCCCAGCCGAGCCGAGATGTCCGCGTTCCCCGCAACCGCGCGGTGATCATGCTCGTCGTCGACGTGTCGCAGTCCATGTTGGCCACCGACGTCGAGCCCAACCGGTTGGCCGCCGCCCAGCATGCCGCGCGGCAGTTCGCCGAGCACGTGACACCCGGCGTGAATCTGGGCCTCATCGCGTTCGCGGGAAGCGTCAACGTGCTCGTGTCGCCCACTCCCGACCACCAGGCAACGGTTGCCGCGCTCGACAACCTGCGGCCGGCGGACGGCACCGCTACCGGACAGGCGATTTTCGGTGCGCTGAAGGCGATTCAAATCGTGAACGCGGTGCTGATGGGCCCGGACGACAAACCGCCGCCTGCGCGCATCGTGTTGTTGTCCGACGGCAAAGAGAACAGGCCCGACAATCCCAACAACCCTGACGGCGCCTATACCGCGGCGCGCGACGCCAGGGTGCATGGCGTGCCGATCTCCACCATCGCCTTCGGCACTCCCGCAGGCCATGTGGCGCTCAAGAACGAGACCGTGCCGGTGCCCGTCGACGACGCCATGATGAAGCAGATCGCGGGTCTCTCCGGTGGCCAGACCTCAACCGCCGCAACCGTCGACGAGCTCAACGACAAGTTCAGCGCGGTCGAAGACCAGATGGGATATCAGACAATTCGCGGCTCCGCGAGCGCCGGCTGGTTGCGGCTGTCGGTCATCGTCGCATGCTTCGGGGCGGCGATGGCACTGCTTATCAACCGTCGGCTGCCCGTATGAGGTTCAGTCAGGTAGCCGCCGGTTGAGCAGTGCCGCGGCCAGCATGGCCGCGGTGAGACTCAACGCGCCCAGCCGGATCCATGCCGCGCTGGCATCGCCGGGGACCGTCTCGTACCCGATGATGCGCTGAAGCGTGGCATACACGGTGTTGAGTTGGTCCAGGCTGCCCGCATGGAATGCCTGCCCGCCAGAGATCTCGCTGATCTTCTGCAACGTCGAGTCGTCAACGGGCACGGGAATGTCTTCATCGTTGATGTGGACGGTCCCGTCCAGAGTCCCGAACGAGATCGTGGAGATCGCGACGCCCTGTTCCTTGGCCGCCTCCGCCGCGGTGAACGCACCCCGCGGCGCGTCCGGGTCGCCCGGCACGGTTTCCTTTCCGTCGGACTCAAGGACGATGCGCGCAGGCGGTGGCCCGTCGCCGCCGCCGAGGACCGGGGTGGTCGCCGCTATGGCCTGCAGCGCCGTGAAGATTCCCTCCCCGGTCGCAGTGCGTTCGGCGGCCTGGAGGCCGTCGATTGCGGTCTTGACGGCACTGCGGTCCGTGGTCGGCGTCATCAACAACGTTGCGGTCCCGGCGAATTCGACCAGGCCAAGGTTGATTCCCGGCGTCAGCTCGTCGGCGAACTGTTTCCCGGCTTCTTTGGCCGCCGCCAATCGGTTCGGTTCCACATCGGTGGCCACCATCGACTCCGAGACATCGATGACCAGTATCACCACTGCGCGATTGCGCGGTACCCGAACGTCGTGCGTCGGACCCGCCATCGCCGTGGTCAGCAGCGCAAGCGACGCCACGAGCAGTGCGGCGGGCAAGTGGCGCCAACGGCGCCGCGAGGGCCTGGCAACCGATTGCAGCAGTTCGAGATTGGCAAACCGCAGCACCCGTCGCCGCCGATCCCGCTGCGCCAAAACATACATTCCCAGCATTGCGGCAATAGCGATGAAGAACAGCAGGAACCACGCGTTAGCGAATCCGGACACCGATAGCGGCCCGAGCAGAGGCACCGTCATCGTCGGCCCATCCGACCGCGCAGTTGGGGATCGTTCTCCCACCACAGCGCCGACGTCGTGCCGAAATCCTCTGAAGCGTTGTCGAGTTGGGCGTCGACGGCGTCCGCGTGGACCTTCTCGTCCGCCGAGAACAAGCGCATCAGCACGATGATGAACGGAACGCCGAGCACGTCGCCGACAATCCACAGGATCCCCGCGCCGATCGACTGATCGACGCGCAAGCTGGGTCCCCACTGCCTGCCGACGTTTGCGTAGTAATCGACGGCGACCAACGGTCCAAGCCACAACACGATGCCGAGCAGGCCGTCGCCGATCGACTCGATGATGCTGATGACGAGCGAGAGCAGCTGCGAATAGTGACGCGGCACCGGATCGGTCTGCAGCCGCGCGTAGAAGTAGCCGAATCCCACCAGCACCAAGAGCATCCGGGTCGTCATTGCCACCGAGCTGTGCTTCAGGGCCGCGACGTACCAGGGCGTCAGGTACAGCAACCATGGCGTGGCCAGCATCGCCACCGATGTCGTCGCTGGGTGGGCGACGAACCGCGCCGCCGGCGTCGCCAAGAGCCGGTCCAGCCGCGCGCGGCCCGCGGACCCGAGTGTCCCGCGCAATACCGTGACCGGTCGGCTCATCGCCAGGAAGAACGGAACGACGAACAGCAGCAACAACACCTGCAGCGCGCGGACCCAGAACAACACGCTGTCGTAGACGCCGATCATGCTCATCGTCGCGGCGATCGACAGCGCCGCGCCCATTGCGAAGCACCACACCGGTCCACGCGTGACCGGCTCCGAACATCGTTTCGCGCGACGCCACGCCCAGACGTAGGCGACGCACCCTCCGACGATCAGCAGGGCCGCACCACTGTCCCACCGCCAGCTGGTCAATGCGGTCGACCACGTCAACGGCACAGTCGCCGGGTCCATGGAAGGCAACTATGCGTGGCCGACCTGTACGAGCCCTGTACGCAGCGTGGGCAATTCCCGGCAACGGACCGCTAGTGTGGCAAGCGATGTCACTCGTCGTGCCGCCCTACCCGCCGCCGCGCTACACCAAGGACGAACCGGAGGTCAGTGCCTGGCTTCGGCGGGGCACTGAGCCTCCGGATTACGACTCGTTCGGACTGGTGAAGTATCACTATCTGGCCAACCAGCAAGCCACCGACGGCGACTACGGCCTGTACCGGGTGGAGATCGCCCCGAAGGGCGGCGGACCTGGTCCGCACTTTCACCGGGCGATGTCCGAGGCGTTCTTCGTGTTGTCGGGAACGGTCAAGCTGTACGACGGAACCGACTGGATCGACGGGCACCCGAACGACTTCCTCTACGTTCCGCCCGGCGGCATCCACGGCTTTCGCAACGAGGCCGACGAGCCGACGTCGATCTTGATGCTGTTTGCTCCTGGCGCACCGCGCGAGCACTACTTCGAGGGCATGGCGCAGCTCGGCGACATGTCGGACGAGGAGCGTCACGCGTGGTTCACCGCCAACGACAACTTCTTCGTCGAATAGCCGACCATCGGAGCCGCGACACGCGGCGACATCGAGCATCGGACGTGCATCCTCCAAATCCCTTGCGCTAGGCTGCTGTCCGATCAGTGAGGAGCTTTGGGTGCGGGCTTATGCAGCGCCCGACACCCAGGCTTTGCGGGGCTGGCAGCGTCGGGCATTGGTGCGGTATCTCGGCGCCAAACCACGGGATTTCCTTGCCGTCGCCACTCCTGGCGCAGGTAAGACGGCGTTTGCCCTCCGCGTCGCCGGAGAGCTGTTGGCCGACGGCACCGTCGAGCGCATCACCGTCGTTGTGCCGACCGAACACCTCAAGACGCAGTGGGCGCTGGCCGCCGCAAGGGTCGGCATCGCGCTGGATCCGAAGTTCACAAACTCGTCTGCGCAGACGTCGTCGGAGTACCACGGCGTCGTCGTCACCTACGCGCAGGTCGCCAGCCACCCGACCCGGCACCGGGTGCGCACCGAGAACTACCGCACCCTGGTCGTTTTCGACGAGGTCCACCACGGCGGCGACGCGAAAAGCTGGGGCGACGCCATCCGCGAGGCCTACACCGATGCCACCCGCAGGCTGGCGTTGACCGGTACGCCGTTCCGCAGCGACGACAGCCCGATCCCGTTCGTCAACTACGAGCCCGACGGTGAAGGCCTGCTGCGCTCGCAGGCCGACCACACCTACGGCTACGCCGAGGCACTGGCCGACGGCGTTGTCCGGCCGGTCGTCTTCCTCGCCTACTCGGGCGAGGCGCGATGGCGGGACAGCGCGGGCGAGGAACATGCGGCACGCCTCGGCGAGCCACTCACTGCCGAGCAGACCGCCCGCGCGTGGCGCACCGCGCTGAACCCGGCCGGCGAGTGGATTCCGGCCGTGCTGCAGGCCGCCGACAAACGACTCATCCAGCTTCGCGAGGGCGGCATGCCCGATGCGGGCGCGATGGTCATCGCGTCGGACCAGACGGCCGCCCGCGCGTATGCGGCGGTGCTGACCAAGCTGACCGGTCGAACGCCGACGGTGGTGCTTTCCGATGACCCCGGCTCCTCGGCACGCATCGCCGAGTACTCGGCCGGGACGAGCCCATGGCTGGTCGCCGTGCGCATGGTGTCCGAGGGCGTCGACGTGCCTCGGCTGGCGGTCGGCGTGTATGCGACAAGCGCGTCGACTCCCCTGTTCTTCGCCCAGGCGATCGGCCGGTTCGTCCGGTCGCGCCGCCCCGGCGAAACGGCAAGCATCTTCCTGCCGTCGGTGCCCAACCTGCTCCTCTTGGCCAGTGAGATGGAAGCGCAGCGCAACCACGTGCTGGGCAAGCCACACAGGGAGTCCGAGGGCGACGACGAGTACGTTGAGCGACGCAAATCCGAGCCAAGCGAATTGGACAACGGCTTCGAATCGTTGGGCGCCGACGCCGAACTGGACCAGGTGATCTTCGACGGCTCCTCGTTCGGCACCGCGACTCCGGCGGGCAGCGACGAGGAGGCCGACTATCTCGGCATCCCCGGTCTGCTCGACGCGGAACAGATGCGAGACCTGTTGCGGCGCAGGCAAGAAGAGCAGTTTGACCGCCGGAGCCGCGTGGGCGGCGACATTCGATCGACCACCGCGACTCCTTCATCCTCGCGGCCCTCGACGCACGGGCAGCTGCGGGAGCTACGCCGCGAGCTCAACACGCTGGTGTCGCTGGCCCACCACCGGACCGGCAAGCCGCACGGCTGGATCCACAACGAGCTGCGCCGGGTGTGCGGGGGTCCGCCCGTCGCGGCCGCGACGACGGATCAGCTGAAGGCCCGCATCGAAGCGGTCCGCACGCTAGAGGCCTGATTTCGGCGCGCCTAGCCACATCCGCCACATCGGCACCGCCAAGCTTCAACATGCGAGTCCAGAACTTGGTACCGCATGCGGTACCAAGTTCTGATGATTCCTCGCGCCTCCGCGACTGACCAGATCGACCAGATGTTTCAGCGAGTTGTCCAGATGTTGCGGGTCGAACGGCGGGAACTGGATGTGCTCACGCAGATACGGCGGCACCGCAGACCAGTCGTACGACAACGTGACTTCCGTCGACGACGGACCGACCGGCGCAAGGTCGTAGCGCCAAATCCAGCCTCCGAACGACAGGTTGCCGTCGTTCGCCGCGTCCTGACCCGGCTCCCAGGCGATGGCTCGCGGCGGGTCGAACGCCACCACTTTGTTGGCCATCTCGTAGTTCTTGTCCGGGTGGTTCTCGTGATACATCGCCATTCGGAAGATCTGGCCGATCTCGGTCAGCGGCTTGCCGTCGAGCGACTCCCGTACCCAGCCGGTGCCGTCGATCGCGGCGTGGGTTGACGGGTCGGCCAGCACGTCGAACACGGTTTCAGCCGGAGCCGCGATGGTGGTGCGTGTGCTCATGTTTTCGTTGGTCACGCCAATACTGACCAACGCAGGCGCCGGAAGTAATCGCTTACAGCCCTAGCAACGCCGGCAAGTCCGCAACCGAATCGATGACGTGATTGGGTTGCATCGCGAATTCGTCTGCGGCCCAACGGTCCAGCGTGTCCTGGCGAAACTTGCCGGTGCGCACCAGCACACCGACCATGCCGACCACCTGCGCCGCCAGCACGTCATTGTTGAGGTCGTCGCCGATCATGTACATCTCGTCGGGATCGACGCCGAGACGACTTGCGGCGGCAACAAACCCCTCGGGCGCGGGCTTGCCGACGGCGGTGGCCTTGCGGCCGGAGGTCTCTTCCATCCCGATCAGGTACATGCCGGTGTCGACACGCAGCCCGTCGGTGGTGGTCCAGGCGGTGCTGCGATGCATGGCGACCACCGGCACCCCCTGCGCCATCCAGTCGTAGACCCACGACAACGTCAGATGGCTGTACTCCGGCCCGGCCCCGCCGAGCAGCACCACATCGGGGGTCTCCGGCGCCTTCGGCCCGGTGAACTCGTTCGAGTACGTGATGTCGATGCCGGGCATGTCCTCGGCGATCTGCCCGCTGTTGACCAGGAAGCACCGCGCGTCCGGATAGCGGTTGCGGACATAGTCCGCGGTGAGCACCGCCGCGGTGATGACCTCGTCGGCGCGGACAGCCATGCCGGCCTCGGTGAGCAGTTCGGCGATCTGCACGCGGGTCCGTGTCGTGGTGTTGGTCAGATACGAGCACGCAATCTGGTTGCGCGCCATCACTTGCAAAGTCTCGGCGGCACCCTCGATCGGCTTCCACGACGTCACCAGGACGCCGTCGATGTCGAAGAGCACACCGCCGATAGCCATTGCCCGACAGTAAACGGCAAACGAATCAGCGCAAGTCGGACCCGGGTCAGCACGCGGGATGCCAAGATGTCTGCCGTGGCGAACAGGCCGGTTGCCGTGGTAACCGGGGCCAGCCGCGGCGCCGGGCTCGCCGTATCGCGCATGCGCTCGGCAGTCACGGCCTACACGGTCTACGTGACCGGACGCACGCAGAGCGCAGGGGCATCCCCGCTGGCAGGCACCATCCACGAAACCGCCCGATTGGTAACGGCGGCCGGCGGCAACGGCGTCGCCGTGCCTGTCGACCACGCCGACGACCGAGCAGGTCAAAGTCCCTCGCGTTCGAGCGGTCGATACGGGAGCAGGGCAGGCGTCGACATCGCTGGTCAGACAACGCGGCGCTCATCCGCGCGCTCTACGATTTCGACCCGCACCTTATGGATCTGAGTGGCCAGACGTTGATCGGGGCCGAACTCGCGATCAAGTACGGCATCAAGGACGAGGGAGGCCGCCAGCCGCCGTCCTACCGCGACCTCCACGGCGTGCATCCGCACCATCAGTACCCGCGGATCACGCGCTAGGCGAGGGCTATCCGTATTGCGCGAAGTATGGGCGCTCGGGCTTGCGCTTCTCGACAAGGATGAAGACGACACCCCACGGATCGGCGAACCATGTGGTGCGCACCCCCGCGATGTCGGCGATCCCGTCGACCAGGAAGCGAACACCCTTGTCCTGTAGAGATTTCCGGGTCTCGTCCAGGTCGTCGCAGATCAGTCCGACGTGCGTGAGCCCTGGGTCGGCCAGGCCGGCGAACCGCCGCCCGTCGCCGCCGTCGGCGCGTAGGTACTCGATGACCTCGAGCACCCGGTCGCCGTCGTCACCGAACCCCACGATTGCGGCCTTCATGGCCGGGTCGTCCAACAGTTCGCCCATGTCGGCGCGGATGGCGTCGCCGTCCATCACATATGGCGGCGAGAGCACAGTGAATCCCAGCACGTCGCGGTAGTACGCCACCGCCGCCTCGCAATCGGGAACGCATACACCGGTGTGTGCCAGGCCCGTGATCATGTTTTCGATTGTGGCGCACGCCACGTGCCGCACGTGGGTCTGCACCCTGCCTGCGGCGGCAACGGCTAGCCTCGGCTACGGACATGAAGTGATTTCACGAGAGGGCCGGTATGCCCGCCGATCGCAGCACCGACACGGCATCGGCTCGCGAACTGTCGGCCGACGTCTACCGGGTCCTCGCCGTGACCGTTGTCGTGATCGGCCATTGGCTCGTGTCGGCAGTGACCTTCCGCGACGGCCAGTTCGGCAATGACTACCCGCTGGACGTCGTGCCATGGACACGCTGGCTGACCTTGGTGTTTCAAGTCGTGCCTGTGTTCTTTCTGGTCGGCGGATACGCCAGCGCTGCGTCGTGGACACGATGGTGCGAAGCCGGCGGCCGTGACTGGACCGACTGGGTCCGGCGTCGGCTGGCCGCGATTCTGGGACCGACCACGGCATATGTAGTGGTGGCGCTTGCGACCGTGGCTGTGCTGGATCGGGTCGGCGTCGGACGCTCGCCCCTGTGGTTCGGCGGCTGGGCGGTCGCCATGCATCTGTGGTTTGTGCCGGTTTACCTCGCCCTGATGACGCTGACACCCGTCGCGGTCGCGGCACACCGGCGATGGGGATTGCTGGTGCCGGCCGTCCTGGCGTTCGCTGTTGTCGTCGTCGACGTTGTGGCGCGTGTCTGGAATCTGCCGGCAATCAGCTCAGCCAACTACCTACTCTGCTGGGGCGCGATCTATCAGGCCGGGATCTGTTGGCGCGGCGGGGCATGGGGCGGCCGCCGGCCGGTGATAATCGCCGCCGTGGGCGCCATCCTGCTCGCGATGCTGCTCGGGCTGCGCTGCTACCCGATCAGCATGGTCGGATCGCCCGGCGCGACCGAGCAGAACAACTTTCCGCCCACTGCGGCGTTGCTTGCATTCGCCGCGGTGCAGGCTGGGCTTTTGGTCGCAGCGGCGCCCGCGGTGACACGGCGCCTGCGGCGATCGCGGTGGCAGCGGCCACTAGCCGCGGCGAACAGATATGTGATCGCGGTGTATTTGTGGCAGATGGTTCCAGTGGTTGTCGTCGCACTCGTCGGGTACCCGACCGGGTTATTACCGCAGCCCGAGGCCGGAACGGGAAGGTGGTGGCTGTTTCGGTTCGTCTGGCTGCTGATTCTGGTTGTCGTGACGTCCGCGGAAATGGCGGTGTTGTGGTTGGGGCGATCGGTGTTCAATCGAGCGCTGCCCGCGATCCCCACGCCCCTGCCGATGTGGAGCGCACCGGTACTGCTGATCGTGGGCGTCGGGACGGCGACGTTCGTTCTGTGGCGCGTGGCGGTCGAGGGGTTCGCCCCAGACGGGCGCTTTCCGGCTGTGTACGCGCTCCTCTACGCTGCGGCAGTCGGTTTGGTGAGTCTTGCGCCGCGTCCTCGCCACGCCAAAACCGTTGTGAATCAACAGTAATACGCAACGCAGGCTTCGCACTTCCTGACGCCATCCGCGCTGGCGGGTACGCCTTTAGTAGATATGCGCGTGATCGAATACGTTGGCCCAAGCGAATTGCGCACTAGACAACGTTCGGCGACACACGGCGGCCGGCAGCCCTAGTCGTCGATGGTGTTGCCTTTCGAGCCGGGCGGGAGGACCGTAACCGGTAGCGGAGGGGTGGTCTGCAACGTGGTCGAGTCCTGCGCGACGACAAAGCCGCTCTTGCCACCGCTACGCGCAGGGACCGTTTGATAGCCAAAAGTCACCTGGGCCGCACCAGAATCGCTCGCGAAACGATACTTGCTGATGGGGTTGAAGTCGCCTGGATTCATCGGCAGCAATTCGAATTCGACGCCCCTGTCGGGGGTGAAGTTGAGGCCATCGACGGTCAGTCGCTCGCCCATGGCACCGCTGTTGGTGTGGGACAGCACAGGCGGAACCATGCGGATGAGCCCACGCCCCGCTGCGCCGGCATCGGCGGGTGTGACGGGTCTGCGCAGTTCGGACCCAGCAGTGCGGACGGAGTCAGCGCACGCCGCCGTGGCGCCCAATAGAAATCCGGTGACCAGGATTGTGGCCGCGCTGCCCCGCGATCCGTACGCAAGGGGATTCCGGATGGTCATTACTGTGCTGCTCCCCGGCGCGGCTGGGCCTCAGGACGGCGACGTCTACCAGTATGACCGAACGCGCTCGAGGAGGTGTCCAAGTGGCGCGGCGCCTCGGCTGCTTGCAGCTAGCTGAGGGCTTTAGGGCGTGCGATGCGTGTTGGTGACCGAACGCGGATGCGATCCCGCGGCGTCACGGTGGCGCTTTGCGGCAGTAGATCGGCGACGAGCCGCGCGAGTTTCTGATGGCCCTGCTGACGTTGTGCCCTGGAACCGGTCCAGCGCTGATTACTTCCTGTAGCTTGATGCGGGCTTGGCCTGGGTTGCCCTCGAGCGAACGGGAAAGAGTCTCGATCATCGCGCGAGCCCTCGGACCCCCCCGCGGGTGAGCTCGATAGCCGCCCGACACGAATCCAGTTCGTCGTCGATCAGTTGCGCACACACCGCACCCAACAGTGAGTCAAGATCGGCGAAACTCTCCCCGAAGTAGCGGTCCCGCAGTCCCGATTGTCGCAAGACCGAGCGAATCGATGTACCGGCGTAGCCGTGCTCGCCGAACAATTCGGCCCCCGCGGCGATCAGTCGAGCACGGCGATCCGCAACGCGTTCATCTGCGGTCTTACCGTCGTAATCCCTCACTAGCTCACTCCTTGGGTGGGACGAGGCCGCCGCACCGTTCGACCCCAGGGCAACCAATTCAGCAATCGTACCAATGTGAGAGCAGATACCATCTGATTGCGCATGCTCTCAGATATGTGTAACCTCGCCGCCATGGCACCTAACACCTCTGTTTCACGAAACGATCAGTTCGACTTCGTCATCGCGGGCGCCGGTAGCGCAGGCTGCGTGCTCGCCAACCGCCTCACCGAGGATCCATCGGTTCGCGTCTTACTACTCGAAGCTGGAGTAGACGACAGCCACGATCTGATCGAGGTACCCGCGCTCTTCGGCTCACTGTTCGGTTCGGAGCTCGACTGGAACTACCAGCTTGAACCGCAGGCTGACTATCGCGGCTCTCTGCGTTTCCCCCGTGGCAAGACCCTCGGCGGATCCTCTTCGATCAATCTGATGGTCTACATCCGGGGCGATCGCGGCGACTTCGACGGATGGAGTCAGTCCGGTTGCGAAGGGTGGGACTACGACAGCGTTCTGCGCTATTTCATCAAGGCCGAACACAACAGCCGACTCGGCGATCCACTGCACGGATTCGACGGTCCGCTGCACACCGAAGATCGCCTGTTCACCCACGAGCTGTCCCACGCCTGGGTCGATGCGGCGGTCGATTGGGGCCTGCCACGCAACGCCGACTTCAACGGTGAATCCCAGCTCGGCGCCGGCGCCTACCAAGTGACATGTCACAACGGCCGCCGCTGCTCGACGGCAAGCGCCTACCTACGGCCAGCACTCGAGCGGCCGAACCTTGAGCTGCGCGTGGGAGCTCAGGTGACTCGCCTTGACTTCGACGGTGCTCGGGCTATCGGCGTCACCTATCTGCGCGACGGCACCGAAACGTCGGTACGGGCGGACTCCGAGGTGATCCTGAGCAGCGGAGTTATCAATACGCCGCAACTACTGCTGCTCTCGGGCATCGGACCGGCCGAACAACTGCGCCCGCTCGGCATCGAGGTGATCGTCGACCTGCCCGGCGTCGGCGAGAACCTGCACGACCACACCATGGTGCCGCTGGTGTGGGGCACTCAGCACTCCAGCGACCTGCTAGAACTCGCCACTGCGGACAACATGGCCAAGTGGCAACGCGGTGACGGCGGCCCGTTTGCCTCCAACGGATCAGAGGTCGGCGGTTTTCTGACCGTGTCGGGCGGTGGGGTGCCCGACATCCAGCTCATGGGTGGCCCCACTGGGTTCGTCGATCACGGCCTCGCCAGCCAGCCGATGCCCAGCTTCACCATGCTGGCCGCGGGAACGCATCCCGTCAGCCGCGGCAGACTATGGCTGCGAAGCATTGACCCCCTCGCACACCCCCACATCGACCCGGCCTACTTCTCCGAGCCAACCGACCTGAAAGTCGTCAAAGCCGGCCTGCGAGTGGCATTGGAGATCGCCGAGCAGAGCCCGATTGCCAAGTACTTCCGCACATTACGGCTACCAGAGGCTCAGAACCCAAGCGACGAAGAACTGACCGAACATGCAAGGCGCTGGGCTCAGACCGAATACCACGCCGTGGGCACATGTGCGATGGGCGTCGACGGACGCGCTGTCGTTGACCCCGATCTGAAAGTTCGCGGTGTCGAGGGATTGCGTGTCGTCGACGCGTCGATCATGCCAACCGTCATCAGTGGCAATACGAACGCCGCCACCATAATGATCGCCGAAAAGGCCGCCGACCTGATCAAGAACAGCCCTACCAGGCGGTCACAAGGCTCACGCGATACGCAGACTGCGCAGAATTGAACATGTCTGTGCCACAAATTGATTGGGTCGATGCCGGTCACCGATCGGCGGCCGACACAGCGTCGACGACTCCGTGGCGGGCGATCGCACGCTACGGCGTCCGACCCGCCCCGGGCGGATTGGCACTAGTGCACGACTTCCTCAACACTCAGGCTGCCCAAGAGAAAGGCGCAGACCTGCTCGGCGATGCCACGCGTGCGACTCAGTGGATGAGAACAGTCGTTCGTGCCTGGGCGCGCACGAACGGTCGGCATTACCCGTTGCAGCCTCTGACGGATCACGATTCGGAGCGACTGAGGAAGTTGCGCGACACCCTGCTGACATCACTGACCGGTATGCCCACAGACGTGCGGACCGTCGGTGCGGCTACCTTCACGCTGGCCGAGACGGGCGAGATGTCTTGGGCGCCCAGCGGTGCCGGATGGCGCTGGGTCTATGGAGCCATCCTCGGCGAGGTTTTGTTGAGCCAGCAGACGGGTAAGTGGCAGCGCCTTAAGCAATGCCGACACGAAGCGTGCCGGGCAGTCTTCTATGACAGCTCGTGGAACAGCAGCGCTGTCTGGCACAACGCCGGAACATGCGGCAGGACGGCACCGCAACCGAACAGCGTGGAATGAGCACCGAGTCGATCTGCAGCGCAAGAACATTGACCACCACCCACGAACTCATAAGGAAGCATTGTCACCATGCAGATCAGCTTGGTCATGTCCGTGGAAGGCAGCACGAATCGGTCACCCATCGATGCCGCCGTCGAAAAGCTCGGCGAGGTATGAGATGAGGGTTTCACGCGGGTCTGGGCGACCCAAATGCCTTGGAACATCGCTACTGACGCCGGTCGGACCACGTCGCCCGCATTACGGCCGCACTCAAACGTATCTTGGCCATTTCGTTAGAGGGGTTTAGCTCATCCGTTACATGGCAAATCCACATTGGAGCGACGGGTCGGCCGCCGCCTCAAGCAGCGCAGTACAAGCCGAATAGGACATCCGTATGAACACCGTCCTTTACTTCAGTCCCAATGGCGTCGTCTATGAAACCCGCGCGTACAGCAAGACCGATATCGCTGCACTCGTCCATGACTTCGCGCTTGAGAGCTTGACCAGCGCCGATAGACAGTTCGACTTCGGGTTCACCCCATCAACGCGGCGGTGCCACCACGTCAATCGCAGCGCTACCGAAATACTATTGACTACAACCCGATTCACCGCGAAGACAGTACCGCTGCTTCGCGGCGCAGTGGTGGTCGCCACCCACGACTCTGACGGCGTCCTCGACGGGCTCAGCTGGCAGCAGTTGGACCTCCTGGCCCAAAGCAACCGCACCCTCAGTAGACACGAGAGTCGAGTGCTCAACCGCCGGATCGCGTGCGACGCTCGCCATCAACAGCGCACCCTCGCCGGCACTGACGCCGCGACCGTTCGCCAGGGAAGACAACGCCCCACTGCGCGGCACTGACGGAGCGGCGGTGATGTCAGCGCTCGGCAAGCAGGCCAAGCACTTCGGCCACGCCGAGATCGTCTCGATCTTTTGCCGATGTCCACCGTTCAAGTGCTGTAGCAGCACCGAGCGCCAGCTCAGCGGGCAGCGCGGCGTCGCGCAGGGTGTCGGCTGCCTCGCGCATCTCCGGTGCCCACCGCCACGCCTTGGCAGCCGCGCCGGGAAACTGGTCGATGTCGGCCAGCGGGAAGCTGCGCAGCAGATCCGCCTCGCGTGTTAGGTATTCGTCGACACCGTGCTCAGCGGCCAGCGCGTGCGCGACGGCGGCCAAAACGCGACTGGTCTTCTGGTAAGACGCGTACGCCATCTTGAGCGCCGAGGCCCGCCCGATTCCGCCGGGCAGCGTGATGACCTCCAGCGCGGTGCCGTCGAACAACTCCGGTACGCCGTCGGCATCACCGGACAGGTACAGCCGGGTGGTGCCGGGATGGTGGGGCGGCACACCGATGATGCCGCCGTCCACAACCCGCGCCTCGGGCAGCAGCGCGGCGATGCGCTGGGCGCGGGCCGGCGCGATGGCGTTTGCCTCCACGTAGATGCCGCTGTATCCGGCGATCGAGCGCGCCACTTCCTCGGCATGTGCGGGTGGGCAGATCGACAACACAACATCGGCGCCGTCGACCGACGCGGCCACGTCTGCGTGTTCTTCGAGTCCGGCGCTGGCCGCGCGTTTTCGCGTGGCGGTGCTACGGCCCGCCGCCGCCCATCGCACCGTCGCGCCGCCGCACATAGCTTGCCGGCCGATGGCGGCGCCCATCGTTCCCGGGTGCAACAACGTGACGATGGTCATAACCCGATCGTAAGGGCTTCCCGACGCGCACCGCCTGTAGGACGGCGACCAGATCTCACGCAGGCAGCCTGGCTTCGGGTGAAAGTTCCACGTGTACACCACAACTCGACGTGCGTGCCACCTGGATGGCGCTCGCGGCCGTCGACGCCGGAGCGGTCGGCTCGAGACCCAATCGCAGGGTTGGTGAGACCCCGTCAATTAGTCCTAGCCCAGTTGTTATCGGCAACCCACGATGACGCCTCCGCGGCAATCGACCATGCCAGGTCTGCCGGAACATCGAGCACCTGATAGCTCTTCACCCCCGCCGCGGTGGCAGCGATCAACGTCGCCACCCCTGCCCGCCGCTGTAATAGCGTCTGGCGCACCGTCCACCCGATGATGCCCGCCGCGGCGACACAGTCACGCCGCCGCTCCAGGCTGCCGGCCCGCGTCACCAGCCACTCAGCATCCACCCGATGTCCAAGGGCCCGCGACCGGTCGAGGGCAAGCAGCGCGCAGCACACCGTCAGCACCGCCCACACCGGCCACAGCCACACCGGCGTCCGCGAATACAGCGCAACCATCGCGATCAGCAGCACCGCAGGCAGCGCCAGCGCCCGCGTCCAGCGCCTGCGCGTCGCCGCCGCGCCGTGCCCGGTCAACGGCCCGGTGACCACGTCGGGCCTGTCGATCAGCTCCGACAGGACCGCCTCGGCCGTCGATTTCGGGCACGGCGGCAACAGCAGCGACGCCTCCCGTGCGCCGCCGACGCCGGTCATCACCGCGTCCAGCCGAGCACCGCCGAAAAGCCGAACCAGCAGCGGCTCCCGCAGCGTCCCTCCGCGCAACCGCCGCATGTCGAACGTGTGCTCGCGCAGCCGCAGCAGGCCATGCTCGAGGTGCAGGACGTCCGCATCGCGCCGCAGCTCCAGGTTTCCGTAGGTCACCAGCGACCTCAGCACCGACAGCACCACCGAGACCACCAGAACGGCAACCGCTGCCACGATCACGCTCGCAACGATCCCGAAGCGCTGCGCCGCGTCCAGCCCGGACCTCGCAAGTCGCGAATTCTGCAGTGCCGCACCGGCGCCCGCCTGATACACCAACCCGACCGCGGCTGCGATCATCGCCAGCCCAGTGAAACTCAACGGGCTGTAGCGCAGCCACGACGGCTGCCAGCGGGCCAGTACCCTGCCCGGCGATCGCTCCTCGTTCTCGGCTGACGCCAGCGAGTCGGCCAACAGAATGGCCCGTAGCCGCGGCACCTGCTGGGCCTCGACCGCATCGAGTGCGAACGCGGCCTCGCCCCTGGTCTCCCGCCCAGTGCTCACCCGCAACACTGTTAAGCCCAGCAGCCGGTGCAGCAATCGAGCATCGGTGGATACCGATCGAATTCTGTTGCGCGGCAACGACAAAACCCTGCGCTGCAGTACACCAGTCCGTAGCTGCACCTCGTCGGGTGCGATGCGGTATGCAGTGGTGAACCACCGGGCCACCCCGTACCCGACGATCAGCGCCAGCCCGAACAGCGCCCACATCGGGTTGCCGGTCGCCGACCCGAGCACCACCGACCCGATCAACACCGGGATCTGCCGCAGCAACTCGTGAACCGGGTGGACCAGCAGCATGCGCGGGCTGAGACGCTGCCACACCTGCCCGGCATCGACGGTCACGTCGCGTCCTCGGCTCCAAGAGACGCGATGTCCGTCAATTGTGCGACCACCCGGTCCGCCAAGTCGGAATCCAGCGCAACGATCCGCACCGCACCGGCCGACGACGCCGTCGTCACCGTCACGTTCGCCAGTCCGAACAACCGGTCCAGCGGGCCACGCTCGGTGTCGACCGTCTGCACCCGGGAGATCGGCGCGATCCGGCGTTCCTGCACCAGCCAGCCCGTCCGGGTGTACACCGCCTTGGGGTCAATGTCCCAGCGGTGCACGCGATATCGCCACAACGGCACCACCACGACGAATACCACGATGCCCAGCACCGTCACCGCGGCGGCAACAGCGTGCACCCACCTGGGGAGCGGATCGATCGCGAACCACACGAGCTGGCCCGCGGCCAGAATAAGCCACGGAATCGCCGCGCCGATCGCCCACACCAGCGGTGCCTTCCGGCTCGGCGGGTTCGCCGGCTCAACCAGGTTCATGATTTTTCGAGCTGCAGACACTGGTTGACGCCGAACAACCGCAGTGTTCGCAGCGTCCGTCTCGGGATCAGGTCCGCGACATCGATTGTGGCGACGACGGTCGGCCGCTCGACGTCGATGCGTTCGCCCTGCGTGATCACGGTGGCAGAGCCGGCGGCGAGCACGTTGCGCAGCCAGTCGGCACGGGTTCCGTACGGCAGCGCGATCAATAGTCCCGTCGCGGTCGGAATGATGTCGACCGGAGTTTCGTAGCCCCGGCCGGACTTGCGCCCGATGTGCGCAATGACCGATGTCTGCGTCGCTGCGGTCCCCGCCGTGCGCATCACCCGCGGGTTCGTCACCGACCGGTTCACCCGCCGGACGCCGTCCACCACCGGCCCGAGCTGCCATCGCAGCCCGGCCACCAGCAGTCCCAATAACATCACAACGGCACCGATCAGCGTGCCGACAACCACGGCGACAACTCGCTTACCCACAGAACGAAACTAACCGGCGACGCAAGGCACGCGTCGCTGAGTATGTTGAGCCCATGAGCAGCAAGTGGACCGCGGCAGACGTGCCCGATCAATCCGGCCGGGTCGCCATCGTCACCGGCTCCAACACCGGCATCGGCTACGAGGCCGCTGCAGTCCTCGCCGACAAGGGTGCGCACGTCGTGCTGGCGGTGCGCAACCTGACCAAGGGGGACGACGCCGCCAATCGGATCAAGTCGAAGAGCCCCAACGCCGTCGTCATCGTGCAGGAACTCGACCTGACGTCGCTGGACAACATCCGCAAGGCGGCAGACGACCTGCGTGCCAACTTCCCCCGCATCGACCTGCTGATCAACAACGCCGGCGTGATGTACACCGACAAGGGGACCACCAAGGACGGCTTCGAGAGCCAGTTCGGCACCAACCACCTTGGCCACTTCGCGCTGACCGGTCAGCTGCTCGACAACATGTTGCCGGTCGAGGGCTCCCGCGTGGTGACGGTCAGCAGCGTCGGCCATCGAATCATGGCGCGGATCCACTTCGAGGACTTGCAGTTGGAAAAGGGCTACAACCGGGTCGCCGCCTACGGGCAGTCCAAGCTCGCGAATCTGTTGTTCACCTACGAGCTGGCCCGACGGCTCAAGCTCAAGGGGTCGCCGACCATCGCGACGGCCGCGCATCCCGGTGCCGCCAATACCGAACTCCTGCGCAACATGCCGGTCGGCATCAAGGAGGTCAGCCAGTTCTTCTGGAACTTCATTGCACAGGGCCCCGAGATGGGCGCACTGCCCACGCTGCGTGCCGCCACAGATCCGGGCGCGCAGAACGGCGAGTACTACGGTCCCGGCAGCATGGGGGAACAGCGCGGCTATCCGAAACGCGTTGAGTCGAGCGCACAGTCGCACGACGAAGACCTCCAGCGTCGGCTCTGGACGGTGTCCGAAGAGCTGACCGGCGTGACGTACCCCGTCTGATGCGGACCGTCGAGGAGCACCGGCGCGTGGTCGCCGGCCTGATCACCGGCAAGCCACCCGTCACGCTGCCGCTCGCCGAGACACTGGGCCTGGTGTTGGCCGACGATGTGGTGGCGCCGCTGTCGCTGCCCGGATTCGACAACTCGGCGATGGACGGGTACGCCGTCCTGGCCGACGACGTCGCCGCCGCGACTCCCGAGCAACCAGTGGTACTGCCCGTCGCCGAGGACATCCCCGCGGGCCGCACCGACCCGCTCACACTGAAACCCGGTACGGCACACCGCATCATGACGGGCGCGCCGGTGCCCGCGGGCGCAACCGCGGTGGTGCCCGTCGAGGCAACCGACGGCGCAACCGACACCGTGTCCATCCGCACGAGCGCCGAAGACGGCCAGCACATCCGCAGCGCCGGTGAGGACGTCACGGCAGGCACCACGGTGCTGCGGGCGGGCCAGGTGCTCACGCCCGCCGCGCTGGGCCTCGCCGCCGCGCTGGGCCTGAGCGAGCTGAAAGTGGTTCCGCGGCAACGGGTGTTGGTGATGTCGACCGGTTCGGAGCTGGTGGCGCCGGGCACGCCGCTGCGGCCAGGCCAGATCTACGAGTCCAACGCGGTGATGCTGGCCGCGGCCGTGCGTGACGCCGGCGCCCACGTGGTCGCCGCGCCGATGACCAGCGACGACGTCGCCACGTTCCGCGACGCGCTGAGCCGCCACGCCGGCGATGCCGACCTGATCATCACCACGGGCGGCGTCAGCGCCGGGGCCTACGAGGTGGTCAAGGATGCGCTCGGAGCGGGAGCGCCGGCGACTGGGGGCACTCCCCAAGCAGGCTGTGGGCCCACCCGCTTGGGGGGGACGGCCCGGGGCGGCGAGGTCGACTTCGTCAAGGTCGCCATGCAGCCCGGCATGCCGCAGGGTGCAGGCTGCGTGAACGGCACTCCGATCATCACGCTGCCCGGCAACCCGGTCAGCGCACTGGTGTCGTTCGAGGTGTTCATCCGCGCGCCGCTGCGCACCGCGATGGGGCTGCCCCATCCAGACCGGTCGCGGCGCATGGCCGTGCTCGCCGAGGATCTGACGTCGCCGCGCGGCAAGCGTCAGTTCCGCCGTGGCGTGCTCGACCGCGACGCGGGCACCGTCACCAGCTACGGTCCGCCGGCGTCACACCATCTGCGCTGGCTGGCATCCGCCAACTGCCTGTTGGAGATCGAGGAAGACGTCGCCGACGTCGCCGCCGGGTCGCTTGTGCAGGTATGGGACCTGTCTGCAGAGTAGCCGCCCGTACAATCGCTGCACGATGGCCAGACGCCCCGACCTCAAGACAGGCCCCGCGCGACTCGTGGCGCTGGTGCGTTCCGCAGTACCGCCGATGCACCCCGAGGGCCTTCCGTTCGTCGGGGTCAGCCTCGCGGTCGCCGCGGCAGGCCACCGCAACAAGTGGCTGCGGCGAGCAGGGCTGGCATCGGCGGCAGCCAACGCCGCGTTCTTCCGGCACCCACCGCGCGTTCCACCGACGCGCCCTGGCCTGGTCGTCGCTCCCGCGGACGGTCTCATCTGCGTCGTCGACGAGGAGTTGCCGCCCGCCGAACTCGGTTTGCCCGCAACGCCGTTGCCACGCATCAGCATCTTTCTTTCGGTGTTGGACGCGCACGTGCAGCGCGCGCCAGTCAGCGGCGAGGTCGTCGCCGTCGAACACCGCCCAGGGCTGTTCGGGTCGGCCGATCTCGCCGCCGCCAGCGCCGCCAACGAACGCAACAGCGTCGTGATCCGCACCCCCGACGGGGTCGATGTGGTCGCCGTGCAGATCGCCGGGTTGCTGGCACGGCGGATCGTCTGCAACGTCAAGGTCGGCGACAAGCTGACGATCGGCGACACCTACGGCCTCATCCGGTTCGGGTCGCGACTGGACACGTACCTGCCTGCGGGCGCCAACGTCCTGGTGACCACCGGACAGCGGTCGCTGGCAGGCGAAACCGTATTGGCCGAGCTGCCGTGAAACCGCGCATCAAGGCGCCCGTCGTCAGCCTGCGCATCCTGCCCAGCGCCATGACGGTGGCGGCCATCTGCCTCGGACTGACCTCGGTGAAGATGGCGCTGGACAACCGCCCGACGGAGGCGATGGCGTTTCTGGCGGTCGCCGCCATTCTCGACGCGCTCGACGGCCGCATCGCCAGGATCCTGAAGGCGACCTCGCGGATGGGCGAGGAAATCGATTCCCTGGCCGACGCGGTGAATTTCGGTGTGGCACCGGCATTCATCGTCTACGGCACACTGCTCTCGCACTCGAGAGTGGGCTGGATCGTGGTGCTGCTCTATGCGGTCTGCATCGTGTTGCGGCTGGCCCGCTTCAACGCGCTGCTCGATGTGGACCAACCCGCCTACCAGAAGGAGTATTTCGTCGGCATGCCCGCCCCGGCAGGCGCGATCGGTGCGATCGGACCGCTGGCCGCCAAGATGCAGTTCGGCGACGGCTGGTGGACATCGGAGTTGGCAGTCGTGATCTGGATGATCGGCGTCTCGCTGTTGGTCGTGAGCACACTCCCGATGCGCAAGATTCACACTTTCTCTGTATCGCCGAACATGGTCGCCCCGCTACTGGCGGCGCTGGCGATCCTCGTGGCGGCGTCAATTCTCTATGGGTACATCACCATCCTGGTGATCATCGTCGCCTACGTAATTCACATCCCGTTCGCGATCCGCACCAGGCGCTTCCTAGCGGAGCATCCGGAGGTGTGGGACGACAAACCGCGACAGCAGCGCGCGGCGCGACGGGCGATCCGCCGGGCGCAACCACACCGCCGGTCCATGTTACGGCTCGGGCTGCGCAGGCCGGGTGCGTGAGATGACGCAGACCGAGGTCGCGCAGGATCCGCCGCAGAGCCACCTCAGGCTGACGGCACGCCTGAACACATCGGCGCTTGACGCGCGGCGGGGTGTGGTGCGGTTGCATCCGGAAGCCATTGCGGCCCTTGGTATTCGGGAGTGGGACGCGGTGTCGCTGACCGGATCGCGCGCGACCGCCGCGGTGGCCGGGGTGGCACCTGCGGGCACGCCGGCCGGCACCGCGCTGCTTGACGACGTGACGCTGTCCAATGCTGGGCTGCGCGAAGACACCACCGTCATCGTCTCGGCGGCGACCGTGTACGGCGCCCGGTCGGTGACCGTGAGCGGCTCGAACCTGGCCACGCAGTCGATCTCGTCGGCGACGCTGCGTCAGGCCCTGCTGGGCAAGGTGATGACCGTCGGCGACACGGTGTCGCTGCTGCCGCGCGACCTCGGTCCCGACATCCCGACGTCGGCGGCCACCGCGGCGCTGGCGTCGTCGGTCGGCATCACCTGGACCTCCGAACTGTTGACGGTCACCGGCGTCGACCCCGCGGGAACGATCAGCGTGCAACCGAATTCGGTGGTGAGTTGGGGCGACGGTGTGACCCCCGCTGGACCGACCACGGCGGGCCAGCACACGGTGTCAACCCCGAAGCAGTCGGCGACGGTCAACATCGACGACCTCAAGGGCTCCCACGCTCAGGCCGGCCGGCTCACCGAATGGCTCAAGCTCGCACTCGACCAACCCGAGCTGCTCGAAACACTCGGGGCCACAGCTAATCTCGGCGTACTGGTGTCCGGTCCTGCGGGCGTCGGCAAGGCCGCGCTGGTGCGTGCGGTGTGCGCCGACCGACGGCTCGTCGAACTCGACGGCCCCGAGGTGGGTGCGCTGCGCGCCGAGGACAGGCTCAAGAGCGTCTCGTCGGCGGTCGCCACCGTGCGCGACGGCGGCGGCGTGCTGCTCATCACCGATATCGACGCGCTGCTGCCGTCGACCGCCGACCCCGTCGCGACACTGATCCTCACCGAACTGCGCAACGCGGTCGCCACCCGCGGCGTCGCCTTCATCGCGACCACGGCGGTGCCCGACGGCGTCGACCCACGGCTGCGGGCACCCGACCTGTGCGATCGCGAGCTCGGGCTGAGCCTGCCCGACGGAGCTGTCCGCAGGCAGCTGCTCGAGGTGCTGCTGCGCGACGTGCCGTCCGAGGAGCTCAACCTCGACGAAATCGCCGAACGCACACCGGGTTTCGTCGTCGCCGACCTGTCCGCTTTGGTGCGGGAGGCCGCGTTGCGGGCGGCGGCGCGGGCCAGCGCGGACGGCAAGCCGCCGGTGTTGACGCAGGACGACCTGATCGGAGCGACGACCGTCATCCGCCCGCTGTCGCGCTCGGCCACCGAAGAGGTTTCGGTCGGATCGGTGACGCTCGACGACGTCGGCGACATGGCCGCGACAAAACAGGCGCTCACCGAGGCGGTGCTGTGGCCACTGCAGCATCCCGACACCTTCCAGCGGCTCGGTGTCGACCCGCCGCATGGTGTCCTTCTCTACGGCCCGCCCGGCTGCGGCAAGACATTCGTGGTGCGCGCGCTGGCCAGCTCCGGGCGGCTGTCGGTGCACGCGGTCAAGGGTGCCGAACTCATGGACAAGTGGGTGGGCTCTTCGGAGAAGGCGGTGCGCGAACTGTTCCGGCGCGCCCGCGACTCCGCGCCGTCGCTGGTGTTCCTCGACGAGATCGACGCGCTGGCACCCCGGCGCGGGCAGAGCTTCGACTCCGGCGTCACCGACCGCGTGGTCGCCGCGCTGCTGACCGAACTCGACGGCATCGAGCCGCTGCGCGACGTGGTGGTGGTCGGCGCTACGAACCGGCCCGATCTGATCGACCCCGCGCTGCTGCGGCCGGGACGACTCGAGAAGCTGGTGTTCGTCGAGCCGCCCGACGCCGAGGCCCGTCGCGAAATCCTACGCACCGCAGGCAAGTCCATCCCTCTCAGCGACGACGTCGACCTGGACGCGCTGGCCGGCAGAGCTCGAAGGCTACAGCGCAGCCGACTGCGTGGCGCTGCTGCGCGAGGCCGCGCTGACCGCGATGCGCCGCTCGATCGATGCGGCCGACGTGACCGCGGCCGACGTCGCCAAGGCCCGCGAAAACGTGCGGCCATCCCTGGACCCGGTACAGGTCGAGTCGCTGCGGGCGTTCTCGGCAGCGCGCTGATCAGGCGCGCTCGGCGAGCTGCGCAAGCCGCGTCAAGGGACGCCTGCAGTTTGTCCGCGGTGGTGTCACGTGCGCGTGGCAGGCGCTTCTCGTCGGTCAGCCGCGACCAGTCGTAGGTGTGGGTGACCAGCGTCCGTGAGTCGTCGAGCGGTTCGAGCTGCCATCGCCACAGGTGCCCCGGCGGTTCCTGCCCGGGTTCCGAGGGCCGCCACGCGATGAGTCGGCCCTCTTCGAACTCGACGACATGGTTGTGCCGGACGCTGCGCATGGTGATCGTCATCGTGAACACGTCACCCACCGCTCGCACGCGTTGGCCGGCGGGCGCTTCCGCCAGATTGTCGTTGCCATCCCATCGTGGTTGCAGCGATGGGTCGGCGATAAGTTCGAAGATCTTGTCCGCAGGTGCCGCGATCTCGCGGCTCGCGCTGACGACCTTGGGAGCCTCGCTGTGCATAATCCGATTCAACAGCATCTTGACAGTGACAAGTTAACGGTGCATAGTCGACGTCAGAACTTGTCACTGCCAAGATCGAGCACGGAGGGCTCCATGACCGCACCAGTCGCGTCTGTACGCGCCGGCGATCGCGACCGCGAGACGACCGCCAACCTGCTGGGCCAGGCACTGTCGCAGGGCTACCTCGCGATGGACGAGTACGAGAACCGGCTGCAGGCCACGTTTGCCGCTCACAGCACCACCGAGCTGCGCGAACTCGTCGGCGACCTGCCGCTCGCGCAACTTCGTCGCAACGATCCCCAGCGCCAGGCCGCACGACGGCGCGCCGCCCGGCTCGGCGTGCGCATCCACCTCGGCGCCTATTTGGCGATGGTCGTCATCGTGCTCACGGTCTGGCTGGCGGTTGGCCTCACGGCAGGCGCCTGGTACTTCTGGCCGATCTGGCCGATCCTCGGCGCGGGCATCGGTGTTGTATCCCACGCCGTCCCGGTTCGCTTCGCGGCCCCTGGGCTATGTCACGCGCGTCCAGCGATCGACGGCCGCCGCCAGTTCGGCGGCGTTAGGTAGCCGTTCGCTCGCCCACGCGACATAGCTGTCGGGACGGACAAGCACGGCGTCCGGCAGCTCCGGATGCGCGTCGACGGCGTGCACGATGTCCGGACGGTCCAGCTTCACCGGCGCGGCCGTCACCAACACGAACTTGCCGTCGCGCAGCAGCTCGTAGACCCGCTTGCCGTCGCACACGATGTCGGGCATCCGGCGGCCGACCATCCAGTCGTCGCCCCGCTCGCGCGGATAGGCGATGTCGATGCCGCCGAGCCGTTCGGCGAGCAGCCGCCTTCCGCGCGGCACTCGGGTCGCGACTCCAAGAAGCGCGGTGCGCAGTAGACGCCGCGGCGTGGAGTTGCTCAGCACCAGCTGGTTGAACGTGTCCGTCAGCCGCAGCACGCTGGCGCCGACGGGATGGCGTTCGGCCTCATAGCTGTCGAGCAGCCATGGCGGTGCGGATCCGCGCACGGCGGTGGCCAGCTTCCAGCCCAGGTTCATCGCATCGCCGATGCCGGTGTTCATGCCTTGGCCGCCCAGCGGCGAGTGCACGTGGGCGGCATCGCCCGCGAGGAACGCGCGGCCTTTCCGGTAATGCCTTGCTTGCCGTCGCTCGCTGAGAAACCTTGAACTCCAACGCATCTCGGTCATACCGAAGTCGTGTCCTGCGATGCGCTCGAACGACCCGCGGATCTCCTCCAGCGTCACCGGCTCGCGCAGCGGCGCCTGTTCGCGCAGTCGGTCCCACGCGATCGCGCGGAACCAGCCGTCGCCGAACGGAATGACGAGCACCACGCCTTTCTCGTTGGTGACGCCCGTCAACGTCTCGCCCGGTGCGCGGGTCAGCTGCACGTCGGCCAACAGGATGTGCGTCTCGTACTGCTTGCCGACGAAGTCGATACCGAGCTGGCTGCGGACCGTGCTGTGTGCGCCATCGCACCCGACCACGTAATCGGCGCGCACGCTGTCGCCGCCCGCACACTCGACCGTCACCCCATCGCCGTCCTGTGTCAGGCCGACCACCTCGGCGCCGCGGACGATCTCGACCCCGAGTTCGTCGGCGCGGGCCTGCAGCACGCGTTCCGTTCCGCTTTGCGGGACGATGAGGACCATCCCGAACCGCGAGGGCAGCTCATGCAGGTCCAGCGTCGTCCCGCCAGGCGGGGCGATCTCGTGCACCGGCACACCCAGCGCCAGCAGATCCTCGGCCAGACCGCGCGCGTCGAGCAGCTCCAGCGTCCGGGAATGCACCGCGAATGCCCTGGTGATGTTGGGCATATCGGTGCGCTCTTCGAGCAGCCGCGCCTTGGCGCCGCCGAGCGCCAGCTCGCACGCCAGCATCAGCCCCGTCGGTCCGGAACCGACCACTACGACGTCCGAAGTATCCACGACGCCGGATGGTAGCTGCATCCGCCGCCGTAGACTGGCGTTAAAACCAAAGCCCTTGACACCGGCTGACACCCCGCTGTCTGCTCTTCGCCTAACGGCTCATCGCCGACCCCGACAAGACCCGGAGTGCCGTGCTCGCCATCCTGTTCGCGCATGCCGTCGCAACGGCGGTCGCGCCGCTTCTCGTGTACCGCTGGGGCCGGATGGCCTTCTATCCCCTGGCGTTGGTGCCGCTCGGCTCGCTGGTCTGGGTCGCGCTGCACTGGCCCGGCCCCGGCCGGGCGACGACGGTCAACGTCGAATGGTTGCCCGAGCTGTCGATGAACATCACCCTTCGATTCGACGCGCTCGCGGCAATCATGAGCGTGCTGGTGCTCGGGATAGGCGCGCTTGTCCTCTTCTACTGCGCCGACTACTTCCATCACCACGACGGGCACACCGAAAAGCGGTTGCCCAGTTTCGCCGCCGAGATGGTCGCGTTCTCCGGTGCGATGTTCGGTCTGGTCTGCAGCGACAACATGCTGTTGCTCTACGTGTTCTGGGAGCTGACCACGGTGCTGTCGTTCCTGCTCGTCGGGCACTACGCCGAACGTGCCACCAGCCGGCGCGCCGCGACCCAGGCACTGCTGGTGACGACGTTCGGCGGGCTGGCCATGCTGGTCGGCATTGTCGTGCTCGGCAACATGTCCGGCACCTATTTGTTGTCCCAACTGATCGCTTCGCCGCCGACGGGGGTGGCGGCATCGATCGGCATAACGCTGGTGCTGATCGGTGCGCTGGCCAAGTCGGCGATCGTGCCGATGCATTTCTGGCTGCCGGGCGCCATGGCCGCACCGACACCGGTCAGCGCGTATCTGCACGCCGCAGCGATGGTCAAGGCGGGCGTCTATCTCGTCGCGCGGATGAGCCCGGGCTTCGCCGACTCGCCACCCTGGCGGCCGACGGTGGTGATCCTCGGCGTGCTCACCATGCTGTTGGGCGGCTGGCGCGCGGCGCGCGAATACGACCTGAAGTTGATCCTGGCGTTCGGCACGGTCAGCCAACTCGGGCTGATCACGGTGATGGTCGGCGCGGGCGGCGGCGATCTGATGCTGGCCGGGCTGGCCATGCTGTGCGCGCACGCGATGTTCAAGGCGTCGCTGTTCATGGTCGTCGGCGTCGTCGACCACGCCACCGGCACCCGTGACATCCGCAGGCTGGCCTGGCTCGGACAGCGCAGCCGGCCGCTGCTGATCATCGCCGTCGGCGCGACCGCGAGCATGGCCGCGCTGCCGCCGTTCCTCGGCTTCGTCGCCAAGGAGGCCGACTTCGAAACCATCGCGCACGCACCGTCACTCGGCGCCGCGGCGCCCTACGTACTCGCAGGCATTGCGCTGGGCTCAGTGTTCACCACCATCTACAGCCTGCGATTCCTTATGGGAGCGTTCGCCCGCAAGGGATTAGCGGAACCCAGCAAGCGGGTCGCCGAGATGCACCGCCCGGAACCCACTTTCCTCATCCCACCGGCGATCCTGGCCGCCGCGGGTTTGATATTCGGCCTGTGGCCGGCCGGCCTGGACAATGTCCTCGACGACTACGCCGACACGGTGCCCGGCGGCGAGGACTACCACCTCGCGCTGTGGCATGGGCTCGGCGCGCCACTGCTGTTGTCCGCACTGGTCCTCGCGGTCGGCACGGCGGCCTACTTCGGCCGCGCACGGCTGCGCCGGCTGCGCACTGTCCGTCAGCCGCTGGGCAACGCCGACCGCATTTACGACGCCGCGCTGCGAAGACTCGACCTCGTGTCGGTGCGGCTCACCGCTTTCACGCAGCGCGGTTCGATCCCGGCCACACAGTCGGTGATCCTTTCCACGCTCGTGCTGGTTCCCGTGATCGTCCTCGCCCTCGGCGCCCGTGACCGACCCCACTTCGCGTTGTGGGACTCGCCGCTGCAGGTGGTGGTCGGGCTGCTGATCCTGGCCGCGGCGCTGGGCGCGACCGTGATGCGCAACCGGCTGGCCGCGGTGCTGTTGGTCGGCGTCGCCGGCTACGGCTGCGGCACGATCTTCGCCTTCCACGGCGCACCCGATCTAGCGCTGACCCAGTTCCTGGTGGAGACACTGACTTTGGTGATCTTCGTGCTGGTGCTGCGCACGCTGCCCGCCGAAACCGCCAGCGTGAACATCAGGCGCTACCGGCTGCCGCGCGCCGCCCTTGCGCTCGCGGTAGGCGCAACCGTCACGACGTTGGCGGTGTACGCGATGGCGGCCCGCACCGGCAGGCCGATCGCCGAACTGCTGCCCGACGCGGCCTATTTCCGCGGCCACGGCGCCAACGCGGTCAACGTGCTGCTGGTCGACATCCGGGCCTGGGACACCATGGGCGAGATCTCGGTGCTGCTGGTCGCGGCCACCGGCGTGGCGTCAATGGTGTTCCGGCACAGGCGTTTCGGTGCCGCTCCCCGCGTCGCCGATGCGGGCCAGCCAGACATCGGTCGGCTTCCGGCGGCCGCCAACAACAGCCCTGCCGTCGGGGACGTCACCTGGCTGCGCGGCAGCGAGCTGCGCGACCCGAAGCACCGCTCGCTGGTGCTGGAGGTAGCGACACGGATGATCTTCCCGATCATCATGGTGCTGTCGGCGTACTTCTTCTTCGCGGGCCACAACACCCCCGGCGGTGGCTTCGCGGGCGGACTGACAGCCGGGCTGGCGTTGGTGCTCCGGTATCTGGCCGGCGGGCGTTACGAACTCGGCGAGACGCTGCCGTTGGATGCGGGAAAGATCCTCGGCGCGGGCCTGGGTTTATCCGCCGGTACGGCGGCGGCCTCACTTCTGGTGGGCGCACCGGTGTTGTCGTCGGCGTTGATCCAGATCGACGTGCCGGTGCTCGGCACCGTCAAATTCGTGACCGCGTTGTTCTTCGACCTCGGCGTGTATCTGATCGTCGTCGGCCTCGTGCTCGACGTGCTGCGCAGCCTCGGCGCGCGGGTGGACGTGGATATGAGCGAGCAGCAGTCCAAGGTGGCTACATCATGACGACCTACATCGTTCCCCTTGTGCTCATCGGCGCGCTTACCAGCGCGGGCGTCTATCTTCTGCTGGAACGCAACATGACGCGAATGTTGCTGGGGCTGTTGCTGATCGGCAACGCGATCAACCTGCTGATCCTGACCGTCGGCGGTCCGTCCGGCAACCCGCCGGTGCGGGGACGGACCAGCGACGGCGCGACCATCACCGCAGACCCGTTGGCGCAGGGCATGATCCTGACGGCCATCGTGATCAGCATGGGCATCGCGGCCTTCGTGCTGGCGCTGACCTACCGGTCGTACCGGCTGACCACCGAGGAGGAAGTCACCGACGACCCCGAGGACACCCGGGTGTCGCACCTGTCCAGCAAGGAAGCCACCGCGCTCGACGAGGACCGCCCGCAACCCGCGCCCGCGCGCGACACCGACCTGCCCGACGAGCTCGACGCGCTGCCGGGGCTGGAGGGCTCGCGATGACGCTCTCTTCGGTGTTGACGCCGCTGCCGGTGCTGATCCCGATGGTCGGCGCTGCGCTGACGCTGTTCGCAGGCCGCAGGCCACGGCTGCAGCGGGCCATCACCCTGGCCGCGCTGGGTGTGGTGGTCGCGGTGTGCGCCATGCTCCTTTACCTCACCGACCGCGACGGCACGCTGGCACTGCATGTCGGCGGTTGGGGGCCGACGGAATCTGGCATGGGCCCGCTCGGCATCACTTTGGTAGTGGATCGCCTCTCGGCGCTGATGCTCGTGGTGTCGTCAATCGTGTTGCTGGCCGTGGTGTTCTACGCCATCGGGCAGGGCATCCGCGACGGCGACGAGCGCCAACCGGTGTCGATCTTCCTGCCCACCTACCTGGTGCTGTCGGCCGGCGTGTGCATCGCATTCTTGGCAGGCGACCTGTTCAACCTGTTCGTCGGGTTCGAGGTGCTGCTCTCGGCGAGCTTCGTGCTGCTGACGATCGGTGCGAGCAAGGATCGCGTCCGCGCTGGAATCGCCTACGTGATGGTCTCGATGGTGTCGTCGCTGGTTTTCCTGTTCGGCATCGCGCTGGTCTACGCCGCCACCGGGACACTGAACCTGGCCGAGCTGGCCGTGCGGCTCGACGGCGTCACGGCAGGCACCCGCACCGCATTGTTCGCGGTGCTGCTGGTCGCGTTCGGCATCAAGGCCGCGGTGTTCCCGCTGTCGACCTGGCTGCCGGACTCCTACCCCACCGCGCCCGCACCCGTCACCGCGGTGTTCGCCGGCCTGCTGACGAAAGTCGGTGTGTACGCGATCATCCGGGCACACTCGTTGCTGTTCCCCGGCGGCGGGCTCGACCCGCTGTTGTTGGTGGCGGCGCTGCTGACCATGCTGATCGGCATCCTCGGCGCGATCGCCCAGAGCGACATCAAGCGTCTGCTGTCGTTCACGCTCGTCAGCCACATCGGCTACATGGTGTTCGGCATCGCGCTGTCGAGCCAGCTCGGCATGTCCGGCGCCATCTACTATGTGGCGCACCACATCGTGGTGCAGACGACACTGTTCCTGGTGGTTGGCCTGATCGAACGCCAAGCGGGTGCGTCGACGATGCAGCGGCTCGGCGGCCTGGCCACCGCCAGCCCGCTGCTGGCGTTCCTATTCGTGGTCCCAGCGCTCAATCTCGGTGGCATTCCGCCGTTTTCCGGATTCATCGGCAAGGTGGCGCTGCTCGAAGCGGGCGCGCAGAATGGCTCCGTGCTGGCGTGGCTGCTGGTCGGCGGGGGTGTGCTCACCAGCCTGCTGACGCTGTATGTGGTGGTCCGGGTGTGGACCAAGGCGTTCTGGCGATCACGTGAGGACGCCCCGGAAGGTCACCTCGCGGCGGCTGCACCTTCGGTGCTGCTCGACGAACCAGAGGACATCCAGTTCGTCGACCGCGACCACGTCGGCGGAATGCCGGTCGGGATGCTGGTGCCGACGGGTGCGCTCATCGCGGTGGGTCTGACGCTCACGGTAATGGCCGGACCGATCTTCGGCTACAGCGGACGGGCAGCCGATCAGGTGTTGGACCGCAACCAGTACACATCGGCGGTGCTGACGAGATGAGGCATTTACTGCTGCGGGCCTGGGTGCTGTGCTGGCTGACCCTGGTGTGGATCCTGTTGTGGGGCAACCTGTCTGCCGCCAACATAGTGAGTGGGCTGACGATCGCTTTGTTGATCACCGTCCTGCTACCGCTGCCGGTCGTGCCGGTCGAGGGCAGGGTGCACGTGCTGTCGCTGTTACGGCTGATCGCCGTGATGGCTTATGAACTTGCCCTGTCTTCGCTGCAGGTGGCATGGCTGGCAATCAAACCCGGACCGCCCCCGCTCAGCGCGGTCCTGCGGGCACATCTGGCAATCAAGTCGGATCTCGTGCTCGCGCTGGCCGTCAACATGATCACGTTGACCCCGGGCTCGGTGGTGCTGGAGATCGACCGGGTGCGTCGGATGGTCTACGTCCATGTCCTGGACGTCAGCTCCGACCAGGCCGTCAACCGGTTTTACCGCCAGACCTCCAGGATTGAGCGCCTGCTGGTGGCGACGTTCGAACGTGACGCCGAGTGGCGGCCTTCGGCGCAGGGGGAGAGCGCATGACGATCGTGTGGATCATCGCCGCGGTGATGCTGGGCGCGGCCGCGACGATCACGATGGGACGCCTGCTGGCCGGACCGAGCAGCCTTGATCGGCTGGTCGCACTGGACACTCTTGTTGCACTTGCGATGTGCGCGATCGGAACATGGGCGGCGTTCAGCCTGGACAGCACGGTGACCTACAGCCTGACGGCGCTTGCGCTGATCAGTTTCGTCGGC
The DNA here is from genome assembly GCA_963770125.1 of uncultured Actinomycetota bacterium. Classification (GTDB taxonomy): domain Bacteria; phylum Actinomycetota; class Actinomycetes; order Mycobacteriales; family Mycobacteriaceae; genus Mycobacterium. The sequence continues at coordinate 6,310 of CAVYPI010000064.1, read as the reverse complement.
TCGGTCAGTGTGGCTCGCTTCCGTGTGCCCGATACCGACAACCCCTACGACCACAGGAGGTTGCGGTGAACGGGCTCGACATCGTCGCCGCAGTGCTCGTGCTGGGCGGGTCGACGCTCGCGCTGACCGCCGCTATCGGTGTGGTCCGCTTCCCCGACACCCTGTCGCGGATGCACGCCGCGACCAAGCCGCAGACCCTGGGACTGCTACTGGTGCTGGCCGGCGCCGCGGTCCGGCTTCGCGGCAACGTGGACGTCGGCATGATCATCCTCGCCGGCTTATTCACCTTGATCACCGCCCCGGTCGTGGGCAACCGCGTCGGCCAGCTCGCCTATCGGGAGCAGAACATCCGCGACGACCTGCTGACCAGGGACGAAATGCATGAGTATGTCGCAAATGGGGAACCCGGCGCCAATGGCCAGAACTGACGACGACAGCTGGGACATCACCGAGGGCGTTGGCCAGACCGCGCTGGGTGTGGCTTGGTCACGGTCGCAGGAGTCGACGTCGGATTGCCCGCTGTTCACCGACTTTTACGCGCAGCTATTCGTCGACGCGGCCATGGAGCGTGGCTGGCAGCTACCGCCGAAGTACATGCTCGATCGAATTAGAGCGATCGGAGGCTATGCCGCGTCACGCACCAAGTGGTTCGACGAGTTCTTCATCGCGGCCGGCGCCAACGGCATCGACCAGGCTGTCATCCTCGCCGCAGGCCTGGATGCCAGGGGCTGGCGACTGCCGTGGGTGGACGGCACCGTGCTCTACGAGATCGATCAGCCCAAGGTGCTGGAGTTCAAGGCCAAGACGCTGGCCCAGCATGGCGCCAAACCCAGTGTGTCTCGCTACGTCGCGGTGCCGGTCGACCTGAGGCAGGATTGGCCGAAAGCGTTGCGCGACGCCGGATTCGATGTCACAGAGCCGACGGCGTGGGCGGCCGAGGGGCTACTCCCCTATCTGCCGGCCGACGGGCAGGATCTGCTGTTCGAGCGGATCGGCGAACTCAGCGCTCCGGGCAGCCGCGTCAGCGTCGAGTCGTTCGGTGGCGGCTTCTTCGACCGCGAGTATCTGGCCAGCCGTCGGGAACAGTTGCGCCGCTTGCGCGAAGAGGCAGGCGAGGATCCAGACGCGAACGTCCCGGACACCCAGGATCTGTGGTACCTCGAGGACCGCACCGACGTGGCCGACTGGCTTACCGAGCACAATTGGGAGGTGTCGACGCTCGAGGCGATCGAACTAATGACGCGATACGGCCGCCCGCTGGGAGACGCTCAGAACGCGACGCCCCGGACCGTGTTCATCGAAGGACATCGAGTCCGCTAGCCCCTGCCGCCCGATATGCGACATTTACAGAATGCTCCTGGCGCTCGCATGGCAGTACGCGCGGCCGCACCGCCGGCTGCTTGCCGCCGTTGGGTTGCTCCAGGTCATCAGCACACTGGCATCGCTGTACCTGCCGACGGTGAACGCCTCGATCATCGACGACGGGGTGGTCGAGGGCGACACCGGCGCGATCGTCAAACTCGGCTGCGTCATGCTCGCAGTGACCGCATTGCAGGTGCTGTCCGCGGCCGGCGCGGTGTACTTCGGGTCGCGCGCCAGCGTGGGATTCGGCCGCGACTTGCGTTCGGCGATCTTTGACCACGTGACCGGCTTCTCCGCTGGGGAGACGGCGCGGTTCGGCGCTCCATCGCTGTTGACCCGCACCACCAATGACGTCTGGCACATCGAGGTACTCGTCGAAATGACGGTGACCGTTCTGGTCACCGCGCCGATCATTTGTATCGGTGGCATTTTCATGGCCGTACAGCAGGACGCTGGGCTGTCGTGGCTGCTGCTGGTCAGCGTCCCTGTGCTGACGCTGGCCAACCACTGGATCGTGTCGCACCTGGTGCCGATCTTTCGCACCATGCAGGAGCTGATCGACACCATCAACCGGGTGATGCGCGAACAAGTCTCGGGTATCCGGGTGATCCGCCAATTCGCTAGGGAGCCCTTCGAACGCAACCGGTTCGCCGACGTCAACGAGGCAACCGCAGACACGTTCGTGGCGGCCGGCCGGTGGCAGGCACTCATGCTGCCGATCACCACGCTGGTGATCAACGCATCCAGCGTGGCCCTGATCTGGTTCGGCGCTCTGCGCATCGACGATGGCAAGATGCAGGTCGGATCGCTCATCGCGTTCCTGTCCTACTTCATGCAGATCCTGATGGCGGTGCTGCTCGCGAACACGTTTATCGCCATGCTCCCACGCGCTTCCGTGTGCGCCGAGCGCATTACCGAGGTGCTTTCGACCACACCGAAGGTCGCCACTCCGAAGCATCCGGCCCGGGTGAGGACGATCGACGGTCTGGTCCATGTGGAATCCGCCACATTCTGCTACCCGGGCGCCGATCGCCCAGTCCTGCATGATGTTTCGTTGACCGCAGTGCCAGGCAGCACGACTGCGATCGTCGGGTCGACCGGTTCGGGGAAGTCGACGCTGGTGTCTCTGATAGGCCGGCTCTACGACGTCACCGACGGGGCGGTGCGCATCGACGACATCGACGTCCGCGACTACGACACCGAAACGCTATGGGCAGCAATTGGACTGGTGCCTCAGCGGGGTTACTTATTCACTGGGACCGTCGCCGACAATCTGTGCTATGGCAAGGCGGACGCTACTGAGGATGAGATGTGGGAGGCGCTACGGGTGGCCGCAGCGGATGACTTCGTCCGTGCCCACGCCAACGGGCTGGACATGCCTGTCGCCCAGGGCGGCATCAACTTCTCCGGCGGCCAGCGGCAGCGTCTGGCTATCGCCCGTGCGGTGATCCGCCGACCGGCCATCTATTTGTTCGACAATGCGTTCTCCGCGCTTGACGTCCACACAGACGTACGGGTCCGCACCGCGTTGCGCGAAGTGTCGGCGAGTTCGGCGGTGATCATGGTGTCGGAACGTATTTCGACGGTCGCCGAAGCCGATCAGGTAATTGTGATCGACGAGGGCAGCGTGGTCGGCGCCGGGACGCACGAGTCGCTGCTGGTGAGCTGCCCGACCTACACCGAGTTGGCCGACTCGCAAAGGATCACGACTACTCCCAGATGAGCACGTTGGGAATTGAGTCGTCGATCTCCCGAAGGCACGCGTAGCCGACGCCCGCAAGGCCACGGAACAGGCCCACGTTGAATCTCTTGGCACCGACGTTCCAACGGTAGTCACCCGTGGCTTTCTTGGTTCTGAGCACTGCGAGAAGCCGTCGCGAGGCAAGCTCGACGTGTTCGGTGTGGTTGAGGACCCGTCCGGCCTCGCGGCACAATTCAACGCTGCCGAGGGTGCCGCAGCAGAGCGTGTCGACGTGCCCGGGCCATCCCCTGGTCGCCCCGTTCAGCGCCTCGTCGATGTCGGCTAAAACGGTATCGGCATGAACGGCAGCGCGTTTCGTCATGCCCAACCTCGCGAGGCCGATCCCCACCGCACCATGACACCATTGGGATCGCCAGTGCGGTTCGGTCAGCCGGAAATCTCGCCACTCGCCTCGCTCTGCATCGAAATTGGCTCTTTCAAACTCGATACACTCCGATGCCGCATCGGCGAAGTCCTCACGACCGGTCACCGTCGCCACGGACGCCATTGCGTAGGCATAGCCTGCGGCGCCGTGCGACATGCCATTGAGTGCCTGAGGATGTCGACCGGTCCCTGGCCAGCTCCGGTGCCCTACCGGGCCGACTCGATCCACCGCGAGAAGATGCTCGGCACACACCAGGGCCCTCTTGAGCACGTCGTCCGCCCCGCTGTCGGCGTACAGCGCCAACAGACTCAAGATCGCGCCGGCGCTCCCGCCGACGATGTCGAGTCTCGTGTCCGACGCGATAAGGTCGTCCGTGAGCAATGTGGCCGCGCGATGGGCATCCGTGAGCAAGGCATCATCGCTCATGAGTCTGGACATCGCGGTCAGGACGTAGACGATCGAGCCCATACCTGTCGCACCACCGACGCCGAGCAATCGTGCAACGCGCGATGCGTTGCGGCTCTTAAGTTCCGATCGCAGGTAGGCGACGGCGGCGAGCGCACGTTCGGTTGAGGATTCGCATTGTGCTGCTTTTGCATGGGCAGCGAAAAACAATGCAATGCCTGCGTTTCCGTTGTATAGGTCATTACCGAGAACCGCCAGCTGGGAGATGTCCGAAGTGGCCAGCGATCCCAGGCCGACCCACGCGGCGGCGGAGCCCCGACGAATCGCCGCCTCGGCTATCTCTTCGGCGACGGCCGCTGCTTCGGCAACGAATTGTTCCCGCGTCGGGATCCCGACCTGATCGACCGGCAACAGCTCCCTCGGCTGATCATCGATTGATGCCGAGGGGCTTACAGAGCTCGCGGCATGCCGGACCACATCGACCTGCCAAGCGATCTGCCGGTCGTCGAGGCGCAGCACACGTTCGCGTGCGCGCTGCAGTCCCGATGCGGTGGATGTGGGTAGCACTGTTCCCGCAGTGTCGGTGACCTCAGTTCCGTCGCTTTGCATTGCGAAGAACGGGACGTTCAGCTCGACCAGCGCCGAGCGCTCCGCCCGCTGCAACGGCCAGCCGGGGTCAATGTCGCGGTCCCAATCGGCAAGTCGGGCCGGGAAATCTGCCTGCACTGACCATAGAACGCCGTCGTCCATCATGCGATCGTCTTTGAGCCGGTGGAGCAGCATGGAATAGAACTGCGTGGGCCGAACGACCTTGCGGACAGGAAGTCCTGCGAAGCCGTCGAACAGAGTTCCCTGAGCAGGACCTCGGGTCAGCGACATCAGAAAGCCCGCGTATTCCTCGAAGCCCGAAACGAAGTCGCCGAGATATTCGGCGAGAGCGGCGTGGCGACCACCGACATGCGGCAGATTCGTTGTCGGTCTGTCGGCTTCGTCCACGATCGAAGGCCGCATCGCATCTGAGTTGACGTCGATCCAGGTGAGTTTTGCCTGGACCGCCCAGTCAGAAGCGACACCGCCGACTGCGAAGAAGGTGTCATCAGCTGAGCGCCTGTAGGCGGGAAGGAGGCCGACCGCCATGACCGAGTCGGAGATGACTTCCCGTGCGGCCTCATACGCCTTCGCGTCGTCATCGTCCGCGCCACCCTGCTCGGCAGCCTGGAGCGTGGTTTCCAGATCGACGGGGACGGGATGGTCACCGACGGCGATGAGGTTCTCCTGATGCAGATCGGTGACGGCGAAGCAGTGCAACAGCGCGAGCCAGGCGCCTGCGCGGCGGAAGAAGCTCGCGAAGTCTTGCGGGTCCCGACATCCCGAGTGCTCGACGAACTCCGTCCACCCGTAGCCGTCACGGGCAAGAGCGTGTGCAACCCGAAGGTCGATGGAAGCGAGAGCGTTCAGGCGTTCGACGAGCAGCTGCCAGGCAACATCGATTCGCAGGTCTTTGGGCTTGTACAGCACCCGCAGGCCGTCCTCGAATTGAACGAAGAGCACAGACCTCCCGTCGCGGTGCGGATCGGAAAGTCCGCCTTGGATGCTGGCGACGGCACGAGCGTGCGACACGTTGAGAATTCTCGGCGGATGGCGTCGATGTCGGTGTGCAGCCGCGTGACGAATTCGCGCGTAGTAGCGCGCCACTGTCGTGTCAGCGACGCCACCAATCGAAGCAGGACGGGGTCGTCGTCGAGCACGCGCTGGAATCCACCGGACGCCATCTGGGTAATGAACTTGTCGTGAGCGCGGCGCCTGTGCGAACCGTTCATACAGCAGGGGTGCGCACAGGGCGCACATGTCGCCGAGTAACTTCTGCGCCAGGCAGTTTCTAGCGGACGGCGTCAGAGTGTCAGCGACGGATTCGTCGAGCGATGCCCAAGCCGTGCCTCGGCGGTGCGGATCAACGGCAAGAAGAGATGCCCGAAAGGGTGATGCACGGACCCGCTTCCGAGCCGTCATCAACGGCTGTGAAGGCGGTGCGGATCCATGCCTCGTCGGCGAGACCAGGCGAAGCGGAGACTGCCCGATGGGCGCCTCCGAACCGGGCGAGGACGTGGTCGACCAAAGTCCGTCGCGCCTCAGCCTGCGACGGAAGAGTGCCCAGTCGTCCCTGCCTGTCGCCGATTTGCACCACGCAGCAAGACGGTTCGCGGCCCGATCCGCATCACCCGGGTGCCCGGGAAGCGTCTCGAACTCGTCGGACAGCAGTTCGTCGAATGTGGGTGCGCGAGTGGTCATCGGCAACACCGGTTGTAGGCCGACGTCTGATAGGTGTAGGACAGCGCGGTCTCCTCAGCGGCGATTTCTAGCTCTTCATCGGAGAAGGCATACCGCAGGATGTCCATATCCGTCGGCCTCACCATAGT
>CAVYPI010000063.1:0-142145 GCA_963770125.1 uncultured Actinomycetota bacterium | reverse complement strand
TTGCCCAAGCCACGGCTTCGTCGAGGGTTATCCAATGGGAACGGATCGTCGGCGAGGGGATGTCGAGCAAACCGCGGTCCATCGCGATGATGTTGGCCATGAACGCGGTCGGCGTGTGGTTTTCGTTTCGGGTCACCTGCATGACCGGGCACACTTCCCGGCAAAACTTATGGCCCGAGGAATAGCAGTTGTACCCATTCTGGCGCCAGCGGTCGACGAACTGTTGCTGGCCATCGGCCGGGGGATTGCTGGAATAGTCCGACTCTTCTTTTTCGATCGTCATATCGCCTCCCTCGAGCGGTGTCGGTGCACCAAAAGTGGCTGGTCCGAGCGTAGACCCGGACAGCAGACGGCCAACCGCGAATATTCAAACCGCAAATACCGATGAACACGAGTTTCAATTTTGTGCGCGACCAGTGATCAAAAGTCGATCCATTGGTTCCTTCGCGGTGACAAGATGTCAGCTGCGAACGGCGACGGACCAAGGAGGCTCGCCATGACCGGTGCGGTTGAACCTCGACGAAACGCAGCTTCGGACGACACCCACCTGGAAGCGCTGGGCTACTCCGGGCAAGACTTTCACCGGTCGATGAGCCTGTGGTCGAACATGGCGCTCGGCTTCACCTACCTGTCACCACTTGTCGGCGTGTATTCGCTGTTTGCGTACAGCCTCTCTATCGGCGGTCCGCCCGCGATGTGGTGGATCGTGATCGTGGGCTGCGGCCAGTTCCTGGTCGCCCTCGTGTTCGGTGAAGTGGTGTCCCAATACCCCATCGCGGGTGGCATCTATCCGTGGACCAGACGGCTGTGGAATCGCAAATACGCGTGGATCGTCAGCTGGGTGTACGTGTGGGCGGTCATCGTGACCGTCACAGCGGTAGCCGAGTTCGGCGGCGGTTTCGTCGCGTCGCTCTTCGGTATCGAACACACTCCGGTCATCCAGTTGGTCACCGCCGTCGGGCTGCTGCTGCTGGCATTGGCTGTCAACTTCAGCGGCACGCACATGCTCGCCCGGGTTGCCAAGATCGGGTTGGCCGCGGAACTGGTCGGGGTGGTCGCGCTGGGGCTGTATCTGCTCGCCTTCAAGCGGGTGAACTCGTTCTCGGTCTTCTTCGACTCGATGGGCGCTGGCGGCGACACGGTCTACATCATCACCTTCCTCGGCTCGGCGCTCAGCGGGCTGTTCCTGTTCTACGGCTTCGAGGCGTGCGGAGATGTGGCCGAGGAAGTCGACGATCCGACGCGGCAGATCCCCAAGGCGATGATGCTGACCATCATCGTCGGCGGCGTTTCCGGATTGATGTCCTATATCGGCTACGTGTTGGCCGCCCCCGACCTGCAGGCGATCGTGAACGGGGAGGATCCGGACCCGATTCCGGCGATCCTGGAGAGCTCCCTCGGCACGGCCGGGTCGAAAATCTTCCTCTGCGTTGCGATCACGGCATTCATATCGTGTGTGCTGTCATTGCAGGCTGCCGGAAGCCGGCTGATCTACGCCTCCGCGCGCGACCGGATGCTGCCCATGAGCGGCTGGCTGTCACGCATGTCGGAGCGCCATGCGGTGCCCACCAACGCACTGTTGGTCGCCTGCGTCGTGCCCATCCTCATCTGCCTGTACGTGTACGCGGTGCCGGATCAATTGCCACGCATCACCGCGTTCGCGGTGCTCGGCATCTACATTGCGTTCCAGGCGGTGGTCCTCGCGGCGCTGCGGCAGCGGCTGAAGGGCTGGCGACCGGCGGGCAACTGGAACCTGGGTCGGTACGGCTTTGCCGTCAACGTGCTCGCGCTGTGCTATGGGATCTTCGCAATGGTGTTGCTGCTCAAGCCCGGCGACACGGGTTCCTTCCTGGACAGGTGGGTCGTCGCGATCGGGCTGGCCATCGTCCTGGTCACCGGACTGCTGTACCTGATGATCGCCCGCCCGGACCGTCACTCCGACGACGTCGGGGAGGGCGACGCCATCGAGGTAGCCGCCAAGCTGCGGTCGCTTCGGGCCGGATCGAGCACCGAGTGACTGGCGGCTAGATCGCCATCCAGGTGGATTTGCACGTAATCCGCCGTCGCCGGCAACGCTGCCTTCGAGCGGTCCTTCCCTTCGGGTGCCACGGAGTCGAGCCAGGGCGTTGAAATAGCCAATCGCCGACTCGGCCATCTGAAGCTCACTTCACTGTCCAACTCGGCCATGGGCACCGAGCGTGCGCGTCCCTACGATTTCGCTGACTCGACTGGAAGGACCATCGATATGACGGCGGTAGAGACGATGGGCGGGCTGCACCTGCACCAGGCCCGGCGATTGGTCACCGAGGTGCCCGGACCGCGGTCGTTGGAGCTGGCCGCGCGGCGGCGGTCGGCGGTGCCGGCCGGCCTGACCAGCAGTGCTGGTGTGTACGCGGCGGCGGCCGGCGGCGGGGTCCTCGTCGATGTCGACGGCAACTCCTTCATCGACCTGGGCAGCGGCATCGCGGTCACCACGGTCGGTAACTCGGCTCCCCACGTCGTCGCCCGCGCGTCGGAACAGCTCGCGCGCTACACCCACACCTGCTTTCTGGCCACCCCGTATGAGCCCTACATCGAGGTCGCTGAAACGCTGAACCGGATCACACCCGGCGACCATGAGAAGCGCACCGCATTGTTCAACACCGGCAGCGAGGCGCTGGAGAACGCGGTCAAGTACGCCAGGGCGGCCACCGGGCGGCCTGCCGTGGTGGTTTTCGACCATGCGTTTCATGGCCGCACTCTGCTGACCATGACCATGACCGCCAAGAACCAGCCGTACAAGCACAGCTTCGGTCCGTTCGCCCCTGAGGTGTACCGGGCGCCGATGGCCTATCCGTACCGCTGGCCGTCGGGACCTGCCAACTGCGCTGCGGAGGCGTTCAGCCAGTTCGCCCACTTGGTCGACTCCCAGATCGGCGCCGACTCCGTGGCCTGCGTGGTGGCCGAGCCCATTCAGGGGGAAGGTGGATTCATCGTCCCCGCCGACGGATTCCTACGGCGAGTGGCCGACTTCTGCCGCGATCGCGGCATCCTGCTGGTCGCCGACGAGGTCCAGACCGGGATCGCCCGCACCGGAGCGTGGTTCGCCTGTGAGCATGAAGGACTGATCCCGGACCTGATCACCACCGCCAAGGGACTGGCCGGCGGCTTGCCGCTGGCCGCAGTGACCGGTCGCGCCGACATCATGGACGTCGCCCACCCCGGTGGAATCGGCGGCACGTACAGCGGCAACCCGGTCGCCTGCGCCGCCGCCCTGGGGGTGTTCGACGAAATCGAGACCCATCAGCTGCTGGCCAGGGCACAGGCCATCGGTGAGGTACTTCTTCGCGAGCTGCGCGACATCGCCGCGTCCACCGACGTGATCGGCGACATCCGGGGCCGCGGTGCGATGATCGCCGCCGAGCTGGTCGTGCCAGGCACCCGCGATCCGAACCGCGAGGCGGTCGCCGCGGTCACGCGGTACTGCCACGCCAACGGCGTATTGACCCTGACCGCAGGCACATTCGGCAATGTGCTGCGGTTTCTGCCGCCGCTGGCGATCACCGACGGCCTGCTTTTCGAGGCGCTCGCCGTTCTCCGCGACGCGTTCCGCACCCTCTAAATCCCTACCGCTCAACGTCTCTCGGGAGAAGCACACAATGACCATCACGACCGCACCGCCGCCGGCCAGCAGCCACAGCGCACCATTGGAACTGTTCGACATCGACCGGCTGCTTGATGACGACGAACGCGACATCGCCGCCACGGTGCGCAAGTTCGTCGACACCCGACTTCGGACCAACATCGAGGGGTGGTTCGAATCGGCTACTTTGCCAAAGGAACTGGCAAAGGAATTCGGGGATCTGGGCGTGCTCGGCATGCACCTGGACGGCTACGGCTGCGCGGGCACCAACGCCGTCAGCTATGGGCTGGCATGCCTGGAGCTGGAAGCCGGCGACAGCGGGTTCCGCAGCTTCGTTTCGGTACAGGGCTCGCTGTCCATGTTCTCGATCTACCGGTACGGCTCGGAGGAGCAGAAGAGCGAATGGCTGCCGAGACTGGCCGCAGGGGAGGCCATCGGCTGCTTCGGGTTGACCGAACCCGACTTCGGCTCCAACCCCGCCGGGATGCGCACCCGTGCCCGCCGCGACGGCACCGACTGGGTGCTCAACGGCACCAAGATGTGGATCACCAACGGCAACCTCGCCGATGTGGCCACGGTATGGGCGCAGACCGACGACGGTATCCGCGGATTCCTGGTGCCCACCGATACCCCGGGCTTCACCGCCAACGCGATCCACAAGAAGCTGTCCCTGCGGGCGTCGGTGACCTCCGAACTGGTCTTGGACAACGTGCGGCTGCCCGCCTCGGCGCAGCTGCCGCACGCCCGCGGGCTGTCGGCTCCGCTGTCGTGCCTGAACGAAGCCCGGTTCGGCATTGTGTTCGGCGCCCTGGGCGCCGCCCGTGACAGCCTGGAGACCGCGATCGCCTACACCCAGGCGCGAGAAGTGTTCGACCGGCCGCTGTCCAGCTTCCAGCTCACCCAGGAGAAGTTGGCCAATATGACCCTGGAACTGGGCAAGGGCATGCTGCTGGCGGTGCATCTCGGTCGCATCAAAGACGCCGAGGGGATCCGGCCCGAGCAGGTCAGCCTCGGCAAGCTGAACAATGTGCGCGAGGCGCTGAGCATCGCCCGCGAATGCCGCACCCTGCTGGGCGGCAGCGGCATCACGTTGGAATATTCGCCGCTGCGCCATGCCAACAACTTGGAATCGGTGCTGACCTACGAGGGCACCTCCGAGATGCATCTGTTGTCGATCGGCCGCGCCCTGACCGGCCAGTCCGCCTTCAAGTAAACCCGCCGAGTTCAGATGGATACGACCATGACCGCTCCCGTGGAGCTGCACAACCTCGTTGCCGGCCAGTGGCTCCCCGGCAGCGGTGCGCTGTTGCACAGCATCAACCCCGCCAACCCACGCCTCATCGTGGCTGAAGGCCGATCAGCCGAGACCTGCCAACTCGAGGCTGCAGTGGCTGCCGCCGCCGACGCCCACGCGGCGTGGGCGGCCACGCCGATCCATCAGCGCGGCGCCGTGCTGATGGAAGCGGCCGCCGTGGTGGAGCGCAACGCAGCCTCGTGGGGTTTCGAGCTGGCCGCCGAGGAAGGCAAGACGAAAGCCGAAGGCATCGCCGAAGTGCGTCGCGCCGCCCAGATCCTGCGCTACTACGGCAACGAAGGCGACCGCCAAACGGGAGAGATTTTCGCCTCACCGCGGGTCGGTGAGCAGATCCTGGTGACGCGCAAACCGGTCGGGGTCGTTGGCGTAATCACCCCATTCAACTTCCCGATCGCGATCCCGGCCTGGAAGATCGCCCCGGCCCTGGTCTACGGCAACACCGTGGTGTGGAAGCCGGCCAGCGCGGTGCCGCTGCTGGCGATGCGACTTGCGCACGCGCTCACCTGTGGGGGTCTGCCCGCTGGCGTCCTCAACCTAGTCATCGGCGGGTCGTACCTCGGCGACAGCCTGGTCGACCATGAAGGCGTGGACGCCATCACCTTCACCGGATCCACCGGCGTAGGACGGCGCATCGCGGCGGCCGCCGCCCGCCGCGGAGTACCGGTACAGGCCGAAATGGGCGGCAAGAACGCCGCTATCGTCCTCGACGACGCCGACATCGAGTTGGCGCTGGAGCAGGTCATGTTAGGCGCGTTTCGCTCCACTGGCCAAAAGTGCACGGCCACTTCGCGATTGATCGTCACCGACGGCATCGCCGAGCGGTTCCTCGATGCGCTGCGAGCCCGCGCGGACGCGCTCATCGTCGGTGACCCGACCCACGACAGCACCGAGATGGGTCCGGTGGTAAGCGATTCGGCGTTCCAGAGCATCTCTGCCGGTATCGAAACCGCCACCGCGCAGGGTGCCACCCTGCTTGCCGGCGGTCGGCCCTACACGGAGGCCCCGTTGTCCGACGGATACTTCATCGCACCGACCATCGTCGAACTGGACTCCCAACCCGCCAACGTGTGGACCGAGGAACTCTTCGGCCCCGTACTAGCGGTGCGACGCGCCGCCGATGCCGAGCAGGCGTTCCAGCTCGCCAACGACAGCGAATTCGGGCTCTCGGCAGCACTGTTCACCCAGGACCTCACCCGGGTGCTGCAGGCCGTCGAGCAGATCGACGTCGGCGTCCTGCACGTCAACTCCGAATCCGCCGGTGCCGACCCGCATGTGCCGTTCGGTGGCGCCAAGAAGAGCGGCCTGGGTCCCAAGGAGCAGGGCGGCGCGGCAAGGGAATTCTTCACCCACACCACCACGGTGTACATCCGCGGTGGAGCGGCGCGCGCATGAATCCGGGCGCCCTGGACGGTCTCGTTGTGGTCGATTTCAGCCGTGTGCTGGCCGGCCCGTACGCCACCATGATGCTCGGCGACTTCGGTGCCGACGTCATCAAGATTGAACGCCCGCAGGTCGGTGACGATACCCGCGAATGGGGGCCGCCCTACGATTCTGAGGGCGTGGCAACGTATTTCAACGCGGTCAACCGCAACAAGAGATCGGTGGTGCTGGACCTCACCGATCCCGCCGACCAACAACGCGCCCGCGAGCTGGTGGCCACCGCCGACATCGTGGTGGAGAATTTCCGCGCCGGAACGATGGAGAAATTCGGTCTCGACTACGAGACCATGCGTGCGTCGAAGCCCGACCTGATCTACTGCTCCATCACCGGGTTCGGCCGCGAGCGAGGTGCCGCCCTGCCCGGCTACGACCTGCTGGTGCAGGCCGTCGGCGGACTGATGAGCGTGACCGGTCCCGGCCCCGATGAACCCACCAAGGTGGGAGTCGCTGTCGTCGACGTCCTGGCCGGCCTGCACGCGCTGGTCGGAATCCTGGCCGCGCTGGCCCACCGCGACCGAACCGGACAAGGCCAGCGAGTCGACACCGACCTGCTCTCGGTGCTGTTGTCGTCACTGGTCAATCAGGCATCCGGCTATCTGGGCGCCGGCGCGGTGCCCGGCATCATGGGCAACCGGCACCCCAGCATTGCGCCATATCAGACGTTTCCCACCGCGGACCGTCCCATCGCGCTCGCCGTCGGCAACGACAAACAGTTCAGGCTGCTAGCCGAGGCCGTGAATCTGCCATGGCTGGCCGACGACACCAGGTTCGCGTCGAACCCGCAACGGGTCCACAATCGCGATGTCCTCGCCGAAACACTCGGCGCGGTCCTCAAGACGCGCGGCGCCGACCACTGGTACGAGACACTGACAACGGTCGGCGTGCCCGCGGGCCCGATCAACAACATCGCCGAGGCGTTCACGTTCGCCGAACAGCTCGGCCTGACCGTATCGGTGCCCGTACCGGCAAGTGCCACACCACAAGTCGCCAACCCCATTTCGTTGTCGGAGACTCCGGTCAGCTACCGGAGTGCCCCACCGCCCCTTGGCGACGCAACCCCGCGTGAGTGAGCCGGCACTGATCCCCGCATCCACTCGCCAGCCGGCGAGCGAGTCGCGGGCGCGTTGCTTGCATTCGAGTAGCTTCTAGACATGGCGATCACCGTGCGGCGCCTGGCTGGGCACAAAGACCTCGGCCTGACGCTGGTGGCCGGACGCGAGAATGCCGACCGGGTGATCAGCTGGGCACACGCCATCGAGCTTGCCGATCCCACGCCGTACCTGTCTGGCGGCGAACTTGTCATGACCACTGGCCTGAAAATGGGGCCGACGAGCGACGAGCAGTACGAGTATGTGGCCCGATTGTCCGCCGCGGGCGTCGTGGCGCTGGCTTTCGATACCGGCACCAATTTCGACCGTGTCCCGGACGGTGTGCTGTCAGCCGGCGACGCCCTCGGGCTCCCGATTTTGCAGGTGCCCGCCGACACACCGTTCATCGCTATCACCCGTGCTGTCATCGACGAACTGACCGCTGATCAGCTCCGGTCGGTCCAACGCGTCGTCGACCAGCAGGAGGTTTTCGCGCGTGCCACCCTGCGGGACGGCATACCGGGTGTGGTGGCCTCACTGAGTCAGGCGCTGTCGGCCACCGCGGTGGTGATCGGGACCGATGGACGCCCGCTTGCAGCCTGCGGACCCGGCAGCGAGCACGTCCTTCTCGTCGCTGCCGAGGCGGCCCGAAGCATGCGGCCCCACAGCGGTCGCCGCCACGCGAGTCGGGTGATTGCCGATGGTGCCGGCTACTGCACCATTCAGACCGTGCGCGCGGCCCAAACGGCACGCGGGTATCTCGCGGTGCGCTCCGAGGTAGCGCTCTCGGCGTCGGATCGGCTCCTCGTTGCCCACGCCCTCTCACTGATATCGATCGAACTCGAGAAACCGGCCAAGGTCATCGATGCCGAACAGCGACTCCGCACCGCGGTGACACTCGCCCTGCTCGGCGAACCCCGATCCATCGATCCCGGCGTGCTCCGGTACTTCGGCTTCGATCCAGACCGTGATGTCGTCGTCGTGGTGCTGACCGACGTCGGCGCACTGCTACCCGCCGAAGCCCATGTCACCGACATGCTGGGGGCCGGAGACGTGCCGTATCTGATGGGCTCGATCGACGACGAGATCGTGATCATCCTGCCGGGCGAACATGCCGGAGAGGGCCGTGATATCCACCGCAGGCTCGGCGCCCAGCTAGAGCGACAACTGGGCGGCGGGCAGAGCTCATCGGCATCCTTGGGCGACTTGGACTTCGGTCTCAATCAGGCCACGACCGCCGCCAGGGCCAACGCCGACGGTCGATTCAGCGAATTCGACCACTTCGATGTTCTCGGGGTGCTCCTGGGCATCCGAGATCGCGGCGAATTGGAACTTCTCGCACACTCGCTGAATCCCCTCGACAGCGACGCTGCGGATCGGACGCTGCTCGACACGCTGGAAGCCTTCCTCAGCTGTAACGGCCAGGTGGAAACCGCGGCGACCAAACTCAACATCCACCGACACACCATGCGCAATCGGCTGCGGAGAATCGGTGAACTCACCCGCCGCGATCTCCAGTCGGCCGATACCCGCGCCGCAATGTGGTTGGCGATCAAAGCCCGTGAACTACTGGCCGTCTCGGCGCGCAGGTCGCGCTGAAGCACTCATCCTGGTCGGCCTTCGCACATCACAACCTGGCTCTTTTATGCCGTTCACCACTGTCCCCGGGGGTATCGTCGCATTGCACCAACGGTCGTTCATGCTCGGCGAGAGGCCCGGGCTCGCCGCCCGACCCACCAGGTCAATCGTCTCGGCCGTCGGGGTCGTGGGTCTGGAAGGGACGGTCGGCCATGGCATTGCACCCGCTGGAATCACTGAGTGCGAACGAGTTCAGACGAACCGCGGAAATCCTCCGGCGCGGCGGGCACATCACCGACACGTTCCGCTTTGCGTCAATCGAGTTGATCGAACCGGCCAAGCAGGAGGTGTTGGCGTGGCGCGTTGGTGATGCGGTGCCGCGGCACTCGTTCGCGGTGGTCTGGAACCGTTTGGACAACAAGACTTACGAAGCGACGGTCGACCTCACTGGCGATGTCGTCCTTTCGATCAAGCACGTTCCCGACGTCACGCCGAACTTCACCGTCGACGAGTTCCACGAGGTCGACGAGGCGCTTCGCCAGCACCCGGACGTCATCGCCAAACTGCGCGAGCGCGGCATCACCGACATGAGCCTCGTCATCGTCGATGTCTGGACCTACGGCAAGGCCCTGATGCCTGAGAAGTACCGCGATCGCCGATTGGGCTGGTGCGATCTATGGGTCCGCGAGACCCCCGAAGGGAACCCGTATGCCCACCCGATTTCGGGGCTTGAAGGTCGTCGTGGACATGAACACGCTCGAGCTCCTCGAGATCGAGGACGAGTACGACGTCGGAATGCCGGCAGTGGATGGCGAGTACGTGCCCGGGCCGTGGAAGGGTGAGTCGCGCACCGACCTTAAACCGCTGCACATCACCCAGCCGGAGGGCACGTCCTTCACGTTGGATGGCACCGAGTTGCGGTGGCAGAACTGGTCGATGCGCCTCGGCTTCAACTACCGCGAGGGCCCGGTGATCTACCAGGTCGCCTATGACGATCACGGGGTACGGCGTGACATCGCCTACCGCATGTCATTCGCCGAGATGGTGGTGCCTTACCGCGACCCCACGTTCGACCATTACCGCAGGACGGCCTACGACATCGGCGAGTGGGGGCTTGGCTTCATGACCACCTCGCTGGAACTCGGCTGCGACTGCCTCGGCGAGATCCGCTACGTCGACGCGGTGCTGCACGACTCCGCCGGCGCACCGTACGAGATCAAGAACGCGATCTGTCTACACGAAGAGGACAACGCCGTGCTCTGGAAGCACGTCGATCTGGTGACCGGTGCCGAGGTGCGCCGCCAGCGTCGCATGGTGATCTCCTGCCACGTCACCGTCGCGAACTACGAGTACCTCGTCTACTGGCGCTTCTACCAGGACGGCAACATCGAGTGCGAGGTTCGCGCGACCGGCATCATGGTCACCACTCCCTATGCCGATGGCGAGGCCGCGCCGCCCTATGGCACCGTCGTCGACAACCGCACCTACGCGCCGTTCCATCAGCACTTCCTGGTCGCCCGCCTCGACCTTGACGTCGACGGTTCGGCGAACACCGTTGTCGAGGTGGACTCGGTCGCACCCCCGGTGTCCGACGACAACCCCCACGGCCTCGCTCTCGTCACCGTGTCCAAGCCGATCACCTCCGAGGCGAGCGGCGCCCGCGATTACAACTGGAACACACAGCGCGGCTGGAAGGTGGTGAACCCGGACAAGCTGAACCGGCACGGCACCCCGGTCGCCTACAAACTGGTTCCCGGCGCCGCGTTCCCAGCCCTGATGGATCCCTCTACGCCGCAATATCTTCGGGCGCCCGTGATCGGTCACACCCTGTGGGTCACCCGGCATGACGACGACGAACGCTGGCCGTGCGGCAAGTACCCCACGCAGTCCAGCGTTGACACCGGTCTGACGGAGTGGATCAAGGACGACGCGCCGCTGGAGAACGCCGACGTCGTGCTCTGGTACGTCTTCGGCCTCCACCACATCACCCGCGTGGAGGAGTGGCCGATCATGCCGGTCGACACGATTTCGTTCTGGCTGAAGCCGTTTGGGTTCTTCGACCAGAATCCGTCGATCGATGTAGCCCCCACGCCGAAGGCCGAGGGTGGGACCTGCCACACCGGGACGGCAGAACACCTCGCCGCCGATTCCGCGGCGCACATGCACTGAACCCAGGGCGGCCGGCTATGGCTCGTCGACGACGAGGACCGGCGTGTCCTTGCGAAAGGCTCAGGCCGCCAGGTTCGCTGCGATGGCGCCGCACGCCCGCAAGGTGTTTGCCAGATAGTCGGGGTTCTGCGCATCCGGCCAGGAGGACAGCTTGACAATCACGGTGTGGGA
Source organism: uncultured Actinomycetota bacterium (assembly GCA_963770125.1). Taxonomy (GTDB): domain Bacteria; phylum Actinomycetota; class Actinomycetes; order Mycobacteriales; family Mycobacteriaceae; genus Mycobacterium. The sequence goes on along the minus strand of CAVYPI010000063.1, from coordinate 130,762 downwards.
GGCTCTGTCGACGAATACCAGCTGCCCGTGAATCCCTAGGCACAGCAGGATCGGGCCCGCTTCGTGACGAAAGAACCAGAACTGGTTGCGGTACCAGCCGCCGGGCAGCATCGCCTCATTCTCGGTGTGGGCGAACGCCTCCCGCACGCCCGGTGCCGGGTCGACGCCATCCGCCAGCCATCCCGCGGGGATCACCTGTCTACCCTCGACGAGCCCGTCGTTAAGAATCAGCTGAGCGAACCGGGCCAAGTCGCGAAGCGTTGCCGAGATGCCCCCGTCGTGGATCGCGGTGCCCGCCGGGTCGCAGGTGATCTCGGCGTCGAATTCGGCCCCCATCGGCTGCCAGATCAGCGTCGAGATCAGGTCGGCCATCCGCTCACCGGCGGCTCGTTCACACACCCAGCCCAGCATGTCGGTGTCCGCGGAGCGGTAGGTAAACGCACCACCGTGGGGTCCCTCGGAGTAGAGGGTTGCCAGGTAGGCGTAGGCACCCCGAGGGTCGTTAGCCAGCGCCGGGGCCCAGCCCATCGAGCGCTCCATGATCCGTACCTCGGAATCGAGGGCCGTATAGGTTTCCCGGAATGCTACGCCGGTGCGCATGTCGAGGACATTCCGCACAGTTGCACCACGGTATCCCGACCCGGCTACCTCGGGAACGTAGTCGGTCACCGCCGCGTGCGGGTCGAGGCGACCCTGTGCCACCAGGACGCCAGCCACACATCCGACAATGGACTTGGACACCGACATGACCAAATGCCGCGTAGTCTCGGTCATTCCCTCGATGTAACGTTCGTCAACCACAGCACCGTCGTGCACCACCATCACGGCATCGGTGAACGTACTGGCGAAGATCTCCTCGACTGTCGACGAGCTTCCGTCAACCCGCACGACGGATGGATTGCCAAGCTGGGCTCCCGTCGAGGGCAGCGGACATGGGCTGCCGGTTCCGGCCGAAATCAGTTGTGTCGGGATGATTTCACGCATATGCCGGAATGCCCAACGCACGTTTTGTGGTAGCTGCCAGTTCGACAGGTCGACCTGTAGGTCGGGGGGCGGGGGAAAGCCGGCCATCAGGCCGGTGGGCATATCGGTCACCGCCTCCGTGGCCGCACGATCGGCGGGCATGGCACATATCGTATCCGGTCGGCTGTGTCGATCGTTTGCCCAACCCAACCGGTATCGCGGGGGGCACGGTCCGGTGCGCGAGTTGATGTCAGGTAGCCGGCGACAGGGCAGCGGCGCGATTATCCGGCAGGCAACACACTTGAATCTGCCGTGGTTCTGCGGATGCGGTGGAGTCGTCGATCCAGCCGGGGGAGTGGCCGTCTGATCCATGTCGGAAACTCCATGGAATCTGCCTACAAGAGCCAGTGGACGATGCGCCCAGCGGCGAAGCGCGCTCGGCGAAGTCTGGCGATTACGCCTCCGCGAGCCTTTTCTTTTCGGCCTCGACGTCGAAATCCGCTGGTGGCCAAGACAAGTTGAGCCGTTCGAGAGCCTCGATCAGCAGCTCGAGGATCGCCAGCCGGCTGTACCACTTGCGATCACATGGCACGACGTGCCACGGCGCATATTCCGTCGAGGTGCGTTCGAGCACCGCCTGATAGGCCTCCTGGTACTTCGGCCACAGCAGTCGTTCGTCGATGTCCGAGGGGTTGTACTTCCAGTACTTGTCGGGCCGCTCGAGTCGCTGGGACAGGCGTGCCTTCTGCTCTTCCAACGAAACGAACATCGCCACTTTGATGATCGTCGTGCCCGCATCGACGAGCTTCTTCTCGAACCGGTTGATCTCGTCGTAGCGCTTGCCCCATACCTCGGGCGGCACGATGTTGTGCACCCGGACAACCAACACGTCCTCGTAGTGCGATCGGTCGAACACCCCGATGTGTCCGGCCGACGGGAGCGCCCGCTGGATCCGCCACAGGTAGTGGTGTTTGCGCTCTTCCTCGGTCGGAACGTCGAATGCGGTGTAGCGGATGCCCTGCGGATTAGCCGCGCCCACAACGTGTTTGACGATGCCGCCCTTGCCCGCGGTGTCCATGCCCTGCAGAACCAGCAGCAGCGAGCGGTTGTCGTCGGCGGCCTTGTTGTTGGCGTAGAGCATCTCCTGCAGCTCCGCGAAGCGCTCGTTGCGCTCGGGCTGCAGCTCAGCGGCGTCGGTCTTTTTACCCTTGAATCCGGGCGTGGCGCTGGTGTCGACTTTCGCGACCTTGTCGCCCTGGCGGTAAACCAGATAGTCGTGTGGCTCGTGTGTCCAGAGCTCGGGCAGATCTGCGCGGTTAGTCATGTCCCGACAATTGTGGCGGCAAGATCGGCGACGGGTGCGGTTGTTCGCGGAACTTCTGCAGCGATCCGCCGACCTCCACGATGCCGCACAGCGCGTTCCACGACAGCATCGTCAGGTAGTCGATCAACTCGTCGGCGGTCATCCGTTGGTCGGTCATCCACGAGTGCGTGGCCAGCTGAACCCCGCCGACGGTGTGGTAGGCCCACGGTTCGACACCGCCGATGTCCATTCCGGCCTCGACCATGCGGCGGCGCATCATCACCGCGAGCATGCGGGCGATGATCTGCTCCGAAGCCGCGACTGCCTTGCTCTTGCTCGCGGAGTTGTTCACCATGACGAACTGGTAGGGCTGGGGCTCGGCGGCCACTGTTTCGACATAGACGCGGATGATCTCGCGGGTCAGGTCGTAGCCGTCCAGATTCAACGACAGCGCCGCGGCCATGTTCGGGATCAACGTGGTCTGCGCGAACCGCATCATCACCGCGGTCGTCAGGTCGTTCTTGTCAACGAAGTACCGGTAGAGAACCGTCTTCGACACCCCGATCTCGGAGGCGATCTCGTCCATGCTGACGTTGCTGCCGCGTCGCCGGATCGCCTCGAGGGTGCCGTCTACCAGCTCATTGCGGCGCTCCACCTTGTGTTGGTGCCAGCGCCGTTTGCGTCCATCGGTCTTGACCGCCACCGGAGTTGTCTGCTGTGCCACTGTCCCCGAGATCCATTCCCTTCTCCTCCTTGATAGTACGGCCGATCTTGTTCTGAGGGGCTTGCGGCACCGGCCCGACGCCGTTGTAGCGGATGATGTAGGAGTGGCACACAGACCGGACGTCGGCAGGCGCACCGTACCGTCGGCGGCGCGGCCCAGTTTCGCCGAGTCGTTAGCGGGAGCCGACACCGTCGCCGACGCGGAGCGCCGCCGCGGGCTGCGGCGGATGAAGCTCGTCGCGCTGAGCTTCCTCGTCGGCGCCACCGTGATCTTCCTGCTGTGCACGTGGGCCCAGTCCAACGGCGCCGCCGCCTGGGTGGGCTATGTCCGTGCTGCCGCCGAGGCGGGCATGGTCGGCGCGCTGGCCGACTGGTTCGCGGTCACCGCGCTGTTCAAACATCCGCTGGGCATCCCGATCCCGCACACAGCGATCATCAAGCGCAAGAAAGACCAGCTCGGCGAGGGCCTGGGCACCTTCGTGCGGGAGAACTTCATGTCGCCCGAGGTCGTGGAGACCAAGCTGCGCGACGCCCAGGTTGCGGGCCGGCTCGGCAAGTGGCTCTCGGAGCCGTCGCACGCGCAGCGCGTCGCGGCCGAGACGTCGACGATCTTGAGGGTCCTGGTGGAGATGCTGCGCGACGAGGACGTGCAGCACGTGCTGGACCGGATGATCATCAAACGCATCGCTGAGCCCCAGTGGGGACCGCCGATCGGGCGGGTGCTGGCCACGCTGCTGGCCGAGGGGCGCCAGGAAGCGCTGCTCCAGCTGCTCGCCGACCGGGCCTTCGAGTGGTCGTTGAACGCAAGCGACATCATCGAGCGGGTGGTCGAACGCGACTCGCCCAGCTGGTCGCCGCGCTGGGTGGACCACCTCGTCGGCGACCGTATCCACCGCGAGCTGATGGACTTCACCGACAAGGTGCGCCGCAACCCCGACCATGAACTTCGGCGGTCGGCCACCCGCTTCCTCTTCGAGTTCGCCGACGACCTACAGCACGACGACGCGACGATTCAGCGCGCCGAGAACGTCAAGGAACAGATCATGGCCCGCGACGAGGTCGCGAGGGCCGCCGAGACGGCGTGGAGTGCGGCCAAGCGGATCATTCTCGAGTCGGTCGAGGATCCCTCGTCGGCATTGAGGACACGCATCGCCGACTCGGTGGTGCACATCGGCGAGTCGCTCAGAGATGACGCCGACCTGCGCGACAAGGTCGACAACTGGATCGTGCGCGCGGCTCAACACCTGGTTTCCGAATATGGGGTGGAAATCACAGCGATCATCACCGAGACCATCGAGCGCTGGGATGCCGACGAGGCCAGCCGGCGAATCGAGCTGCACGTTGGCCGTGACCTGCAATTCATCCGGATCAACGGCACCGTGGTGGGTTCGCTGGCCGGCGTGATCATCTATTCGATAGCCCAGCTACTCTTCTGACCTGCGCTAACTAGTGCTTGCAAAAGTTAGCACTCCGTCGTACCGTTAATCGCGTCGCACTGGAGTCAATCCAAGGGATACCCGACCAACCGAGGGGGCCACGCAATGTCGCAGGATGAAAATCTTGCCGCCGTCGTGTCCAACGCTGCGCAGGACATCGGCACCTTCATTCGAACGCAACGCGAGGCAGCGCAAGTATCTGTGCGGCAGTTGGCCGAGAAGGCCGGCGTCAGTAATCCCTACCTCAGCCAGATCGAGCGGGGATTGCGGAAACCCTCCGCCGACGTGCTGCAACAGATTGCCAAGGCGCTGCGGGTGTCCGCGGAAGTGCTCTATGTGCGTGCCGGGATCCTGGAACCCAGCGATCCGAGCGAGGTCCGCGACGCCATCATCACCGACACGTCGATCACGGAGCGGCAGAAGCAGGTGCTGCTCGACATCTACACGTCATTTTGCCAACAGAACGAAGCCGTCAGTGAGGAGCCGACGACTGAACCGACTGCAGACCAACCATCCACTCTAGAAATCCAGCAATTCAACGAAACTCAGTGAAAGGAACTACGAAATGGCGAAGAACAAGCCGGCTAAGAACCAGCCGACCGTTGACGACCTGAAGGCCCCGCTGCTTGCCGCGGTCGGCGCTGCCGATCTGGCCCTTGAGCGGGTCAACGAGATCGTGGCGACCCTCCGAGAGCGTGCCGGCGAGGCCCGCACCGACGCCGAGACGCGCGTCGAGGAGAGTCGTGCCCGCCTGACCAAGCTGCAGGAGGACCTGCCGAGCCAGTTCGGTGAGCTGCGCGAGCGGCTGTCGTCCGAGGAGCTGCGCAAGTTCGCCGAGAGCTACGCCGATGCCGCGCAGACGACCTACAACAAGCTCGTCGAGCGGGGCGAGGCCGCGCTGGAGCGCCTGCGCAGCACCAATGCGCTCGAGGAGGGTCGCGAGCGGGTCGAGCGTTACTCCGACCAGGCCGTCGAGCTGACGCAGGAGGCGCTGGGGAACGTCGCATCGCAGACCCGCGCGGTCGGCGAGCGTGCCGCCAAGCTGGTCGGTGTCGAGCTGCCGAAGAAGGCCCCGGCCAAGAAGGCCCCGGCCAAGAAGGCCCCGGCCAAGCAGGCCGCTGCCAAGAAGGCCCCGGCCAAGAAGGCCCCGGCCAAGAAGGTCACCCAGAAGTAGTAATTCGACGCCAGGTCGCCCGTAGGGGCGACTCGGAGTCGACCCGGGGACGTAACCCGCTTAGGCTAGCTACGTGGAGCTCCAAGGCCTAGTGGGTTACGTCCTCGCTGTTTTGCAGATCGCGGTGGTGGTGACGACGGTCTACGCATTCGTTCATGCCGCGCTGCAGCGGCCCGATGCCTACACCGCGGCCGAAAAGCTGACCAAGCCGGTCTGGCTGGTGATCCTGGCGGTTGGTGTGCTGCTGGCATTGGTGCTCGGCATCACCGGCGTGGCGATCGCAGCCGTCGCCGCGGGCGTCTATCTCGTCGACGTCCGGCCCAAGATCCTGGAAATTCAGGGCAAGTCCCGCTAGTCCAGTGCGCCTCGTCCTGGCCGCCGCGATGGCGGCTGTAACCGTGGCCCTCGTGCTGGCTCCAGTCGCGTCGGCCGACCCGGTGCCAGGCCCGCCGTACGTCGACCACGTCCAGTGGGCGAAGTGGGGCGACCTGTCCAGCCTGCGCGTGTACCCAACGGATGCCGCGCGCCTGGCGTCCACGCAGCCGGGCACCGATGCGCAAGCCGGCGAGGCGTGGGCGGAGGTGCTGACGCTCGCGCCCGACGCCGACAGCCCTGGCATGAAGGCCCAGTTCCTGTGCCACTGGCATTTCGCCGAACTCGTCGAGCCCGGCAAGGTCAGCTGGAACCTCGAACCGTGGCGAAACGAGGTCTCCGACGACGAGATGGTCGCGGCGGGCTGCAACCCCGGCGGCACCAAAGAACCGTTCTAGTGCGGCGCTATCGCCGCGAGAGCGTGGCCGCGCTCGTCGACCACACGCTGCTCAAACCGGAGGCGACCGCGGCCGACGTCGTCGCGCTGCTGGCCGAGGCGGAAGAACTCGAAGTGTTCGCGGTGTGTGTATCGCCGACGATGGTTGCGACGGCCAAGTCATTCCGGACGGGCGAATATGACATCGCGTCGGTCGTGGGATTCCCGTCAGGCAAACATCTTTCGGCGATCAAGGCCGAGGAGGCCCGGCTTGCCGTCGCGGCCGGCGCGGACGAGATCGACATGGTGATCGACGTCGGATCGGCCCTCGAAGGCGACTTCGACGCCGTGCGTGCCGACGTCGCTGCGGTCTTCGATGCGATACCGAGCCACGCCGTCTTGAAGGTGATCGTGGAGTCTGCCGCTCTGCTTGCCTTGGGCGGCGAGCAGAGGCTGGTCGACGTATGCCGGATCGCCGAGGACGCCGGCGCCGATTTCGTGAAGACCTCCACCGGATTTCACCCCGGCGGGGGTGCCTCGGTGCGTGCCGTCGAGCTGATGGCACGCACAGTTGGAGACCGGCTGGGCGTCAAGGCCAGCGGCGGCATCCGCACCGCCGAGGATGCCGTCGCGATGCTGGACGCCGGCGCCACCCGGCTCGGACTATCCGGCACTCGCGCGGTGCTCGACGGGCTGGATTAGAGACCCGCGAAGCAGGGGTCTTCGTTGCCCTTCGGAATCGACGCGTTCTGCGTCGAAAACTGGCTCACCACACCGCTATCCGTGACCTGCACCGAGTCGGCGTGAATGCCCAGCGGATAGTTCTTCGTCAACTGCGAGGTGAACGCGTCCAGCGCCGGCTGCACGGTCTCCCGCGGCAGCGTGAAGCCGAGGCCGGTCAACTCCGTCACCTGCAGCGAGATGCCGTTGTCGACCACGGCTGGCTTGGCCTTGATCGTGCCCAGCGCGCCCTGCAACTCGACCGTGCCGTCGCTCGGATTGGTCGTTACTCCGGTGACGAACGCGCCGATCAGCGGGATCGCGTTCTGGATCGTGTCCTTGATGCCCTGCGAAGACCAGGTGACGTTCGCGACCAACGAGCCGATCGACCCGCTGGCGTTCGCGCTGTCCTCGAGCCGCACATCCTTGACGACCAGATTGACTCTCATGCCCTTGGCCTGACGGACCTGGTTGCCCGCGGTCTCGATGTGGATGTTCGTGTAGTGGCCGGAGATGTGCTGCATCAGAAACGGCGGCAGGGCGCCGAACGACGCGGAGACGTTGTCCTGCACCACGCACTGGGTGGCCTTGGCGACCACCGCGTCCGCGCGGCTGCGCGCATACAGCTCGCCCGCCAGCAGGCCGGCCGCCACCAGCGCGACGGCGATGACGACGACCAGGACGATCGACAGCGGGTCGCGGAACAGGTTCTTGATCTTCACCAGCAGCGACGAATCCTTGTTCGGGGGTACGCCTGGCGCCCCCTGCGGGGGAATCCCAGGGTGGACCGGGGGCGGGCCCTGCGGGAACTGTGGCGGCGGTGGGACGGGCGCGGCCTGGTTGGCCGGGCGAGCCCAGGGATCGGTCACCTGAGCGATTCTGCCTTACCGACGCGTGTGAACTCTGAGCGGTTACGCAACACCGCGATCGTCTCGCGGGCCTTCTGCGCCGCGGCGATGTCGATATCGGCGATCAGCAACTGCGGATCCTCGCCCACCAACGCCTGTACCTCACCCAGCGCCGTCGCCACCAGGCTGCCGCCCACCCCCGTGGGTCCGGTCGCGGCGATCTCGTCGCCCGGATAGGCCTGGCCGACCGCGGCGACGATCCCCGTGGTGTCCAGCGCGCGGGCGCGGGCCAGCAGCGTCCACTGCTCGAGCTTGCCCGGCCCGCTGCCCCACGACGCGTGCACCGTGATGAGTTGCGCTCCGCGCTGGGCCAATTCGATGTAGAGCTCGGGGAAGCGGATGTCGTAGCACAGCGTCAGGCCGACGTTGACGCCGTCGACCGTGATCACCACGGGTTCGTGCCCGGGTGCGACGGTCTTGGACTCGGCGAAGCCGAAGGCGTCGTAGAGGTAGATCTTGTCGTAGTGCGCCTCGACATCGGGGCCCGTCGCGATCAGCGTATTGGTGACCCTGCCGTCGTCGGCGGGAACGAACATGCCTGCGACGACGACGATGCCCGCGCGCGCGGCGATCGCGCGAACGGCCGACGCCCACGGTCCGTCCAATGGCTCGGCGATCGGGGCGAGGGGCACACCGAACCGGCACATCGTCGCCTCAGGGAACAGCACCAGAGAGGCGCCCGCCTCGGCGGCGCGTCGTGTGTAGTCCTCGACCAGGCCGAGGTTGGCCGACGGTTCCGTGCCGCTTTGGATCTGCGCGAGGGCAATCCGCATGCAGTCAGCCTAGTGGCGCCACGGTTGACCACGGAGCCCCAACGGGGGCGACATCCGACCACGGCACCGAGAGAACGCCGTCACGCATCCGCCTGCGCGGCGGCTCGGCCGGGATGCCCTCGCCGCGCAGCAGGTCCAGCATCGCCCGCCAGCGCACCCGCGGGCCGAACACACCGTGGCCGGCGACGCCGGCCCACGCGCGGTCCGCTGCCGTCAGCAGTGTGTGGATGGGCTGGCCGGCGACGTTGTGGTGGATCAGCACCTTGGGCAACCGCTCGGCCAGATCCGACGGCCGCTCGATCGCGAACGGGTCGCATGCCAGCGTCAGGCTGATCGGCCCGTCGCCGTCCAGCAGTATCCAGCAGCAGCGGCGTCCCAATTCGTCGCAGGTGCCGTCGACGATCAGCCCGCCCGGCGCCAGCCCCGCCTGCATCACTGCCCAGGCGTCGCGCACCGCCTCGACCGGATACTGGCGCAGCACGTTGAAGGCGCGCACCAAAACCGGTCTGCGCCCGGCCAATTCGAAGCCACCGAGCGCGAATTCCACGCCGTCGCGTGAGGGCACTATTCGTTCGGGATGGATCTCAAGGCCGACGACGCGGACATCGGTGCGCACGACGCGCAGCCTGGCCGCCAGCTCAAGCGTCGTCACCGGCAGTGCGCCGTAGCCGAGGTCGACCACGAGTGGATCGGCTGCCGATTGCAGCGCGGTTCGGACCCGACGCGAATGCACCATCCAGCGGTCGCTGCGGCGCAAGCGATTGTGGCCCGTGATGCCGCGGGTGATGGCGCCGACGGGTCTGACGATGCTGTGAGATCCAGTCAGCGGTGAACGCTCCCCCGCATGCGGATGGGCCCCCGGCTCGCTAGGGGAGTGCCCGCATCCCGTCGTCTGAAGAGCTGGTGCGCGTCCATGAGCGTTTGCCGGTACTCACGGCTTGTGAGGTCCTGACAGATCTTCTCGCGACACGACATGGAACATAATTTTACTTACGGGTTACACGTTTTCCGTGATCCACACCGTGGTGAAGCGCTGTTCTGCGATTAGCAGTTCGACGAGCTGGCTGCCGATGAAGTTTTCAATCTTGCCGCCGACAAGCGGCACGTTGACCTCCACGGTGGCCGCGAACTCCAACCGTGAGCCGCGCCGGATTTTGCCGGAGCCAATACCGCGGTGCCGGTCAGGCTGGCCGGAGCACCGAGGATCGACGCCCTTCACCGTGGCGGTGGCCCGCCCGTCGGTGACCGCGGTCCAGGTCTCCTCGCGCACAAAGCTCAGGTCGCCGCGGTGGAACTGCGTGACCACGCCGGGCAGCCGGTCGGCGCGCAGCGTCTGCGTGGTGACGATGTCGATACCGCCGTCGCTGCCGACTGTCATCGAGTCCAGCGACGTAGTCGTCGGCGCCGGAATCGGCCAGCCGCACCAGCCAGTACTGCTCGTCGCTGAAAGCCTGGTGGACCTGTTCGACGCTGCCCTCGTATTCGGCGGCCATGTCGAATGAACGCGGCATAGCTGGCCAGGCTACCGTTACCGCCCGTGGCCGGTCTGGAACTGCGAGGCGCGGCCGTCGCCGACGACGTGCCGCTGGCGCCGCTGACCACGCTGCGCATCGGACCCGTTGCGCGTCGGTTGATCACATGTACGAGCACTGAGCAGATCGTCGCGGCGCTGCGGGCTTCAGATGACGTCCTGGTGCTCGCCGGGGGTTCCAACGTGGTGCTGGCCGACGACCTCGCCGACCTGACCGTCGTGCTGCTCGCGAACACCGAGATCACCGTCGAGGGCACCATCGTGCGCGCCGAAGCCGGTGCGGCGTGGGACGACGTCGTCGTCACCGCGTTGGCGTACGGGCTCGGCGGGCTGGAGTGCCTGTCCGGGATCCCCGGATCGGCGGGCGCGACGCCGGTGCAGAACGTCGGCGCGTACGGCGCAGAGGTCGCCGACACCATCCGCCGCGTCCGGCTGCTCGACCGTCGCACCGGCGAGGACCACTGGGTCTCGCCGGACGTCCTCCAATTCGGTTACCGTACAAGCATTCTCAAGCATTCCCAGGCCGCGGTCGTGCTCGAGGTCGAGTTCGAGTTGGACGCCGACGGGCGCAGCGCCCCGCTGCGCTACGGCGAACTCGCCGCCGCGCTGGACGCCGAGCCCGGCTCCCGCACCGACCCCGCGCGGGTGCGGGAGGCGGTGCTGTCGCTGCGGACCGGCAAGGGCATGGTGCTCGACGACGCCGACCACGACACATGGAGCGTCGGGTCGTTCTTCACCAACCCCGTCGTCACGGCCGCCGAATTCGAACGGCTGTCCAGGCGCGCCGACGGGCAGGTGCCGAACTACCCGGCGCCGGGCGGGGTGAAGCTGGCCGCGGGCTGGCTGGTGGAGCGGGCCGGCTTCGGCAAGGGCTATCCCGGCGACGACGCGCCCGCACGGCTGTCGACCAAACATGCGCTTGCGCTCACTAACCGCGGCGGCGCCACCACCGCGGACGTGATCGCGCTGGCCAGGACGGTACGGGACGGTGTTAGAACCGTATTCGGGATCGAACTCACACCCGAGCCGATTCTGATTGGCGCCGCCCTCTAGGTACCCTGGGTCCACGTGAGCCCCGCCAACCCCTTGCCGTCGATCAGTCGGCGGCGAGTCTTGACCGCCCTGGCGGTCGGAGTCGTTGCGCCCGGCGCGCTGGCAGCCTGCGGAGGCAGGGTCGGCAAACCGGCCGAGGCCCCGGCCGCGCCGCCTGTTCCGTCCATCACCTACGACCCCGCCGACGCGGCGACCGATGTGGCGCCCATCGCGCCCGTGCGCGTTGAGGTGAAGGACGGCTGGTTCCAGCGCGTCACGCTCGCCAACCCCGAGGGCAAGGTCGTCGCGGGCGCGCTGAACCGCGACCGCACCAGCTTCAACACCACCGAACCGCTCGGCTACGGCGTTTCGTATACCTGGGCCGGGTCTGTGGTAGGCCACGACGGCAAGGCCGTCCCGGTCGCGGGCAAGTTCACCACCGTCAACCCGGATACTCAGGTCAACGGCCAGTTCCAGCTCGCCGACGGCCAGGTCGTCGGCGTCGCCGCGCCGGTCATCATTCAGTTCGACGCGTCGATCACGGACAAGGCCGCCGTTGAGAAGGGGCTGAAGGTCACCACAGAACCGCCGGTCGAGGGCGGCTGGGCGTGGCTGCCCGACGAGGTCGGCGGTTCGCGGGTGCACTACCGCACCAGGGAGTACTACCCGGCAGGCACCAAGGTCAGCGTCGACGCGAAGCTCTACGGCGTGCCGTTCGGCGACGGCGCCTACGGCGCCCAGGACATCTCGCTGAACTTCGAGATCGGCCGCCGCCAGGTGGTCAAGGCCGACGCGTCGTCGCACCGCATCCAGGTGATCACCGACGCCGGCGTGATCATGGACTTCCCGTGCAGCTACGGCGAGGCCGACCAGCCGCGGAACATCACCCGCAGCGGAATTCACGTGGTGACCGAGAAGTACCAGGACTTCTACATGTCCAACCCCGCCGGCGGGTACACCAATGCGCACGAGCGGTTCGCCGTGCGGATCTCCAACAACGGCGAGTTCATCCACGCCAACCCGGCCAGTTCGGGCGCGCAGGGCAACACCAATGTCACCAATGGCTGCATCAACTTGTCGACGAGTGACGCCCAGCAGTACTTCAGCAGCGCGATCTACGGCGACCCCGTCGAGGTCACCGGCACCTCCATTGAGCTCTCCTACGCCGACGGTGACCTCTGGGACTGGGTCGTCAGCTGGGATGACTGGGTGGCGATGTCGGCGTTGTCGCCGCAGAGCTCACCAAGCGAGATTCCGGCCACCGCTCCGGCCACGCCGTCGGACGCGCCTCAGCCCGTCAACGGGCGACCTGGCGGTTAAAGCGAGAGGCGCTGGCCTGGTCGCGCGGCCGGATCACGATCAGGTCCAGGTCGACGTGCGACGGGCGGGATGCAACGAATCCGATCACCTCGGCGACGTCCTCGGCGACCAGTGGAGTGACGCCCTCGTAGACCTTGGCTGCGCGGTCCTCGTCGCCCTCGAACCGGCGCAGCGAGAAGTCGGTCTTGACCATTCCCGGCGCAATCTCGGTGAGCCGCACCGGTTTTCCCAACAGCTCTCCGCGCAGCGTGCGATGTAGCGCACCCTGGGCGTGCTTGGCCGAGGCGTAGCCGGAGCCGTTGTCGTACGTCTCGATCGCCGCGATCGAGGTGACCGTGACGATCAGGCCGTCGCCGGAATCGATCAGTTTGGGCAGCAGCGCACGGGTGACGCGCAGCGTGCCCAGCACGTTGGATTCCCACATCCAGCGCCAGTTGTCGATGTCCGCCTCGGCGACCGGCTCCAGCCCGCGTGCTCCTCCGGCGTTGTTGACCAGCACATCGACCCGGTCCAGGTCGCCTGCCAGGGCCGTCACCGCCTCGTCGCTAGTGACGTCCGCCACAATTGCGGTGCCGCCTAACTCCGCAGCAAGGGCCTTGATCGGGTCCTCCCGGCGGGCCACGCAAACGACATGAAATCCTTGTCCCGCAAGCGTTCTGGCGGTCGCTTCGCCAATACCGGCGCTGGCGCCGGTGACCACTGCGACCCGTTGGGATGCCGAGGGTGTCGTCATCTGCCCAACCTTAGTTGGCGTGCTAAGTTCACCGTATGTACCGGAATAGTCAGGCTGCAGTCGCCACGCGGCACTGTTGTTGTTGCGCACTTCGCCGCGCCTGACTGATACCGGACGTTTCCTGTCCCGCTGAGTCGCCAGGTGTGGCCCGGACCCACCAGCCGACTTCACAAAGGACAAATCCGTGCGCACTTCGACCAGCACCCTCCGTCAGCCGGCGACGTCCACCAAGGGCATCCGGAGTCCCGGCCACACGAAGCGGGCGCTGGCTCCTGCGAGCTACCCCCAGGCGCGGCATAGGGTCGTCGCCCCCTCGCTGAAAATCGCCGACGCGGCGGCCGCCTCGGTGTTCGCCGCCGCACGCCTGCGCGGTCCGATCGCCCGCGACGTCATCGCCCAAGTCACCCAGCTCAGCATCGCGACGGTAAACCGCCAGGTCACCGCGCTGCTGGACGCCGAGATCCTGCGCGAGCGCGCCGACCTCGCCGTGTCCGGTGCCATCGGCAGGCCTCGCGTGCCGGTCGAGGTCAACCACGAGCCATTCCTGACGCTCGGCATCCACATCGGTGCTCGTACCACCAGCATCGTGGCCGCTGACCTGTTCGGCCGCACCCTCGACGTGGTCGAGACGCCGACCCCCCGCGGCGCGCAGGCCGCGGCGCTGGCCTCGCTGGCAGCCAGCGCCCGTCGCTACCTGAGCCGCTGGCACCGCCGCCGCCCGTTGTGGGTCGGGGTGGCCGCAGGCGGCGTCGTCGACGGCACCACCGGATACCTCGACCACCCGCGGCTGGGCTGGTCCGACGCCCCGGTCGGCCCCGCGCTGGCCGAGACGCTCGGCCTGCCGGTGTCGGTGGCCTCTCACGTCGACGCGATGGCGGGCGCCGAACTGCTGCTCGGCGTGCGCCGACAGCCGACGGCGTCGTCGACCAGCCTTTACGTGTACGCCCGCGAGACCGTCGGCTACGCGCTGTCGATCGGCGGGCGGGTGCACTCGCCGGCCAGCGGCCCCGGCACCATCGCCGCGCTACCCGCCCAGTCGGATCTGCTCGGCGGCAGCGGCCAGCTGGAGTCCACGGTGAGCGACGAGGCGGTGCTGATCGCCGCCCGAAAGGCGCGGATCATCCCGGCCGACGGTCCCGCATCGACCGTGACGGCCGTGCTGCGGTCGGCCAGGCAGGGCAACCAGCAGGCGCGCGAACTGCTGGCCGAGCGGGCGCGGGTACTTGGGGAGGCCGTTGCGCTACTGCGCGACATGCTCAACCCAGATGATCTGGTGGTCGGCGGCCAGGCGTTCACCGAATACCCCGAGGGCATGAATCTCGTCGAGGCGGCGTACGCCGAGCGATCCGTGCTGCCTGCCCGCAACATCCGGGTCACCGCATTCGGTAACCGGGTGCAGGAAGCGGGTGCCGGGGTGGTGTCGCTCGGCGGGCTCTACTCGGACCCGATCGGGGCGATGCGGCGCGCCCAGAGCCGCCGCCCGGAAGCGACCGCTTGAGGTCGGTGTGCGCCGAAACTGTATTCGAGCAGGGCCTTACTCGGGCGAAGTTTCCCTGCGTGGTTACAGTCTCGCCGAGTCGCGGCAGGCGACAGCGGCCACTTGAGGGAACTGCCCGATAGCGGTGTAGACATGTCTGTGTGCGCCTAGCAACAGACCTGCCACGCCGCGTCGCTGTGCTCTCGGTGCACACCTCACCGCTGGCCCAGCCGGGCACCGGCGACGCCGGCGGCATGAACGTCTACGTGCTGCAGAGCGCGCTGCATATGGCCCGCCGCGGCGTCGAGGTGGAGATCTTCACCCGTGCCACCTCTTCGGCCGATCAGCCGGTCGTGAAGGTGGCGCCCGGTGTGTTGGTGCGCAACGTCGTGGCCGGGCCGTTCGAGGGGCTCGACAAATACGACCTGCCGACCCAGCTGTGCGCCTTCACCGCGGGCGTGCTGCGCGCGGAAGCCACCCACGAGCCCGGCTACTACGACATCGTGCATTCGCACTACTGGCTGTCCGGACAGGTCGGCTGGCTGGCCCGTGACCGCTGGGCGGTGCCGCTGGTACACACCGCGCACACGCTCGCCGCGGTGAAGAACGCTGCGCTCGCCGACGGCGACTCGCCGGAACCGCCGCTGCGCGCCGTCGGCGAACAGCAGGTCGTCGACGAGGCGGATCGGTTGATCGTCAACACGGAACATGAAGCGCAGCAACTGGTTTCGCTGCACCACGCCGACCCGGCGCGCATCGACGTGGTGCACCCCGGCGTCGACCTGGAGATGTTCACGCCAGGGGACAAACGCTCCGCCCGCGCTGCGCTCGGACTCGACCAGGACGAGCCGGTGCTCGCGTTCGTCGGCCGCATCCAGCCACTCAAGGCGCCCGACGTGCTGCTGCGCGCGGCGGCCAAACTGCCGGGCGTGCGCGTCGTAGCGGCCGGTGGACCGTCGGGCAGCGGGCTGGCGGCACCGGACGGGCTGGTTCGGCTGGCCGACGAACTGGGTATCGCCGCTCAGGTGACGTTCCTGCCTCCGCAGTCCCGCGATCAACTCGTCGACGTGTATCGGGCCGCCGACCTGGTCGCGGTGCCGAGCTATTCGGAGTCCTTCGGGCTGGTCGCCATCGAGGCGCAGGCGTGCGGCACCCCGGTGGTGGCCGCCGCCGTCGGCGGGCTGCCGGTCGCGGTGCGCGACGGGGTCAGCGGCACGCTAGTGAACGGCCACGACGTCGACGACTGGGCCCAGGCGATCGGTGCGCTGCTGCAGCGTGGCCCCGAGAGCATGAGCCGCGCCGCTGTCGAACATGCGGCGACGTTCTCCTGGACGCACACCGTCGACGCGCTGCTGGCCAGCTATGCCCGCGCGATCGCCGACTACCGGGCCCGGCACCGGCTGCCGGACGTGACGGCGCGCCGCAACGGCCGTCGCTTCTCGATGAGGCGGGGTGTGCGGGCTTGAGCAGCGATGAGCCGCTCGCGCGAAGAGCCGAGGGCAGCGATGAGCCGCTCGCGCGAAGAGCCGAGGGCAGCGATGAGCCGCTCGCGCGAAGAGCCGAGGGCAGCGATGAGCCGCTCGCGCGAAGAGCCGAGGGCAGCGATGAGCCGCTCGCGCGAAGAGCCGAGGGCAGCGTCGCGAAGGTCATCGAGGACACGTGCAAGGAGCATGGCCTCGTCTGCACCCCTCACGAGGGTGTCCACGGCGGCCTGCCGGGCATCATCGTTGAGCTGCCCGGCGAGCGCCGGTTGAAGACCAACACCATCATGTCCATCGGCGAACATTCCGTGCGCGTCGAGGCTTTCGTCTGCCGTAAGCCCGACGAAAACCACGAGGGCGTGTACCGGTTCCTGCTCAAACGAAACCGCCGACTGTACGGCGTGGCCTACACGCTCGACAACGTCGGCGACATCTATCTGGTCGGCCGGATGTCGCTGGCTTCGGTCACCCCCGACGAGATAGATCGCGTCCTAGGTCAGGTGCTTGAGGCCGTCGACTCGGACTTCAATAAGTTGCTGGAGTTGGGTTTTCGGTCGTCGATCCAGAAAGAGTGGGAGTGGCGGGTGTCGCGCGGTGAGTCGCTGAAGAACCTGCGGGCGTTCGCGCACCTGATCGACGACGACGATTGAACTGCCACGTGAGAGGATAATCCGGCCATGACTTTGGAAAACACTGCAACGCTGATTCTGCTTCGTCACGGCGAAAGCGAGTGGAACGCGCTGAACCTGTTCACCGGATGGGTCGATGTCGACCTCAGCGAGAAGGGCAGGGCCGAAGCGGTCCGCGCCGGCGAGCTGATCAAGGAGCTGGACCGCCAGCCCGACGTGCTGTACACGTCGCTGCTGCGACGGGCGATCAACACCGCCAACCTCGCGCTCGACGAGGCCGATCGGCATTGGATTCCGGTGCATCGCAACTGGCGGCTCAACGAACGCCATTACGGCGCGCTGCAGGGTCTTGACAAGGCCGAGACCATGAAAAAGTACGGCGAAGAGCAGTTCATGGCCTGGCGGCGCAGCTACGACACGCCGCCACCGCCGATTGAACGGGGCAGCAAGTACAGCCAGGACGCCGATCCGCGCTACGCCGACATCGACGGCGGGCCACTCACTGAATGCCTGAAGGACGTTGTCGAGCGGTTCGTGCCCTACTACGAGGGGACGATCGTGTCCGACCTGCGGGCCGGCAAGACGGTGCTGATCGCCGCCCACGGCAACTCGCTGCGCGCGCTGGTGAAGTACCTCGACGGCATGTCGGACGAAGACGTGGTCGGGCTGAACATCCCGACGGGGATCCCGCTTCGCTACGACCTGGACAGCGACCTGAGGCCGAAGGTCATCGGCGGGGAGTATCTGGACCCCGAAGCGGCCGCGGCGGGTGCGGCGGCGGTGGCCGCCCAAGGCGCCAAGTAGGCACCGGGCAGTGCCCCACGGCAAACACTGGGTAAACGGCTACCGAACTCCTGCGATTGGCCATGTGACATATCCCGTTTTGGCCGCACGCTGCTGGGATGGCGTTCACCGGATGCGTACGATTTCCGCGTGAGTGTGGTAACGGCGCTGCTGCTCGCAGCCGTCGTGGCGCTGCTCGCACTGGCGATCGGTGCCGGGTTGGGGGCAGGCCTCACCCCACGCATCCTGGAACGCAGGAAACGTCGCGCCGCCGAGCAGTCCGGCATCACCGTCTCGCAGATGCTCGAGCACATCGTGTCGGGATCGCCGGTGGGGATTGTCGTGGTCGACACCTACCGTGACGTCGTCTACACCAATGCCCGGGCCCGCGAGCTGGGGCTGGTCCGTGACCGGTTGCTCGACGACCGGGCCTGGCTGGCCGCCGAGCGCACGCTGGCGACCGGCGAGGACGGCGAAGTCGACCTGTCGCCGCGCAAACGCGCCAACCCTGGTCGGTCCGGGCTGTCGGTCCGCGGGCACGTGCGGCTGCTCACCGAGGACGATCGCCGGTTCGCGGTCGTCTACGTCGACGATCAGTCCGAGCACGCGCGCATGGAAGCCACCCGCCGCGACTTCGTGGCCAACGTCAGCCACGAGCTCAAGACGCCGGTCGGCGCGATGGGTGTGCTCGCTGAGGCCCTGCTGGCCTCAGCCGACGACCCCGACACCGTGCGCCGGTTCGCCGAGAAGATGCTGGCCGAATCGCATCGGCTGGCGAACATGGTCGGCGAGCTGATCGAGCTGTCCCGGCTGCAGGGCGCGGAACGGCTGCCCGACTTGGAGGCCGTCGAGGTCGACACCGTGGTGTCCGAGGCGCTGTCGCGCTACAAGGTGGCCGCCGACAACGCCGACATCGCCATCACCACCGACGCCCCGACCGGCTATCGGATCTATGGTGATCAAACGCTGCTGGTGACCGCGATCGCCAACCTGGTGTCGAATGCAATTGCCTACTCGCCCAAGGGGTCTCCGGTGTCGATCAGCCGACGCCAGCGCGGCGACAAGATCGAGATCGCGGTCACCGACCGCGGCATCGGCATCGCGCGCGAAGACCAGGAGCGGGTGTTCGAGCGGTTCTTCCGCGTCGACAAGGCGCGCTCACGCGCCACCGGCGGCACCGGACTCGGCCTGGCGATCGTCAAGCACGTCGCCGCCAATCACAACGGATCTATCCGGCTGTGGAGTCAGCCGGGAACGGGATCGACGTTCACCCTGTCGATTCCGGCTTTCCCCGATCACGAAGACGAATCGGACGAGCGAGAGGACTAGCCAGACCAATGACCAGCGTGTTGATCGTGGAGGACGAGGAGTCCTTGGCCGATCCCCTGGCCTTTCTCCTTCGCAAGGAGGGCTTTGAGGCCACCGTGGTGGCCGATGGCCCGTCGGCCCTGGCGGAATTCGAACGTGCCGGTGCCGACATCGTCCTACTGGACCTGATGCTGCCGGGGATGAGCGGCACCGACGTGTGCAAGCAATTACGTTCCCGCTCAAGTGTTCCCGTCATCATTGTGACGGCGCGGGACAGTGAGATCGACAAGGTCGTCGGGCTTGAGCTCGGCGCCGACGACTATGTGACCAAGCCGTACTCGGCACGCGAGCTGATCGCGCGCATCCGGGCGGTGCTGCGCCGCGGCAGCGACAGCGACGACTCCGGCATCGGCGATGGCATCTTGGAGGCCGGCCCGGTGCGGATGGACGTCGAGCGACATGTCGTGTCCGTCAACGGCGAGTCGATCACATTGCCGCTCAAGGAGTTCGACCTGCTGGAGTACCTGATGCGCAACAGCGGTCGGGTGCTCACCCGCGGGCAGCTCATCGATCGGGTCTGGGGCGCCGACTATGTCGGCGACACCAAGACGCTCGACGTACACGTCAAGCGCCTGCGATCCAAGATCGAGGCGGACCCGGCCAACCCGGTGCACCTGGTCACGGTGCGCGGCCTGGGCTACAAGCTCGAGGGATAGCGCGGCTTGCTGAGAGCCGTTCACAACTAGCTCGTCTACGGTGGGCCCTTTGCAACAACGGGGCCGACAAGGTGAATGACGAGTGACAACGCAGACCACCCGAGATATCGAAGACAGCGACAGCGTCACCCCGTGGGTGCGTCGGGCTGGCCCGGCGGTCGCCGCGACGGCGCTGGTGGCGTACGTCGCGGCGTATGTGCACTGGCCGACGCTGCGGATGCAGGTCGACGTGATGGTGTATCGCTTTGCCGGAGAACGCCTGATGGCCGGGCTTGACCTCTACTCGACCGGTTTGACCGGCAAACACGACGAATTGTTGTTCATCTATCCGCCGTTCGCGGCGATCTGCGCGGTCCCGCTCGCCCTATTCGACAGTGCGTATGTGCAACTGCTTTGGCTGCTCGGCATGGTGGCCGCACTGATCTATGCGGTCGTGCGGATGCTGAAGTCGATGGGCATGCGGGCCGGCGGCGCCCTGCTCAGCCTGGCTGCACTGCTGGTCGGCGTGACTGCGTGGCTGGAACCGATGCGCCTGACCGCCGAGCTCGGTCAGATCAACCTCGTCCTCCTCGTGCTCGCCGTGGGTGATCTGTCCCCCTACGCTTCGCGTGGGAGGTGCCCCAGGCTACTGGGCAGAGCAGGTGGTCGGGGATCGGGATCGGCCTGGCCGCGGGCGTCAAACTGACCCCCGCGCTGTTCATCGTGTACCTCTTGGTGACCCGACGGATACGCGCGGCTGTGGTGGCCACGGCTACGTTCGCCGCCGCGGTCGGACTCGGATTCGCAGTCGCTCCAAGCGATTCCACGACATATTGGCTGCACGGTCGATTTGATGACGTCAATCGGATCTCGCACGATCCGCTCGCCAACACGAGTGTGGGCGGCTTGCTGCTGCGCTTGCACGGTTCGCCCGCGGCCGCCACTGTCGCTGCGATGGTTGTCGCGGCCGTTGCCGTGGTGATCGCGGCGATGGCGTATCGACGTTGTCAGGCCGTGTTGGCCGTTGCCATCGTCGGCTTGGCCTCGGCTGCCGCGTCACCGTTCAGCTGGAGCCACCACTGGGTGTGGCTCGCGCCGTTGGTCGTTCATCTGGGGTATCGCGGGTACGTCGTCGGCAGCAGGCTTGCCGCCACGGCGATGTGGCTGCTGTGCGCTCTGGTCGGCGGTTGGATCGTGTCCACGGCTGGAGATACCCCGCAGGCGGGCATTCTGTCGCTGCGGCCCGGCGGCATCTGGAACGAAATCCTGCCCGGCGCTTATGTTTTGGTCTTCCTCGTCGTCCTACTCGGTACGGCGGTCTGGCTGTGGCGCCTGCGCGGCGACGTGCGCCTAACCCGTCCGGCCGCCCATGATCTCGAAGACCTCGAAGGTGTTGACGCCGGCCACCACTGACGGGTCGCGCTCACCGATCGCAAGCACTTCGGCCCGGTCGGCGGCCCGCAACACGCCAAGTCCCCAAACGCCTTCGGGGTCGGCGACGGGACCGTAGACCACCACCCGGCCGTCCTGCAACAGTTGCTGCCAGTACTCCATGTGCTCGGCCATCGCCTGCTGTTCCTCGGCCGTCATCGTCTGGGCGAAGTCCGCCCGCGGTGGGATGAGTCTAAAAAGGAACAGCGATGTGGGGGTACTCCCCTCGCAGGCTGAAGGCCCACCCGCTCGCGGGGGACGCTCGCGCGACGAGCCGAGGTCTTCGCTCATTCGGCCGCGCGGGTTGCGGGGTGCACAGCGATCAGTCCTAAACCGCTGCGCCGCTTGCACATTGCGGCCAGCTCCGAGTACGCCTTCTCGCCGAGCAGCTCGGTCAATTCGGGGGCGTACGACTCCCACACCTGCTTGGCGCCGACGTGTGCGTTGGGGTCGCCGGTGCAGTACCAGTGCAGGTCCGCTCCGCCCTCACCCCAGCCGCGTCGGTCATACTCGGTGATCGTGGTCTTGAGCACCTCGGAGCCGTCGGGCCGCTCCACCCACTCCTGGGTGCGGCGTATCGGCAGCTGCCAGCAGACGTCCGGCTTCATCGTCAACGGCTCCACGCCCAGCTTTAGCGCCTTGCTGTGCAGCGCGCAGCCGATGCCGGCGGGAAACCCGGGCCGATTCAGAAAGATGCAGGCGTCCTTGTACTTTCGCGTGCGAAGGTTGGGCTTGTCGTCATACTCGTCCCACTCCAGGTAGCCCCTCTTGCCGAGCCCCTTCTCGCGGAACTGCCAGTCCTCGTCGGTCAGCTGTTTGACGGCGTCATCCAGCCGGGCGCGGTCGTCCTTATCGGACAGAAACGCGCCGTGCGAGCAGCACCCGTCGTCGGGCCGGCCCTCCACCGTTCCCTTGCACGCGGGTGTGCCGAACACACACGTCCACCGCGAGAGCAGCCACGTCATGTCGGCGGCGATCAAATGCTCGGGGTTATCCGGATCGTAGAACTCCACCCATTCACGGGCGAAGTCCAATTCCACCTCACCTGGATGCGATGCGCTCACAAAACTCAACGGTAAACCCATTAAGTTGGGGACGTGCGATTAGGCGTGCTCGACGTGGGCAGCAATACCGTCCATCTGTTGGTGGTGGACGCGCGCCGCGGCGGACATCCGACACCGATGAGTGCCACCAAGGCGTCGTTGCGGCTCGCCGAGGCCATCGACGGCTCGGGCAAGCTGACGCGCAAGGGTGCCGACAAACTCATCAGCACCATCGACGAGTTCGCCAAGATCGCCGCCAGCTCCGGCTGCGCCGAGCTGATGGCGTTC
This sequence comes from uncultured Actinomycetota bacterium, assembly GCA_963770125.1. Lineage (GTDB taxonomy): Bacteria > Actinomycetota > Actinomycetes > Mycobacteriales > Mycobacteriaceae > Mycobacterium. The sequence continues at coordinate 108,263 of CAVYPI010000063.1, read as the reverse complement.
GCCACCTCCGCCGTGCGCGACGCCACCAACTCCGAGGACGTGCTCTCGCGAGTGCTCGCCGAAACCGGCGTGGCGCTGCAGGTGCTCAGCGGGGTCGACGAATCCCGGTTGACGTTCCTGGCGGTGCGCCGGTGGTACGGGTGGAGCGCCGGGCGCATCATCAACATCGACATCGGCGGCGGTTCCCTGGAACTGTCCAACGGCGTCGACGAGGAGCCCGAAGTGGCGCTGTCGCTGCCGCTGGGCGCCGGCCGGCTCACCCGCGAATGGTTGCCCGACGATCCGCCCGGCCGCCGCCGCGTGGCCATGCTGCGTGACTGGCTGGCCACCGAGATCGCCGACACCGGCGCCAAGGTGCTCAAGGCCGGGAACCCCGACCTGGCCGTGGCGACGTCGAAGACCTTCCGCTCGCTTGCCCGCCTCACCGGCTCCGCACCCTCGGGCGCCGGTCCGCGGGTAAAGCGGACCTTGACAGCTACCGGACTTAGGCAGCTCATAGCATTCATCTCTAGGATGACCGCGGCCGACCGTGCGGAGTTGGAAGGGGTGAGTGCCGAGCGGGCGCCGCAGATCGTGGCCGGAGCTTTGGTTGCTGAGGCGAGTATGAAGGCTCTCGATATCGATAGCGTGGATATCTGCCCCTGGGCATTGCGAGAAGGGTTGATTCTGCGGAAACTCGACAGCGAAGCCGATGGAACGGCCTTGGTGGAAACGTCCGTGCGCGATGCTGGGCGACAAGTAGCTAGGCCCAGAGGCAACACACGATGACAGGACGAGAAGACAGTCACGGCAGCACGCGACCGATCTCGGTCGCGGAGTTGCTGGCTAAGAACGGCACGATCGGTGCCCCGCCCGCCGGCGGCCGGCGCCGGAAACGCCGTGGCAGCAGCGACTCCGTCACAGTCGCCGAGCTGACCGGCGAAATCGCCATCGTCAGCGAGCACGAAGTTCACGAGGCCGACGATGCCGTCACCACGCGTCAACGCACAGCGGTCACCGATGAGCACGTCGACGCCACTGGTCCTGCGCCCACCACCAACGGTGTCAGCGGCCACGTCGACGAGGTCGAAGCCGAGCCGGCGGCTGAGCTCGAGGCTGAGCCCGAGGCCGAACCAGGCGACGAAGACGAAGACGTCGACGACTACGCCGACGCGGTAGCCGATTACGCCGCGCACATCGAGCAGCGCGACGCCGATGAGGACCTGGTGGACTTCTTCGCGCCCCCGCCGCGCCGCCCGCAGTACACGCCCGGCCAGCGGCGCTTCCCCGGGCCGGTGGGCCGGGGCGCCGAGCAGATGAGCCCCGATCCGGTCGACGAGGACGAGGAGCTGTTTGATTCCGCGGTCGACCTGGCAGAGGAGCCGGAGATCGAGGACGAGGACACCGAGGCCGCGGTCGAGGAGAAGCACAAGGACGAGCTTCCGTCCTACCTGCGGTCTTCGGCGGGCACGCTTTTCGGCGGCCAAACCGTCGCCGACGACTTGGCCCGGCGCGGCGCACCTCCTCGTCCCGAGGACCTCGATCTCGAGGAGGACGAGGACACCGACACGGCGCCTTCGACGATGTCGTCGTTCCTGCGCGGCGCCTGGGTCGTCGGCCAATGCATCCTCGCCGTCGCGTTCGGCGCGGGCCTGTTCATCGCGTTCGACGAACTGTGGAAGTGGAACAACATCGTCGCCCTTGTGCTGTCGGTGCCGGTGATCCTCGGTCTGGTGGTCGGCGTGCGGGTGGTGCGCAAGACCGAGGACATCGGCAGCACGCTGATCGCGGTGGCGGTCGGGGCTCTGGTCACACTGGGACCGTTGGCACTGCTGCAGTCGGGCTAGGCGCCGACATATACAGTGCGTCCCGCCATCAAGGTCGGTCTGTCGACTGCCTCTGTGTATCCGCTGAGGACCGAGGCCGCCTTCGAGTACGCGGCCCGGCTCGGCTATGACGGCGTCGAGCTGATGGTGTGGGCCGAAACTGTGAGTCAAGATATTGAAGCCATCGAGGGGCTGTCAGAGCGCTACCAGATGCCGGTGCTGTCGGTGCACGCGCCGTGCCTGCTGATCTCGCAGCGGGTGTGGGGCGCCAACCCGATCCCGAAGCTGGAGCGCAGTGTGCGGGCGGCCGAACAGCTCGGCGCGCAAACCGTTGTCGTGCATCCACCGTTCCGTTGGCAACGCCGCTACGCCGAGAGCTTCTCCGATCAGGTCGCCGAACTCGAAGCGTCCAGCGACGTGATGGTGGCGGTGGAGAACATGTTTCCGTTCCGCGCCGACCGGTTCTTCGGTGCCGGCCAGACATCGATCGAGCGGATGCGCAAGCGTGGCGGCAAGCCCGGGCCCGGCATCTCGGCGTTCGCACCGTCCTATGACCCGATGGACGGAAACCACGCCCACTACACGCTCGACCTGTCGCACACCGCGACGGCAGGCACCGACGCGCTCGACATGGCCCGCCGCATGGGCGACGGGCTCGTGCACTTGCACCTGTGCGATGGCAGCGGCGCCTCGACCGATGAGCACCTGCTGCCGGGCCGCGGCACCCAGCCCACCGTTGAGGTCTGCGAGATGTTGGCGGCCGGCGACTTCTCCGGGCATGTGATCCTCGAGGTGACCACATCGGGCGCGCGCACGGCCACCGAACGCGAAGAGCTGCTGAACGAGTCGCTGCAGTTCGCCCGGGCGCACCTGCTGCGCTGAAACCCGAATGTCACAGTAAGAAATCACCTATGAATTCCACCCTGTTCACTGACGCCATGACGCTCACCCGGCCGGGCATGGCGCGTATGACGGCGAACTGAACGAGCATCGGACCATCGGCCCGAAGGTGCACAGCGGGGCGATGCTGGCGCTGTGCGCGCACGCAGCGGTCAAGGAGCATGGCGGGGACGTGCAGCCGATCGCACTGTCGGGCAATTTCCTGTGGGCCCCCGATCCCGGCCCTAGCGGGTCGTGACCACCGTTCGCAAGCGGGGGCGTCGGGTCAGCCCACGTCGAGTTGAACAAGGAGCCCGCACCGGCGATGTGGGGCACTCCCCTCGCAAGCTGGGGGCCCATCCGCTCGCGGACGCCCCGCGAAGAGCAGAAGGTAGCCGTGCGCGCGGCGGTGACGCTGGGCGACCCGGAGCACCATGTGCCGCCGCTGTTATCGGTCAATCCCGTCATTCCCCTGATGCAGCCGAGCCCGCCCGGCCTCGAGCCCATCGGCCCGGGCCACCCGATGGAAGACATCGTGCACCTTGCGCACGGCTGCGATATTCGGCCGTCGCTGACCACGTTCACCCCCGCACGGATGGCGGGCCGCCGATCATCGAATACTGGGTACGCCCGAAAGGCGTTGCGCCGGAGGTACTGTTCGCGCTCTCCCCGCGCAAGCGGTGGTCCCCGGTGCGGCGACGTGTCCGCGCCGGTGACATTCGGGGTGAACCGCATGGGTTGGGCGCCGACGATTCAGCTCACGGCCTATCTGCGGGCCCTGCCCGCCGACGGCTGGCTGCGCGTGCTGTGCACGACCGTGCAGATCGGCCAGCACTGGTTCGACGAGGACCACACCGTCGTCGACTGCGAGGGCCGCATCATCGTGCAGAGCCGTCAACTGGCGATGGTGCCGCCCCCACAGTAAGAGTCGAGCGCATGCGATGCTTGCGCGCATGGCCAGAATCGCGATCGTCGGCGGTGGAAGTATTGGCGAGGCACTGCTATCCGGGCTGCTGCGAGCCGGACGGCAGGTCAAGGACCTGGTGGTCGCCGAGAAGAGCCGCGACCGCGCGAAGTATCTGTCCGACACGTATTCGGTGTTGGTGACGACGGTCCCCGACGCGGTGGACACCGCGACCTACGTGATCGTCGCTGTCAAGCCCGCCGATGTGGGAAGTGTCGTCGGCGAGATCGCCGACGCGGCGGCGAAGGCCGAAAGCAATACCACCGAACAGGTTTTCGTGTCGGTTGTCGCGGGCGTGACCACGGAGTTCTACGAGAACAAGCTGCCTGCCGGATCGCCGGTCATCCGGGTGATGCCCAACGCGCCCGTCGTCGTCGGTGGGGGAGTCAGTGCGCTCGCGCGCGGCCGGTTCGCCACCGCCGATCACCTCGAGGAGGTGTCGGCGATCTTCGATGCGGTCGGCGGCGTGCTGACCGTGCCCGAGTCGCAACTCGACGCGGTCACCGCGGTGTCAGGCTCCGGGCCCGCGTACTTCTTCCTGATGGTCGAGGCGCTCGTCGACGCGGGCGTCGCCGCAGGGCTGACACGATCGGTGGCGACCGATCTGGTCGTGCAAACTATGGCGGGCTCGGCCGCGATGTTGCTGGAGCGCCTGGACGAGGCGCAGCCGGCGGGTGACGCGGCGATGGGCACTGCAATGGACACCACCGCCGCGCAATTGCGCGCCACGGTTACTTCGCCGGGCGGCACCACCGCTGCTGGGCTGCGCGAACTCGAAAGGGGTGGCTTGCGGGCGGCCGTCGCCGAGGCCGTTCAAGCCGCAAAAAAGCGCTCTGAGCAGCTCGGAATTACATCCTAGTAATTAATCAATTTCCAACCGATTAGCCCACACCCGTCGCAGTAACCCCATCCGCCACGCTATTCTCCCAGTGGTAAGCACGGGTTGGTGCCAGCGGTGGGGAAGCCGCTGGAACTGCCCGTGCCTGATGGATTGGGTTGCGATGACGTCTATGAACGGGCCGTCGGCGCGGGATTCGGCTAGTGGAAAGGCGGCGCGTGACGCCGCCCCGACCGACGGTCAGCCGCCACGAGCTCAATTTCTCACCGTCGCGGAGGTGGCAAGCCTGATGCGGGTCAGCAAGATGACGGTGTACCGGTTGGTGCACAACGGCGAGCTGCCCGCCGTCCGCGTCGGACGCTCGTTCCGGGTGCACGCCAAGGCTGTCCACGACATGCTGGAGAGCTCGTACTTCGACGCAGGCTGAATGCTCTTCGCGCAAGCGGCTCATCGTCAGCTGAATGCTCTTCGCGCAAGCGGCTCATCTCCGGCTAGCGGGCTCGAACGGCTAACGCGCTTTTCGTTTACCTAAGCCGCCCGGGTAAGGTGTGCGGGTCAAGAGGCTTGAAAAGGCCACGAAAGGCCCGACAGTTTTAGGTAGCGGAGTTCATGGGTTCAGTCATCAAGAAGCGGCGTAAGCGCATGTCGAAGAAGAAGCACCGTAAGCTGCTTCGTCGCACGCGGGTGCAGCGCAGAAAGCTTGGCAAGTAGCTTTCAGGCTCGGCCGCTAGTCTGTCCAGATGGATTCTGGGGGCCAATCGAACGGGTCCGACTCGCGCGACACCGTCCACTATCCGAAGGTTGTCCTGGTCACGGGCGCATGCCGATTCCTTGGCGGATATCTGACCGCCCGGCTCGCGCAGAACCCGTTGATCAACCGTGTCATCGCCGTCGACGCGATCGCGCCGAGCAAGGACCTGCTGCGACGGATGGGCCGTGCGGAGTTCGTCCGCGCCGACATCCGTAACCCGTTCATCGCCAAAGTCATCCGCAACGGCGACGTCGATACCGTGGTACACGCCGCGGCGGCCTCGTACGCGCCGCGCTCGGGCGGGCGCGCAACGCTCAAGGAACTCAACGTGATGGGCGCGATCCAGCTGTTCGCGGCCTGCCAGAAGGCGCCGTCCGTGCGCCGCGTCGTGCTCAAGTCGACGTCCGAGGTGTACGGCTCGAGTTCGCGTGATCCGGTGCTGTTCACCGAGAGCAGCAGCCGCCGCAGGCCACCAGGCGAGGGCTTCGCCCGCGACAGCATCGACATCGAGGGCTACGCCCGCGGCCTGGGCCGTCGTCGCCCCGACATCGCCGTCAACATCCTGCGGCTGGCCAACATGATCGGCCCCGCGATGGACACAGCGCTGTCGCGGTATCTGGCCGGGCCGGTGGTGCCGACGGTCGTCGGTCACGACCCGCGGCTGCAGCTGCTGCACGAGCAGGACGCGCTCGGCGCGCTGGAGCGCGCCACCATGGCAGGCAAGGCGGGCACGTTCAACATCGGCGCGCCCGGCATCATCATGATGAGTCAGGCAATCCGCCGCTCGGGCAGGCTTCCACTGCCGGTGCCGCGCTCGGCGTTGTGGGCTGTGGATTCGCTGAGGCGCGCAACTCGCTACACTGAACTCGATCGCGAGCAGCTTGACTACTTGAGTTACGGCCGGGTGATGGACACGTCGCGGATGCGAAATGATCTGAGCTATAACCCGAAGTGGACAACCGCGGAAGCCTTTGACGATTACGTCCGAGGTCGCGGATTGACTCCGATCATCGACCCACGATGGGTACGCTCAATGGAGAGTCGCGCCGTGTCGGCGGCGCAACGCTGGGGACGCTAGAACAACCATTTTAAAATCGGGTGGGGAGAAGGTAACAACGTGGCGGGCGAGTCTAAAGCCAAAGTCATTCCGCTGCACTCTAATTCGGGCCGATCGTCGGCTCAGCGGCGCGCTGCTGCGGCGCGCGCCGAAAACTCTCGCCGACATCCCTCGCTGCTCTCGGACTCCGGCGGCCGCGCTTCTGCCGAGCAGATCGCCGCCGTCGTCCGCGAGATCGATCAACGGCGCAGCGCCGTCGCCGGCACCCCGACCGCCGAGGAAACCCCGTCCGAGGCCGCCAAGCGGATCGCCGCGGTCGCCGAGTTCATCCGCAAGCGGATGATGGGCGATTACACCGTCGACGAGTTCGGGTTCGACCCGCACCTCAATAACGCTATCTTTTTGCCTTTGCTGCGTGTGTTCTTCAACTCGTGGTTCCGGGTTGAGGTCAGCGGGATCGAAAACCTGCCGGAGTCCGGCGCGGCGCTCGTTGTCGCCAACCACGCGGGAGTGCTGCCGTTCGACGGGCTGATGACCGCGGTGGCGGTGCACGACAAGCACCCGACGCATCGGGACCTGCGCTTGCTGGCCGCCGACATGGTGTTTGATATGCCGATGCTCGGTCAGTTCGCGCGCAAGGCGGGCCACACCGTGGCGTGCACTGCCGACGCTCATCGGCTGCTGGCTGCAGGCGAGCTGACCGCTGTCTTCCCCGAGGGCTACAAGGGCCTGGGCAAGCACTTCAAGGATCGCTACAAGCTGCAGCGCTTCGGCCGCGGCGGCTTCGTCGGGGCCGCGCTGCGAACCAAGGCGCCGATCGTGCCGTGCTCGATCGTCGGTTCCGAGGAGATCTACCCGATGATCGCCGACGTCAAGCTGCTGGCCCGGCTGTTCGGGCTGCCGTATTTCCCGGTCACCCCGCTGTTCCCGCTGGCCGGGCCGGCTGGCATGGTGCCGCTGCCGTCGAAGTGGCACATCCAGTTCGGCGAGCCGATTTCGACCGCCGACTACGACGAGTCTGCCGCCGAGGATCCGATGATCACGTTCGAGCTCACCGACCAGGTCCGCGAAACCATCCAGCAGACGCTGTACCAGTTGTTGGCGAACCGCAGGAACACCTTCTTCGGCTGACGGTTTATTCGGCGGGCTTACGGCTTTGCCCAGCAACGAGATTCGCGAGCGCGGCGTCGCGGGCGGCGGCGATCTGCGCGCTCACCTCGTCGGCCTCGTCCTGGTGCGCGGCCTCGCCGAGCACGGTGACGATGCTGGTGATCACCGGCTTGCCGTCCGCGTCGGTCACCTCACCCCGAATCTCACTGACCACCGCGCCGTGCGACTCCGTCACCGAATCCAGATATGAGTCGAAGTAGAGCTTGTCCCCGGCCAGGATCGGCCGGTGGAAGGTCAGCTTCTGATCGCGGTGCAGCACCCGTTCCATGTTGACCGGTACGTCGAAGTGGTTGAAGATCTCGAGCTGCACGCGACGGCCGGCGACCGCCAGGAACGTCAGCGAGGCCACCACCGCGTCGTAGCCGTATTCTCTGGCGGCCTCCTCGCTGTAGTGGGCCGGATGGTCGTCCTTGACGGCCCGCGCGAATTCGCGGATCTTCTCCCGGTCGACCTCGAAGTAGTCCGGGTACCTGTAGTGGGTTCCGATGATGTTTTCGGCGATGCCCATGCTGGTCGTTCTCCCGTTGACGTGTTAGCGCGCGAGCCTATCAGCGGGCTTTCAGCCGCCGTCTTGGCGACGCGAAACAATTGCTGCCAGCGCCCCGCCGACGGCGCCGAGCGCCAGCGCCGACGGCACGCCGATCCTGGCCGCCTTGCGCGCGGTGCGGAAATCGCGGATCTCCCAGCCACGCTCGCGGGCCACGTCGCGCAGGTCGGCATCGGGGTTGATCGCGACGGCCGTACCGACCAGCGACAGCATCGGCACGTCGTTGAAGCTGTCGGAGTAGGCGGTGCAGCGGCGGAGGTTGAGCCCTTCGCGAATGGCCAGCGACCGCACCGCATGCGCCTTACCGGTGCCGTGCAGGATGTCGCCGACCAGCCGCCCGGTGAACACCCCGTCGACCGACTCGGCGACCGTGCCCAGCGCACCGGTGAGCCCCAGCCGCCTGGCGATCGTGGCGGCCAGTTCGTAGGGCGTCGCGGTGACGAGCCACACCTGCTGGCCGGCATCGAGGTGCATCTGCGCCAGCGCGCGCGTGCCGGGCCAGATCTTGTCGGCGATGATCTCGTCGTAGATCTCCTCACCGACAGCCTCCAGCTCCGCGGTGGAGCGGCCCTCGATGAACGCCAGCGCCTTGCGCCTGCCCGCGGCCACGTCCTCGCTGTTCTCCCGGCCGAGAAGCTGAAACTTGGCCTGCGCGTAGATGAAGCGGCCCATATCGCCGTAGGTGAAGTACTTGCGGGCGGCTAGGCCGCGGGCGAAGTGCACCATCGACGAGCCGTGCACCAGCGTGTTGTCGACGTCGAAGAACGCCGCGGCGGTCAGATCCGGCGGCGGGGGAGGCGGAGCGGCGGCGGTCTCGACCGCCAAATCGGTGACGGCGGCCTCTGCACTGGCCTGGCCGGCGTGGGGGTACTCCCCTCGCAAGCTGGGGCCCCTCCCACCCGGAGGGTAGGGGGACTCTTGTTCGGCTTCCTCGACGGGCCCGACGGCCTCGACGTCGGCTCCCCCGATTTCGGACACGGGTTAACAGTAAGTCACCGGGTAGCGATACTTGCGTCGTGAACCGGCGGGTGGAATTGCTCACACGTGAGGGCTGCACGATCTGTTCAGGGGCGGCGACGCGGCTTAAGCAACTGGCCGACGAGTTGGGCTTCGAGCTGACCGTCACCGACGTCGACGCCGTCGCCGCGGCGGGGGATTCTGCGCTGCGTGCGGAGTTCGGCGACCGGCTTCCTGTGGTGCTGTTGGACGGTGCTGAGCACAGTTACTGGGAGGTCGATGAGCCCCGGCTGCGCGCGGATCTGGCCCGTGGCTGACGGATTGAGCAAATTTGGTAGCCCAGCTGGTAAACGACTACCGTGGATGACGTGGTGATGAAGCCGTGAGCGTATTGCTTTTCGGGGTTTCGCACCGTAGCGCGCCGGTGTCGGTGCTGGAGCAATTGAGCACCGATGAGTCCGATCAAGCCAAGATCGTCGACCAGGTGCTGCAGTCCTCGTTGGTGACCGAGGCCATGGTGCTGTCCACCTGCAACCGCGTCGAGGTCTACGCGGTCGTCGAGGCGTTCCACGGCGGCCTGTCGGTGATCGGACAGGTGCTGTCTGAACACTCCGGCATGTCGCTGGGCGACCTGACGAAGTACGCCTACGTGCGGTACGCGGAATCGGCCGTCGAGCACCTCTTCGCCGTGGCCAGCGGCCTGGACTCCGCCGTCATCGGCGAGCAGCAGGTGCTCGGCCAGGTCCGCCGCGCGTACGCCGCCGCCGAGGCCAACCACACCGTCGGCCGCACCCTGCACGAGCTGTCCCAGCGGGCGCTGTCGGTCGGCAAGCGGGTGCACTCCGAGACCGGTATCGACTCGGCGGGCGCCTCGGTGGTGTCGGTGGCGCTCGGCATGGCCGAGACCAAACTCGGCGGCCTGGCCGGCCGCACCGCGGTCGTCGTCGGCGCGGGCTCGATGGGCGCGCTGTCCGCCAAGCATCTGGCGCGCGCGGGGGTCGAGCGCGTCCACGTCGTGAACAGGACGTTGCCCCGCGCGAAGAAGCTCGCCCACCACATCCGGGAACTCGGCGTCGCGGCCGACGCCTTCCCGTTCGACCACCTGCCGCCCGTACTCACCGATGCTGACGTCGTCGTCTGCTGCACCGGCGCGGTTCGAACGGTGGTTTCGCTCGCCGACGTGCATCGCGGCCTCGCTCACAGCCGAGAGCCAGGGCAGCTGGTGATCTGCGATCTCGGCATGCCGCGTGACGTGGACCCGGCGGTCGCCGGGCTACCGGGCGTGTTCGTGGTCGACATGGACCGCATTCAACGTGAACCGTCGGCCCGTGCCGCAGCCTCCGACGCCGAGGCCGCCCGCACGATCGTCGCCGCCGAAGTTGCCAACTACCTGACCGGTCAGCGGATGGCCGAGGTCACGCCAACCGTGACCGCGCTGCGTCAGCGCGCCGCCGACGTGGTCGAGGCCGAGTTGCTGCGGCTGGACAACCGGCTGCCCGGGCTCGACGCCTCGCACCGTGACGAGGTCGCCAAGACGGTCCGCCGCGTGGTCGACAAGCTGCTGCACGCGCCGACGGTGCGGGTCAAACAGTTGGCCAGCGCGCCAGGCGGCGACAGCTATGCGGAGGCTCTGCGCGAGTTGTTCGAGCTCGATCAGCAGGCCGTCGACGCCGTCGCTGCGGGCGAATTGCCTTTGGTGACAAAAGATCTCGACAATACCGAGTAGCGCTTGATCGACAGAAACCGAGTAATCCGGATAGGCACCCGGGGCAGCCTGTTGGCGACGACACAGGCCGGTGCCGTCAAAGACGCCCTCGCGGCCAATGGGCACGCCGCCGAACTGGTCATCATCTCCACCGAAGGCGACCGGTCGAGCGGGCCGATTGCCGAGATCGGTGTGGGCGTGTTCACCGCCGCGCTCCGCGAGGCCATCCACGACCGCCGCGTCGACATGGCCGTGCACTCCTACAAAGATTTGCCGACCGCACCCGACCCGCGGTTCAACATCGCGGCGATACCCCCGCGCGAGGACCCTCGCGACGCCTTGGTGGCCCGCGACGGAATGGTGCTCGGAGAGTTGCCTGTGGGCTCGGTAATCGGTACGTCGAGCCCGCGGCGGGTCGCGCAGCTTAGAGCATTGGGTCTCGGTTTGGAAATCCGCCCCCTACGAGGCAACCTTGATACCAGGTTGAACAGGGTTAGCAATGGTGATCTCGACGGCATCGTGGTCGCACGGGCGGGCCTGGCCCGCATCGGACGGCTGGCGGATGTCACCGAGACCCTCGAGCCGGTGCAGATGTTGCCAGCGCCGGGTCAAGGTGCGCTCGCGGTCGAGTGCCGCGCAGACGACGCCGAGCTCGCCGCGCTGCTGGCGGAGTTAGACGACGCCGACACACGCGCAGCGGTCACCGCTGAGCGGGTCCTGCTCGCCGAACTGGAGGCGGGTTGTTCCGCACCGGTGGGGGCGATCGCCGAGGTGGTCGAGTCCATCGATGAGGACGGCCGCGTCTTCGAAGAGCTGTCGCTGCGCGGCTGTGTGGCGACGCTGGACGGATCCGACGTGATCCGTGCGTCCGGAATCGGGACACCCGGTCGGGCACGGGAGCTGGGGCTCTCGGTGGCCGAGGAGCTGTTCGAACTGGGCGCACGCGATCTGTTGGCCGAGGCTGGGAGAGATAGATGACTGGGCATTCCAGCGGGCGAGTGCGCAAGCCGAAGCCGGGCCGTATCACGTTCGTCGGCTCGGGTCCGGGTGACCCGGGCCTGCTGACGACGCGGGCACGGACGGTGCTGGCCAACGCCGCCCTGGTGTTCACCGACCCCGACGTGCCCGAAGCGGTGCTCGCCCTGGCGGGTTCCGAGCTGCCGCCACCGTCGGGACCTGAAGTGGCCGAGGCGACCAAGCCTGCCGACACGAACGCCGACGCCTCGGACGGCGGCGCGGCGCAGATGTCGGTCCCCCGCGAGCGGGAGGGACCCCCAGTCGCCGCCCAAGCGGCTCCGCCGATCCCCGGCGGCCCCGACGTTCGGCCCGCGCTGGGTGATCCGGCGGAGGTCGCCAAGACGCTGGCCACCGAGGCCCGCACGGGCGTCGACGTGGTTCGGCTGGTGGCAGGCGATCCGCTGTCTGTGGACGCGGTGATCACCGAGGTGACCGCGCTGGCGAAGACGCACCTGAATTTCGAGATCGTGCCGGGTCTGCCCGACACCACCGCGGTACCCACATACGCAGGGCTGCCGCTGGGTTCGGCGCACACCGTCGCCGACGTCCGCGGTGACGTGGACTGGGCGGCGCTGGCCGCCGCGCCCGGCCCACTGATCCTGCACGCCACCGCGTCTCATCTGCCCGACGCGGCGCGCACCCTGATCGAGTACGGGCTGGCCGACACCACGCCGGCCGTCGTGACCATGAACGGCACGACGTGCCAACAACGTTCGGTGGAAACCACGCTGGCCGGCCTGCTCGACAAGAGCACGCTGGCGGGCACCGAGCCGGCGGCCCAGGCGGGGCCGTCCCCAGCTAACCCGGGGGCCCTGGTGGTGACCATCGGCAAGACCGTAGCCAACCGCGCGAAGCTGAACTGGTGGGAGAGCCGCGCGCTGTACGGCTGGACCGTGCTTGTGCCGCGGACCAAGGATCAGGCCGGCGAGATGAGCGAAAAGCTGATCAGCCACGGCGCGCTGCCGATCGAGGTGCCGACCATCGCCGTCGAGCCGCCGCGCAGCCCTGCGCAGATGGAGCGCGCGGTCAAGGGTCTGGTGGACGGCCGGTTCCAGTGGGTGGTGTTCACCTCGACCAACGCGGTGCGCGCGGTGTGGGAGAAGTTCAACGAGTTCGGTCTGGACGCACGCGCCTTCTCGGGCGTGAAGATCGCCTGCGTCGGGCAGGCCACGGCCGACAGGGTGCGGGCCTTCGGGATCAACCCCGAGCTGGTGCCGTCCGGCGAGCAGTCCTCGCTCGGCCTGCTCGACGAATTCCCGCCCTACGACGACATTTTCGATCCGGTGAACCGGGTGCTGCTGCCTCGGGCCGACATCGCCACCGAGACGCTGGCCGAGGGTCTGCGCGAACGCGGCTGGGAGATCGAGGACGTCACCGCCTATCGCACGGTGCGTGCCGCGCCGCCGCCCGCGTCGACCCGCGAGATGATCAAGACCGGTGGCTTCGACGCCGTGTGCTTCACCTCCAGCTCGACGGTGCGCAACCTCGTCGGCATCGCGGGCAAGCCGCACGCGCGGACCATCGTCGCATGCATCGGCCCGAAGACCGCGGAAACGGCGGCGGAATTCGGTCTGCGCGTCGACGTGCAGCCGGAAGTCGCCGCGGTGGGCCCGCTGGTCGAGGCGCTGGCCGAGCACGCCGCCCGGCTGCGCGCCGATGGTGCGCTGCCGCCGCCGCGCAAGAAGAGCCGCCGGCGGTAGTCGTGACGTTACATGTCATTTCCTAGCCGCCGTCCACGCAGGCTCCGGTCGACGCCGGCGCTACGCCGGCTCGTGGCGGAAACCTCCGTAGAGCCGAGGCATTTGGTGCTGCCGATGTTCGTCGCCGACGGGATAGCGGAATCGCGGCCCATATCTTCGATGCCCGGAGTCGTGCAGCACACCCGGGATTCGCTGCGCCGAGCGGCCGCCGACGCGGTGGCTGTGGGCGTCGGCGGGCTGATGCTGTTCGGGGTCCCGCGCGAGGAGGACAAGGACGCCACCGGTTCGGCAGGCGTTGCCGAGGACGGCATCCTCAACGTCGCGCTGCGAGATCTGGCCAAGGACCTCGGCGACGACACCGTGCTGATGGCCGACACCTGCCTCGACGAGTTCACCGATCACGGTCACTGTGGGGTTCTCGACGCCGCAGGCCGGGTTGACAATGACGCCACGAACGCACGATATGTGGAATTGGCTGTGGCGCAAGCAGAATCGGGCGCCCATGTGGTGGGTCCGAGCGGAATGATGGACGGCCAGGTGGCGGCGATCCGCGACGGCCTCGACGCCGCCGGTCACACCGACACGTTGATCCTGGCCTACGCCGCCAAGTTCGCATCGGGGTTCTACGGCCCGTTCCGCGAGGCCGTGGCCTCCAGCCTGCGCGGTGACCGGCGCACGTATCAGCAGGACGCGGCCAACGCCCGCGAGGCGGTACATGAGATCGAGCTCGACATCGACGAGGGCGCCGACATCATCATGGTCAAGCCGGCGATGAGCTATCTCGACGTGGTGCGTGCCGCCGCGGACATCTCGCCGGTGCCGGTGGCGGCGTATCAGGTCTCGGGCGAGTACGCGATGGTCAGCGCCGCCGCCGCCAACGGCTGGATCGATCTGCAGACTGTGGCACTGGAGACGTTGACCGGCATTCGGCGCGCGGGCGCCGACATCGTGCTGACGTACTGGGCGGCCGACGTAGGCGGCTGGCTGGCGTGACGGGGCCGCAGCCGACGACCGAGCCGGGTAGACCCGCGGACGTCGACACCGGATTCTGGCTGTGGGTGGCGGCGCTGCCGCTGATGGTCGCCGGCTACGTCGTCGACCTCGTGGTGACCGGGGTGAATCATCCGCCGATGATCGTGTACGCGATCTCCGCGGTGTTCGTCGTCGTGATGTCGGCGGTGGTGGTGACGTTCCTGATTCTGATGCGACACGGCTATCGGTGGGCGCGCACGCTGTTGACGGGCGGCGGAATCGCGTCGGTGGTTTACGCGGGGACCAGCCTGTTCACTGTGGACCGGCCACCCGCCGCAGCGGTCACGTACGCGGTCACGGCGATCGTCGGGTCGGTGCTGATCGTGGGCGGTGTGTTCCTGTTGCATCGCAAGGACGCCCACGCCTTCTTCACTCGCTGAACCACTAGGCTGGCCGGGATATGACAGCCCCACAGTCGCGACCGCGTGTCGCCACCGCCGCATTCTGGTGCTGGGTCGTCGCCATCGTTCCTGCTGATCGCTCGGTGGCCTGATCGCCGCGTCCGTCGAACTCCCCACCATCTTCCGCGGTGCGGGCGTGATCACTGTGCTCGCCGGTGCCGGGATGGCGTTTCTGGCCGGCCGCAGCCGCAGCGGAGACACCCGCTATCGCCGGGCCGCGATCGCCCTCGTCGCTAACCGATCATCGTTGCTCGTCGCGCTCGCTCGCGCTACTCGGGGTGGCGAACGGGATCACGCTGCTGGCGGTGTTCCCGCTCATCGCCGGGACCGTGTTGATGACCCGACCCGCTGCATCATCGCCCGACCAGGAGCCGCAGTGACCGAGAGCAGTCTGCCGCCCGAGGTGCTGTTCCACGAGCCGGGCGCCAGCTGGATGTGGCTGCTTGCCGGTCCCGCTTCTGGGGTCGCAATGGCGTTGATTCAGATGTCTGCGGGCTACGGCGTTCGGCTTTTGGTCCCGGGCATTTTCTTCCTGCTGGTCAGCGGTTTCCTCGCGATTCAGGTCAAGGCCGCGCGCATCCACACCTCGGTGGAGCTGACGCCGGAACATCTGCGGCAGGGCACCGAACGCATCCGCGTCGGCGACATCGTGCGGGTCTACCCCGAGCCGAAGGGGCCCGACGAGCCGAAGTGGCAGTCGGCACGCGCGCTCGGGGAGCTCACCGGTGTACCGCGCGGGCGCACCGGCATCGGCCTCAAGCTAACCAATGATCGCGCCGCCCAGGCGTGGGCGCGCAAGCACCAGCAACTGCGGGCCGCGCTGACCCACTTGGTGGAAGAGCGCATTCCCCCGGAAACCGGCGTCATGAGGGCCCGGGTCGAACTGGTGCTGGCCGTCGTCGCCGCGGTCGGCTGCGTGCTGAGCTGGTTGGCCGCCAGCTCGACGGTGGTGGTGGCGCCGGTGCTGGACGGTGAACCCCAGACGACGTCGGTGGTCTACAGCCCGCCGCTGCTGGTGCTGTCGTTGTTTCTGGCGGCAGTGGCCGGGGTGCTCGCGGTCGTCGGGATCGCGCGGTTACGGCGCTTCTGACTCGTCGAGATCGACGAAATGGCGAGATCTACTCGCACCTTCGCGACGCGGCACTTTCGCCCAGCCTGCCTGTCGCGCTGCGGGCAGTGCCGGCTGGTTAGCTGCACTGTGTTTCATCGCTCACACCATCGGGCAGCCGTATCGCATGGGTAGCGAACAACAGCAACGCACCGAGAAACCCGACGTCACCGACGAGCACAAGGAAAAGGCCAAGGAAATGGCCAAGGCCTACGACGAGGACCGTCCGGCGACCACACTGCCCGGCAGCAGTGGGACGGTCTCCGGAACGGCCGTCACCGATTGGGTCGATGAGAATGACAAAGGCAACGTCGAAACCATGGCCGAAGAGGGCAAGGTCGAATACCGCAAGACGGAGGAATTCCGCAACAAGCAGTAGGAGTGATCTCGGCTCGAAACTGAAGCCGTTGCGACGTTCCAGGCGTGTCATCGCGGTGGTGTCAGTGTCGCGGTGTCAGCCGAAGAAGATGCCAGTTGGTTCGACATCTTCGGTGGGGATCGGCGTGTGCTTACTACGCTAGTTGGTCGTGGCACCGCTTGAGGAAATCGCGCCGGCGTTCATCGAGATGGCCCACTCGATCGTCTGGGCCTCCGTCGCTACGGTCGACGAAAACGGTCGGCCCCGCACGCGCATTCTGCATCCGATCTGGGAGTGGGACTGCACCGATCTATTTGGCTGGATCGCCACCGTGCCCAGCCCGGTCAAGAAGGCGCACCTCGCCGTCCACCCGGAAATGGCGGTCAGCTACTGGACTGAGACCCACGACACCTGCACCGCGGAGTGCCTGGTGGAGTGGTATCACGACGACGAGACCCGAACCGCGGTGTGGAACAAGTTCGCGACCGGTCCCGCACCGGTCGGCTACGACCCGTCCATCATCCCGATGTGGGCCGACGGCCCGACGTCCGTTCAGTTCGCCGCGCTGCGGCTGAGCCCATATCGGCTGCGCGTGATGCCCGGCGCGGTGATGACGAGGGGCGAAGGCGAAATCCTCAGCTGGACCGCGACGTGAATCCGACGACCACCGAGACAACCGACGTGAGCGCGCTGCCGTTGGCGCCGAAGAACCCGCTGCCGCTTCGGCAGTTGGTGAAGCTGGTGCGCACTCTCGACACCGGGCAGGAAGTGATACGCAACGCCGGCGGTCCCGTAACGCGGATCAAGTTCGGGCCGAAGTGGCTGATTCCGCCCATTGTGGCGGTCACCTCGCCTGATGGCATTCGTGACGTGTTGGGTCGCAACGACGCGTTCTCGGAGCGGTGCATCATTCATGAGGAAGTGCGGAACATGGCGGGGGACAGCCTGTTCGTCCTGCCCAACGAGTCGTGGCGGCCGCGCAAGTGCGCACTACAACCGGTCTTCACGAAACACAACGTCCGCAATTTCGGCGGCTATATGTCCCGGGCCGCGCAGACGTTGGTCGACCGCTGGCGCGACGGCGGCGACGTCGACCTCGACATCGAATGTCGCCGGCTGACGATGCAGTCGCTCGGCCGCTCGGTTCTGGGTGTCGATCTGAACGAGCGCGCAAATGTCATCGCAGAACACATGCATGTCGCGTCCTCCTACACCGCCGATCGCGCGCTCCGGCCGGTCCGTGCACCGCGATGGCTTCCAACCCAGGCGCGCCGCCGCGCCCGTGCTGCGGTCGCCGCGATGCGCAAGGTGACCAACGAGATGCTGCAGGCGTGCCGCGCCGATCCGACCCGCGATGCACCGCTCGTTCACGCGCTGATTGCGGCCACCGACCCGGACACGGGCCGGTCCCTCTCCGACGACGACATCTGCAACGACCTGCTGATCTTCACGCTGGCCGGCCACGACACCACCGCCACGGCGCTCACCTATGGGCTGTGGGTGCTCGGGCACCATCCCGACGTGCAGGACCGCGTCGCCGCGGAGGCTGCCGAGATCGGCGATCGGGAGTTGACACCCGAAGATGTGCCTCGGCTCGGATACACCGCCCAAGTGTTGCGCGAGGCGCTCAGGTTGCAACCGCCCGCTGCGGGGGTGGCGCGGTTGGCGGTGCGAGACATCGCGGTCGCAGGCTATCGAGTCGAGGCGGGCAGCCTCATGGCCGTGGGAATCTATGCCCTGCACCGGGATCCCGCGCTGTGGGACCGACCACTGGACTTCGATCCTGACCGATTCAGCCCGGAAGCGTCCAAGGGCCGCGACCGCTGGCAATTTCTCCCGTTCATTGCCGGACCGCGCTCGTGTATCGGTGAACACTTCGCAATGTTGGAGACAACCCTTGCGCTGGGAACGATCGTCCGGGCCATCGAAATCCGTTCCCTGGGCGACGATTTCCCGGTCGCTGTGCCGTTCACGACGGTCGCCGACGGGCCCATCTTGGTACACGTGCGTCCGCGGAACTAGCGGCGCTTGAGCAGCAGCACCTGCTCGAACGGCAGCCGCGCGAAGATGGGCCGCCACGGGTCCTTCACGGACCGCGCCGCTTCGGCCTTCGGCATCAGGACCGGATCCGTCAGTTCCAACATCTTGCCGTGGCGGCGCATCCGGGCGCCGTCGGCCGCCACGACGTTCTTCAGCCAGTCCCGGTTGGGGCCGTAGGTGAGCATGATCGCCACC
This sequence comes from uncultured Actinomycetota bacterium, assembly GCA_963770125.1. Taxonomy (GTDB): domain Bacteria; phylum Actinomycetota; class Actinomycetes; order Mycobacteriales; family Mycobacteriaceae; genus Mycobacterium. The sequence goes on along the minus strand of CAVYPI010000063.1, from coordinate 89,739 downwards.
CCGTCGTCGGTGCTGAACACATTCAACGGTGTCCGGTACGGCTTGCCCGACTTTCGGCCGACGTGCTCGAGGATGCCCATCGTCGGCGCCCATCCCGCCCACAGCCGCTGGATCGGGTTGGTGAAATACCGGTTGAACCGCGCCAGCCATTGCGGTAGTTGCATGGAAGCCATCAAACTCGTAATTCATGGCCTATCTCAAGCCTCCGTGGTTCGCGCGCGCCGTCTTCAACAAGGTCGCCATGGCGACCGGGATGAGCAACACGGAGAAGCTGACCGTAACCCGGCGGCGCAGCAAGCAACGTCAAGAGGTACCGGTGATCCCGGTCGAGGTCAGCGGCGCCAAGTACGTGGTGTCCACCCGCGGCGAATCCGAGTGGGTGAAGAACCTGCGGGCCGACCCGAACGTGACGATCGGGTCGACGGCATACGTTGCGCGGGAAATCCCGGAGCAGGACCGTCAGATGATCGTCACCGCCTACCGCGAGAAAGCCGGCCGCGCCGTCGAGGGCTACTTTCACAAGCTGCCCCGCGAGGCCGACCACCCGGTGTTCGTCGTCACCCCCAAGGGCTGAGCCACTACACCCTGTATGACGGTTCGGCCGGGCTCTGGCGTACGCTGGCTTCGAGAATAACACACCAACAGAGTTGCTGAACATTACGGCATGCCGACCTCTTGCGATCTGACCTGCACATCTGCTCGCCTCGTGGCTGCGGCGGCTGCGCGCCGGCAAAGCCCACACGCTGAGGCTATAAGCCGCGGTGGCGGGCTTCCTGAACTTCTGCGCTGCGTCCGGTCGGCCCGTGCAACTCTCGCCGACAACGTCATCGCCTTCATGTCGCTACCCGGACAGTTTTTTTTTTTTTTTTAGTTTTTTTTTTATGTTTTTTTTTATTATTTTTCTCACTCAAACGCTTCTGATCCATCTCACCGCCTCTCCTCCCTCATACTTCCGGTTGCGAATCTCGACAACCTAGTCTCTCCATCACTCGACGGCTGACCACCCCACCACACCACGCGGGCCTGACGACGCCCGCCACGCGTCTGCTGAGGGCCAAACGCCACGCCCGTAGTTCCACGGCTGTCCTTCGCGCCGCCTGAAATCGGCTCGGCGCCTTATTGTTTGCCGTTACCTGGCCGATGTGCGTGACTGCATCGGCCGGTCGGCCTACGCTTCACCTCACGGCAACACGCACGATCGCGGAATCGCTCCACAGAGCGGGCTCTGGTTTGGCCACCGGGCTGAGGCACTCGCCGCCGGTGTGACGCCGCAAGGGTGCGCCAACGGGACAGGGCGCCCACCCACTCCCTTTGACGTCGCGCGGAAACTCGGCGCTTCTTGTCGGTCGGTGACGGTTTCCGCCTACCCGGAAAGCGAAGCCCCCCATCATGACTGGTCAAATCGATCGCGGGTTCCTCCGCGATCTCACCATGCGCCGCGCCCAAGTCAAGGCACTCACCGAGCGCATGCTGCTCGAATGCCGCGCCCAAGGACGCGAGACTCTCAACGACGGCGAAACGCACCGCTACAACCAGGCCACCGCCGATCTGGCGGGCCTCGACGACCGCATCGAAGAGATCCGCAGCGAGCTCGACCGCCAGGGCACCCTCCCTGATCGGCTGCGCAACCTCGGCAAGCCGGCCCGCCGCGGCGGCGCAGGCACCGCCGGCGCGTTGAGCCCGCTCGGATTCACCGAGCAGCGCATGCGCGACGCGCACGCCCGCATCGGGCGCGGCGAGTCCGTCGTGCTCGAGACCCGCAACCCCGGGTTCGTGTCCGCCGATACTCTGCTGCCGCCGCAGTTGTTCGACATTCCCACCTTCCCGCGCCACGAGGACCGGCTGCTGGATCGGCTGCCAGGGTTCGCACTCGAGGTGCCATCGCTGGAGTACATCCAAGTCAATTCGGTGACCGGAGCGGCCGGGATTGTCGGCGAGGGCGCCGCGAAGCCCGAGGTTCTCATGCCCGCCACCAAGCTGATCTGCACGGCGCTGAAGTTGGCTGTGCACGCGGGGATCTCGTGGGAGAACTGGTCGGACTACTCGGTGTTCAGCCAGGCCGTCCAGCAGGAGCTAATGAAGCAGGTCATCGACCTGGAGAACGCGCAACTCTGGGGCGGCGACCCTACCGCGGGCGGGCTGAACAGCCTGACGAAAACCGCGGGCATCCTGTCGCTGGCCGCGACCGGCGGCGCATCCACCCCGGTGAACCACTGGGATGACATCGCCGGCGCGATCGCCAAGCTGCGCACCGGAGCCGCGTTGGCGTCGCCAGACTTGTTGCTGTTGCATCCCAACACGTGGGCGGCGATTCGGGTCGAGAAGGACACACTTGGCCGATATGTCGCCGGAACCGACCCGACCGACGACCAGGTCGAAACCGCGTGGGGTGTGGACGTCCTGACGAGCACCCAGTTCACCGCCGGCGAGGCCGTGCTGCTCGACACTCAACTCATGGGCCGAGTCGCGGTGCGCGAAACGATCGTGCTGCGGCTGGGCTATAGCGGCACCGACTTCACCCAGAACGTCGTCCGGTGTGTGTGCGAGGAGCGCCTGAATCTGGCCCTGGAACGCCCAGCCGCCGTCTGCCACATCACCGCGCTGCCCACCGCGGCGCCCACCGCGACCGAGACGAAGGCAACCGCGGCCAAGAAATGACCGCAGACATCACGCCGCACCCGGACCGGGCCAAACCGTGCGCCCACCTGTCCGACGTGACCGTGGTCGTCGGTGGTCGTCGACGAGGCCGACCGCTGGATCGCCAACGGCCGGGCCACCCAGGCGCCGGCCCGGCACGCGCGGCACGCGGCCAACCCGGCCGGGAGGGTCGCCCATCCCGCATCCGGTTGACCCAGTTCAACCGAAGCAGTACCGATAAGGGCATGGACAGAAGATGCCCCCAATGGTGGGCCGTGTTCGACGTACTACACGGCATCGACACGTACCAGGTGCAATGCGATGACGTGATGCAAAACAAATGGCGATGCTCTTGCAGGTCGTGGATTTACGGCGGGCACGTCACCTGCAAACATATTGAACAAGTGATGCGCCACGCTTGCCTAGCCAGCGCCAATCATCCCGCCGGCCCTAACGACCTTGCCTCAGCCGGAATCACCATCACCAACGAGCCGCACTACGTTCCGCGTTTCGGAAACGGGAAACCCGCATCAGTTGCCACCAGCCAACGATGCGCATGCGGCGAACTCATGCGACAGCCGCAACTGCGCATGGATGCAGCTGGCAACCAGATAATCCAACTGGAATATGCCGGCAGGAAATATCTATTCGCATGGGCTGGTGAGCCGAAGCGATGCGGAGACCGTCTGCCAGTGAGCGTTCTTCCACTGCGTTTGCGCGAATACTATGACACGCCCGAGCAGACAGTAGTGGTAGTCGCACTGGGCACCGACCTCGACGGCGAACTCAGGGTGATCGGCGAGCCGTTATCGACTTAATGCGGCTACTGTTTAATCAGCTCTCGCGGGACGGTCCGACGCGGCAAAGTCTGCCGAGGCGGGGGGCGCGGGACGGTAATCCGGCGGAAATCTCCCCCCTCAACACCGCAGGGGTGTCCAATGTGGACACCCCCGCTGGACACCCCCGGTCCCTGAACGACGTCGTTACCGCCAGCAAACACCCCCGCGAATTGCGTTGAGCGCGTAGGGGTTTCAGGAAAGTCAAACTTTGCGGCAGAAATCGCGAAAACTGGCTATTTCCAACATAATTGGCTACAGCAAACTCGGTCGGACGTCGACATCCGATCGGCACTGCAGCACACGCAAATTGGAATGAACACAGATAGCGGCAGCCACAGAGGCCCTGCCGGCTGGGAGAATCAGCGGCCATGGACAGCGAGTACGACGACACCGTCGAGTCGGAACCGACCTGGTCGCGCCGTAGATCGTCGGCGGCCGACGATTCACCGGAGGGTTCCTGGCCGGGTCGCGGCCAGATCGACGGGGCCGACCGGCACAAGTACCAAGTCCTGCGTGCCCACTTCAAGGAGCAGTGCGCCGCGCGCAGGGCGCCTTGTGCCTTCTGTAACGGGGAGATCCGGTACTCGGCGCCGTTCGGATCGCCCTGGAGTTTCGAGGTAAACCACAACCCCCCGGTGAGCGCGCTGGTCGCGGCCGGGACACCGGAGCGGGCGCTCGATGTGAGCCTGTGGGAGCCGTCGCACAGCCTCTGCAACCGCCGCGGTTGGGGCGGTGACGCTGGCGGTGCGGCGGCTGTGGTGCCTGGCACGGAGAACGGCGGGATGGGCATCCCGTCCGAGCAGTGGTAGATCCTCCCCGGATCTCCTAGTTCTCGTCCAGATCGTTTTCGGCCAGATCGACAACCAGCGGCAACTTGGGTTGGGCGGGCGGGAACGCCCGGTCAAACAAGTCCTCGAAGTGGTACTTGTCGTCAGAGATGCGCATCAGCATGGTCACCGTGGAAATCTGCCGGTCCAAGTGGCTATTGCCGGTGTCTGCGGTCAGATACTGGTGGTGTTTGTGCCGCCGGTAGCCCTGCGGCGTCCGTGGGTTCAGCGACCGCAACTCCTCCTTGACGCCCGGCGGCAGCTGGTCGTAGATGTACTTGTTGATCAGGTGACCGACATACGGTGTGCGCTTTGATGTTCCGGGCTTGAAGTCCCAGCCCTGGATACGGTAGATCCCACGGAAGAACTCGTCGGGGAATTGCTTGGTCCAGGGCCGAAGCTCCGGTGCGATATAGGCGTTGAGGATCGCGGCCAGCTCATCGCGGGCACGGATGTCCTGGTAGCCGGTTGCCTCGTCAACCAGCGCGATGATGCCGACACGCGCCAGGCCCCGGACCAGCTTGCCTGCGGACTCAGCGGCGTTCATCTGGGAGTCCAGCAGAGCACCGGCGTCTTTTGCCGCCAGATAGGTCTCGCACACCAGCGGCAAGATTTCGGCGCGAAACCCGGTGGCCGAGACGGTCTGCCCTGGCACGCGGAACTCAATCGGCTGGAACATATCGGGAAGGGTTTCGGGGAAATACGGCACCAGATTGGCCGCCGCGACGAACGGGGGTCGCCCCTCGGTCCGCTGATGGCGACCCGTTGAAAGCGACCGGCCCAGTGCCCCCATGATCGTCTTCTGGTTAATCACCCGCGTGCCGTCCTCCAGCACGGCCACTTCCAGTTCCATGTCGCCGACGATCAGCGTGCCCGCGTGGGTGGCCTGGACCCAGGACCGTCCCCACCGCTTCTCTGCAGCGCGGCGCGCCGATTCGGATCGCTCCGCGGGCGTCAGCCGCTCGGCTCGTACCTTGCCGCCCTTGCGGCCGTTGTCGGAGGCGTTCTCCATAATCACCATGCCTATCTAGCTAAGCATCGACGGTGTGTCGCTGCGATGGCTGCCTGATTAGCGTATACACGCATTTCAGGGCGGTTGATCGCTGGACGCAACACGGTCGATCAGCGATGCGTGGCCAGCTTAGCATCGGGTTGCCACGGCGGACCGCAACACAGCGTGTGTGTCTGCGGCGATTAACCAGGCGTGACGCCGTCGGGGTGCCGCGCCGTCCACGCGGCCAGCGTGGCGCCCGCTTGCATCTCCGCGATCCAGCACTCGCAGTCGACCACCGCGCTCTGGTACTCGCTGTGCACGCCGACCAACTCCCAGCGGCGCCCGTCGCTTGCGTAGAGCTGGAAGCTGTCCCGGCCGTCCCAGAGCACGGCGAAGATGACCAGCACGGTGTCGCCGAGGCGGTCGGAGTAGATCGGGTCGGCCCCGTACGGCGCGGTCATCGATGATCTCGACTCGACACTTATTTTTTCACTGTCGATTCCGAACGGCGCGATCACAGCATCCCGCGTAGCTGTTCGGCGACCAGGGCGCGCTGGGCGTCCTCACGTTCGAGAACGTCACCGATCGGTTCGGGCATCAGCTTGTCCAGGCGGGCGCGCAGCGCGGCCACGATGCGGGCCTGCCCGAACGCCTCGGTTTCGACGGCGTCGTGGTACTGCACCGGCCGGTAGCGGCGGTCGGCCTTGGAGATGACCGGCAGGTTGAACTCGCCTACCTGCTCCTCGGTCAGCGCGATCCGTTCCCACGGGCGGTCGTCAACGTCGGTGTGTTCGGCGAGGGTGCGTCGGCTGTTGTCCTCGATCTGCTGCCCGCACCAGTCGAAGTCGCCGAGGTAGAGCACCCGCTGAGCGGGCTGCAGCGTCGGCGCGACCTTGGAGATCAGGAAGCCGCGGGTCTGCCCGTTGGTGGACGCGATCGGGCAGGCGTAGCGGGCGGCGAGGCCGCGCAGCACCCCGGCCAGCGACCGGGACTCGCACAGGATCAGCGGCCCCGGCGCACCGTTCCAGCGGTCGAGGGTGGCGTAGGTGACGGCGCCGGCGACGTATTCGGCCACGCTGGGCGCGGTCTGCCATTCATCGAGGGAGCGGGTTTCGTCCTCGATCCACTCCCACGGGATGCCCTCGGGTGGCCCGACTTCGCGTAGGTGGGTCAGCGCATCGATGAGGTTCTGGTCGGCGCGGCGCACCCCGGTGCGGGCCTTCGACACGATTCCGGCCTGCACGAGTTCGTAGAACAGGAACCGTCCGCTGGTGGGCAGCATGCCGTCGCGTTCATGTACGCGCAGCCGTGCCAGCAGCGCCCGCTGCAGCCGTCCCTTCGCGGTGTGCGGGGCGGACAGGCCGGTCATGCGGTTCCTCTCGGTGTGTTTGCGTGCTGTCGGATAATTCACGGGTACAGAGTTGGCAGTTGTGCTGGTCAGCAGGTCAGCCGTACAATCTCGGCCTACACCCTGTAGTTGACGCGTTCGGCCGGGCTGGAACACTAGTGGTCATGCGCCGCACCGACGCCTCCGCGAAGCTCTTCGCCGACGCGTGCGCTGTGATCCCCGGCGGGGTGAACTCGCCGGTGAGGGCCTTTTCCTCGGTCGGCGGCACCCCGCGGTTCATCACCTCCGCGACGGGGTACTGGCTGACCGACGCCGACGACAACCGCTACGTCGACCTGGTTTGCTCGTGGGGGCCGATGATCCTCGGTCACGCCCACCCCGCCGTCGTCGAGGCGGTGCAGCGCGTCGCCGCCGATGGCCTGTCGTTCGGCGCGCCGACCGCGTCGGAGACCGAGCTGGCCACCGAGATCATCGGCCGCGTCGCCCCGGTCGAGCGGCTGCGCATGGTCAATTCCGGCACCGAGGCCACCATGAGCGCGATCCGGCTGGCCCGCGGCTACACCGGCCGCGCCAAGATCATCAAGTTCTCGGGCTGCTACCACGGCCACAGTGACGCGCTGCTGGCCGACGCCGGGTCGGGTGTCGCCACGCTGGGTCTACCGTCATCGCCCGGGGTGACTGGCGCCGCCACTGCCGACACGATCGTGCTGCCGTACAACAACATTCCCGCGCTGGAAGAGACTTTCGGACGGTTCGGCGACGAGATCGCCTGCGTCATCACCGAGGCCAGCGCAGGCAATATGGGCACCGTCGCGCCGCTGCCCGGCTACAACCGGGCGCTGCGCCGCACCACCGCCGACCACGGCGCGCTGCTGATCCTCGACGAGGTGATGACCGGCTTCCGGGTGAGCCGATCCGGTTGGTACGGCGTCGATTCGGTCGACGCCGACCTGTTCACCTTCGGCAAGGTGATGAGTGGTGGGCTGCCCGCGGCGGCGTTCGGTGGCCGCGCCGAGGTGATGGAGCGACTCGCGCCGCTCGGGCCCGTGTATCAGGCGGGGACGCTGTCGGGTAACCCGGTCGCCATGGCCGCTGGGCTGGCGACGCTGCGGGCCGCCGACGACGCTGCGTATGCCGCGCTGGACGCCAACGCCGACCGGCTGGCCGCACTGCTCGGCGAGGCGTTGACAGAAGCCGGTGTGGCACACCAGGTTCAGCGCGCAGGCAACATGCTCAGCGTGTTCTTCACCGACGAGCCCGTCCACGACTTCGCTGCCGCGCGCGCGAGTGAGACGTGGCGCTTCCCGCCGTTCTTCCACGCGCTGCTCGACGCGGGCGTCTACCCGCCGCCGAGCGCGTTCGAAACCTGGTTTGTCTCAACCGTTCTGGATGACACGGCCTTCGAGCGCATAGCCGATGCCCTGCCCGGCGCTGCCCGCGCCGCCGCGGAAGCGACAAAACCGGCATGACCGAGAAGACGATCGTGCATGTGATGCGCCACGGCGAGGTGCACAACCCCGACAAGATCCTGTACGGCCGACTGCCCGACTACCACCTGTCTGAACGGGGACGGGCGCAGGCGCAGGCGGTGGCCGACTGGCTGGCGCAGCGCGACATCGTCTACGTGGTCGCCTCGCCGCTGGAGCGCGCGCAGGAGACCGCGGAGCCGATCGCGACGCGACTTGGCTTGCCGATCGACACTGACGACGACCTGATCGAGTCGACGAATATCTTTCAGGGCCAACGTGTCTCGCCCGGCGATGGTGCCCTGCGCGATCCCCGCAACTGGTGGTATCTGCGCAACCCGCTCACGCCGTCATGGGGTGAGCCGTATGCCGACATCGCGGCGCGAATGACGACGGCGCTGCACCGTGCCCGGATCAAGGCGGCGGGTCACGAGGCGGTGTGCGTCAGTCATCAGCTGCCCGTGGAAACGCTCCGCCGGGCGATGACGGGTCAGCCATTGCATCACTTCCCGACACGGCGGATGTGCAACCTGGCCTCGCTCACCTCCTTTTACTTTCATGGCGATTCCTATGTCGGCTGGGGATACGCGGAGCTGGCCGGGCGGTGAAGCGGTTGGTGCTCCTGGTAAGCGCGGCGACAGTCGCGCTCGTTGGCTGCTCCACCGGCCACGACGCCGTCGCGCAGGGGGGCACCTTCGAGTTCGTGGCGCCCGGCGGCAAGACCGACATCTTCTACGATCCACCCGAAAAGCGTGGCCGCCCAGGTCCATTGGCCGGCCCAGAGCTGATGGATCCCGCCAAGACGATCTCGCTTGACGACTTCACCGGTAAGGTCACAGTGATCAATGTGTGGGGACAGTGGTGCGGACCCTGCCGCACCGAGATCATCCAGCTCCAGAAGGTGTACGACGCCACCCGCGGGCAAGGCGTCGCGTTCCTCGGGATCGACGTTCGCGACAACAATATGAACGCTCCTCGGGATTTTGTTGTCGACCGCAAGGTCACGTTCCCGTCGATCTACGACCCGCCGATGCGCACCATGATCGCCTTCGGCGGCAGATACCCGACGACCGTCATCCCGTCCACTGTGGTGCTGGACCGCCAGCACCGCGTCGCCGCGGTGTTCCTGCGCGAACTGCTCGCCGAGGACCTGCAGCCCGTCGTGGAAAGGCTCGCGGCCGAGCCGGAGCCGAAGACGTGACCCTCGACCACATCGACCAATTGACGGCCAGCGGGCCGCTTCTTTTGGCGATGCTCGTCAGCGTGCTGGCGGGGTTCGTCTCGTTCGCCTCGCCGTGCGTGGTGCCGCTGGTGCCTGGCTATCTGTCCTACCTGGCGGCGGTCGTCGGAGTGGAGGAACAGCCGGGACTGGGGACCCCATCGGCAGATAGGGGAGTGGCGGTGCGCACCGCGCGGCTGCGCGTCGCCGGCGCGGCGCTGTTGTTCGTCGCGGGCTTCACCGCCGTGTTCCTGCTCGGCACGGTCGCCGTATTGGGGATGACGACGACGCTGATCAGCAATCAGCTTCTGCTGCAACGTATCGGCGGAGTGATCACGATCGTGATGGGCCTGGTGTTCGTCGGCTTCATCCCGGCGTTGCAGCGCGAGGCCCGGTTCACGCCCCGGCAGATCTCCACTCTCGGCGGCGCGCCGCTGCTCGGCGCGGTCTTCGGGCTGGGCTGGACACCGTGCCTGGGCCCGACGCTGACCGGTGTGATCGCGGTGGCGTCGGCGACCGACGGCGCCAGCGTGGCCCGCGGTATCGCGTTGGTCATCGCGTACTGCCTGGGGCTGGGAATCCCGTTCGTGCTGTTGGCCTTCGGCTCTGCGCGCGCGGTGCGGGGCCTGGGCTGGCTGCGGCGGCACACCCGCGGCATCCAGATCTTCGGCGGGGTGCTGCTGATCCTCGTCGGCGCCGCCTTGGTGACGGGGCTGTGGGGCGACTTCGTGTCCTGGGTGCGCGACGCGTTCGTGAGTGACGTGAGATTGCCCATCTGATGACTGCGCTCGCGCTGATTCGCAACACCTGGCGGACCCTGACGTCGATGGGTACCGCGCTGGTGTTGTTGTTCCTGCTCGCGTTGGGCGCCATCCCCGGTGCGCTGCTGCCCCAGCGCAGCCTCAACGAGTTCAAGGTCGAGCAGTACATCGCCGAGCATCCCACCATCGGGCCGTGGTTGGACCGGCTGCAGGCCTTCGAGGTGTTCACCAGCTTCTGGTTCACGGCCATCTATGTGCTGCTGTTCATCTCGCTGGTGGGCTGCCTGACCCCGCGACTGATCGAGCACGCCCGCAGCCTGCGGGCCGCGCCCGTCGCCGCGCCCCGCAACCTGAGCCGGCTGCCCAAGCACCACACCGCCGAGGTCTCCGGTGATCCCGACGACGTCGCCGCCGTCGTGTCCGACCACCTGCGGGGCTGGCGCCGCATCGTCCGCAAGCAAGAGGACGAAATCACTGAAATCTCGGCTGAGAAGGGCTATCTGCGCGAGTTCGGCAACATCGTCTTCCACTTCTCGCTGCTCGGCCTGCTCGTCGCCGTGGCCGCCGGAAAGCTGTTCGGCTACGAGGGCAATGTCATCGTCATCGCGGACAGCGGCCCCGGCTTCTGCTCAGCCTCGCCCGCGGCGTTCGACTCGTTCCGGGCCGGCAACACCGTGGATGGCACGTCGCTGTACCCGATCTGCCTGCGGGTCAACGATTTCCAGGCGCACTACCTGCCGACCGGGCAGGCTACGTCGTTCTCCGCCGACATCGATTACCAGGCCGGCTCCGACCTCAACACCGACGCCTGGCGACCGTACCGCCTGAAGGTCAACGAGCCGCTGCGCGTCGGCGGCGACAGGGTCTACCTGCAGGGCCACGGCTACGCGCCTACCTTCACCGTCACCTTCCCCGACGGGCAGACCCGCACGCAGACGCTGCAGTTCCGGCCGGAAGACCAAATCACCTTCCTGTCGTCGGGCGCGATGCGGTTCGACCCGCCCGGTGGCAGCTATCCCGATCCCGACGAGCGCCGCAAGAACCAGATCGCCATCCAGGGCCTGTTCGCGCCGACCGAACAGCTCGAAGGCACGCTGCTGTCGTCGAGCTTCCCGGCGCTGAACGACCCGGCCGTGGCGGTCGACATCTACAAGGGCGACACCGGACTGGACACCGGCAGGCCGCAGTCGTTGTTCTCGCTCGACCCGAATCTCATCGAGCAGAAGCGGCTCACCAAGAAGGCGCGCGTCAACCTGCGCGCCGGCCAGGACACCCGGCTCGACGACGGCACCGTCGTCCGGTTCGACGGCGCGGTGCCGTTCATCAACGTGCAGGTCTCCCACGACCCCGCCCAGGTGTGGGTGCTGGTGTTCGCGCTGACGATGATGGCCGGTCTGCTGGTGTCGCTGGTGGTGCGGCGGCGCAGGGTCTGGGTTCGGCTGACACCCGCAGGCCCAGGTACGGTGAGCGTCGAGCTGGGCGGCTTGGCGCGCACCGACAACTCGGGGTGGGGCGACGAGTTCGAGCGGTTGACGCAGCGTCCGCTGGACGTCAACGTCCAGCGAGAAGCGGAGGCACATCGCGCATGAATACCGAGCACGTCGACATCGGGTTGGCCCGCTACTCCGACTGGGCCTTCACCTCGTCGGTGGTGGTGCTGGTGGCCGCGCTGCTGCTGCTCGCCGTGGAGTTGGCCTATAGCCGTGGCCGCCGCGATGAGCGCTTGCGCGAAGAGCAGATGGCTGTGGTGAAAGTCCAATCCGGAGCCACGGTCGGCGCGGACAGCGCAACACCCGGAGTCGTCGCTGACGCATCGAAGCGCCCGCTCGACGAGCGTGTCGGCAAGGCCGGGCTGGCATTGGTCTACGTCGGCATCGGGCTGCTGTTTGCGTGCATCGTGCTGCGCGGCCTGGCCACGGCGCGGGTGCCGTGGGGCAATATGTACGAGTTCATCAACCTGACGTGCTTCTCGGGTCTGGTTGCCGCCGCCATCGTGCTGCGTCGGCCGCAGTACCGCGCGCTGTGGGTGTTCGTGCTCGTTCCGGTGCTGATCCTGCTGACCGTGTCGGGTCGCTGGCTTTACACCAACGCCGCCCCCGTCATGCCTGCCCTGCAGTCCTACTGGCTGCCGATCCACGTGTCGGTGGTCAGCCTCGGCTCGGGTGTGTTCCTGGTGGCCGGCGTGGCGAGCATCCTGTTTCTGCTCAAGATGTCGCCGCTCGGTCAGCCCGACGCCGAGGGTGCGGTGGCCCGCATCGTGCAGCGGTTGCCGGATGCGCAGACACTGGACCGCATCGCTTACCGCACAACCATTTTCGCCTTCCCGGTGTTCGGGTTCGGCGTCATCTTCGGCGCGATCTGGGCCGAGGAGGCGTGGGGCCGCTACTGGGGTTGGGATCCTAAGGAGACGGTGTCGTTCATCGCGTGGGTGGTCTATGCCGCGTACCTGCACGCGCGCTCGACGGCGGGCTGGCGCGACAAGAAGGCGGCCTGGATCAACGTCGTCGGCTTCGTCGCGATGGTGTTCAACCTGTTCTTCATCAACCTGGTGACCGTCGGGTTGCATTCGTACGCTGGGGTGAGCTGACGGTCGCCGCGAACGAACTGCTAGTGAGAGGGGATTGGCGCGTTGTCTGACCACCACGCGGGTTTTCGTGCACAGCAGCGGTTCACCGATCCGGCGGAGTCCGTACCGGCGGAATGGACTGACCCGACACCGCCGAACGGATTGCCGCTGGGCCATGCGCCGCGCCCGCTGGTGCCGCTGCACCTCGATCTGTCGACCGTCGCGCTGCTGGGCCAGCCCAAGCGGGCGCCGTCGCAGGGCTGGCGCAAGTGGCTGTACCTCGCGTCGTTCAAGCTGATCAACGTCGGTGAAAGCCCCAAGGTCAATCGACACAACAGCCTGGTCACTCAGGTGCAGCAGCCGCTGCGGGGCTGCTACCGGATCGCGTTGTTGTCGTTGAAGGGCGGGGTCGGCAAGACGACGATCACCGCGACGCTGGGTGCGACGTTCGCGTCGATCCGTGGTGACCGCGTCGTCGCCGTCGATGCCAACCCCGACCGCGGCACGCTGAGCCAGAAGGTGCCGTTGGAAACCCCGGCCACCGTGCGGCACCTGCTGCGTGACGCCGAGGGCATCGTGGCCTACAGCGACGTCCGCAGCTACACCTCACAAGGCCCGAGCCGGCTGGAAGTGCTCGCGTCGGAGAGCGACCCGGCGGTGTCGGAGGCGTTCAGCTCCGACGACTACGCTCGCGCGCTCGAGGTACTGGAGCGGTTCTACAGCCTCGTGCTCACCGACTGCGGCACCGGCATGTTGCACTCGGCGATGTCGGCCGTGCTGGACAAGGCCGACGTGCTCGTCGTCATCAGCTCCGGATCGGTCGACGGCGCCCGCAGCGCATCGGCAACGTTGGATTGGCTGGACGCCCACGGCCACCAGGAGATGGTGCGCAACTCGATTGCCGTCATCAATGCGGTGCGACCGCAGTCGGGCAAGGTCGACATGAAGAAGGTCGTGGACCACTTCAACCGGCGGTGCCGCGCCGTCAAACAGGTGCCCTTCGACCCGCACCTGGAGGAGGGCGCCGAGATCAGCCTCGACCGGCTCAAGCTCCAGACTCGGGAGGCCTTGATCGAATTGGCGGCCGTCGTCGCGGATGGCTTCTCGGGCGCAACACCGCCTGACGCCCAGTCCGGCTAGGTCATCGCGGCGCTACGGCCGGGGATTGTTGTCCCCGTGGCCGAGCCGCCGCAGGAAATCCGGATCGTCGTCCGGGCCGATCACACGCGTCTTCGAGCGGGCCGCGGTCAGCCGCGTCAGCCGCCAGCCACCGTAGATCAATCCGGCCAAGACGAGAATCAGGAGCAAATACGCCACGCAAGAACCTCCTTTATCTGAATATACGCGCCGTCGGTAGGCTCGGGCCGTGTCTGACAGACCGCCCCGATCCGGGCTCATGGTGGACGTGCTGGCCTATGTCCTGGCCCGCCTGCTGCTCGTCGTCGTCCTGACCGCGGTGATCTTCGGTGCCGGACATTTGCTCGGCCTGCGCGATTTCCCGCTTGCCGTGGCGGTCCTGTTCGCGTTGGTCATCGCACTGCCGCTGGGCATCTGGATGTTCGCCCCGCTGCGGCGTCGCGCCACCGCGAGCATCGCCGTTTTCGACGAACGCCGACGCAAGGACCGAGAACAGTTGCAGGCCAGGCTGCGCGGTGAAGAAACCTCCGGCGGCGACGAGCCGGCTGCGCAATGACGACCGTCCTGGCGCGCGAAGCATTCGGCGCCGAATTCGTCGGTGCCGACGGGTTTCTCAACACCCCCACCTACGGCTTGCCGCCGCGATTCCTGATCGACGCACTGCAGGACTGCATCGCCCAGTGGCAGGCCGGAACGATGGAGGCGTCGTCGTTCGATGAGCCGGTGCGCGCGGGCCGCGCCGGATACGCCGCTCTGACCGGGGTTCACGTCGACTCGGTGGCCATGGGCGGCAACGTTTCCGCGATGCTCGGACTGGTCGCGGCTGCGGTTCCCGACGGCAGCCGGGTGGCCACGTTGGCCGGCGAGTTCACCAGCACCACCTTCCCGTTCGCCGCGCAGGCCGGCAGGGGTGTGACGATCACCGAGTTGGCGCCCGATCAGTTGGTGTCGGCCGCGGCCGACTTCGATGTCGTGACGGCCAGCCTGGTGCAGTCCGCCAACGGCGCCGTCCTCGACGTCGGCGCCCTGCGGCACACCGTCGCGGGCACCGACACGCTGAGTGTCATCGATATCACACAGGCGCTCGGCTCGAAACAGGTCGACGTGGGCTGGGCCGACGTCACCGTCGCCGCGGTCTACAAGTGGCTGCTCGCGCCGCGCGGCACGGCGTGGATGTCCCTGAGCGACAGGGTCAGCCGGATCATGACGCCACATGCCGCGAACTGGTATGCGGGTGAGGACCCGTGGCAAACGATCTACGGGTTGCCGCTGCGGCTGGCCGACAGCGCACTGCGCTTCGATGCCTCACCCGCCTGGTTCAGCGCTCTGGGCGCCGGGCTGACGCTGCCGTGGCTGGCGTCCTTGGACGGCGCCGCGGTCGAGGCGCACACCGTCGGGTTGGCCAATCGGGTGTGCGCAGAACTCGATCTGCCCCAGCAGAATTCGGCCATCGTGTCGATACCGATCGCAGATGCCGCCGACAAGCTGCGGACTGCCGGTATTCGCGCCTCGACCCGTGCCGGAGCGGTGCGCGTCGGCTTCCACCTGTACAACACCGAAGACGATCTGGACCGGCTACTCGACGCCCTGGGGGATAACCGGTAGTCCCGAATGGGTGTCAGCGATAACGACTTCACTTGGCGCACGCGCGATGCTGAATCTGTCTGCCTATAAAGGCAGGCTAACAAAGGAGTAGCGCCATAATGAGAATTCGGGCTTTTATTCCGCCGCTGTTGGTGGCCGGGGCGAGCGCGGTCGCGATCGCGGTCGCACCGCTGGCCGAAGCCGCCCCTACGTGTACCTCTACCGGAACGGCAAGCGTTTGCGAGTCTGACGGAAATGCGCAAATCAGTGCCACCCCGCCCCCGGTCGACTACCAGGCTCAGTACCCGTTCTGGGGGAACGCGCTGTTATTCCACCACGGCGGGCACCGCTGAAACCGGTAGTGCGGTACGGCTATTCGCTCATGAGTGGGATGACCACGGTCAAGGTTGTCCCACTCCCGGCCGGACTGGATATGCCAAGGCGGCCGGCCAGCGCCTCGACGCGATCCTTGAGGCCGATCAGGCCTGAGCCCGCGCCTGCGACAGCACCGCCGATCCCGTCGTCGCTGATGGTGAGGTGAAGCTCACCGTCCCCGGCGACCGCGGAGACGTTGACTTCGGATGCCTGCGCGTGTTTGGCGGCGTTGGTCAGCGCCTCGGCGACAACGTAATAGGCGGCGACTTCAACCGATTCCGGCATTCGGCGACCGACGTTGAGGTCGACCGTGACGGGGACGGCGGAGCGTCGGGCAAGCGTCTTGATCGCGGGGCCAATCCCGCCCTTCGATAGGATCGCGGGATGGATGCCTCGGGATATCTCCTGCAATTCCGTTGATACACCGACCAGGGCGTCGACGACGCTGGACACCTGGTCGCGCAACCGCTGGTGCTCTGCAGGTATCGATGCCTCGATCGCGCGCAGTTCGAGACCGAGCGAGACGATCCGCTGCTGCGCACCATCGTGGAGATCGCGCTCGAAGCGGCGGCGGGCCTGGTCGCTGGCGGTGACGATGCGGGCGCGTGATGCGGTCAGCTCCGCACGGGTTTCGGCGTTGGAGATGGCGGTGGCGACGAGGTCCGCGAAATCCCCTATGCGGACCTCCGTTTCCGGCGGCATCTGCTCGGCTTGCGATGAGCCGATCACCAGCGCACCCCAGATGCGGCCGTCAATGATGATGGGCGCACCCACTGCCGAGCGCAGCCCGAGCCGGCGGATGCGCTCAGCCGTGCGGCCGGTGGCGCGGTCGAAGCTGTCGATCCGCGCTGGCTCTCCAGTGTCCAGGATCATCGCCGCCACGTTGTAGCCGTCAAGCGGAATCCGCTCTCCGATGGACATTTTCGTGAGCCCGCTCTCGTCGCGGGCTGCCAGCAACACCAGTGCTTCGCCGGATTCGTAACGGATCAGTGCCACATTGTGGATACCGAGTCCGCGGGACAGCTCAGCTACGGCCGCCGGGTACACCTGTGCAGGGTCGACACCACGCGCGACCAGTGTTGCGACGCGCCGCAGCGCCGCCTGTTGTTCGGCGAGAGCGCTGACCTCGGCGTGGCTGGCTTCAACCATGCGCTGTGCCTCGCGCAACCGGTCCTGCTCGCGTCGCCGGTCGGTGACGTCGCGAGCGGCGCCGTACAGCAGACCGTTCTCCGCGACGATGCTCCACTCGAGCCAACGCACGGTACCGTCGGCGCGCAGACAGCGGTTCTCGAATTGCGCTGCGCCACCGCTGCGGGCCAGTATTTCCACCAACGGGCTAGTGCGGTTGCGGTCGTCGGGATGGATGAACTCGGCGTACGGCCTGGACTGCATTTCGCCAGCCGTGTAGCCGAAGATGCGCTCCGAGGCCGGGTTCAGACGTCGTACGTGAGTTTCGTCGCCGATGAAGAACAGATCGGACGTCAGGTCGAAGAACCGCTCGAGTTCTCTCCGGCTGGCTTCAAGTTCGGTGTTGATCGCCTCGCGCTCGCGCGCGGCAGCAAGCAAGGCCTCCAGGGCGGGTACCAGCCGGCGCAGGCGATGTCGCACCGGCCTTGGCACATCGACGGGGACCAAAAGGGTGCCCGGCGGTGCGTCGCCGTCACGCAACGGAATCGCGGATTGGTGCTCGGTCGCGACGACCGTATCCGGCTCGAGCACAGCGAACGGAAGCCCGAGCCCCTCCGCCATCCGCCGGCCTGCGGCATCCAGCGCGGGCCGCAGATCGCCGGCACGCAGCATCAGGCGGGCCAGGTCGGCTGCCAGGTCGGCTTCCCGCCGGCGTTGCTCGGCCTCGGCGGCGCGCAGGCGGGCTTGCCCGGCGAGAACGTTAGCCAGCAGCGCGACCGGCAGGAAGATGAGGATCGCGACCCAGTCCTGCGCGTGCATCGGAAGGAACGAGCCGCTGGATTCGAGGTGGAAGTAGACGTAGACCAGGGCGCTCGCCAGGGATGTGGCGACCGCGAGCCGGAATTCCCACGCCGCGGAGACGACCAGCACGCCGAGCAGGAACAGCGCACCGAATGCGTTCTCGGGCTCGATCTGCCGCAGCCCGTAGACCAACAGCGTCTCTGCGGTGATGAAAACCGCGGCCACGACGATTCCCAGCCACAGCGGAGGCGCCGTCGGCCGCACCACTAGCGCCAGCAGCCGCGCCGGCAAGGACATGCCCGGATCGGATCCCGGCTGCGGTGATGACGTGGAACGCTCACTCATCTTGCCTCTTCAACAAAGAATCACCCATCGATTATTGCCCTGCCAGGCAACTCTGTGATAGCGGCGATAAGTGCCCCTCTGGGGCCGCGCGGCAGTTCCGGCTAGCTGGAATGTAATCATGGTCAATGTCTGCGAAGCTGAAAACTGTGTATTGCCGCGGGTTGCGATATGCGTTGTTTGATCGTTGACGACAGCGCCGATTTTCGTGACGCCGCGAGCGCCATGCTCGAGCGAGCGGGAATCAGCGTTGTCGGTAAGGCGTCGAATAGTGCTGAGGCGCTTAGGTTTTACGAAGACTTGCGTCCCGACGTGGCGTTGGTCGATGTCGAACTCGGCGGCGAGGACGGGTTCGAGCTGGCCGAGCAACTTGATCGCGTGAGCATCGCAAGCACCTTGGCGGTGATCCTAATTTCCACCTACGCGGAATCGGACCTCGCCGAGATGATCGACGCGAGTCCTGCAGTGGGTTTCGTGCAAAAGTTCTCGCTGTCACCCGACGCCATCCAGGACCTGCTCAACGTCACCGGGTCTCGAGGTAGGTGATCACCGCCCGGACACGACGGTGGTCATCGCCGGTTTCGGGGAGGTTGAGCTTCGTCAGGATGCTGCGGACGTGCTTTTCCACGGTGCCTTCGGTGACCCAGAGCCGCCGCGCGATGCCTGCGTTCGAACGGCCCTCGGCCATCAGCATCAACACCTCTTGTTCGCGCGCGCTGAGCACGGCCAATGGATCGTCGCGGCGGCGGGCGGAGACCAATTCCTGAACGAGCGCGGGGTCGACCACCGACGCGCCCTTGGAAATGCGTTCGAGCGTGTCGACGAAGTCTGCGACGTCGGTAACCCGGGTCTTGAGCAGGTAGCCGATGGCGTGCCCGCTGGCCAGCAATTCCGTCGCGTGCTCGACTTCGACGTGCGCAGACAGCACCAGGATGCCGGTATCGGGTAGTTCCGCTCGGATCACGCGCGCTGCGTCGAGGCCCTCGGTGCTATGCGTTGGCGGCATGCGAATGTCGACGACGACGAGTTGCGGCTTGCGGTCACGCACCAGAGCGAGCAACTCCGTCGCATCGGAGGCCTGGCCCACCACCTCGAAACCCGACCGGTCGAGCAGGCTGGCAAGACCCTCGCGCAGCAGCACGTCGTCGTCGGCGACGACGACCTGCACGGCAGACATGTTGGTTCCTTCCCCCGACGCCGGGACAAACGGCGCAGACTCAATAATCTTGCATCGAACTCACCGCCGAGTCAGCAGGATTGCAGCTAGCCGGTATGGCGCCCTCAGGCTAGTGGGAACGATGGATGGCGGTCAGCGTTGACGACTTTAGGCCGCTCAGTCGAAAAGGTTGTACACCATGACCACCGCCCCGCACTGGCTGGATGAGCTCGACTCGTTCGTGTTGGGTCAAGTGATCGCGGTCGCCTTCACCGGAATCGCCTTCCTCACCTTCGGATCCGTGGCCCGATGATGCGCGTCGAGGTGCACATCCTGGGTGCGACGGTCGTCATCACACCGCGATCGCATAGATGGCGTCACCGAGGGGTAGACATCACATATGACTACCGCAAAGGCGCTCTACCAGCGATGGATCAAGGAGTTGTGGGCGGGCAAGCCGGTCGCGGCCGAACTGGTCTCCGACGATTTCGTTGGGCACTGGCCGACTCGTGAGGTAAATGGTCCCGATGAGTTGCAGGCGATCGTCGACGAGACGCAGAAGATGTTCTCCGACTTGAGGTTCGTGGTCGAGATCGAGCCCTTCGTCGGCCGGGAACTGTTGGCCGCCCGCTGGGTCGGCACCGGAGCGACCGATGACGGTCCGGCGCGGTTCACCGGCAACGACATCCTGCGGTTCGCCGACGGCCGGTTCGTCGAGTACTGGACGGGTACCTCCACCGCCTAGCGTCACGTCTCGAAGCCATCGCTCAGCCGAACGCCAACGCCAGCGCCACCGCGACGGCCCACACCAGCATCGTCAGGCCGGTGTCGCGCAGCACCGGGATCAGATCCTTGCTGCCAAGTCCCTTTCGGACCGGACCGGCCGCGCGGACGGCGAGGGGTGCCGCGATCAGCCCCACCGCCGACCACGGCGTCGCGAGCATCAGCACCAACGTCAACGCGAACGCGATCACCAACAACGCCTGGTACAGCACCCGGGTGCGGGCGTCTCCGAGCCGCACCGCGAGCGTGATCTTGCCGGCCTGAATGTCGGTCGGGATGTCGCGCAGATTGTTGGCCACTAGTACCGCAGACGACAGCGAGCCCATCGCCACCGCCAGCGCCAGCCCCACCCAGTCGATCCGCAGCGCTTGGGTGTACTGCGTGCCCAGCACGGCGACAAGGCCGAAGAACACAAACACTGCGACCTCGCCGAGCCCGAGATAGCCGTACGGCTTGGAGCCTCCGGTGTAGAGCCAGGCCCCGGCGATACACACGGCGCCGACCGCGATCAGCCACGGCGCGCTGAACCACGCCAGCACCACCCCGGCCACCGCCGCGATACCAAGGCTCAGCATGGCGGCCGTCAGCACCGCGCGCGGCGCGGCCAACTTCGAGCCGACCAGCCGCAACGGCCCCGCCCGGACGTCGTCGGTGCCGCGGATGCCGTCGGAGTAATCGTTGGCGTAGTTGACGCCGATGATCATCGCCACCGCGACGAGCAGCGCCAGCAGCGCTTTCCACCAACACGCGGCGTGTAGCCAGGCTGCGCCGCCGGTGCCGGCGATCACGGGCGCGATCGCATTGGGCAATGTCCGCGGGCGGGCGCCCTCGACCCACTGCGCGAAACTGGCCACGAGCGCCATCGTGCCACGGGGCTCACTTGTTGTAGTCGGCCAAGCCAGCGACGAGGTTGATGGTGACGGCGAGGATGATCGCGCCGAGCAGGAACGACAGCATCGCCTGTCCCAGCGCTGTGGCGCGGATGTTGCGGGCCTTGAGGTCGGTGTCGGACACCTGGTAGGTCATGCCGATCGTGAAGGCGACATACGCGAAATCGGCGTACGTCGGGCTGCCGTCCTGGTGAAAGTCGATGCCGTCCGACGGCCCCGTGTAGTAGAGCCGGGCGTAGCGCAGCGTGAACACCGTATGCACGGCGAACCACGAGGCGGTCACGCTCAGGATGCCGACAACGGCGGCGGCCACGTTGCCGCTTTTGGAGTTCTCCGCCAACAACAGATAACCCACGCCTGCGAGGCTGGCGATGCTGGCGAGCAGCATCATCGCGTGCGACCAGCGCCGCGTGGCGTCCTCTTCGTGCCGACGGCGTGCATGAGTCTTGGTCTGCTCGGCATCCATCCGGGCGATCAGCATCCACGTCCATGAGACGTAAATCGCCGCGGTGATGATCCACCCGGCGGCGGGCGCGTACGGCCAGCCGACCGTCGCACCGATCATCACGGCAGCGACCGCACCGATCCCCGCCGCCGTGCCCACTCGAAACAAGGCCGGCGCGTCAGGCCCGAGCAGCCGCGAAACCCCCACGTCGCGAGTTAAGCACTCCAACCTGACAGCCGGGTGGGCCGGCGGCATGACGGACAATGGTCGAATGTTGGGAGTCATCGGTGGCAGCGGCTTCTACACGTTCTTCGGTTCCGACGCCCGCACCATCAGTCTGGACACCCCGTACGGCGCACCGAGTGCGCCGATCACCGTCGGTACCGTCGGCGAGCACGAGGTGGCGTTCCTGCCCCGGCACGGCGTCAAGCACGAGTTCTCCCCACACACCGTGCCGTACCGCGCGAACATGTGGGCGCTGCGGGCGCTGGGCGTGCGCCGCATCTTCGGGCCGTGCGCGGTCGGCAGCCTCACTCCGGAGTTGGGGCCAGGGGCGATGGTGGTGCCCGATCAATTGGTGGACCGCACCACGGGCCGCGACGACACGTACTTCGACTCGGGCGGCATCCATGTCGGGTTCGCCGATCCGTATTGCCCGACGCTGCGGTCGGCGGCGGCGAACCTGCCCGGTGTGGTCAACGGCGGCACCATGGTGGTGATCCAGGGGCCGAGGTTCTCCACCCGCGCGGAGAGCCACTGGTTCGCAAGCCAGGGTTTCACACTGGTCAACATGACCGGCTATCCCGAGGCGGTGCTGGCTCGCGAGCTCGAAATGTGTTATGCCGCCATTGCTTTGGTGACGGATCTGGACGCGGGCATCGAGGCGGGAACGGGTGTCAGGGCCGTCGACGTGTTCGCGGAGTTCGAGCGCAACCTGGTGCCGTTCAAGAAGCTGGTGCACGAGGCCATAGAAAACGTGGCTCAGGTGTCCACGTGCACGCATTGCCTGCCGCACGACGGCGTCGAGCTGCCGTTCGATCTGCCGTGAGGGCGCTGCTGACCGGCGCAGCCGGATTCATCGGAACGTGGGTGGCCGTGGCGTTGGCCGAAGCCGAGCACGAGGTCGTCGCCGTTGACGTCATGCTTGCGGCGGCGCACGGGCCTGACGCCGAACTGCCGGTCGGAATGCAGCGGGTCGACATTCGCGACGCCGCCGCGTTGGCACCCCTGCTCAAGGGCGTCGACGTGGTCTGCCATCAGGCGGCGGTCGTCGGTGCGGGGGTGGACGCCACCGACGCGCCGTCCTACGGCAGCCACAACGACTTCGCCACCGCGGTGCTGCTCGCGGAGATGTTCGCGGCGGGCTGCCAGCGGCTGGTGTTGGCGTCGTCGATGGTGGTCTACGGGCAGGGCCGGTACGAGTGCCCGGAACACGGGCTCGTCGATCCGCTACCGCGCGCGCGAGCCGACCTCGACGCCGCAATCTTCGAGCATCGTTGCCCGATCTGCGGACAGCCGGTGAGGTGGCAGTTGGTGGACGAGGACGCACCGCTACGGCCGCGCAGTTTGTACGCGGCGAGCAAGACCGCCCAGGAGCACTACGCGCTGGCATGGGCGGAGTCGACGGGCGGGTCGGTGGTGGCGCTGCGGTATCACAATGTCTACGGCCCCGGCATGCCACGCGACACGCCCTACTCCGGGGTGGCGGCCATCTTCCGCTCCGAGCTCGAAGCAGGCGACGTGCCAAGGGTTTTCGAAGACGGCGGGCAGATGCGCGACTTCGTTCACGTCGACGACGTCGCCGCGGCCAACGTGGCGGCCATCGGCGCGAATCTGGACGGCTTCTCGGCGTTCAACGTCTGCTCCGGGCGGCCGATCTCGATCCTGGAGATGGCCACCGAGCTGTGCGAGACCCGCGGTGATGTGCTACCGCTCGTCACCGGCCAGTACCGCAGCGGCGACGTGCGCCACATCGTCGCCGACCCGGCCCGCGCCGCGGAGGTGCTGGGTTTTCGCGCGGCCGTCGACCCGCGCGATGGGTTGCGTGAGTTCGCCTACGCGCCGCTGCGGGGCTAGATGCTGCGTCAGGTGTGGTCGCCAGATGAGCGGCAGGTTCCTGTCGTCGACAGGTTTGACTTAGTAATACTGGTGACGTGAAGCCAGGTAATACTGGTGACGTGAAGCCAGCCATCTGTGAGCAGTTCGGTATCGATTTCCCCTTGTTCGCGTTCAGCCATTGTCGCGACGTGGTCGCAGCGGTGACCAATGCGGGCGGCTTTGGCGTGCTTGGTGCGACGGCGTTCACCCCGCAGCAGTTGGACCAGGAACTGTCGTGGATCGACGACCACGTGGGCGGGAAGTCCTACGGCGTCGACCTCATCGTTCCCGCCAAGTTCGAGGGAAAGGGTGAGAACCTGTCCCGCGGTGAGCTGGCCGGCCGGATCCCCGAGGACTACCGCGGCTTCATCGCCCAACTGTTGGCCGCACATGACATCGAGCCCGAGGCTTCGCCGCGCACCGGCCCGTCGTTCCTGTCCGGCGACACCGGCAAGGACCTGCTCGAGGTGGCCTTCAGTCATCCGATCAAGCTGATCGCCAACGCGCTTGGGGTTCCGCCGGACTACATGATCGAAGCCGGTAAGGAGCAGGGCGTCCCCGTCGCCGCGCTGGTGGGCGCCAAGGAGCACGCCGTCAAGCAGGTGCACGCAGGCGTCGACCTGATCGTCGCGCAGGGCACTGAGGCCGGTGGCCATTGCGGCGAGGTGACGACGATGGTGCTCATCCCCGAAGTCATCGAGGCCATCGATGGCGCGGTGCGGGTACTGGCGGCGGGCGGGATCGTCACCGGCAGGCAGATGGCCGCGGCAGTGGCGATGGGCGCCGACGGCGCGTGGACCGGATCGGTGTGGCTGACGACGGAGGAGGCCGAGACCGCGCCGCACACCGTGCAGAAGTTCTTGGCGGCGACGTCGCGTGACACCGTACGGTCGGCCGGCCGGACGGGAAAGCCTGCGCGGCAACTTAAGTCGGAATGGACGGACGCGTGGCTGCCCAATGAAGGCGGACAGAAGCCGTTGCCGCTTCCGCTGCAGTCGATGCTGTCCGAGCCGGTCATCCGCCGCGTCGACATGCTGGCATCGCAGGGCCATCCCGGCGCGCAGGCGCTGGCAACCTACTTCGTCGGCCAGGGCGTAGGCCTGATGAACAAGGTGAAGCCCGCGCGCGAGGTGGTGCGCGAGTTCATCGAGGATTACCTGGCGGCGACGGAGCGGCTGAGCAGCTCGCTGCCGGATTAGGCCTCAGTCGTTGAAGGTGATCCGCACCGAGATCGGGTCGCTCTGCCATCGCGCGCATGGTCAGGGCGGTTGCAGATTGGCTGATCTTGCCGCCGCCGCCGACGCTGCGCGCGCGGGCGCGCACGTCGTCGTCGGGCTCGAAAGTGGCTGTGCCGCTGCGCCATTGATTGTTGACGCGGACCCGCACCTTTGGATCCGCTGCGATGTTGTGTGCCCAGCCGGCACGGCGACCGTGCTCGGAGATCACCCACACGCCCTTGTCGTCGGCGCGGCCGGTCAGCGGTACCCGCCGCGCCTGGCCCGTCTTGGCGCCGGTGGTCTCCAGTTCCACCACCAGCGATGAGCGGATGCCGACGCGGTCCATGGCCGCGACGAGTAGAACGATCTATCAAAAACCAAGAGTCGTGCCCAGATTTCGTCGTCGACGACACGCGCGGCTGAACCACATACACAAAATTGCTCGCTACGCGGACACTTTGGCACACACACCCGCGTCTAGTCGGCGAGCGGCAGCCGCACCTCGAATCGCGCACCCGTCGCCAGGTTGTGCGCCGACAGCGTGCCCCGATGCGCCTGCACCAATCCCGCGGCGATCGCCAAGCCCAGCCCCGAACCGCTGGGCAGCGACGAGTCCGCCCGCGGCACCCGGTCGTTGGACCCGCGGTACGCCACGTCGAAGACGCGCGGCAGATCGGCCTCGTCGATGCCCACACCGGTGTCGTCGACGCGCGCCCACGCGCCGTTCTCGTCGGACCCCAGCGCCAACAACACCTTGCCGCCCGACGGCGTATGGGCGATCGCGTTGGCGACCAGGTTGGACAGCACCCGCACCAACGCCCGGTCGCTGCCGAGCACCCGCACCGGCTTGTCCGGCAGCTCAGCCCTCAGCAACACTCCGGCGCGCTCCGCCGCGATTCGGTGCGCGGCCATTACATCGTCGACGACCTCGTCGAGTGCCACCTTGTCGAACGCGGGCTGCACCGCGCCCGCGTTGATCTTCGACATCTCGAACAGGTCGTCGACCATGTCTGAGAGCCGAATCGACTCCTGTTCAATCGTTTTCGCGTGTACTCGGACCTCGGAGTCGGGCACCACGCCGTCGGCGATCGCCTCGGACACGGCCCGGATTCCGGCCAGCGGCGTGCGCAGGTCGTGGCTGACGAACGCGACCAGCCGACGTCGCGACTGCTCGGCGGCCCGCTCGGAATCGCGGATCTCCTGCTCCCACACCGTCCTTCGAGCCTGGTAGCGCGCCAGCATCACCGCGGCGGGGATTGTCACCACCGACACGATGACCAGTACGACGGCGGTCCGCTCGAACGTCTCGGTGATCATGAACCCGCTGGCGCCCAGCACGCCGGTGAACGTCGCCAGCGTCGGGATCAGCACCAGCGCCACCATGCTGACCGCCAGCGACCACGACCGCGCCAGCCGGATGATGATCGCCCCGGCCAGCACGACGGGCACCGAGCAGGCCAACGCCCACCCGACGATTTCCCAGAAGTCATTCGTCGGCATCATTGCTGCTCTTCGCGCGAGCACTCATCGCCGCTGTCGCTCCACAGATATCCGCGGCCCCACACCGTCTGGACGCGGTGATGGTCGCCGAGCTTGGACCTCAGCCGCTTGACGTGCACGGTCACCGTCGACAGATCGCCAAAGTCCCAGCGCCACACCTGTTTCAGCAGTTCCTCACGGGAGAACACCGTGTCGGTATGGGTGAGGAAGAACATCAGCAGGTCGAACTCGCGGTTCGTCAGGCTGACCGGCTCGCCGTTGATGGTCACCGACCGCGCGGCCGTCGAGACCGTCATGTCGCCGACGGTGATTTCCAGCGGCAGCACGCTCACCGGCGACAGCGCACGCCGCAGCACCGAGCGGACCCGCAGAGCCAGCTCCCGCGGGCTGAACGGCTTGGTGAGGTAGTCGTCGGCGCCCGCCTCCAATCCGGCGATCCGGTCGTCCTCCTCGCCGAGCGCGGTCAGCAGGATCACCGGAACGGTGTAGCCGCCGCGCTGACGCAGGCTGCGGCACAGCGTCAGGCCGTCCGGGCCGGGCATCATCACGTCGAGCACCGCCACGTCGATGCGCTGGGAGCCGAGCAGCCGCAGCGCCTCCGTGCCGTCGTGCGCGATCGAGACGTCGAGGCCGTCGCGTTCCAGATATCGGCGTACGACATCGCGCACCACGATGTCGTCGTCGGCGATCAGCACTCGCGTCACAACTTCTGAGGTTAGCCCTGCGATGCCGCTACCTGCGCCAATGTCACCGTTTCGTCACGGTTGATTTCCTGTGCGCGGCCCGCAGCTGGCCTACGGTCGGGTGATATGCCCGACGTCACCGTGGTGCTGCCCTGCCTCAACGAGGCGGCGTCGCTGCCGGGTGTGCTGGCGGCGATGCCCGACGGGTATAAGGCTCTGGTGGTCGACAACAACAGCACCGATGGCACTGCCGACGTGGCGCTGCAGCACGGTGCCGAGGTGGTCGCCGAAAAACAGCCGGGCTACGGGTCGGCGGTGCAGGCCGGAGTCGTGGCCGCGACCACGCCGATCGTGGCGGTCATCGACGCCGACGGGTCGCTCGACGCACGCGAGTTGCCTGCGTTGGTCGACGAGCTCGACCGCGGCGCCGACATGGCCATCGGGCGCCGCCGTGCCGTCGACGGGCTGCGATGGCCGTGGCACGCGCGGCTTGGCACCGCGGCGGTGTGCTGGCGGCTGCGCACCCGCTACGGGCTGCCCGTCCACGACATCGCGCCGATGCGGGTTGCCCGCCGCGAGGCGCTCCTGGCGCTCGGCGTGACGGACCGCCGGTCCGGCTATCCGCTGGAACTGCTGGTGCGCGCGGCGCAAGCGGGCTGGCGCGTGGTCGAGCGTGACGTCGCATACGGCCCGCGCACCGGCGGTAAGTCGAAGGTAAGCGGGTCGGTGCGGGGGAGTTTCATTGCGGCGCTGGACTTCTGGCGGGTGATCTCGTGATCCCCGTTGTCGTGCTCGTAGTCGCCAAGGCTCCGGTGCCCGGGCAGGCGAAGACCCGGCTGGCGGCCAGCGTCGGTGATCAGGCCGCCGCCGACATCGCCGCCGCCGCATTGCTGGACACACTCGACGCCGTGGCCGATGCACCGGTCGCGGCGCGGGTGGTGGCGCTGACGGGTGAGCTCGGCGCGGCTAGCGCCGGTGACGAAATCACAACTCGTTTAGCAGATTTCACCGTTGTCGCGCAGCGCGGAGCCGACTTCGCCCAGCGGCTGGCCAACGCGCATGTCGATGCCGCCGCGGCCGCCGGCGGGCTCCCGGTCCTGCAGATCGGGATGGATACCCCGCAGGTGACCGACGAACTGATCTCAGAATGCGCGCGGGAACTCCTCGCCGCCGACGCGGTGCTCGGGCCGGCTCGGGACGGCGGCTGGTGGGTGCTCGGCGTGAGCGAGGCCACGATGGCCGACTGCCTGCGCGCGATTCCGATGTCGCGATCCGACACCGGCGCTGCAACGCTCGCGGCACTTGGCGACAGTGGTGCAAATGTGAGCCTGGTTCCCACGCTGGCGGATGTGGACACCGTCGCCGATGTCGACGAAGTTCGGCGTGTCTGCGCACCCGACAGCCGGTTCGTGCAAGCCACCCGGGATGTATCCCATGCTCGGTAATCTCTACGACCGCGCCCTCGACGGCGAACGCTGCTGGCTCCGCCATGACGACGGCCGGGTTGACCGGCTGCCGGTGCGCAGCTGGCTCGGCGGCCGCAACGCCGACGAGCGCTTTGACAATGCCGTGGTCGGGCTGTGTGACGGGCCGACGATCGACTTAGGTTGTGGCCCCGGACGTTTGGTGGCCCACCTGGTCCAGCGCGGAGTGCCCGCGCTTGGGGTCGACCAGTCCGCCACCGCCGTCGCGATGGCGCGCCGCAGCGGCGCCCCGGCCCTTCGCCGCGACGTGTTCGATCCGCTGCCGGGGACCGGTCGGTGGCACACCGTGCTGCTGGCCGACGGTAACGTCGGCCTCGGCGGCGACCCATGGCGGATACTGCGGCGGGCAGGCGAACTGCTGCGTCACGGAGGACGCTGTCTGGCCGAATTCGACTCGGCCATCGACGGAATCCACACTGGCTGGGTCCGCCTCGAATCGCCACGCGCGATCGGCCCCTGGTTCCGGTGGGCGTCCGTTGGCATCGACTGCGCGGCGCGGTTGGCCGACGACGTCGGCCTCGCGGTCGCGGCAGTCCACCCGATCGGTGCCCGCGTGGTGGCCAGCCTGGCGGTGACATGAAGACCACCACGTTGCGCGGCACGGCCATCACCGCCCGTGTCGGCCTCGCATTGGGCGTCGCGGTGGCGGTGTGCTTTGTTACCGGGTTGATCAGTCACTTCATCCAGCACCCGCAGCCATGGTTCTTCTGGCCCACCCGGCCGGTCTGGCTGTACCGCGTCACCCAAGGCCTGCACGTCATCTCGGGCATCGCGGCCATTCCGCTGATCGTCGTCAAGCTGTGGTCGGTGTGGCCAAAGCTGTTCGAGCGTCCCATCATCGGTGGAGCGGTCCGCCAGATCGAAAGGTTGTCGATCCTGGTGTTGGTCGGGTCGATGCTGTTCCAGTTGTCGACCGGGCTGCTGAACATCGCGCAGTGGTATGCGTTCAAGTTCTTCTTCACCACCAGTCACTACGCGATGGCGTACGTCGCTGCCGGCGCCGTGCTCGTGCACATCGGCGTGAAGCTGCCGATCATCCGTCGCGCTCTGGGGGAGCCCGTCGAGGAGACACCGGTTTTGGTCGGGCCGACGCGGCGCACGGTCCTGCGCGGGACGTGGCTTGCGGTGGCGCTTTCCACGGTCGTCACGGCGGGCCAGACGATCCCGCTGCTGCGTAAGGTGTCGGTGCTCGCGCCGCGCTCAGGCCAAGGGCCGCAGGGGGTTCCGATCAACCGGTCGGCGATCGCCGCGGGGGTGCTGCGCAGCGCGCAGTCACCGGATTACCGGCTGACGGTGACAAACGGGTCGACGACGCGGGCGTTCACGGTCGCCGAGTTGGCTGCGATGCCCCAGGCGACGCACCGACTGCCGATCGCCTGCGTCGAAGGTTGGAGCGTCGACGCCGAGTGGACCGGGGTTGTGCTGGCCGACCTCGTCGCCGCCGTCGACGGCTCACGCGATTCGGACGTGCGGATGATCTCGCTCGAGCCACCGGGACCGTACTCGCGTACTACACTTCCGGCCCGGCATGCCCGTGACGGCAAGACATTGATCGCGCTGAAGCTCAACGGCCAGCCGCTGGACCTCGACCACGGGTATCCCTGCCGCCTGATCGCGCCGACCAGACCCGGTGTGCTGCAGACGAAGTGGCTGTCGAGGATCGAGGTGGTGCCGTGATCGCGCGCGTCATCTTGATCGCCCTCGGTGTGGTGATCGGGGCGTACGGCGCGGTGCTGGTGTGGGAGAACCCGCCGGTGATCATCATGCGGATCGTGGTGTGGGCGCTGGTCGGCGTCGTGCTGCACGATCTGGTGTTCGCGCCGGTGTGCGTGGCGTTGGGTTTCGCCGCCCGCAGGCTCATCCCCGGGAAGTGGTGGCCGCCCATCGCGGTGGCCGCGTTCTGCAGCATCGTGCTGGTGTTCCTGGCCATCCCGGTGTACAACAAGCCCGGCATGCGCCCGGACAACATGACCGTGCTGGACCGCAATTACCCACTGGGGCTCCTGCTTTCGCTCGGGATCGTGTCGTCGGTCCTGCTGTGGTACATGGTTGCCCGCAGACTGCTACCAGTTCGTCAGGATGAAGTGGTTCAGCAAGAGCGCGCCGACGACGTTCAACCCCAGCCACCAGCGGTGTGACCGCGCCGGCAACAACGCCCCGGCCGCGGTCAGCCACACCGTGAACGGCAGCCAGATGCGTTCGGTCTCGGCCTTGCTCAGCATGGACAGGTCCGCAAACACGATCGCCAGCAGCGCAGCGAGCACGACGAGATGCAGCCCGGAGCGTCGCTTGATCGCCGCGATGTCGAATGCGCGGCCGACACCGGCCACGCTGCCGAGCCCGATCGCACACACGACCGACGCGAAGTTCGCCCACGACCAGTACTGGAACGGCCGGTCGTTGGCGATGCCCTGCCAATAGCGTTCCTGCACCAGCGTGTAGCCGTCGAACCACCAGAACCCCGCGATCGCGAACACGCCGAAAACCGCCAGGGCGGCGAGCACCGCGGGAATCAGGGCACGCAGGGCGGATCGCCAGTTCACCGCGGAGATCAACACTGCCACCGCGGGCAGCCCAATCAGCGCGAGGCCGTAGTTCAAGAAGATGCCCCAGCCGAGCACGAGCCCGGCACCAGCGGCGGCCACGACCGGCCAACGCCCTGTGTTCCGCGCGGCCAGCGCCAACAGCGCGATGCCCCACGCGGCCACGCCGGCGTAGTAGCCGTCGGCCGAGACCGCGACCCAGATGGCCGTCGGCGCCACGGCGACGAACGGCGCCGCCAGCCGAGCTGTGCTCTCGTCCGCCAAGGCACGGACCGCAACCACGATCGCGGCCGCGGCGCTTGACCCGACCAGCAGGCACCACAACCCCGCCCATGCGCCGCCGCCCAGCCCGATGCGGTCGAGCCAGACGAACGTCAGCAGCGCGCCGGGCGGATGGCCCGACACGTGGGTGATCCACGAATTCGGTTGGAAGTCAGGGATTCTGCTGGCGAACGTGCGCACCGCGTCGGGAATGTCGGTGACAGTAGGCACCTGGCGCAGGTATTCGTGGCGCGCGGTGAGCCGGCCAGCGAAGCCACGTTGCCAGCCGTCGATCATGGCCAGTGAGAACGCCCACGCACACGAGGTGGCCCAGGTGGCCCACGGCAGCACCCGCCACGGCAGGCGAGTCGCAACCGCTTGGCCCCACAGCACAGCCGCGATGCCGATGACGATCGCCGGGACGGTTCCCCAGCCGACGTGGGCGTTCCACCACCCGAAGATCGGCGCCGTGTCGGCGAAGCTGTAGAACCGTGCCGGCGACGCGTTGATCAGCGGTGTGACGATGCCGAGGTGCAGATGCGGTACGACGAACGCCGCGACCACCAGTAGCACGCCGACGGTGACCGCCACCGCCTCCCTGCGACCGATCCGCACCCTCGCCAGCCTATTGCTCCCTGGGCTGCGTCTATCGGCACTAGTGTGACCGTTCGGTGACTACCGACGAGGCTGATCCGTACCGTTCATTCCATAACGGCGTAACCTGAAGGCATGCCTCGTCCCCGCAAGTTTGATGAAAGCGATGTGGTCGCCGCCGCGCGCGACGAGTTCTGGTCGCGCGGGTACGCCGCGACGTCAGTCGACGACCTGACGTCCGTCACGGGCCTGGGCAAAGGCAGCCTGTACGGCGCGTTCGGCGACAAGCACGGACTCTTCCTGCGTGCGCTCGACGACTACATCTGCACCGCCCTGGACGGTGTTCGCGCCCAGCTCCGCGATCCCGCGTACAGCGCCTATGACCGGCTGACGCGACACATCCGCGCGCAAGCGA
Source organism: uncultured Actinomycetota bacterium (assembly GCA_963770125.1). Taxonomy (GTDB): domain Bacteria; phylum Actinomycetota; class Actinomycetes; order Mycobacteriales; family Mycobacteriaceae; genus Mycobacterium. The sequence continues at coordinate 57,647 of CAVYPI010000063.1, read as the reverse complement.
GGGAGATCGCCGCCGACAAGTCGCGCCGCGGCTGCATGATGGCCAAGAGCGCTGCAGAACTGAGCGGCACCGATGACACCGTGGAGCGCGCCGTCGAGCATGCCTATGCGACATGGATGACGGAACTCGCCAACTGCATCAAAGAGGCTCAGCGGGACGGAACGATCGACAAGAAGCAGAATCCGCAGGCGCTGGCCACGATCCTGCTGGCCTTTATGCGGGGGCAGGAAGCGCTGCACAAGGGCGGGGTGAAGTCCGCGCAGCTCAAGACGGCGGCCGAGCAGATGATCGCGCTGATCCCGACCGGCATGAAATGAAATAGCCCAGGAATAGAAGCGCCCGCCCATGCGTCCTAGTTATTGAACGAACGGTCCAGAACTAGTGAAAGGCACGATCATGGCACTTCTCAAGGGCAAGACAGCGGTAATCACCGGCGGTACGGCCGGCATCGGGTTGGCCACCGCCAAGCGGTTCGTCGAGGAGGGCGCGTACGTCTTCATCAGCGGTCGGCGTCAGGCCGAACTCGACGCGGCGGTCAAGGAAATCGGCGACAACGTCACCGGCGTGCAGGGTGACGTCAGCAAGCAGGAGGATCTCGATCGGCTCTACGCCGCGGTGGCGGACAGCGGTCGCCGCCTCGACGTGGTGTTCGCGAACGCGGCGATCGTCGACGTCGCACGGATCGGCGACATCACCGAGGAGCACCTGGACTATCAGCTGGGCGTCGACTTCAAGGGCGTGGTGTTCACGGTGCAGAAGGCGCTGCCGCTGCTCAACGACGGTGGCTCGATCATTCTCAACTCGTCGAACACGAACGCGAAGGGCAGCGACGGCATCGGCGTGTACGCGGCGATCAAGGCGGCGCTGCGCTCGCTCGCCCGCACCTGGGCGAGTGAGTTGCGGGACCGCAAGATTCGCGTCAACGTGGTCAGCCCTGGCGCCACCGACACACCCGGCATCGAGAGCCTGGCAGCGATGATGTTCCCGGGTCCGGACGCCGCGCAGCAGTTCGAGGATTACCAGATCAGCACGGTTCCGTTGGCGCGCTACGGCACGGCAGAAGAGGTCGCCAACACCGTGCTGTTCCTTGCCTCGGACCTGAGTAGCTTCACCACAGGCGCCGACATTCCCGTCGACGGCGGCATCAATCAGATCTGAGCAATCAGCCTGTCGAACCGCCGAAACTGTGTTCCAGCAGGCCTCTCCTCGGGGGCATTGTCCGCTGGTGGAATACAGTTTCGGCGCGCGCCTTTGCCTGTATGTGGTCGGCCGTTCATTTTGCCGACGTCGACCGCTGTCAGACTCCGCGAATGACCGACGTCGTCCAGAACCCCGACACCACCCCTGCCGACACCGCGTCCCGCGAGCACAGCCGCACCGGGCTGTCCGCCGATGCATTGCGACGGGGCATCCTCGACCATCTGCGCTACTCGATCGGACGCCCGGCGGCCGCCTTGCGACCAGAGCACTACTACGACGATCCGTTCCTCGTCCTCGCCGATTACGCGTCCTACGTGGAGTGCCAGGGCCGGGTGAGCGCCGCGTGGCAGGACACCGACGCGTGGACGCGGATGTCGATCCTGAACACCGCCCGCAGCGGCAAGTTCTCGTCGGACCGGGCCATCACGGAGTACTGCGATGACATCTGGAACGTCTGGCCGGTGACCGTTTCACGGCCTAGCTCATAGGGGTGCGCACGTCGGCGTCATTCCGGAGAAGTGAACCGCAGGCATACCGTCCACGGTGACGAAATCGGTTCCGGGAGACCACGTCGTGCCCGGGTTGATCCAGGGTGGAACGTCCTGGGGATAAGCGACCGTCAAGTCGGAGTAGAACCGAACGTTCGGCGGGCACGCGGGACTCGTTGGCGCTGAAGCGTTCCACGCGTGCACGACGATCGGATTGAACAGCCGGGCCCCCTCCGCGCAGTTGGGCTGGCATTCGACGGCGCTGTCGGTGCCGGTTCCATGCGCCCCGTCGGCGTCCCAGGACGTCCACGTCATGTTCTCCATGACGCCGGTGGTGTCGCAGTTGTAGGCGAACGAGCTGGGCCGTTGCAGCGGAGGCTGACTCGGGTCGTAGCACTTGCCGATAGCGAAAACGGCATCGCCCTGCCCGGCAGGGTCCGCCGAGGCTATGGCGGATCCGCCGAACAGGGCAACTGAGCAGGCGGCCAGAACGAGTGCGCGGATCACGCCCGGATGCTAGCAACTGCATCCGTCGGCCGCCGTCCCGGCGTTCGGAAACGCCGCGGCCGTGCCTGCCAGACCGAGGGCCGCGGCCCCGAGCGCCACTGCGCCAGTGCGGACAATCTCAACTGTGTCCGCCCGCGCAGCTAGCCGCCGAACCGCGCGGCCAGCCGGTGCCTGTCCACTTTCCCGATGCCCCGCCGGGGGAGCTCGTCGACGAGATGAATCTCTCGCGGTGCGGCCGTCGACGACAACGTTGACGCGACATGCGCGCGCAGCTCAGCCAACGTCGGTGCCGCGCACCCGGGGGTCGCCACGACGGCCGCCACCACTCGCTGGCCCAGTCGTTCGTCGGCGACACCGAACACCGCGGACTCGGTCACCGCAGGATGGGTCGCCAACGCCGCCTCCACCAACTGCGGCAACACCGTCAACCCGCCCGTGCTGATCGCATCGTCGACGCGACCCAGCACTCGCAACACGCCCGAATCATCAACGGTGCCAATGTCGTCGGTGCGAAACCAGCCCGGCTCCGCGAACGGATCCGGCCGCACGGCATTGCGGTAACCCTTCGCCAGCGTGGTACCGCCGAGCACCACCCGGCCGTCGTCGATGCGCACCCGGACTCCGTCCAGCGGAACGCCGTCGTACACACAACCGCCCGCCGTCTCGCTCATCCCGTACGTCCGCACCACCGAAATCCCTGTCGCCGAGGCTCTTTCGGCGACCCCCTCCGGCATCGGTCCGCCGCCGATCAGCACGGCGTCCAGCGACGCCAGCGCACTCCCTGCCACAGGTTCACGCAGCGCCTTGTCCAGCTGCGCCGCCACCAGCGACGCGTATCGGCGGCCCGACCCCAATGACGCGACAGCGGAAGCCAATTCGGCACTGTCGAACCCGGCCGACAGCGCGACGGGCGTCGTGCCCGCGACGGCGCTGCGCACCAGCACCTGCAGTCCGGCGACGTGATAGGCGGGCAGCGCGAGCAGCCACCGCCCGGGGCCGCCCAGCCGGCGGTGCGTCGCTTCGGCGCTGGCGGTCAACGCCGACGCGGTGAGCATCGCGCCCTTGGGCACACCCGTCGTACCCGATGTCGAAACCACCACGGCAACGTCGTCGTCGATCGGCTCGCCGGCCCGTAACGACGTTGTCAGCAGCGACGTTTGGCGCGCGTCGTCGGCCGGTACCGGAAGCACGGCCCCGTCTCCGCCCAGCACGTCCGCCAACAACGGCAGCAGCGACAGCGCCGACGCACCTGACAGGACAGCGACGGGGCGTAGGACCGCTATTCCGTGTCCTCGGTGTCGCGCGGGTCATCCAGCGGCCACCCCTTGGCGGCCAAGCGGCTTCGCACTCGCTCGATGTCGTCGGGGGCTGGTAGCTCATCGGTGATCCGGGTGATCAGCACGCCGATGGCTATGTCGTCGAACTCGCCGTGACCCATCAACTCCTTCGCGACGGTCTTCACATCATCGTCGGTGAGGCGCCGCTTGAGAAGCGCGAACAGCGGGACCTGATCGGGTTCCGGCACGCCTTCGGGGTAGCCCGCGGTAATCCACGCCACGATCTTGGCGAGAAAGTTCGTCACAGTGTCAACTCCCCACGTAGGCCCGGCGACCTCGGTTCCCAAAACAGGTTGATGGTAGTGCTCCGCCAGGTCGACGGCGCAGGCCAACGCCCCCGGTCCGTCAGGTGAACAGTAGATGAACACCTCACGGGTTGAGGCAAAGTCGCAGGTCGGAGGGGCCGTTCAGGGGTCGCTGGCCGCTGGTCAAATTTGCCGTGCTGGACCCAGAATTAGCACCCATGAGCACAGAGACGATCATCCTGCTGCTGCTGATAGCGACAGCACTGGCATTCGACTTCACCAATGGATTCCACGACACCGGCAATGCCATGGCGACGTCGATCGCCACGGGTGCGCTCAAGCCAAAGACCGCCGTGCTGCTGGCCGGCGTCCTCAACCTCGTCGGCGCGTTTCTCTCGGTTGAGGTCGCCGTCACCGTGACCACATCGGTCCTCAAAGTCCAGGACAGCAAGACTGGTCACCTCCTCCCAGGGATCGATCCATCGATGGGTCTCACGATCATCTTCGCCGGCCTCATCGGCGGCATTCTGTGGAACCTGCTGACCTGGCTGTTCGGCATTCCGTCCAGCTCTTCGCATGCACTCTTCGGTGGACTGATCGGCGCCGGCCTCGCCGCGCTCGGCATCGCCGGGGTCAACTGGACGGGCGTCACCCAGAAGGTGCTGATCCCCGCGGTCGCCGCGCCGGTCATCGCCTGCCTCGTCGCAGCCTGCGGAACCTGGCTGGTCTACCGCATCACCCGCACCGTGATGGCGAAGCGCCGCGAGGAAGGCTTCCGCTGGGGCCAGATCGCTACCGCGTCGCTCGTTGCGCTGTCGCACGGCACCAACGACGCACAGAAGACGATGGGTGTCATCGCGCTCGCGCTGATCACCACCGGCCACCTCACCGGCGACGTGAAGGAGAACGGTCTGCCGTTCTGGATCATCTTCAGCTGCGCACTCGCAATCGGTCTCGGTACCTACATCGGTGGTTGGCGGGTCATCCGCACACTGGGGAAGGGTCTCGTCGAGATCGAGTCACCGCAGGGCTTTGCCGCGGAGGCGTCGTCGGCGGCGATCATCCTGAGCTCGAGCGCCGCGGGTATGGCGCTGTCGACCACCCACGTGGCGACGGGTTCGATCCTGGGCAGCGGCGTGGGCAAGCCGGGTGCCGAGGTGCGCTGGGCGGTCGCGGGCCGGATGGCGGTCGCGTGGCTGATCACCCTGCCCCTCGCCGCATTGATGGGCGCGCTGGCGTTCTGGCTCTCGCACGGAGTCGAGTCGCTGACCGGGTCGGACCTGGCGGGCGACGGCCTGATATTCGTCATCCTGTGCGCGCTGTCCTTCTACATCTGGTGGCGTGCCCAGACAGCAGAAGGTCGACAGCAACAACGTCAACGCCGATTGGGACTCGTCGACCAACTCCGTCGTTCCCGCTGAGGTCCGCGATGCTGCCAAGGGGTCCACGGACAAGGCCGCGGTCTAGCCCGCACGCCACGACAACCAAAGGAAACGTTCATGGTTTATGCAGAAAGCATCCTCAAGGTGCTCGTGGTGGGACTGGTCCTCGGGGCTGGCCTGCCAGCGGTCTTCGCGCTCGGAATGGTGGCCTACTCCAACGGTGCAGGCGGCACCGAGGCCGACGGGACGACGCATGCGCCCAACCCGGCCTTGAAGTACCTCGGATTGCTGCTGTTCCTGTTCGTCGCCTGGGTGATCATCACCGCGGTCTTCTGGATCACCAGGACGACGATCATCCACCACTTCGGTGTCGATCTGTTCCCATTCATGCCCAAGTAGGGAGTTGATTTAGCGAAATGACGGAGAACCAGACCGTTCTGGACAATGTGTTGGGCTGGCTGCACAAGGGCTACCCGGAAGGTGTTCCGCCGAAGGACTATTTCCCGCTGCTAGCGCTGCTAAAGCGATCGCTGACGGAGGAGGAGGTCATCCGGGCGGCCCAGTGGATCCTGAAGTCGAACGATTCCGACGTGGTGACCGAAGACGAGATCCGCAAGGCGGTAGCGGCGGTGATCGACAAGGAACCCAACCCGGAGGAGATCCATCAGGTCGCCGCGCGGTTGGCCTCGGTCGGGTGGCCGCTGGCGTCGGAGGGTCGCTGAACCACTTCACAATGGGCGGCCCTCGGCGATGCGCCGGGGGCCGTTCAGCGTCTGGTGTCGCGTCGCAACGGGTGGGTTTCGGGCACCTGGACGAAGATCAGCAGGACGCCGTCGGGATCGACGACGTGCATCTCGTGTAAGCCCCACGATTCCTGCTTTGCCTCGCGGGCGATCTCGACGCCGCGGCCCTTGAGCTCCTCCTCGGCGGCATACACGTCGCGGACCTGAAGCCACATGGTGCCGCCCGCGCTGGGCGTGCCGTGGCCGGCGAGTTCGATCAGCGACTGGCCGGCGTAGAACACGGTGCCCGCGCCGTACTCGCGGGCGATCGCCAGCCCGATCTGGTCGCGGTAGAAGCGCAGCGACCGCTGGTAGTCTGCCGGCCGAATGAGCATCCGGCTGGCCAGGATCTCCATGAACCCGTGTCTATCACGTCGTCTGCCGGATTCGGCCGCGACACGGTACCGCTAGTGGATGCGGCGCGTGGCACCCTCCCAATACGGCTCGCGCAGCTGTCGCTTAAGCAGCTTGCCGCTGGCCCACGTAGAGGGCGACGACGTCGGGTCGTTCGGCGCCGTGGACTCGCACGATGTCGGCGAGGTTGGCGATGTCTGCAGTTGGCACGGCGGGCAAACTCCTCGTGACGGTGATGCCCATCTCAGCATGCCGCGGTGTCAGGGCTGGACGCTTTGCCGTTTCATGATCGCGTTGACCCAATTCGGGTTGAGGGTGTCCAATGCCCTGGCCGTCATTGCCATCCGCGGGGCGATCCGCACCGGCCGCTTGCGGGCCGCGACAATCATCCAGTCGGCGGCCTCGGCTGAAGTGAGCGCGGGCAGGCCGTCGTACTCCTTCGTCGGCTCGATCATCGGGGTGGCGACGAGTGGGTAGTACAGCGTCGTGGAGTGCACTCCGTCGCGGGACCACTCGGTTTCGATGACCCGGCTGACCGCCGACAGGGCCGCTTTCGATGCGTTGTAGACCGCGAACAACGGAGACGATTCGCTGAGCACTCCCCATGTCGACACGTTGATGATGTGGCCGTCACCGCGCTCGCGCATACCGGGTGCCAGGCCGCGGATCAGCCGCAGCGGCGAGTAGTAGTTCAACGCCATGGTTCGCTCGACGTCGTGCCATCGTTCGAGGGACTCGGCCAGTGGCCTGCGGATCGACTTCCCGGCGTTGTTGATCAGGATGTCGATGCCGCCGAGGTCCTGCTCGACCTTGGCGACTACTTCGTCGACGGCGTCGAGGTCCGAGAGATCCGTTGCGTGCGCTCTCGCGTCGCCGCCGTCGCGCGTGATCCGCTCGACAAGGTCGTCCAGCAGCTCTTGACGGCGTGCGACGATCACCACGGTGGCGCCGCGGCGGGCGAACTTCTGCGCGGCGGCCTCGCCGATCCCCGACGAGGCGCCGGTCAGCAGGATGCGCTTGCCCTTGAGGTCGATGACATCGCGGTTGGGTCTGAACTGCAGCAGTTCCGGGGCCACGGGCGGCCGCATACTCGCCAGCAGGAACTGATCGGCCAACCGCCGAAGCGGGCTCTTGCTCACGTATCACGAGTTTAGGTGGCCTACTTTTCGATGAATTGCCGACCGCGGCGCGGTCAGTATCGGTATGACGTTCACCGGCCAACTCGACGCCCGATTCAGTGAAGCCAAACAGCCCGTCGACTGGAGCCAGGCCGCAGAGGTGCTGGCCGGCGCAGAGCTTTACTGGCTGACCACCGTCCGCAAGGACGGCCGCCCGCACGTCACGCCGCTGATCGGGGCGTGGGTGGACGACGGCTTTGTGTTCTGCACGGGCCCGGAGGAGCAGAAGGCGCAGAATCTCGCGCACTCCACCGCTGTCACGGTGACGACCGGCGTCAACACGTGGAAGGCACGGGCTCGACGTGGTCGTCGAAGGCAACGCTGTGCGGGTGACGGGGCGTGACACGTTGAGCCAGCTCGCCGACACAATCCGCGAAAAGTACCACGGCGAATGGGATTTCACGCCGCATGACGACGGCTTCGGTCACACCGACGAGAGCGGGGACAGCCACATCGCCTACGTGTTCAAAGTGCCCGCGGCAAAGGTGCTGGCGTTCGCGAAGTCACCGCACGGCCAGACCCGCTTCCGCCCCTGAGGGAACCCCGGTCGACAAAGTTCTGTATAGCGGACTATAGTTCTGCCTGTTCGTGGAGGGGAGTATTCCTCGCGCGGCACCGTCGTCATCACGGACGGCCCCATGGCCGACCCGGCGGTGCCGGTCCCGGCCAAGGCCGCGGGCGGAAGAGACCTCCGGACTGTTGCTTCATGCCGTCCGGAGGTCGACTGTGGTTTCTGTTGTCTCGCCGGTTGTTTGGGTTATCACCGTAGTGGTGTTGCTCGCGATCATCGTCCTCGACCTGACGGTGATCGCCCGCCGACAACAAACCGTCACCACCAAAGACGCCGTCCGCTGGGTGCTCGTCTACATCGGCCTTGCTGCGGCGTTCGCGGCGGCGCTGTTCATCTTCCTGCCTGCCTACTCGGGGCAGGAGTTCGTTGCCGGGTACATCACCGAGTACAGCCTGAGCGTGGACAACCTGTTCGTGTTCATGATCATCATGGCCCGCTTCTCGGTGCCTGCACTGGCTCAGGACAAGGTGCTCTACATCGGGATTGTGCTGTCGCTGGTGTTCCGCGCCGTCTTCATCTTCGCCGGTGCGGCGGCGATCGCCGCGGCCAGCTGGGTGTTCTATCTCCTCGGCGGATTCCTGGTCTACACCGCGATCCAATTGGCGCTGGAGGATTCCGACGAGGAGCCGGACTTCCACAACAACGCCGCACTGCGGTTCCTGCACCGAATCCTGCCGATCAGCGAGGACTACGACGGCAGGCGCCTGGTCACCCGCACAGGCACGCGCCGCCTGCTCACCCCGCTGGTGATCGTCATCGCCGCCATCGGCATGGCCAACGTCGTCTTCGCGCTGGACTCGATCCCGGCGATCTTCGGTCTGACCAGCGACGCGTACATCATCTTCACTGCCAACGCGCTGGCACTGATGGGCCTGCGGCAGCTGTACTTCCTCATCGAAGGACTGCTCGAGAAGGTCGTGTATCTGAGTAAGGGACTGGCCGTCATCCTCGGCTTCATCGGCGTCAAGCTCGTCATCGAGGCGCTGCACGGCTCGCACATCGACGAGTTCGGCTCGTTCCACCTACCGGAGATCGGGACCGTGACGTCGCTGCTGTTCATCGTCGCCACCCTGGCCGTCACGACCGTGCTCAGCGTGCGCAAGACCAACCGCGACGCACGCCGTGCCGCGCAAGCCGAGTGACTTCGGCGCGCTTATGCCCGCTCACCGACCGTAAGCGCGCCGAAATCGCTAGAAGTAGCGGGGGAACGGCGTCCAGTCCGGGTCGCGCTTCTGAAGAAACGCGTCGCGGCCCTCAACGGCCTCGTCGGTCATGTACGCCAATCGCGTTGCCTCACCGGCGAATAGCTGCTGGCCGACGAGCCCGTCGTCGGTCAGGTTGAACGCGTACTTCAGCATCCGGATCGCCTGCGGTGACTTGCCGTTGATCGCCGCCGCCCATTCCAGGGCGACGGATTCGAGGTCGGCGTGGTCGACGACCTCGTTCACGGCGCCCATCGCGTGCATCTGCTCGGCGGTGTAGGGCCGGCCGAGGAAGAAGATCTCGCGGGCGAACTTCTGCCCGACCTGCTTGGCCAAATACGCACTGCCATAACCGCCGTCGAAACTGCCGACGTCGGCGTCGGTCTGCTTGAAGCGGGCGTGTTCGCGGCTGGCCAGCGTCAGGTCGCACACAGCGTGCAGGCTGTGTCCCCCGCCCGCGGCCCATCCGTTCACGAGGCAGATCACCACCTTCGGCATGAACCGGATCAGCCGCTGCACCTCGAGGATGTGCAGCCGCCCGGCCCGGGCCACGTCGACGGTGTCGGCGGTCTCGCCCGACGCGTACTGGTAGCCGCTGCGTCCGCGGATGCGCTGGTCGCCGCCGGAGCAGAACGCCCAGCCGCCGTCCTTGGGCGACGGCCCGTTGCCGGTCAGCAGGATGACACCAGCCTCCGGCCACATGCGGGCGTGGTCCATGACGCGGTACAGCTCGTCGACGGTGTGCGGCCGAAACGCATTGCGCACCTCGGGCCGGTTGAACGCGACGCGCACCGTCGGCTGCGCCTTCCCGTCAACGACATGCCGGTGGTAGGTGATGTCTGTGAGGTCGAAGCCGTCGACGCGCTGCCACACCGACGGGTCAAAGGGGTTGTCGCTCATACGTTTACCGGATCAAGACGAAACACGGCCAGGCGGCCGGCGAGCGCTTCGAACTGGTCGGGATTGGGTCCGGTGACGAGGCCGACGTTCTTGATGAATCCGACGCCGGACGGCACCTCGACCGGAAACGCCCGCAGCACTGGCCGTGCTTCTTCGGTCGACATCTCCACCATTCCGAGCTTCTGCAACCCGATCATGACCTTGTTCACGTACTTCAGCCACCCCGGCGGCCGGATGCGTGCGCTGTCGGACATGGCCGCGACGTTACTGCCTACAGCGCGATGCCGTATTCGGTTAGCGCCCTCGTCAGCCCGTCGGTTCGCTGGGATGTCGGCAGCGGGTCAACGAGGATGAACCCGCAGCCGACCGCACGGGCGCCGCCGTCGGCCTCGTCGCTGTCGCCGACCATCACGGCATGCGCGGGCTCGACGCCCAGCCGAGCCAGCGCGGTTTCGAAGATCGCGGCGTCCGGCTTGACGGCGCCGACCTCGAAGGACAGCACGAACTCGTCGACGTAGTCGGTGGCGCCGATCGTCAGGAAAGCCGGACGAACGTCGAACGCGATGTTGGAGACGACCGCGGTCCTGATGCGTTTCCGGTGCAGGCTCTTGAGCACCTCGGCGGTATCGGGATACGGCGTCCAGGACGACGTATCGATGACCCGGTCGTACAGCGCCTCTGCGTGGTGGTCGGCAAGGCCGGATTCGCGCAGTACGTGCAGATACGCCTCGCGATGTAGGTGCGGCGCCAGGTCACGGTTGACCCACGCGTGGTAAGCCTCGGGGGTCATCTCGACGTGCTGGCCGACCGGCGCGGTGAGCCTGCGCATCAGCTCGGCCTGGACGTGGCCATCGATCTGACGCTCGTCGACCTTGATGCCCTCGAACCAGCTCTCGTCCTCTTCGAGGCGAAACAGCGTGCCGGAGTAATCGAAGAGAACCGCCTGCACCTGGGTCATATCCGTCATCGTGCCAGGTGTGAAAAGCCCGCAATTTGGCTAATTAGCTGCCATGACAGATGTCGACCGGGTCGTCGTGGTGGTGCCCGCGCACAACGAGCTCGAACACTTGCCCCGTTGCCTGCGCGCCTTGACGACCGCCGCACTGTGCCTACCTGTGCCGGTATTCACGGTCGTTGTGCTCGACGCCTGCGACGATGGCAGCGAGCGCCTGGCCGGCCAGTTCGGTCCTGACGTGCACTTCGTCTCCGTTGACGCAGGCAACGTCGGCGCGGCAAGGGCCGCCGGGTTCGAGTACGCCCGGAACCACTGCGCCGACGCGGCCGAACGCACGTGGTATGCGACCACCGACGCCGACAGCGTGGTGAATGCGCAGTGGTTGCTGAGGATGACTTCCGTCGACGCCGAGATGGTGCTCGGGGTGGTGCGGATCCCCGTGTGGCGGCACTTTACCGCCGAGGTGGCCCGCCGGTATCTGCACGCATATCACTCGGAAGGACCGGGTCACAACCACATTCACGGTGCGAATATGGGGTTCCGCGCCGACGCCTACTGGCGTGTGGGCGGCTTCCGAGCATTGCCCACCGGCGAGGACGTCGAGCTGGTCGAGCGATTCGAGGCCGCCGGCATGCGCATCCACCGCGACGCGAAGCTGTCCGTGGCGACGTCGGATCGACGAAGCGGCCGCGCGCCGGGAGGCTTCGCGCAGCACCTGCGGGACCTGAGACGCAAGGCGGGTGCTGGGACGTGAACGCAGGGATGATCAGTCAATGGCTCGCATCCGGTGCGTTGGAGCTGCCGCTGCCGGGTGGCGGTGCGACGGCATTGCGGTGGCTTCGGCTGGCCGACCTGACCGAAGCGGACATCGTCGCGGGCCGGCTCGCCGAGGCGCACACCGACGCTGTGGCAATCCTGGCTGAACTCGACGGACCGGAACCGAGGCCGGGCCAGCTGTGGGGTGTGTGGGCGGCGGAGCCCCCCGACGCGGTGGTGTATGCCCGCGGCGAGGGCGACGCGGTGACGCTCGACGGCACCAAGGCATGGTGCTCCGGCGCGGGGCTCTGCTCGCACGCATTGGTGACCGCACGGTTGGCCTCCGGTGACCGGGCGTTGTTCGCCGTCAACCTGCACCACCCCGCCGTAACGCCATTGCGCAGCACATGGCGCAATCCCGGAATGGCGCAATCCGACACGCGCTCAGTTCAATTCACTGGCGCATCGGCAGTTCCGGTCGGAAGACCCGGCGAGTATCTGAGTCGGCCAGGCTTCTGGCACGGCGCCATCGGCGTCAGCGCGTGCTGGCTTGGCGGCGCGCGGTCGGTGGCGAATCCCCTCTATGAACGTGCAGCCGTCGACAGTGTCGATCCGCACACGCTGGCGCATCTGGGTGCCGTGGACGCGGCCCTCGCGGCGGGAGAAGCGATTCTCATGGCGGCGGCCGCGGAGGTCGACGCGGATCCGTTGAACCGCAAGGGCTCGGCCGAGTTGATTGCGCGACGGACTCGCGCCGTCGTCGAGACCGCCGTCGACGAGACGTTGAATCGCACGGCGCGTGCGCTCGGGCCTGCGCCGCTGTGCGAGGATGCCGAGCACGCGCAGCGGGTGGCCGACCTGACGGTCTACGTCCGGCAGAGCCACGCCGAGCGCGACCTCGAGCAGCTGGGCCGGCGAGCGGGAGCGCGACGATGACCGCCCCGGTCGACCCGCCGGTGAGCAACACCGCCCGGTTCGCGGCGCAGCCGTTGCCCAGCGGCGGGACACCAACCGACGTCTGGCTCAGCGCTCAGCGACAGCTGCCGATGCTCGATCTTGCCACCTGCCCCGAAATCGTCGTGGTGGCAGCGCATCCCGACGACGAGACTCTCGGCTTCGGCGCGACATCGACGATGCTGGCCGGCATGGGCGTGCACGTGCAGGTGGTGTCGGTGAGCGACGGCGGGGCGTCGCACCCGGGTCTCTCGCTGGCCGGGCGCTCCCGCCTCGAACGTGACCGTCGCGCGGAACTGCACCGTGCCGTCGGCGCCCTTGGTCTGCCCGCACCGATATCACTGGGCTTGCCCGACGGCGAAATCGGCGACCACGAGAACCGTCTGGCCGACGTCTTGAGCGAGATTCTCGCGGCCCGGCCCACCGGAACGTGGTGCGCGGCGACGTGGCGCGGCGACGGTCATCCCGACCACGAGGCCGTCGGGCGTGCCGCGGCGGTCGCCGTCGGGCGCACAGGGGCGGAGCTGGTCGAGTACCCGGTGTGGATGTGGCACTGGGCGTACCCGGGCGACGCCGCGGTGCCGTGGGCCCGCGCCTTCGATGTGCCGCTGACCCGCGAAGCAGTAGACCGCAAATACGTTGCAGCGCAGAGCTTTCGCAGCCAGTTCCAACCGATGACTGCCGACGCCCCGCCCGTTATCGCGCCTGCTGTGCTGAGCCGGCTGATCGCGGTGGGGGAGGTGGTCTTCCGCTGACCACTCGACTGTCCGACGCCTACTTCGACCGCATATACACCGAGTCGGCCGATCCATGGCAGCTGCAGTCGAGATGGTACGAACGGCGCAAATACGCGATCACCCTCGCGCTGCTGCCCTATGCGCGGTACCGGCACGCGTTCGAACCGGGCTGTTCGATCGGCGTGCTGACCGAACAGCTCGCCAACCGGTGCGACCGCGTCACCGCCACCGACGTCTCGGTGGCAGCGTTGGACGCCACCCACCACAGGCTGGTCGACGCCGGGTGCCGCGACTCGGTCACGCTGCTACGGGCGTCCCTCGACGAGCCTTGGCCGTTGACAGGATGCGATCTCGTCGTGCTGTCGGAGGTCTGCTACTACGTGGAGCCCGCCCTGCTGCGCACGGTCCTGGACCGTGAGGTGCCACGGCTGGCCCGCGGCGCGACCGTGCTGGCGGCCCACTGGCGCCACCCGGTCGCCGACTACCCGATGACCGGTGATCACGCCAACGACGTTATCGGCGCAACGGCCGGTCTGCATCACCTCGGCGGCTACCGGGACGCCGACGTCGCGATCGAGGTGTTCGACACCGGTCATGCCGACATCAGTCGCAGCCCGCACGGGCGTTCCGGGCGCTTAGTTTGTGCGAACGCGAGCGGCTTTGTCCGCAAGCACTTCTCGTTCACGTTCGTTGTCGGTCATGGCGGCGGCGCGTTCGAACTCGTCGGCGGCCTCGGCGCTGCGACCGAGCCGGGCCAGTAGTTCGCCGCGCACGCTCGGCAGCAGATACGAGCCGTCCAGGCCGTCGAGTTTGTCAACGATTTCCAGCGCGTCCGCCGGACTTGACGCCATCGCCACCGCCACGGCCCGGTTGAGCGCGACCACCGGCGATGGCGCCACCTGAATCAGGCCGTCATACAGCAGCACGATGCGCGCCCAGTCGGTGTCCGCCGCCGTCGGCGCCACGGCGTGGCATTCGGCCAGCGCGGCCTGCAACGCATACGGCCCCCAGCCGACACCCTTGCGCTGCAACACATTAGCCGCCCGCTCGAGGGCGGCGACCCCGCGTCGGATCTGCGCCCGGTCCCACTTGCTGCGGTTCTGGTCCTCGAGCAGGATGGGGTGGCCGTCGGGGTCGGTGCGCGCCGCGAAGCGCGACGACTGAAACTCCATCAGCGACACCAGACCGTGCACCTCGGCCTCGTCGGGCACCAGCGCCGCCAGGATGCGACCGAGCCGAAGCGCCTCACTGCACAGCTCGTCCCGGATCCAGCGCTGCCCGAACGACGCCGAGTAGCCCTCGTTGTAGATCAGGTAGATCACGCTCAGAACGGCCGACAGCCGCTGCGGGTACTCCGACCGATCCGGCACTTCGAACGGCACATTCGCGGCGGCCAGCGTCTTCTTGGCCCGGGTGATGCGCGCCGCGACCGTCGCCGTCGACGTCAAGAACGCGCGCGCGATCTCCTCGGTGGTCAGTCCGCCGACCACGCGCAGCGTCAGAGCGATCTGCCCCTCGCGCGACAGCACCGGGTGCGACGAGATGAAGATCAGCCGTAGCACGTCGTCGTCGATACGGTCGGGGTCCCACGCGTCAGGGAGGTCACGGACCTGCACCTCGAGCTCGTGCGCGATCGCCGCGTATTTGGCGTCGAGGTTCTCCTGCCGCCGCCAATGGTCGATGGCCTTGCGCTTGGCGACGGTGGTCAACCACGCGCCGGCGTTGCGCGGCACACCGGATGACGGCCACTGCGTCAGCGCGTCGACGAGGGCTTCCTGCGCCAGGTCCTCGGCGAGGCCGATGTCGCCGACCGCGCGGGTCAGCGTCGCGACGATTTTGGCGGCCTCCATCCGCCACACCGCATCGACGGTCTGCTGTAGATCCGGCACGTGCCCATTGTGCCCACCGGCTCAGGCATCCCCGCGCAGTGCGGCGGTCACGCTCGCGAACATCGTGGACTTGATCGCCTGCAGGGTGGCGGCATCCTTGCCCGTCAACGGCGCCACGAGATCGACGGCCGTCGACGTCACCTTGCCCTCCGGAGCGGTCGCAGTCACCAGGCTTATCGTCGCGGCGTCGGCGCCGCCGTAGCGACGCCCGGTGGTCATCGCCTCGACCGCGGCGGCCGGTGTGAGCTTCGCCTGGATGAGGGCCGCCATGCCCGGTGTGAACGGGATGTGGATGTCCACCTCGGGGAAGCAGAAGTAGCCGCGGTCGACCCGCATGACCCGAAAGTCGTGGGCAATTCCCAGCATCGAGCCAGCGCCGAACGCGTGGCCGTTGACGGCGGCGACGGTGGGAACCGGTGCGACGAGTACGCGCGCGAGCAGCTGCTGTACCTGGTCGACATACCAGTCGCCTTGATCGCTATGGGCGGCAAGCCAATCCAGATCCAGGCCGTTCGAGTAGAACTTGCCGGATCCGGTGGTCACCAGAGCCTTGGCTTCACCCGACTCGATGCGGTCGAGGAAGCCGTTGACGATAGTCAGCCAGTCCAGCGAGAACCGGTTCTCGTCATCGCCAAGGTTCAAAACCGCTATGTCATCGGTGATTTCGAGGTGTGCAGGCATCTCTCTCCTTACTTGGTGGGGTCTGCTAACTTGACGGACAGAATCGCTTCCACGGCCGCCGCAAGTCGGCGGCGTGTGTCGTTGGTGGGCGGCATGGGCCTGCGCAGCATCAGACCGGTGGGTAGTCCGACGACGCAGTCCTCGATCACGGCGACCGATGCAGCGTCCCTGCGGTCCCACATGGCGATCGACAGCCGGATCAGCAGGTCGCGAAGGTCGGTGTCGAGCGCGCGGAGTTCGGCCTGCACCTCGGCAGGTGCGTCGCCGATCAGTTCCTCGCGGCGCGTGCCGAATACCAGCCGGGTCGATGTCGGGTACTGCTCGCTGAACACGGCGGGCGCGTCGGCCGCGGCGACTACGGCAGCGACGGGTTCGTCCTCGGCATTGACGACTTGCCTCTGCAACGCCAGGAAGCGTCGGGCGGCGCGTACCCAGGCGCGACCGACCAGCCCGCCGCGAGAACCGAACGCATGATAGATCGCGCCGTTCGAGATGCCGGCCCGCTCAGAGACCGCGCGGACCGTGACGGCCTTGACGCCACCCTCTACCGCGAGTTCTTCGGCCGCGTCGAGCATCGCCTCGCGGTCGTACACCTGTGGCCGGGGCATAGCAGCCAAGATAACAGAGCGGATGCTCTGTTATTAAAAGTGTGCGTGACACGCCGAGGCGATACGGGCGGTGGCAACCTTCGGAGGCGGAGAGTAGTGCTATGGCGCATCCGCTCGTCACCGCGTACCGCGAAGGGCGAAAGGCCTTTCCGCATACGCTTCTCAACCCCTACGCGGGGATTGGTGACCGTGCTGTCGCCCGCATGTGGCGGCTGGGTTGGCAACGGGCCGCCGAGGAAAGCCGCGGCATTCCTCCCGAAGCAGAACGCATCGCACGGTTCGCCGCCGAGATCGACGCGCTGCTGGACTGAGAAGCGCCCAGCGACGCACATCTCGCGTTGCCCGCCTCGGAGCGACATTGTCGTGTCGCTATCTAGTTGGGCGAGCGCAGAAACCAGCGACCTAGTCGCTCATAGGCGGACACTTCGGGACATACCCTCGGGGCCGTTGCAGTCGTATTCACGCGTGCGGCCGCTAAGCCTCCACGAGCTGGGTGAGCTGCTCTCGTGAGTCGATCTGGAGCTTGCGGTAGACGTTGCGCAAATGCCACGCCACGGTGTTGCGTGAGACGAAGATCATTTCCGCGATGTCGCGGTTGGAGCCGCCCCGCGCCGCCAGCTGTGCGATTCGCAGCTCGGTCGGTGTCAACGACTCGATTCCGCTGAGCGCGGGCCGGCGCGGTCGGGCACCTGCGGCCGTCAACTCTTGGCGGATCTCGGCCTCGAGGCCGCTCGCGCCGCATCGATGCGCCAGGTCGAGGCTGATCGTCAGATAGTGTCGTGCCTCGACGCGCTGACCTGCCCGCCGCAGTCCCCGCCCCAGCCCCGCATGGGCATGTGCAAGCTCGAGCTTCGCCTCGGTGGTCTCCAGCGCGGCGATGGCCTGACGGAGTGTGTCCAAAGCCTCTTGGCCGCGCTCGGTCATTGCTCGGCGTCTCAGCGCGACACCCAGGGCGATCGGCACCTCATAGCGCTGCGCGAGGCGAATCTCTTCTTGGATAAGCACATTCCCACGTGTCGGGTCCCCGCCGAGGTGGGCGATGACGCCGGCGAGTGATCGCCACGGAAGCGCCGACGGGTTGGCGTCGCCGAACACCTGCAGTGCCTTCTCGGCTGCCTCGAGATCTTTGCGCGCCGCCTCGACGTCACGCAATCCCAGATGCAGTCGGCCACGCGCCAAATAGACGTACGCGTCGACGCCGGGAACATCGACTTGGGGAGGAATCTCATGAACCCTGTCGAGCACGCTCGCGGCTTCGGTGAGTTCGTGACGTTCGATCATGCAGTTGGCCAACGTCGCCGCCGCGGTTCGTGCGTGTGCATGCCATCCCATCCGGTCCAGCGCCATCTGGGCATCCACCGCCGCGTTGGTGACATCTCCGCGAGCGAGAAGGACGAGCGCCCGAACGAGCGATGCCTCCGCGTAAGCCATCGGTGCGCCGCGGCCACGGGCGTCTACCACGACGGCGTCGGCGGCCTCGTGAGCCTCGATCAGACGACCCGAATGCAGCAGCGCAAGGACGGCGAAGCTGACGACGGGACTTCGTGAGGTGAGCTCGGCGAGCAGCGCCCCGTCCCGCAGGGCGCGCATCGCCATATCGGCGCCCGCACCCGCCGGCGGTGACATCAGGCATTTGCGCAAGGCGTGAACGGCGAGTACCGCGCGGTCGCCGGGCCCCGTGCCGTCGGCGGCGCTGAGCTGTCCGTGCTGCTCGGGAGGCATTCAGCAGTTCCGCCAAGGGACGCACCTCAAGGCATGGCTGTTTCGCATCATGCACAACACCTGGATCGACAACTACCACAAGAGTCAGTGCCGGCCGGTGGAGCAGCTCGGCGGCGAGATCGCCGATTGGCAGCATGCCGCGTGGCAGCGACACACCTCAATGGGTGACCGCTCGGCAGAGATTCAGGCACTCGAAGGGCTGCCCGACGACGAGATCCTCGAAGCGGTCGAGGCGCTGCCGGAGACCCACCGGATGGTGGTCTATTACGCCGATGTCGTTGGCTACCGCTACCGGGAGATCGCCGACATCATGGACATCCCGATGGGGACGGTCATGTCTCGGCTTCATCACGCGCGGCGGCGCCTGCGCATCCTGCTGGCCGACGTCGCCCTTCAGCGCGGACTCACCCAGGAACGTGCGAGCTAGTCGCGACCGGCTTCAATGATTTTGTCGGCCAAGCCGTTTGGGTTCGAGAACAGGAGTTCATGCCCGCCCGGCATCCCCACGAAGCGGTGCAGTCCCAGCCGACTGCTCATCTTGGGATGCCAGCCCCATTCGCCCGGTGGGAGGGCGATGTCCTCGCTGCCGAGGAGATAGCTCCGTGGGGTATCCAAGGTGTAGAACTTCTTGAGATCCAGTGGTTCGATGATCTGCTGATACGGCTCCGGCGATAGCGTGGCATAGGCCGACCGGGCAACGTCCAGATCGGCGTCGTTGAGGAACGCCTCGCGCCAGATCGGGAAGGGCAGCATGACGCTGTTGTCTGGCGAATCTGCGGCCAGGCCGCGAAACAGGTCGCGAAAATGCGGGGGCACAGCGTCATTGATGCATTCCCCATCGTTGAGCACGAACCCGCTCCAGAACACCAGTCGCCGAACGCGATCCGGGATCGCTTCCACCACCTTGCTGATGATCGTGCTGCCGTAGCTGTGTCCGACCAGAACGATGTTGGTCAGACCACAGCTGACGATGAAATCCACGATTGACTGGGTCGACTCGGCATGGCTGACGCTTGCAAACGCCTTTGCCGTGGCCGGCGACAGTGGGCCCGAATGCCTCGTGGCCGTGGTGTCGCAGGCGTTTGATGACTTGGCGCCACGCGGATCCGTCATGCCATGACCCGTGGACCAATACGAAAGTAGACACACGTATCAGCCCATGAGACCACGTCGGGAGTGCCGGCGCCGACAACGATGTAATCGTGACTGTTCTGAGCTGTTTGCATGGCTGCGTGAACAGCCCTGAGTGACGGCTTTATTCAGATGGACGCTAGCCCACCGCGCGGCCGGTGCCCTCCCAGAACTGCGCGCGCACCGACTTCTTGTCGGGCTTGCCCAGCGCCGTCACCGGCACCGAATCGACGACGATCACCTGCTTCGGCGACTGCACCGAGCCCTTGCGCTCCTTGACCGCGGCCTGGATCTCGGCGGTCATCTTCGACACCGACTCCTCGTCGGACGGCGCATCCGGCCGCAGCACCACCACGGCCGTCACCGCCTCACCCCACTTCTCGTCCGGGGTGCCGATCACGCACACCTGCGCGACCGAAGGATGCTCCGCCACAACGTCTTCCACTTCACGCGGGAACACATTGAAACCACCGGTGACGATCATGTCCTTCGTCCGGTCGACGATGTACCAGAAGCCGTCCTCGTCCTCGCGCGCCAGGTCGCCGGTGTGCATCCACCCGTCATGAAAGGTTCGCGACGTCTCGTCAGGTAAATTCCAGTAGCCACCGGACAGCAACGGCCCGGACACGCAGATCTCGCCAACCGCGCCCTGCGCCACTGGTTTTCCGTCCTCGCCGAGCAGCGCGGTGCGCGCGAACAGCGTCGGCCGCCCGCACGATGTCAGGCGCTTCTCGTCGTGATCACCCTTGGCCAGATAGGTGATCACCATCGGCGCCTCGGACTGGCCGTAGTACTGGGCGAAGATCGGGCCGAACCGGCGGATCGCCTCGGCAAGCCGCACCGGGTTCATCGCCGAAGCGCCGTAGTACACCGTCTCCAGCGACGACAGGTCCCGGGTGTGCGAATCCGGATGGTCCATCAGCGCGTAGATCATCGACGGCACCAGCATGGTCGCGGTGATCCTCTGCTCCTCGATCACCCGCAGCACCTCGGCCGGGTCGAACTTGGACAGCACTACCATCTCGCCGCCCTTGACGATCGTCGGCACGAAGAACGCCGCGCCCGCATGCGACAGCGGCGTGCACATCAGGAACTTCGGGTGCTCGGGCCACTCCCACTCGGCGAGTTGGATCGTCGTCATGGTGGTGATCGACTGGACGGTGCCGATCACACCCTTGGGCTTGCCGGTGGTGCCGCCGGTGTAGGCCATCCCGCCGATGTGGTCGGGCGGCAGGTCCGCGGCCACCAGTGGCTGTGGCGAGTATTTCGCGGCCTCCGCCGACAGATCCACCGCGACGCCCGCGAGCGCGTCGGGCACGGGCCCGATCGTCAGAACCTGCTTGAGCGACGGCACCTTCTCCAACAACCCAAGAGCCCGTTCGACGAACATCGGGTTCGGGTCGATGATCAGCGAGGTGATCCCGGCGTCGGACAGCACGTATGCATGGTCGTCCAACGAGCCGAGAGGGTGTAGTGCCGTACGGCGGTAGCCCTGGGTTTGCCCGGCGCCGATGATCATCAGCACCTCGGGGCGGTTCAGCGACAGCAGCCCGACCACGGTGCCAGTGCCGGCGCCAAGCGCCTCGAACGCCTGAATGTACTGGCTGATGCGTTCGGCCAGCTGCCCGCCGGTCAGCGTGGTGTCGCCCAGGAACAGCACCGGCTTGTCTTTGTTCCGCTTCAGAGCCCCGACCGTGAGGTGGCCGGAGTGAAGGGGATGGCGCAGCAGCTCGTCCGACGAGCGCTCGAGTGAGGAAGCATCGACCTGAGTCATGACGTCAAGACTAGAACGTGTTACAGAAACGGTGGTCCAGTACCCTGCAGACGCCGAAACTGTATTCCAGCAGGCCCGGACTTTGTCTGCCGGAATACAGTTTCGGCGCTCAAACTCAGCGCCCCGCGGCCTTCCGGGCCTGCTCGGCTGCCTTCTCCGCCAGGTCGGCCCGCCACTGGATTTCCCTCTGGATCCACGGGTTGTCCTGGGGGAACTCCTCGGTTTCGCCGACGCGGCGCACCTCGAGCTTGACGCCGGGTCCGAGCGGGCACTTCTGCGCCCACTGCTTGGCCTCTTCCTTCGACGAAACGTCGAGGATCCAAAACCCGTTGAACAACTCCTTGGCCTCGGTGTACGGGCCGTCGGTGACGACCGGCGGATCGGAGTCGAAGTCGACGACGAAGCCCTCGTCGGGTCCCGTCAGCCCCTCGCCGGCCAGCATCACACCGGCCTTGATGAGCTCCTCGTTGTAGCGGCCCATCGATTCGATGACCTCGTTGAAGTCGATGTTCGCTTCCTCGAAGGCCTTATCAGCCTCGGGAGTCGACCGCATGATCAGCATGTAGCGCGACATTGTGTGTCTCCTTCTTCGTTGGGAAGGGGCGCGTCCATCGTGCCCTCGTTGACACGTCGAACCGCAACCCTTCGAAATCGACACGGGACCCGAAATTTTTCCAAAGGATTTTCCGGCGCTGGAAGGGATGTTCCTGGCGTGGCGGCAGGTTTATCGGATTCAGGACTGACGCGTCGGCTGGCATGGAAGGCTCGTGCTATGTCCGACCTGGCTGATCCGCGCTTTCTCGACGAACGACTGGCCCACTGGGCCGCCACCAAGCCCGATGACGAGGCGTTCACGTATCTCGACCGAACCTGGACCTGGTCGCAATGGAATGACCGCGTGCGCCGGCTCGCCGGCGCCCTGAAGGATCGTGGCGTCAAGCGCGGCGATGTCGTGGCGTTCCTCGACAAGAACCATCCGGCGTGCGTCGAGCTGACTCTTGCCGCGGCGTCGCTGGGTGCAGCCAACGCGATCATCAACTTCCGGCTGGCGGCAGAAGAACTGGACTACGTCCTCAACGACTCTGACGCCAAGGTGCTGATCGTCGGCGCGGAATTCAAACCGATGATCGACAAGATCCGCGGCGACCTCACCAACATCACACACGTCATCGAGGTCACACCCGAGGGCGGCGACGGCGACGAGTACGAGGCGCTGCTGGCCGAGGCGACGTCTGTGAGTCGTTCCGCTGACATCGAACCCGACGACGTGTGCATCATCATGTACTCGTCGGGCACCACCGGCCGTCCCAAGGGCGTGGAGCTGACGCAGGCGAACCTCATCGCGCACACGCTCAACGCGCACGAAGGTTTCGAGTTCGACGAGGGCGACAAGAACATGGTGTCGATGCCGCTGTTCCACGTCGGCGGCTCGTCCTATGTGCAGTTCGGGATTCACGACGGCTTCCCCAGCGTGATGACGCGCGACGTCGACGGAGTCACGTTGGCCGGAGCAATTCTCAAGGGCGCCAACAGAACCTTCCTGGTGCCCGCGGTGTTGGCCAAGGTGCTGGAGTCCGGCGAGGACGCCGTCAAGCTGTTCGGCGCGTTGAAGACCTACGCGTACGGTGCGTCGCCGATGCCGCTGCCGTTGCTGCGGGCGGCCCTGAAGGCGTGGCCGAACACTGACTTCATTCAGGCGTACGGCCTGACCGAATTGTGTGGCGTGATCAGCCATCTGCTTCCGGAGGCCCACCGCACCGAGGATCGTCCGGAGCGGCTGACCAGCGCGGGGACGCTGGTGCCGAACGCGGAGGTGCGCGTCGTCGACCCCGATACGCTCAAGGACGTACCGGCCGGCGAGCAGGGCGAATTGTGGTTCCGCTCACCGCAATTGATGAAGGGGTACCACAACAAGCCTGAGGCGACGGCCGAGGCGGTCACCGAGGACGGCTGGTTCCGCACCGGCGACATCGGCCGCGTCGACGACGGCGGCTACATCTTCGTCGAGGACCGGCTCAAGGACATGATCATCTCCGGCGGCGAGAACATCTACTCGATCGAGGTGGAACGCGTGCTGGCCGAACACCCCGCGGTGGTGGAGGTCGCGGTCATCGGCGTACCGGACGACAAGTGGGGCGAGGTGGTGAAAGCCATTGTCTCACTGGAGGGAACCGCCACCGAACAGGAGCTCATCGCGTTCTGCCGCGAGCATCTGGCCGCCTACAAGTGCCCGAAGACCGTCGACATCAAGGACGAGCTGCCGCGCAACCCGACAGGCAAGATCCTCAAGAAGGATCTGCGCAAGCCGTTCTGGGAGGGCCGCGACCGCGCGACGGTATGAGCTGGCAGGGCACGCGCTCCGTGATCCCGCCGCTCGACGACCTGCTGGACCGCCTGCACGTCGTCATCCTGCCGATGCGAGTTCGCTTCCGCGGCATCATGGTTCGCGAGGTTACGCTGATCGACGGGCCGGCCGGTTGGGGAGAGTTCGGCGCGTTCCTCGAGTACGAGCCGCCAGAGGCCGCACATTGGCTCGCCGCGGGCATCGAGGCCGCCTACAGTGAGTCGCCGTCGCCGCTGCGCGACCGCATCCCGATCAACGCCACCGTGCCTGCCGTCGCCACCGACGAGGTGTCCGACGTGCTGACGCGCTTTCCCGGCGCACGTACCGCCAAGGTGAAAGTCGCCGAGCCGGGACAGTCATTGGCCGACGATGTCGCGCGGGTCAACGCCGTTCGAGCACTGGTGCCAACGGTGCGGGTGGACGCGAACGGAGGCTGGAGCGTCGACGAGGCCACCGAGGCCGCAATAGCGCTGACGGCCGACGGTCCACTCGAGTACATGGAGCAGCCGTGTGCGACGGTGCCCGAACTCGCGGAGCTGCGGCGCCGGGTCGACGTGCCGATCGCCGCCGACGAGAGCATCCGTAAGGCCGACGACCCGTTGCATGTCGTACGCGAAGGGGCCGCCGACATCGCCGTGCTCAAGGTTGCCCCGTTGGGTGGGGTGGCCAAGCTGCTCGACATCGCCAAGCAGATCGACATCCCGATCGTGGTGTCCAGCGCGCTGGACTCGGCCGTCGGCATCGGTCAGGGACTGCTGGCCGCGGGGGCCCTGCCCGAACTGCGGCACGCATGCGGGTTGGGCACCGGCGGCTTGTTCGTGGCGGACATCGCCGAGCCGCTGATGCCGGTGGACGGGTACCTGCCCGTCAAGCCGGTCGCGCCGGACCCGGCCCGGTTGGCAACGCTGGCGGCCCCACCCGAGCGCCGGCAGTGGTGGATCGACCGCGTCACGGCCTGCTACCGGCAAATTTTCGAGTAGTTCCTCTAGGGTTGATGTCCTAATCTGTGGGGACCATGGCGTAGACGCCACGCCCGCGGTCGCGAACACTGGATTCGTGCGATCGGTAGTGATACTCGGCTACCAGGGCGTCCAGGCACTCGACCTGGTCGGCCCGTTCGAGGTGTTCACCGGCGCCACCATCTACCTGGCCGGCCAAGGACGCGTCGACGAGGGCTACTCCGTCACCGTCGTCTCACGCGACGGCGAACCGGCGACCACTCTTACGGGGCTCGCACTCGTCGCCCAACCGCTGCCGGATCCACGTGAACCCATCGACACGCTGGTCCTGCCCGGCGGCATCGGTGTCGACCAGGCGCGGCAGAACGGGGACACCATCGGCTGGATCCAGATCGCGGCCGAGCACACCCGTCGCGTCGTCAGCGTCTGCACCGGATCGTTCCTCGCCGCGCAGGCCGGAATGATCGACGGCTGCGTCGCGACCACGCACTGGGCGTTCGCCGGGCGAATGGCGCGCGAATTTCCCTCCGTGACAGTCGATCCCGAGCCCATCTTCGTCCGCAGCTCGGACAAGGTCTGGACGGCGGCCGGCGTCACCGCAGGCATCGACCTGGCCCTGTCGCTCGTCGAGGACGACTACGGCACCGATGTCGCGCAGACGGTCGCCCGCTGGCTGGTGCTGTACCTGCGGCGCCCGGGTGGCCAGACGCAGTTCGCGGCGCCGGTGTGGATGCCGCGCGCCAAGCGGGCGCCGATCCGCGACGTGCAGGAGGCCATCGAGTCCGAACCCGGTGGCTCGCATAGCATCCCGGAGTTGGCCCGTCGCGCCGCGATGAGCCCGCGCCACTTCACCCGCGTGTTCACCGACGAGGTCGGCGAGGCGCCCGGCGCCTACGTCGAGCGCATCCGCACCGAAGCCGCCCGCCGCCAGCTCGAGGAAACCGACGACACCGTCACCGTCATCGCCGCCCGCTGCGGCTTCGGCACCGCTGAAACGTTGCGCCGCAATTTCGTTCGACGGCTTGGTATTTCGCCCGACCAGTATCGCAAGACATTCGCCTAACAAAGGAGATGGCAATGACGCAGATCGCAATCGTGGTGTACCCCGGTTTCACCGCCCTGGACTTCATCGGGCCCTACGAGGTGCTGCGCAACCTGCCCGACGCCGAGGTGCGGTTCGTGTGGCACGAGCCCGGACCGATCGCCGCCGACTCCGGGGTACTGCTCGTCGGAGCCACGCACTCGTTCGACGAGACGCCGTCGCCCGACATCCTCCTGCTGCCCGGCGGCATGACGACATTCGAACACGCCCGTGACGAGAAGCTGCTCGACTGGGTGCGACGGGCACATCAGACCGCGACGTGGACGGCGTCCGTGTGCTCTGGCTCGGTGATCCTGGCGGCGGCGGGGCTGCTCGAAGGCAAGCGGGCGACGTCACACTGGATAGTGGTGCCGATGTTGAAGACGTTCGGTGTCACACCGGTCAGCGACGAGCGGATAGTGCACCAGGACGACATCGTGACCTGCTGCCGGCGTCTCGGCGGGCATCGACCTCGCGATTTGGCTGGCCGGGCAGATCGTCGGTGAGGCCCGCGCCAAAGCGATCCAGCTCACGATCGAATACGACCCGCAGCCGCCGTTCGACTGCGGCCACCTGTCGAAAGCCTCGGCCGCCACGAAAGCGACCGCGACGGCGATGCTCGGCAAGGAGACGGTCAAGGCCGGCCAGCTCGTCCCGTCGACACTGCTGCTGTGGGACCAGGCGCTGCGTGCCGTCCGGTCGCAGCGCCGCGGCAGGCGTCGCCAAGCGATTTCGGCGCGCTAGCGCCCGCTCAGAGCGTCCGTAACGCGCCCAAATCGCCTCAAGTACCGTCGTCGGGGTGAATCTCGCCTACGACGACTGCGGCAGAGGCGACCCGGTGTTGTTCATCGCGGGTCAGGGGGGCGCGGGCCGCACCTGGCACCTGCACCAGGTGCCGGAGTTCCTGCGGGCCGGCTACCGCTGCATTACGTTCGACAACCGCGGCATCGGCGCGACGGAGAACACCGACGGTTTCACGACGGACACCATGGTTGCGGACACAGCCGCGCTGATCGAGAAGCTCAACGCGGCGCCGGTGCGCGTCGTGGCGGTCTCGATGGGCGCGTTCATCGCCCAGGAGCTGATGGTGGCCAGGCCCGAGCTGGTCAGATCGGCGGTGTTGATGGCCACCCGCGGCCGCCACGACCGTACCCGTGCCTTCTTCCGTGGCGCCGAACTCGAGCTCGCCGAGTCCGGCGTCGAACTGCCGGCATCGTATGACGCGAAAGTGCGCCTGCTGGAGAGCTTTTCGCCGAAGACGTTGAACGACGACGCCGCCGTGCGGGACTGGATCGACATGTTCACCATCTGGCCGACCAAGTCGACGCCCGGCGTGAAGACGCAGCTGGGCATCGCCCCGGAAGGCAACCGGCTGACTGCTTACCGAAGTATTACGGCACGCGTGCTCGTCATCGGGTTCCAAGACGACGTGGCGCTGCCCGCGTACCTCAGCCGCGAGGTCGCCGATGCCATCCCGCACGGCCGCTACCTGGAAATTCCCCACACCGGGCACCTCGGGTTCCTCGAGAGGCCGCAGGTCGTCAACGCCGCGGCCCTGAAATTCTTCGCCGATAGTCTGTAGTGGTGAACCCATCGACTGCGCAGGCCCGCGTGGTCGTCGACGAACTGATTCGTGGCGGCGTGCGCGACGTCGTGCTGTGCCCGGGTTCGCGCAACGCGCCGCTGGCCTTTGCCCTGCAAGACGCCGACCGGGCAGGCCGCATCCGGCTGCATGTCCGCATCGACGAGCGCACCGCGGGTTACCTGGCGATCGGGCTGGCGGTCGCCGAGCGGGCGCCGGTATGCGTGGCGATGACGTCGGGGACCGCGGTCGCGAACCTCGGGCCTGCGGTGGTCGAGGCCAACTACGCGCGGGTGCCGCTGATCGTGCTGAGCGCCAACCGGCCCTACGAGCTGCTGGGCACCGGCGCCAACCAGACCATGGAGCAGCTCGGCTACTTCGGCACACAGGTGCGCGCCAACATCAGCCTCGGTCTGGCCGAGGAGGCACCCGAGCGGATGGACGCGCTGAACGGGCAGTGGCGCTCGGCGACGTGCCGAGTTCTGGTGGCCGCCACGGGATCTCGCACCGCCAATGCCGGGCCGGTACAGTTCGACATCCCGCTGCGCGAGCCGCTGGTGCCCGACGCCAATGAGGATTCGGTAACCGGCCCCTACGCGCCGGGGGGCCGGCCCGACGGCAGGCCGTGGACCTACACGCCGCCGGTCACGTTTGACCAGCCGCTGGACATCGACCTCACACCCGACACCGTCGTCATCGCCGGGCACGGCGCGGGGGTGCACCCCAATCTCGCCAAGCTGCCGACGGTCGCCGAGCCGACCGCGCCGCCCGCCGAGAACCCGCTGCACCCGTTCGCGCTGCGGCTGATCCACCCGCAGCAAGTGATCATGCTGGGCCGCCCGACGCTGCACCGGCCGGTGTCGACGCTGCTGGCCGACCCGTCGGTGCCGGTGTACGCGCTGACCACCGGGCCACGCTGGCCCGACGTGTCAGGCAATTCGCAGGCCACAGGCACGCGTGCGGTGACGTCGGGCGAGCCGAACGCCAACTGGCTCAAGCGCTGCGCCGAGGTGAACCGGCACGCGATCGAAGCGGTCCGCGCTCAGCTCAAGGCCCACCCGCTGACCACCGGGTTGCATGTCGCGGCGGCGGTCGCCGATGCGCTGCGGCCGGGAGACCAGCTGGTGCTGGGCGCGTCGAACCCTGTGCGCGACGCCGCACTGGTCGGGCTGAAAGTGCAGGGCATCAAGGTGCGGTCGAACCGCGGCGTGGCAGGGATCGACGGCACGGTGTCGACGGCGATCGGCGCGGCGCTGGCACACGACGGGCGGACGATCGCCTTGATCGGTGACCTGACGTTCGTGCACGACAGCTCGGGCCTGCTGATCGGGCCGACGGAGCCGACGCCGCGGAACCTGACGATCGTGGTGTCCAACGACAATGGCGGCGGCATCTTCGAACTGCTCGAGCAGGGCGACCCACGATTCTCCGATGTGTCGTCGCGGATCTTCGGTACGCCACACGACGTCGATGTTGGCGCGCTGTGCCGTGCGTACCACGTCGACAGCCGACAGATCGAGGCCGACGACGTGGTCGGCGCGTTGGGCGAGTCGTTCGATGGGATGCGGGTGCTGGAGGTGAAGGCCGACCGGTCGTCGCTGCGGGCGCTGCACGCGTCGATCAAGGCCGCATTGTGAGCCGAGCGAACAAGACAGCACCGTGAGGCATCTGATTGCCTTGTGGCGCACTCTGATTCCGCGCCTGTATCGCGATCCGAACGAAACCCGATCGCAACGGATCTTCCGGCGGATTCGCATCGGCATCGTGATCGCCGCATGCTTGGTCACACTGCAGTCGGTGCTCCTGGTGCTCGGCGCGTGGCGAAACGACCGCCAGATCGAGCGCCACATGGGCGTCGCCGAAGCGAACGTCCTCAGCGCAGGCCCGCGGCGCTCGACGATCGAATTCGTTACCCCCGACCGCGTCACCTATCGCCCGGAACTCGGCGTGCTGTACCCGTCCGAGCTCGACACCGGTATGCGGATCTACGTCGAGTACGACAAGAACAACCCGGATCTGGTTCGGGTGCAGGACCGTAACGCGTCGCTGGCGATCATCCCTGCCGGTTCGATCGCGGTGGCGGGCTGGCTGATCGCGGGTGCTGCGCTGCTGGGCGTCACGTTGATCGAACGCCGGCTGGACCGCGATACGGCCAAAGCCACTGCAGCAGTTCAGGATTGAATGAGCTTGTTGAGCCAGTCGTTGTCGTAGATGTCGAGCTTCTCGCCCCTGGCGAGGTCGTAAACCGTTGGTGTGCCCATATCTGTCGAGTCGATCTCGTAGAGAAACTCGAAATTCGCATCATCCATGGCCTTTACGTTCACCGCGGACCCGCCGCCCTTTATGCTCTGCGCGACGGCTTCGGGCATGCCGGCCTTCTTCGCCATGTCCTGCAATTCATCCGCGGTGGGTGGGTCACCGCCAGGACGCTGGTGTGCCCACACATCCTCAACAAACCGCTGGAACTCGGTGCCCGTCGCCTTCACCTCAGGCGAACCGGCCTTTTCGGTAGCGAGGAACAACGCGTTGCTGACCTGCCCCGAATAGCCGCCGGTGTTGTCGTCCAGGAACGTCATTGGGCGGTAGGTGACCTCGAGTTGCCCGACGGCGATGTAGTAGGCGAATTGGTCGCCGAAATCGTGTTGGAGATCCGCGCAGTGATTGCATTGTGGTTCGGTGTAGATCTCGATCTTCGCAGGGGCGCTGGCGAACCCGGCGACGATGCCGTAGCCGTCCTTGCTGACTGACACCGGCGGCTTGTTCGGATCGGACTCCGCGGTGCCTGCCACCTGTTTGGTGCAGCCGACGCCCACGATCAGCAGGCCTATCGTGATCACCACCATGGCCCGGGAAATCCGCATGTCAACCGCCCTTCTTTGTGCGCACGATACTCGAATTCCGGTCCACCTACCGGCCGATCATTGGCACGAGGTTTTTGCGTGTCGTATGCCCTGTTGCAACCTTGACGACAGCCGCTGATGGGACGCTTTTGGCGTGCGCGTTGCGATCGTCGCAGAGTCCTTCCTCCCGAATGTCAACGGCGTCACCAACTCGGTGCTTCGGGTGATCGAGCATCTCCGTCACACCGGTCACGAAGCCCTCATCATCGCCCCGGACACCCCACGCGGCGAGGCGCCTGCCGACAAGATTCACGACGGCGTTCGCGTCCATCGAGTGCCGTCGCGGATGTTCCCCAAGATCACCTCGCTGCCGCTGGGCGTGCCACGGCCCCGGATGGTGAGCGTGCTGCGCGGATTCGACCCGGACGTCGTGCATTTGGCGTCACCCGCATTGCTCGGCTACGGCGGACTGCACGCCGCCCGCTTTCTCGATGTGCCAACCGTCGCCGTATTCCAAACGGACGTAGCGGGTTTCGCCGAGAGCTACGGCATCGGCTTCACAGCCCGCGCCGCATGGGCGTGGACCCGACACCTGCACAGCCGCGCCGACCGCACGCTGGCGCCGTCGACGGCCGCGATGGAAAATCTCGTCGCGCACCGCATCCCGCGTGTCCACAAGTGGGCGCGTGGCGTGGACATCACCGGCTTCGCGCCGTCGGCACGGGACGAAAGCCTGCGGCACAGGTGGTCGCCGCAAGGCAAACCGATCGTCGGGTTCGTGGGTCGGCTCGCGCCGGAGAAGCACGTCGAGCGGCTTGCGGCACTGACCGGACGCGACGACCTGCAGTTGGTGGTCGTCGGCGACGGCGTCGACCACGAGAAGCTCGAAAGCGCCCTGCCGTCAGCGGTTTTCACCGGTGCGCTGTACGGCGATCAGCTCGCCGCTGCGTACGCCAGCATGGATGTCTTCGTCCATCCCGGCGAGCACGAGACGTTCTGCCAGGCGGTGCAAGAGGCGATGGCGTCGGGCGTGCCGGTCATCGCCCCGAACGCGGGGGGACCGCGCGACCTGGTGGCCCCCTACCGCACCGGGCTGCTGCTAGAAGTCGACGAGTTCGAGACCAAGCTGGCCGAGTCTGTCGACCACCTGATCGCCCAACGCCAGCGCTACTCGGTGGCCGCGCGCCGAAGCGTCATCGGCCGCACTTGGCCGGCGATCTGCGACGAGCTTCTCGGCCACTACGAGGACGTCATCGGCCGGCGCCGCCTCAAGGCCGCCTGATCAACCCTGCGCCTCGACAGCGACCGGCTGCCACTCTTCCCACGTCTTGAGCCGATTCTCGTAGTCGGCCTTGGCCAGCTGCAGCGGCAGCTCCCCGAAGAACACGCGCAACGGCGGCTCGGGGGCGTCGACGACCTTGAGCAGCGCGCGGGCCGATGCCTGCGGGTCGCCGGGCTTGGCGCTGCGCTGGCCGCGGAGGCGGTCGGCCTCCTCGTGCACCTCTTTGTAGTCCGGCAGCGGAGTCGAGCGCTTCGACGACGACCCGGCCCAGTCGGTGGAGAACCCGCCGGGCTCGATCAGCGTCACGTGGATCCCGAACGGGGCGACCTCCTGGGCCAGTGCCTGGGAGAAGCCCTCGAGTGCCCACTTCGACGCGTGGTAGATGCCGACATTCTGGAACGCCGTGATGCCGCCGATCGACGAGACCTGGATGATGTGCCCGCTGCGCTGCGCACGCAGGAACGGCAGCGCCGCCTGTGTCACCCACAGCGCCCCGAACACGTTGGTCTCGATCTGGGCGCGTGCTTCGGCCTCCGTCAGCTCCTCGATGAAGCCGAAGTGGCCGTAGCCGGCGTTGTTGACGACGATGTCGAGCCGCCCGAAGTGGTCGTGCGCCTGTTTGACGGCGGCGAAGTCGGCGTCGCGGTCGGTGACGTCGAGCTGGATCGGCAGCAGCGCGTCGCCGTACTTCTCGGCGAGATCGTCGAGTGTCGCGGTGTCCCGCGCCGTGGCCGCGACCTTGTCGCCGCGCTCCAGCGCCGCGATCGCCCACTCCCTGCCGAATCCGCGTGATGTCCCAGTGATGAACCAAACCTTGTTGCTCATGCTCGGTTAATGCCCGCTGCGGCGCTTCCCATTCCCTGATTAAGCATGTTCACAGATACGGTTGGCTTCGTGAGCCGCGCGACGCTGGACAAGGACCCGCATGAGGTGGCGTCGATGTTCGACGCCGTCGCACGCCGCTACGACCTGACCAACACAGTGCTGTCACTCGGGCAGGACCGGTTCTGGCGGCGGGCGACGCGCGCGGCGCTGGGCATCGGGCCGGGGGACAAAGTGCTCGACCTCGCGGCGGGCACGGCCGTGTCGACGGTCGAGCTGGCGGAGTCGGGGGCGTGGTGTGTGGCGGCGGACTTCTCGGTCGGCATGCTGGCGGCCGGTGCGGGCAGGCCGGTGCCGAAGGTGGCGGGCGATGCGACGAGGCTGCCGTTCGCCGACGGCGTGTTCGACGCGGTGACGATCAGCTTCGGGCTGCGCAACGTCGTCGACCACACGGCGGGGCTGCGGGAGATGGTGCGGGTGACGCGGCCGGGCGGCCGGCTGGTGGTGTGCGAGTTCTCGACGCCGACGAACCGAATGTTCGCGACGGCCTACAAGGAGTATCTGATGCAGGCGTTGCCGCGGATCGCTCGCGCGGTGTCGTCGAACCCGGAGGCCTACGTCTATCTGGCCGAGTCGATCCGCGCCTGGCCGGACCAGGCCGAGCTGGCGCACCAGATTGCCGATGCCGGGTGGTCAGCGGTGCGGTGGCGCAACCTGACGGGCGGCATCGTCGCACTGCATGCAGCGACGAAGCGCTAGCTGATCGCCGCTGCTGGTGTCCGGTGGTAGAGCAACCGCAGAGTTGTCCCTCACGGGTGGGCAATTTGCGTCTCACCTCTGTGGCGCGGTGCGTCGATGACTTCGTCGATCGTGCGGTGCTGATAACCGACCGTCAGCACAGCCCGATCGGAATGGACTTTCAAGTCCACGTCAGCTGAACGGCGGCCGCTCATCGAGCCGTCGCGACCCTGCGCCCGCCGACCGCCACACCCGCGCGATCCAGTCGGCGTCCTCATCGGTGACGAGATTGCCCATCACCCGCACTGCGATCTTCATCAGGAACGTCGAGCGCATGGCCAGAGGCCCCGTCGACGGCAGGAACCGCGGGATCGTCAGCAACAACGCCAGCCGCCGCGCGACCGAGAACCCGCGCGCGTAATGCGCCGAAAGCAGCGAGGGCCACGCCGACGACAGGTCGCCGCAGCCCAGCAGCTCGGCGGCTAGCCGGCCGGTCTCCAGCCCGTAGTCGATGCCCTCGCCGTTGAGCGGGTTGACGCAAGCCGCGGCGTCGCCGATCAGCATCCAGTTCGGCCCGGCCACCCCGGAGACCGCACCACCCATCGGCAGCAATGCCGACAGCCCAGCACGAGCTTCGCCGGTGAAGCCCCATTCCTCGCGGTGCAGCGACGTGTAATAGGACATCAGCGGCCGCAGCGCCGCATCGGCGGGCCGTTTCGACGTCGCCAGCGCGCCGACGCCGATGTTCACCTCGCCATTGCCGAGCGGGAAGATCCAGCCGTAGCCCGGCAGTACCTTGCCCTCCGGTGAGCGCAGCTCCAGGTGCGACGTGATCCACGGCTCGTTGGCGCGCGGCGTGGCGATGTACCCGCGGATTGCCACGCCGTACACCGTCTCCTGATGCCATTGCCGACCCAACACCCGGCCCAACGGCGATCGCACCCCGTCGGCCACGATCAGCGACGAGCATCCGATCTCGGCGCCGGAGTCCAACAACAGCGACGACACGCGTCCAGCCGAATCATGCCGCACATCAACGGCTTTCACACCCAGCAGCATCTTCGCGCCGTCGTCGGCGGCCACCATCCGGATGCGGTCGTCGAGCTCGGTGCGGGGCACCGCGCTACTGACGGACGGGAACGACGGGCCCGGCCACTCGACCTCCACGTCGCCGCCGAACCCCACCAGCCGCAGCCCGCGGTGCTGGACGCGGCCCTCGAGCCATGAGCCGAGCCCCAGCCGCTGCAACTCCAGGACCGCGCGCGGGGTCAGGCCGTCGCCGCAGGCCTTGTCTCGGGGGAACTGCGCGGAGTCGATGACCAGCACGTCGCGCCCGGCGCGAGACGCCCATGCGGCCGCCGACGAGCCCGCAGGCCCGGCCCCGACCACGACCACGTCGGCTCGTGTATCCACGCTTCCCAGTATGTTGGCAGAGTGAGGACACCAGCGAGTGTGGTCGCGGGGGTGGATTTCGGAGACCCCACTTTCGCCGCCGACGTGCGCGACGGGGTCGCCCGCATCGAGGACCTGATGGCCACTGAGCTGGGCAAAGCCGATGAGCTGATGTCCGGAGCGGTACGGCATCTGTTCCAGGCCGGCGGCAAACGGTTCCGTCCGCTGTTCACCGTGCTGTCTGCGCGGCTGGGGCCCGAACCCGACGCGTGGCAGGTCACCGTGGCGGGCGCCGTTATCGAGCTGGTGCACCTGGCGACGCTGTACCACGACGACGTGATGGACGAGGCGCAGGTGCGCCGCGGCGCTCCGAGTGCGAACGCCCGCTGGAGCAACAACATCGCAATCCTGGCAGGCGACTATCTGTTCGCGACGGCCTCACGGCTCGTCAGCATGCTGGGCCCGGAGGCGGTGCGGGTCATCGCAGACACGTTCGCGCAGCTGGTGACGGGTCAGATGCGGGAGACGCGCGGCGCCGCCGAGGGCGTCGACTCCGTCGAGCACTACCTGAAGGTGGTGTACGAGAAGACGGCCTGCCTGATCGCGGCATCGGGTCGGTTCGGGGCGACGTTCTCCGGCGCCGATGAGGAGCAGATCGAGCGGCTGAGCAGGCTCGGCGGCATCGTCGGCACCGCGTTTCAGATCTCCGACGACATCATCGACATCGACAGCGATCCCGACGAATCAGGCAAGGTGCCGGGCACCGACCTGCGCGAGGGTGTGCACACGCTGCCGGTGCTCTACGCGCTGCGTGGCAGCGGCCCGGAAGGGGATCGGCTGCGGCAGCTGCTGGCGGGACCGGTCGAGAACGACGAGGACCTGGCCGAGGCGCTGCGGCTGCTGCGCACGTCGCCGGGCATGGCGCAGGCCAAGGACACCGTGGCGCGGTACGCGGCGCAGGCACGCGACGAGCTGGCCAACCTGCCGGACGGGCCGGGTCGCCAAGCGCTGGCCACGCTGGTGGACTACACGGTGAACCGGCATGGCTGACGCTGTGCGGAACCCCCGGAGGCTGGCTAGGCGTTAGATCAGCGAAGACTTCGTAGGAGGAAGCGATGACCTGGCATCCGCATGCGAACACGGCCAAGACGTTCCTGTTGCTGGTGGGTATGTCGGCGCTGATCGTGTTCATCGGTTCGCTGTTCCAGAGCAGGGCGATTCTGGGTCTGGCGGTGCTGTTCGCCGTCGGCATGAACGTCTATGTGTACTTCAACAGCGACAAGCTGGCGCTACGGGCGATGCATGCCCAGCCGGTGAACGAGATGCAGGAGCCGGTGATGTATCGCATCGTGCGGGAGCTGGCGACGACGGCGCGGCAGCCGATGCCGCGGCTGTATATCAGCGATACCGCAGCGCCGAACGCCTTCGCTACGGGCCGCAACCCGCGTAATGCGGCGGTGTGCTGTACGACGGGGATCCAGCAGATCCTCAACGAGCGCGAACTGCGCGCGGTGCTCGGCCACGAGCTGTCGCCACGTGTACAACCGCGACATCCTGATTTCGTGTGTGGCCGGTGCGCTGGCCGTCGGTGATCACCGGGCTGGCCCATTTCGCGCATGTTCGCGAGCATGTTCGGCGGCAACCGCGAGGGTGGCGCGAATCCGTTTGCGCTGCTCCTGGTTTCGCTGCTGGGCCCGATCGCGGCGACGGTGGTCCGGCTGGCGGTGTCGCGGTCCCGCGAGTATCAGGCCGACCAGTCCGGTGCGGAGCTGACGGGTGATCCGCTGTCGTTGGCGAGCGCGCTGCGCAAGATCAGCGCGGGGGTGCAGCAGGCGCCGCTGCCGCCGGAGCCGCAGCTGGCCGATCAGGCGCACCTGATGATCGCCAACCCGTTCCGGGCCGGTGAGCGCATCGGCAAGCTGTTCTCGACGCACCCGCCGATCGACGACCGGATCCGCCGGCTTGAGGAGATGGCGGGCCGCGGACCAGGGCAATACTGAGGTTCGGAGAGAAACACTGCCGGCCGTTTCTGCGACACATAGGCTATGGCAGTGCTGAGCAGAGTTCTGATAGGCGTTCTGGGAGCAGCGGCCGTCGTCGGCGTGCCTGGTGTTGCGGCGGCGGAGCCTCCGCCGGTGCCTGCACCGCAGCCGCCTCCGCCGCCCAATGTCAACGCGTTGGCACCGGTAAAGCCGTCCGAGTACGCGGTGATGGACGGTGCGTGGTACGCCTTCAGCACGAGTGGGTTGACGTGCGTGCTGCAGCGCTCGGGCAGCTACGGCTGCAGCGGTCCGATTCCGGGTGCACCGGAAGGTGCGAATCTTGTCAGCGGCCCGATGGGCGGCGTACCGGGCTTCGCCAACACGCCCGGCCCGGTGTTCGCCGCGGCCGGTGCGGCCAAGCCGCTGCCCGCCGGTTCGCGGATCAGCTACCAGACCGTCAGCTGCGGCAACGACGGCACGACGACGACCTGTGTCGACAGCCGCAGCCAGTCCGGCTTTGTGATCAGCCCGGCGGGCAGCTTCATTCTCAACGAGACGCCTCCGCTGCTGGACCGTCCGGAGGGGACCAACCCGTTCATGAACTGACGTGTCCCAGTTGGCGATTCGCGGGCAATAGGCGAATTGCCCACCTCTGAGCGACAACTGAGTGTGTACGCGCCCGAAATCGTAATGGCCCTCAGAAGCCTGCGCCGTGCACCTCGTGGCCGGGCTTCTCGGCGGCCAGGCCGCGGTAGGCGTCCTCGACCGTTGAACCGTGGTTGATCACGCCGTCGACTTCCCGCGCGATCGGCATCGAAAGCCCGTACTTTTCGGCGAACTCCATGATCACGCTGGCGGCCTTCACGCCCTCGGCGACCTGATTCATCGACGCGATGATCTCGTCGATGGGCTTGCCCGTGCCCAGCTGCTCGCCTACGTGCCGATTGCGGCTGCGCTGGCTGGTGCACGTGACGATCAGATCGCCCATGCCGGCCAGGCCCGCGAAGGTGTCGCGGTGCCCGCCCGTCGCCTCGCCCAGCTTCGACATCTCGCGCAACGCACGGGAGATAACCATTGCGCGGGTGTTCTCCCCGATCCCTAGCGAGTAGCCCATCCCGACGGCGATCGCGTAGACGTTCTTCAACGCGCCAGCCATCTCCACGCCGACCACATCGTCGGTGGTGTACGTGCGGAATCGCCTGGTGCGGAACAGGTTTGCGAGATTGGCGGCAAGATGCTGGTCCGGCATGGCCAACACCGCAGCGGCGGCGTACCCCTCGGCCACCTCACGCGCGATGTTGGGCCCTGCCAGGATGCCGGCCGGATGCCCGGGCAGTACCTCGTCGACGATCTCGCTCATCCGGTAGTTCGTGCCCTGCTCGAGGCCCTTCACAAGTGAGACCACCGGCACCCACGGCCGCAGCTCCTTGGCGAGCTCGGTCAGCACCCCGCGGAACCCGTGCGACGGCACGCCCATGACGATGACGTCAGCGCAGTCCGCCGCCTCGGAGAAGTCGGTGGTGGCCTTCAGCGTGTGCGCCAGCTCGACCTCGTTGCCGAGGTACTTGGAATTGCGGTGCTTCTCGTTGATGTCGTTGGCGGTCTCCCCGGAGCGCACCCACTGCAGCGTCGGCCCGCTCCGGGCGCAGATGGACGCCACGGTGGTGCCCCACGAGCCTCCGCCGAGGACGACGACTTTGGGTTGGCGTTGCGCAGGTGCCATGCCGATCAGCGTAGGTCCGACACCTCGCGTTTCACTGGCAGTTGACGAACTGTAGGGCGGCAGCGACCGACTGAAACGTGGTACCGCATGCGATACCACGCCTCAAGAGACGCACATCCTCCGTCACCAAGCGACCGGCCCGGTCCTACCGGTAGTTGACGAACTGGAGCGCGACGTCGAGGTCGGCGCTTTTCAGCATGGCGATGACGGCCTGAAGGTCGTCGCGCTTCTTGGAGGAAACGCGGACCTCGTCGCCCTGGATCTGGGTCTTCACGCCCTTGGGGCTCTCATCGCGAATCAGCTTGGTGATCTTCTTGGCGTTCTCGCTGCTGATGCCCTGCTTGATGGTGCCGCTGACCTTGTAGGTCTTGCCGCTGGCCTGCGGCTCGCCGGCGTCGAAGGCCTTCATGGAGATGTCGCGGCGGATGAGCTTTTCCTTGAAGACCTCGATGGCGGCCTTGGCGCGCTCCTCGGTGGAGGAGGTGATGGTGATGGTCTCCTCGCCCTGCCACGCGATGCCGGTGTCGGTGCCGCGGAAGTCGAAGCGGGTGGCCAGCTCCTTGGCGGCCTGGTTCAGCGCGTTGTCGACCTCTTGGCGGTCGACCTTGCTGACGACGTCGAATGATGAATCCGCCATTGGATTCGCCCCTCCTCGGTGGTTGGCTCAGTTTGGGTCTGGGGTACATCCTCGTTGTATCCTGCGATGCGCACCAAACCAGCAGTGGGTGGTGCAGCACCAAGGCAGGTTGCCCGAGCGGCCAATGGGAGCGGACTGTAAATCCGTCGGCGTATGCCTACAGTGGTTCGAATCCACTACCTGCCACCAGCATCGCCCCAGGTCAGGAGCGGTTATCGACGCTCAACGCGGCGCGTGTGCGACGAGCCTGCGATCCCGATCAGCTAATCTAGGCCAAATCGGTTCGCGGTGGAGCGGCTAGCTACCCCGGCAACACACCACGCGGGCCGATTCCTGCACATGTCGTGACCGTCAGCCCGCCTCTGCTGCCAGATCCTCGCCGTCGCCAGGACGATAGTGTCGTCGGGATCAACCATGCGGAATGCGTCCAGACGTTGTAGACCTGACACGCCCGTGGCCGCACTAACCCGCTAACCTGCCTCCCTCACCAGCATCCAAAGGCCGCCGTCACCGCCGCCGTCAGCTAGCGAGAGCGATGGACTGGCCCTGGTCGCACATCCAGTCCAGATCACAGGGATAAGGGACATAAGGAGTGGTCGCCGGGAGGGGTGTCGTGTTGCTGACCCGGGACTCACCCTGCGAGCATAGGGTGACCGGGTTGGGCCCGCGGGATGAAACACAGTCGGCCGCAGCCGGTGGTGCGGCGGCAAGAGTGGACGCCAGAGCGGCGGACGCCGCCGCGAGCATCGCGGTGAGATAGGTGTGCCTGATCCGCATTTCCAAATCCTTCTCTCGGTCGACGTCAAACCGCAGATCACAGCTGTTTTGCGAGAAAAGTCGCGGTACATCTGCTTAGCTCGTTTTTGCCGCCAACCGTCACCGGTTCGGCCACTTGATCACCCGATGAAGGAGTCAGCCATGTTGCCCTCAGCCCGTCCCGCGCGCCGCGCGGTAAGGGGAGCGATCGGTACTGGGGCACTGGCCGGTGACATGTTTTTCGGTGCCGCTGCGACCGCAGCGGCTCAGCCGCCACCGGTAGTTCCGCCGCCGTGCACGGCCGCCGAACTGGTGCGCGTCATGTCAGGCGTCTCGTTCGACGTGTCGAACTACCTATCCACCCACCCCGACGTGAACGCGTACTTCACCAGCCTCAAAGGCCAACCCAGGGATCAGATCCGGGATCAAGTCCAGAGGTATCTAGACGCCAATCCGCAAGTTGGGGACGAGCTTCAGGCCATCCGGCAACCTAGAATCGACTTCCAGAACCGCTGCGGGGTTCCGGAGACCCCCTGACCGTTTCGGCGGCGTTGCACTGCTCGAACAACCGGGGGCGCACCCTGCCAGATGTACCTGATCCGTGGCGGGACGGTCTGAAAGCACGGCGGGAGAACGTGA
Source organism: uncultured Actinomycetota bacterium (assembly GCA_963770125.1). Classification (GTDB taxonomy): domain Bacteria; phylum Actinomycetota; class Actinomycetes; order Mycobacteriales; family Mycobacteriaceae; genus Mycobacterium. Next base: position 17,517 of record CAVYPI010000063.1, on the reverse strand, counting down.
AATGACGGCGCAAACCGATACGCCCGACGACCCATCGAGTGAAAAACCCATCGAGCGCCGGTCTCATCTCCGCTTGATGACCGAAACACGGCTTGAGCGCTACGAGAAAAGAACCGATTGGCCGCTGGCCGCCGTCGCCCTCACCTTTCTCGGGCTCTACTCCGTTCGAGTTCTAGCCCAACTGCGAGGCGGCGCCGCCGAAGCCATCGAGGACGCGCTGATCGCTCTTTACTGTGTATTCGTCGTTGACTACCTCGCGCGGCTATGGCTCGCCCAACCGCGTGGCAAATGGTTCCGCAGACACCTATGGGAGCTGCCGATCATCCTGCTCCCGTTCCTCCGTCCGTTGCGCCTGCTGAGCATCGCCATGGTGGTCAAAACCCTGGAGAAGGTCATCGGCCACACGATCCGCGGTCGGGTCATCATCTATACAATCTGTGGTGCGGTCACGGTCGTCTATGCGGCGTCGCTGGCGATCCTCGAGGCCGAACGCGGCCAGCCAGAGTCAGGGATCCACACGTTCGGCGATGCGTTGTGGTGGTCGATGACCACTGTGACCACTGTCGGATACGGCGATCTAAAAATCGTCACCGGTGAGGGGCGCGTGATCGCGGTGGCGCTGATGATTGGCGGCATCTCGTTGTTGGCTGTCGTAACGGCGACGCTGGCGTCATGGATCGTCCAGCGCGTCAGCGAAGAAGAAAACGCCGCCGAGGCGGCCACGGCCGCTCACATCGATGAGCTGCGCGACGAGATTCGGCGCCTCGCGGAGTTGGTGAGGCAACACCATGAAGGGGGAGACGGGGATCAGGGGGGAGACGGGGATCAAGTGAAAAATAGCGGGTAACCAAGTGAATTGTGGTGTGGGGAACCGGTTTTGTCGGCAAGATGGTGATCGCGGAAGTCGTGAAGCACCCTCTCTTCGAACTGGTGGGCGTCGGGGTGAGCAATCCCGACAAAGTGGGCCGCGACGTCGGTGAGATCTGCGGCCTGGCCGACCCGCCCGCATCATCCTGTTCCTGGCGTGCGGGCGGTCCCCTGTGTGCGCGCCGTTCCGTCAAATACCTCCCTGGGGTATCGTTGAGGTGCCGCCCATGAGAGCGGGAGGTGTTCTGCCACTTGGGCCAAAGCACGGCGGGTGACAAATGACGGAGGACCCATCGAAGACCAAACCCATCCGAGATCGCAGGCTCAGTCCCCGAGATTGGTCGATTTCCGATGTGCCAGAACGACAATGCACGGCGCACAAGCGAAATGGCGACCGATGCAAGAACGCGGCGATACGCGGCGGAACCGTCTGCGGGTATCACGGTGGGAACGCACCCGCCGTTAAGGCCAAAGCCCGAATTCGGCTCGAAATGGCTTCTGATCGGCTGGCCCGACAGCTTCTCAACATGGCCACCGATCCGAACGTGGGGAGCGGGAATCTGCTGACGTGATTGACGTGGAGATCATGAGCGACCAGCCCACCTACACCAGGGCGCGACGATTCGCCAGCCAGCGAGCCGTACAACCCCGGCATTGGACCATTCGGTCCATTAGGTCCGACCGGTCCCGTGGGTTCTGGGTTGATGCCGCTCGACGCCGCGATTGAGGCGGCGAGTGTGTTGAGACAGCGCGAGGCGGCGAGACTTCGCAACATGAGACGGCGCTGAGCGCACCTGTACAGAGCGTTCCTACACATAGGCACGGCGCGCTGAGATCCGTGGTGGCACAACGGGTTTGAATCAGGGTAGTCGCACTGATCGCAGGCTCATTGCACGCTATCACACCAAAGTGCCGTGACCTGTATTAACGCGGCCAAATGTGCAGGTTATATACCTGTGAATCAGGCTGGTCGAAAGCGCGGCATCAAGTTGTAGCCGATATCCGGATCGTTGGCACGGGTCCGGACGATCCACTCGCGTTCCTCCGCGAGCACTTCGGCCTTGGATGCCGTCTCTGATTCCCACAGGATCGTCTTACGTGCAGTGAAGTCGTTGACGTGCTCGCCGAGATCGGCAGCAATCCTGTCTTTTGCGCTGGGACTGCCGAAGTACGTCACGCTGCCGGTGAGGTCCGAGCCGACGTAGATCTTCCCGTTGGATAGGTGATCTTGTAGACCTGTTTGCGCACGACAGTCACGATAACGTGGCCAAGCCAGCGGGCTAGGCCGACTCAGCGATCACCGACAACGCAGCGGCGATATCGGTTTGCCGCGTCGCTTCGGAATGTTGGTAGCTCATCGCCGCCCGCACAGTGGAATGTCCTAATCTCGCTTGCGATTCGGCCACGGTGGCACCGGCCGGCGCTGCCAGGGTAGCGCCGAGATGCCGAAGGGCATGAATCGTCACACCCTGCCGCCCAACCGATTTACACGCTGAGCCGAAAGCCTCGCGAAACACGTTCTGCGATAGATGACACGCCCCGCGCGCCGAGGGGAATAGCAGGGCTTCGGGATCGGTGGGAACGAACGTGTCCAGATGGTGTTTGATATCGGTTCTGATATGCAATTCCGGCGACCGGCGCATCCGGGCGTGTCGAGCGGCTGCAGCACTCAGCCAATTCCCTCAAGCGGGCACAACAAGGTTTACGAGGCGCCGCGTGAGTTGATCGGCGCGTCCGGCGCGGCGCTGACCGAGATGCCGCGGCATGCCGACCGCGGCCTGTGCTGCGGTGCGGGCGGTGCGCGGATGTGGATGGAAGAGCACATCGGCAAGCGCGTGAACCATGAGCGTGTCGACGAGGCGCTGGCCACCGACGCCACCAAGATCGCCACCGGCCGCCCGTTCTGCCGGTCACGCGGTACGCCGGGTCGCGCTGGTTAGCAGACGTCGCCCGCGAGCTCGGCGTCCCGGCCCTTGTCCTGGCCAACGAGGTCGGCTTCGACGGCAGCCAGCGACCTTGCCGCCGCTATCGACCCAGCCCCGATCGAGTGAGTAAGGCGCTACTGCGCGCAGCTGCAGTCGGCGTTCCCTGTTCTCAGTAACCCGGCCGCACAGTGTCGCTGACCGCCAAACAATTCCACTACGCCTGCGGCAACATGCTGACCGAAGAGGAACCCGATGCTCTGCACGTTGGCCTATTTTGGTTCCCCAGCGTCGGCTCGGCGGGGGTCGGTATTCCAGCGTGGCATCGGGAGCCCATAGAGCGGGCTCCAGTGTGGGAGTCTATCCATCTGGCGAGCTGGCCCGCGAACCGACTTGCGCGACCGGGGTGGCGGCGACTTCTTCCCGAAACTGGCGCCCGGGTCAGGCGGCTCCGTCCACGAGAACGGTTGCTGCGCCGGCCATGTGGTCCCGCACGGTGGCGGCGGCCTTCGCGACGTCGCCGGATTCGATCGCGTCGACGATGTCCGAATGCCGTTTGACATCCATGTTTTTCAGCGCGCGATCCATCCCGGCGAACATGATTGACATCCGGATGCTGCCCTCCAGCGACGACCAGGAATGAAGCAGCGTCTCGTTGCCCGACAGGTGGCACATGGTGCGGTGGAACTTCAGGTCGGCCTCGATGCGGTCCTCCAGGTTGGACGCCGCGCGGTCCTCGAGATTGGACGCCGCCCAACTCGCCATCATTTCGGCCACTGCCTCGCGCAATTGGGCGACGGCGTCGGCCCGATCGCTCCTGGCCGCCAGTTCGCTCGCGGCCAGGGATTCCAGCGCCGCGCGGACGTCGAAGATGTCCTTGATCTCCTTGGTGTCGAGGTGACGGACCGAGAGCCGACCCCGCGCACCGGCGGAGATCAGGCCCTCCTGTTGCAGTTGACGCATCGCCTCGCGCAGCGTGCCGCGGCTGATCTGCAGCGCATCGGACAGATCCGTCTCGACCAGGTGCGTGCCCGGCGACAGCTGCCCCGTGGTGATCGCCCGGCGCAACGCCGTCAGGGCCTGCTCGCGCAGACTGGTCTTTTCCAGGCGCAGCAGCGACGGGGCCTCCACCGACATGGACCGCTCCTTGAGTGTCAACATTTGGATGTCAACATCGATCTTACAGCCGTTCGAGCACCGATGTGACGATGCGCTGCGTGGACAGTCCATAACGGTCGTGCAGCGTCGGCAGCGCCCCCGCGGCGAGGAACTCGTCGGGCAGCGCCACCGGCGTGATGGTGCGGTGCACTCCGCGCCGCACCGCCGCGGCGGCGACCGTCTCGAACAGCCCGCCCACCACGGTGTGGTTTTCCAGCGTCACCGCGAGCCGATCCGAATCCACCTCGGCGAGCACGGTGTCGGCGTCGAACGGTTTCAGTGTCGGGGTGTGCACAACGGCGGCGTCCACCCGGTGCTTGGCGAGCTCGTCGGCGGCCAGCAGCGCCCGCATGGTCATCAACCCGCTCGACACGAACACCACGTCGGCGCCGCCCCGCAGCACCTTCGCCTTGCCCAGTTCGAAGGTGTAGTCGTATTCGTCCAGCACGGTCGGCACCTGCCCGCGCAGTAGCCGCAGATAGGTGGGGCCGTCACAGGCGGCCAACTGTGGGACCGCCTGGGCGATATCGACCGAGTCGCAGGGGTCGACGATGGTCAGCCCGGGGATGCCGCGGAAGATCGCCACGTCCTCGGTGGCCTGATGCGACGGGCCGTACCCGGTTGTCAGGCCCGGCAGGCCGCCGACGATGTTGACGTTCAGGCCAGGCTCGGCGATGTCGAGGCAGATGAAGTCGTAGGCGCGGCGGGTCGCGAACACCGAGTAGGTCGACGCGAAGGGCACCAGGCCGGTTTCGGCCATGCCCGCGGCCGCGCCGAACAGCAACTGCTCGGCCATGCCCATCTGGAAGTATCGCTGCGGGAACTCTTTGGCGAAGATGTGCATGTCGGTGTACTTACCGAGGTCGGCGGTCAGGCCCACGATCCGGTCGTCGGCCTGTGCCGCGGCCACCAGGGCGTGCCCGAAAGGCGCCGGGGTGGTGCGCTGGCCCGGGTCGGCGAACGACGCGATCATCGCCGAGGTGCGTAGTGGTGCTGCGGTTTTCATGCTTGCCCATTTCCTGTGTAGCCGGCGGTCAGTTGGTCGCGGCAGGGTTGCCATTCGTCGGGGTCAATGCGCATGAAGTGCGCTTTTTCTCGGTTTTCCAGCAGCGGCACCCCGCACCCGACCCTGGTGTCGCACAGCAGGACCGACGGTGTGCCGGTGAGGGAGCGCCGGGCGGCGATGTCGTCGAAGGCGGCTAGCAGCGCGTCGACGTCGTTGCCGTCGACACGGCGAACGAACCAGCCGCAGGCGGCCCATTTGTCGGCGACCGGTTCGGTGCGCAGCACGCCGGCGGTGGGGCCGTCGGCCTGCAGCGCGTTGATGTCCACCAGCGCGGTCAAATTTCCCAGCCGGTGATGGCTGGCGCTCATCGCGGCTTCCCAGGTGGAGCCCTCGTCCAGCTCGCCGTCGGAGAGGAAGTTGATCACCCGTGACGACGAACCCTGGTGGCGCAGACCCAAAGCCATGCCGACCGCCACGGTCAGGCCGTGGCCCAGTGAGCCGCCGGAGATCTCCATGCCGGGTGTGTAGCTTGCCATTCCGGACATCGGCAGCCGGGACCCGTCGGATCCGTAGGTGTCGAGTTCGTCGACGTCGATGATGCCCGCTTCGGCCAGCGCGGCGTACAGCCCGATCGCGTAGTGACCGGTCGACAGCAGGAACCGGTCCCGTCCTTCCCAGTGCGGATCCTCGGCCCGGTAACGAAGTTGGTCGGCGTAGACACCGGCGAGCATGTCGGCGGCGCCCAGCGCCTGGCCGACATAACCCTGACCCTGGGCCTCGCCCATATTGAGGACGTGGTGGCGCATTCGGTAGGCGGCCGCCGCCACCTTCTGGCGGCGGCCGGTCTCGATCGTGAGTGTCATTGAGATTCCCCTTACTTCGCGGCGAGGTGCATGTTGGACGGATGGGTTTCAGCGGCGGCGGCCTCATCGGCCAGCCGGCGCTCGCGCGGTCCCCAGGTTTCGCGGGTGACCAGCGCCGCCAGCAGACCGATCGCGGCGTAGCTGCTGAACAGCAGGGCCGGCCCGATCCAACCGAACGAGACGAACAGCAGCGTGGTGATGAAGGGTGTGAAGCCCGACACCATCGCCGAAATCTGATACGCCAGTGACGCTCCCGACGCGCGGGTGTTCGCCGTGAACAGCTCGGGGAACCACGCGCCCTGGGCGCCGGCCATCGAGTTCTGAACCAGGCCGTAGGCCACCACGAAGGTCGCGATGATCAGCAGGAAGATGCCGGTGTTCACCAGCAGGAACATCAGCACGCCGAACGGGCACCGCGAACGCGCAGGTCACACAGGTAGACGGTGCGCCGGCCGATCTTGTCGGTGAGCCGGGCCCAGGCCATGGTGGCGACGATGCCGATCGCCGAGGCGATGCACAGCGCGGTCAGCGTCTCGGATTTGGTGGCCAGCCCTTCGTTCTTCAGATACGAGATCATGTAGGTGATCGACACCGCGTAGCCGGCGGTCTCGGCGATGCGCAGGCCGATGCCGCGCAGGATGTTGCGCCAATCGGTCTTGATTACCTGCACGATCGGGGACTTGACGATGTCGCCGTGCTCCTTGACGTCCTCGAACACCGGTGACTCGGGCACCTTGGCGCGGATGATCAGCCCGACGATGACCAGGAAGATGCTGCACAGGAACGGCACCCGCCAGGCCCAGTCGCCGCCCAGATGCACGCTGACCAAAAACACCAGGTTGGCCAGCAGCAGACCCACCGGGAAGCCAGCCTGCACCATGCCGGTGTACTTGCCCTTTTGTCGCCACGGGGCGTGCTCGTAGCTCATCAGGATCGCACCGCCCCATTCGGCGCCGAACGCCACGCCCTGAATAATGCGCACGATGACCAGCAGGATCGGCGCCAAGATGCCGACGGCGGCGTAGGTGGGCAGCAGGCCGATGACGAAGGTGGCCAGACCCATCACGATCAGCGAGGCCACCAGCACCGGCTTGCGGCCCAGTTTGTCGCCGAGGTGCCCGCCAACGATGCCGCCCAGCGGCCGGGCGGCGAACCCGACACCGAGGGTGGCGAATGAGGCCAGGGTGCCGGCGATCGGGCTGGCGCCCGGGAAGAACGCGTGCCCGAAGTACAGCGCGGCCGCGGTGCCGAACCCGATGAAATCGTAGGTCTCGATCACGGCCCCAACGCTGGAGCCGATCGCCACCTTCCTCGCGTCCTTGGTGCCGTGTACCGGCCCCCGCATGGAGAGAGCGACGTCGCTCATTGCTGATCCTTTCAGTTCGCCTGGCCTATTCACTGTCGACGGTCAACAGTGCGCCAGGTCACCCAGTTTGACCCCCGAACACCACATATGTCAACAGTCAACAGAAATTTATGCCGCCAGTTGACTGTTGACAGTTGACTGCGATAGTGTGGGCCGCATCACGTCCACTTCGACCCTGGGGAGCAGTCATATGCATGCCAACTCCAAGCCGCACAGCCGGCTGGGCTGCTCGACGATCAGCTTCCGGCACCTGGCTCTCGACGAGGCGCTCGCCCAGATCGCTGAGCTCGGCTTTCCTGAGATCGATCTGGGCGCACTGCCCGGGCACCCGATTTCCAACCTGATCTGACGAACAAGGAGATAACAATGTCCGCCCAGCGCACCGCCGTCATCACCGGCGCCACCTCCGAGCGCGGCATCGGCATCGATGTCGCCCGCCGCTACGCCCGCGAGGGCTGGGCGGTGGTGGTGCTCGACCTCGACGCCGAGAAGTCGGCCAAGGTCGCCGCCGACATCGCCAACCAATTCGGTGTTCCCGCCTTCGGATACGCCGTCGACGTGACCTCCGAAGAGTCGGTGGCCGCCGCCCACGAGGCGGTCGCCGAGGAAGTGGCCGCAGGCCACCTGCCGCCCGTCGGCGCCCTGGCCAACATCGCCGGCATCACCTCGCCGGTGCCGTTCCTGGACACCACGCTGCAGTTGTGGAACAAGGTGATGGCGGTCAACGCCACCGGCACCTACCTGGTCACCAAGGCCTTCCTGCCCGACATGCTCGACAACGGCTGGGGCCGCATCGTGAACATGTCCTCGGTGTCCGCGCAACGCGGCGGCGGGGTTTTCGGCAAGGTGCCCTACTCGTCGGCCAAGGCCGCCGTCCTGGGATTCACCAAGGCCCTGGCCCGCGAGGTCGCCGACAGCGGCGTCACCGTCAACGCCGTCACCCCCGGCGCCGTCGACACCAGCATCCGCGTCGGCTCCACCGACGAGCAAGAAGCCAAACTCGCCAGCGACATCCCGATCGGCCGGGTGGCGACCACCGACGAAGTCGCCGCCGTCATCACCTTCCTGTCCAGCGACGACGCCAGCTACCTCACCGGCACCACCATCGACATCAACGGCGGCAGCCACATCCACTGAGCCCCGATCGAGCTGGTGTCGGCGTCGAGACCGGCCGGGGCCAGCGCTCCCGCCACGCAGGGTGTGTCAGTCAGCGTTGAGGATTTTGGGTGAGCACGGTCAGTGCTCGCTGGCGGTGCGTGTGGAGTTGGGATGCGGCCTCGTCAACGCCGCGGCGGCGGACGGCCTTGAGGATTGTGCTCTGCGTCGGGGTCGACGTGCCCGGTGATGTCTCGATCAGCGGCTAGACAACAGCTGCTTGCGCAGCTCAGCCACATCGACCTGACCTCGGTCAGCCCAGAGCCCCGCGAGCAGGCCAACCGTGCGGTCGCGGCGGTCGTCGAACGGCTCGACAGCGCGCGCACCGACGCGGTTTCGTCGGTGCTGCAGCCGCGGTTGATGGTGCGCGACACGACCGCGCCCGCACCCCGCCCAAGAACGCGTCCGCGACATAATTGCCGGCAGCAGAAGGTCTATGGGGACCGCCTGGCTGCTGACTCCACTGTTCAGGTTGAGACGTTGGTGGTGTCGCCGACGCTGATGACGGCCAGCAGGTCACCGCCTTCGACCTGCTGCACAGTGTTGATGGCCAGCCTGGTGAGGGTGCCGGCCCGGGGTGCGGTGATCGATGCTTCCATTTTCATGGCTTCGATGGTCGCGATGGGTTGGGCTGCAACGATCGAGTCACCCTCGGCGACGGTGAGGGTGACGACTCCCGAGAACGGGGCGGCAACATGCGATGGGTCGCTGCGGTCGGCTTTCTCCGCCGCGGGTGCCTGCGCGGCGACGGAGCGGTCTCGCACCGACACGGGGCGTAGTTGCCCGTTGAGGATGCCCATCACCGTGCGCATACCGGCCTCGTCGGGTTCGGAGATCGCCTCGAGCCCGATGACCAGTTCGACACCCTTCTCGAGGGTGACGCGGTGTTCGTCGCCTTGACGAAGGCCGTAGAAGAACTGGTTGGCTGATAACCCTGAGGTGTCCCCGAACTGCTCACGGTGGGCGAGGAATTCTTTTGTCGGCCCGGGAAACAGCAACCGGTTGAGCGTCGACTTGCGCAGCTCCGGGTCACCGCCGAGCGCTTTCTCGTCCTGCACCGACAACTCGACCACCGCTGTTGGCGTACCGCGCCCGGCAAGGGCCTTCTCCCGCAGCGGTTCGGGCCAGCCACCGGCCGGTGTGCCGAGGTCCCCGCGCAGGAAACCGATCACCGAGTCGGGAATATCGAATCGTCCTGGATCGGCGGCGAATTCCTCGACGGAGACTCCGGCGCCGACCAGGTGCAGCGCGAGGTCGCCGACGACCTTCGACGACGGCGTCACCTTGATCAGCCGGCCGAGCAGCCGATCCGCGCCGGCGTAGGCCTTCTCGATGTCCTCGAATCGGTCCCCCAGGCCCAGTGCGATGGCCTGCTGCCGCAGATTCGACAGCTGTCCGCCGGGAATTTCGTGGGTATAGACGCGGCCGGTAGGTGCGGGGAGTCCGGATTCGAACGGCGCGTAGACCTTTCGCAGCGCCTCCCAGTACGGCTCGAGGTCGCACACATTCGCCAGATTCAGCCCGGTGTCGCGCTCGGTGTAGGCCGCCGCGGCGACGATCGCCGAGAGCGCCGGTTGGCTGGTGGTGCCTGCCATCGCCGCCGATGCTCCGTCGACGGCGTCGGCGCCGGCCTGCCACGCCGCCAGGTAGGTCGCCAACTGACCACCGGGGGTGTCGTGGGTGTGCACGTGCACCGGCAGATCGAAGTTGCTCCGCAGCGCGGTGACCAACGTCGCCGCCGCCGGGACCCGCAACAACCCGGCCATGTCCTTGATCGCCAGGATGTGCGCGCCGGCATCGACGGCCTGTTCCGCCAATTTCAGGTAATAGTCGAGGGTGTAGAGGGTTTCGTTCGGGTTCGACAGGTCCCCGGTGTAGGACAGCGCGACCTCGGCAACCGTCGAGCCGGTGTCCCGGACCGCGTCGATCGCGGGGCGCATCGCGTCGATGTTGTTGAGCGCGTCGAAGATCCGGAAGATATCGATCCCGGTGTTGGCGGCTTCGGCGACGAACGCACGCGCCACCGAGTCCGGGTAAGCGGTGTAGCCGACGGTGTTGCGGCCCCGCAGCAGCATCTGCAGGCAGATATTGGGAACGGCCTCCCGCAACGCCGCGAGGCGTTCCCACGGGTCCTCGTGCAAGAACCGCAAGGCCACATCGTAGGTCGCACCGCCCCACGCCTCGATCGACAACAACTGCGGTGTCAGCCGTGCGACGTGGCCGGCGACACCGAGCAACCCCGACGTCCGCACCCGGGTGGCCAGCAATGACTGATGCGCGTCGCGGAAGGTGGTGTCGGTGACCCCCAGCGCTTTCTGGGCGCGTAACGCCGCGGCGAACCCGTTCGGTCCGAGTTCGAGGAGACGCTGACGCGATCCCGACGGCGCCGGGATGCTCAGGTCGATGGCGGGAAGTTTGTCGTTCGGATACACCGCCGACGGCCTGGGCCCGTGGGGTTGGTTCACCGTCACGTCGGCGAGATAGGTCAAAATCTTGGTGCCCCGGTCCCCGGAGGTGTGCGACGTCAGCAACTGCGGGCGTTCCTCGATGAATGACGTCGTCACGTGACCGGCACGGAAATCGGGGTCGGCCAGAACCGCTTGCAGAAACGGCAGGTTGGTGGCCACACCACGGATACGGAACTCGGCCACCGCGCGTTGGGCCCGGGCGACCGCCGCCTCGAACGTGCGGCCGCGGCAGGTCAGCTTTACCAGCATCGAATCGAAGTACGCCGACACCTCGGCGCCTAACGCAGTGCCACCGTCCAACCGGATGCCCGCTCCCTCGGCGGTGCGGTACGCGGTGATGCGACCGGTGTCGGGGCGGAACCCGTTCGCGGGGTCTTCGGTGGTGATCCGGCATTGCAGGGCGGCACCGCGGATCGCGATGTTGTCCTGCGCGAGTCCGATGTCGGCGAGGGTCTCCCCCGCCGCGACGCGCAGCTGCGCCTGCACCAGGTCGACCTCGGTGATCTCCTCGGTGACCGTGTGTTCGACCTGGATGCGCGGATTCATCTCGATGAACACGTGGTTGCCGTGTTTGTCGACGAGGAATTCGACGGTCCCGGCGCACGAGTAGCCGATCTGGCGTGCGAAGGCCACCGCATCCGAGCACAGTCGCGACCGCAGTTGCGCGGAGATGTTCGGGGCCGGCGCCAGTTCGACGACCTTCTGGTGTCGGCGCTGCACCGAGCAGTCCCGTTCGAACAGGTGGATGACGTTGCCGTGGGTGTCGGCCAGGATCTGCACCTCGATGTGTCGCGGCTCGATGACGGCCTGCTCGAGGAACACCGTCGCGTCCCCGAACGCCGATTCCGCCTCGCGCGCTGCGGCCTCGATGGCGTCGCGCAACCCGGCGATCTCGCCGACCCGGCGCATACCGCGGCCGCCGCCGCCGGCGACCGCCTTGACGAACACCGGGAACGTCATCGACTCCGCCGCCGCCATCAATGTGTCGATATCGGTGGAGGGTTCTGAGGATGCCAGCACCGGCAGCCCGGCCGCCTTCGCCGCCGCGATAGCGCGGGCCTTGTTGCCGGTCAGCTCCAACACCTGTGCCGAGGGCCCGACGAAGGTGATGCCCGCCTGCGCGCACGCGGCGGCCAGGTCGGGGTTCTCCGACAAGAACCCGTACCCCGGGTAGATGGCATCCGCGCCGGCCGCCCGGGCGGCGTCGATGATCGCCTCCACCGACAGGTAGGCGCGGACCGGGTGACCGGGTTCCCCGATCTGGTAGGACTCGTCGGCCTTGGTGCGATGCACCGAGTTTCGGTCCTCCACCGGATACACCGCCACGGTGCCGATCCCCAGCTCGTAGGCAGCACGGAACGCCCTGATCGCGATCTCACCCCGGTTGGCGACCAATACTTTCTTGAACACGAATCAGTCCTTTGTCCGTACTCAGGGGCAGTTGTGCGCAGACACTCAGCCCTGCTTTCACGTCAGCGGGATCACGGTCTTCGACTACACACCATCGGCGAGCGGGCTCAGTGGATGTGGCTGCCGCCGTTGATGTCGATGGTGGTGCCGGTGAGGTAGCTGGCGTCGTCGCTGGACAGGAAGGTGATGACGGCGGCGACTTCGTCGGTGGTCGCCACCCGGCCGATCGGGATGTCGCTGGCGAGTTTGGCTTCTTGCTCGTCGGTGGAGCCGACGCGGATGCTGGTGTCGACGGCGCCGGGGGTGACGGCGTTGACGGTGACGCCGCTGTCGGCGACCTCGCGGGCCAGGGCCTTGGTGAATCCGAGGACGGCGGCCTTGGCCGACGAGTAGGGCACCTTGCCGAAAACCCCGCCGCCGCGTTGCGCGGACACCGAGGACATGTTCACGATGCGGCCCCAGCCGTTGTCGAGCATGTCGGGCAGGAAGGCCTTGGTGACCAGGTAGGTGCCGGTGGCGTTGACCGCCATCACCTTGTTCCACAACTCCAGCGTGGTGTCCAGGAACGGCACCGGCGAGGTGATGCCGGCGATGTTGGCCAGCGCGCCGACGGGCGGCAGGTGGCCTGCGGCCACCTCCTCGGCGACCGCCTCGTGGGCGGCGGCCACCGACTCTTCGGAGGTCACGTCGACGGCGTATCCGAAGGCGGGAACACGCGAATTGGTTGCCGATGTCGGCGGCGACCTTGGCCGACTTCTCGGCGTCGAGGTCGAGCACCACCACCGCCCAGCCCTCGCGGGCGTAGCGGCGGGCGACATCGATGCCGATGCCGCGCTCGGAGGTGGCGCCGGTGATGACGGCGGTGCGCTGGACTTTCGACATGTGTTTGTTCCTTACTTGTTGTGTCTAGATGAGTCCGGAAATCAGTTGAGCGGCGCGAGCGGTGGCCGCGGGCCGCTGGTCGTTGGTGATGTCGCGGGTCTCCAGCTCGAGGGCGAAGTGGCCGGCGTAGCCGGCGTCGGCCAGCGCCTTGAGACCGCGGGCGAAGTCGACCTGGCCGTTGCCGACGGACAGGTTGATGTTGCCCGGCACGGCGTCGCGGATGTGGACATGCGCGATGTGATCGCCGAAGCGGCCGACGAACTCGGCGGCCGCGGTGAGGGTGCGAGCCACCGTCGCGATGGCGCGGGACAGTTCGGTGCGCAGTTCGGTGCCCTGGCGACCACAGGCCAACATGATCGTCGACGTACCAACCGCCCCGGCCAGGTCGACCAGGGTCCGCAGCCGGCGCTGCATCTCAGCCGCATCGCGGCCAGGGTCATTCATCCCCGCGACGTCCGCGTTGATCAGCCTGACCGCCAACCCGCTGGCGAGCATCTGGTCCGCGAGCACGTCAACGAGTTCGGGGGGCAGCGGGGTCGGGACGTGATCACAAACTCCCGGCAGGGCGCCAAGGTCGATCTCGCCAGATTCAGCCCGGTGTCGCGCTCGGTGTAGGCCGCCGCGGCGACGATCGCCGAGAGCGCCGGCTGGCTCGTGGTGCCTGCCATCGCCGCCGATGCGCCGTCGACGGCGTCGGCGCCGGCCTGCCACGCCGCCACGTAGGTCGCCAACTGACCACCGGGAGTGTCGTGGGTGTGCACGTGCACCGGCAGATCGAAGTTGCTCCGCAGCGCGGTGACCAAGGTCGCCGCCGCCGGGACCCGCAACAACCCGGCCATGTCCTTGATCGCCAGGATGTGCGCGCCGGCATCGACCGCCCGTTCCCCCAATTTCAGGTAATAGTCGAGGGTGTAGAGGGTTTCGTTCGGGTTCGACAGGTCCCCGGTGTAGGACAGCGCGACCTCGGCAACCGTCGAGCCGGTATCCCGGACCGCGTCGATCGCGGGGCGCATCGCGTCGATGTTGTTGAGCGCGTCGAAGATCCGGGTATCCATCCCGGCGTTCGCCGCCTCGGCGACGAACGCACGCGCCACCGAGTCCGGGTAAGCGGTGTAGCCGACGGTGTTGCGGCCCCGCAGCAGCATCTGCAGGCAGATATTGGGAACGGCCTCCCGCAACGCCGCGAGGCGTTCCCACGGGTCCTCGTGCAAGAACCGCAAGGCCACATCGTAGGTCGCACCGCCCCACGCCTCGATCGACAACAACTGCGGTGTCAGCCGTGCGACGTGGCCGGCGACACCGAGCAACCCCGACGTCCGCACCCGGGTGGCCAGCAATGACTGATGCGCGTCGCGGAAGGTGGTGTCGGTGACCCCCAGCGCGTTCTGGGCGCGTAACGCCGCGGCGAACCCGTTCGGTCCGAGTTCGAGGAGACGCTGACGCGATCCCGACGGCGCCGGGATGCTCAGGTCGATGGCGGGAAGTTTGTCGTTCGGATACACCGCCGACGGCCTGGGCCCGTTGGGTTGGTTCACCGTCACGTCGGCGAGATAGGTCAAAATCTTGGTGCCCCGGTCCCCGGAGGTGTGCGACGTCAGCAACTGCGGGCGTTCCTCGATGAATGACGTCGTCACGTGACCGGCACGGAAATCGGGGTCGGCCAGAACCGCTTGCAGAAACGGCAGGTTGGTGGCCACACCACGGATACGAAACTCGGCCACCGCGCGTTGGGCCCGGGCGACCGCCGCCTCGAACGTGCGGCCGCGGCAGGTCAGCTTTACCAGCATCGAATCGAAGTACGCCGACACCTCGGCGCCTAACGCGGTTCCACCGTCCAACCGGATGCCCGCTCCCCCGGCGGTGCGGTACGCGGTGATGCGACCGGTGTCGGGGCGGAACCCGTTCGCGGGGTCTTCGGTGGTGATCCGGCATTGCAGGGCGGCACCGCGGATCGCGATGTTGTCCTGCGCGAGTCCGATGTCGGCGAGGGTCTCCCCCGCCGCGACGCGCAGCTGCGCCTGCACCAGGTCGACCTCGGTGATCTCCTCGGTGACCGTGTGTTCGACCTGGATGCGCGGATTCATCTCGATGAACACGTGGTCGCCGTGTTTGTCGACGAGGAATTCGACGGTCCCGGCGCACGAGTAGCCGATCTGGCGTGCGAAGGCCACCGCATCCGAGCACAGTCTCGACCGCAGTTGCGCGGAGATGTTCGGGGCCGGCGCCAGTTCGACGACCTTCTGGTGTCGGCGCTGCACCGAGCAGTCCCGTTCGAACAGGTGGATGACGTTGCCGTGGGTGTCGGCCAGGATCTGCACCTCGATGTGTCGCGGCTCGATGACGGCCTGCTCGAGGAACACCGTCGCGTCCCCGAACGCCGATTCCGCCTCGCGCGCTGCGGCCTCGATGGCGTCGCGCAACCCGGACGATCTCGCCGACCCGGCGCATACCGCGGCCGCCGCCGCCGGCGACCGCCTTGACGAACACCGGGAACGCTCATCGACTCCGCCGCCGCCATCAATGTGTCGATATCGGTGGAGGGTTCTGAGGATGCCAGCACCGGCAGCCCGGCCGCTTTCGCCGCCGCGATAGCGCGGGCCTTGTTGCCGGTCAGCTCCAACACCTGTGCCGAGGGCCCGACGAAGGTGATGCCCGCCTGCGCGCACGCGGCGGCCAGGTCGGGGTTCTCCGACAAGAACCCGTACCCCGGGTAGATGGCATCCGCGCCGGCCGCCCGGGCGGCGTCGATGATGGCCTCCACCGACAGGTAGGCGCGGACCGGGTGACCGGGTTCCCCGATCTGGTAGGACTCGTCGGCCTTGGTGCGATGCACCGAGTTTCGGTCCTCCACCGGATACACCGCCACCGTGCCGATCCCCAGCTCGTAGGCAGCACGGAACGCCCTGATCGCGATCTCACCCCGGTTGGCTACCAATACTTTCTTGAACACGAATCAGTCCTTTGTCCGTACTCAGGGGCAGTTGTGCGCAGACACTCAGCCCTGGTTTCACGTCAGCGGGATCACGGTCTTCGACTACACACCATCGGCGAGCGGGCTCAGTGGATGTGGCTGCCGCCGTTGATGTCGATGGTGGTGCCGGTGAGGTAGCTGGCGTCGTCGCTGGACAGGAAGGTGATGACGGCGGCGACTTCGTCGGTGGTCGCCACCCGGCCGATCGGGATGTCGCTGGCGAGTTTGGCTTCTTGCTCGTCGGTGGAGCCGACGCGGATGCTGGTGTCGACGGCGCCGGGGGTGACGGCGTTGACGGTGACGCCGCTGTCGGCGACCTCGCGGGCCAGGGCCTTGGTGAATCCGAGGACGGCGGCCTTGGCCGACGAGTAGGGCACCTTGCCGAAAACCCCGCCGCCGCGTTGCGCGGACACCGAGGACATGTTCACGATGCGGCCCCAGCCGTTGTCGAGCATGTCGGGCAGGAAGGCCTTGGTGACCAGGTAGGTGCCGGTGGCGTTGACCGCCATCACCTTGTTCCACAACTGCAGCGTGGTGTCCAGGAACGGCACCGGCGAGGTAATGCCGGCGATGTTGGCCAGCGCGCCGACGGGCGGCAGGTGGCCTGCGGCCACCTCCTCGGCGACCGCCTCGTGGGCGCCGGCCACCGACTCTTCGGAGGTCACGTCGACGGCGTGGCCGAATGCCGGGACCGCGTATTGGTTGCCGATGTCGGCGGCGACCTTGGCCGACTTCTCGCCGTCGAGGTCGAGCACCACCACCGCCCAGCCCTCGCGGGCGTAGCGGCGGGCGACATCGATGCCGATGCCTTGGTCGGAGGTGGCGCCGGTGATGACGGCGGTGCGCTGGACGTTGGACATGTGTTTGTTCCTTACTTGTTGGGTCTAGATGAGTCCGGAAATCAGTTGAGCGGCGCGGGCGGTGGCCTGTGGCCGCTGGTCGTTGGTGATGTCGCGGGTCTCCAGCTCAAGGGCGAAGTGGCCGGGGTAGCCGGCGTCGGCCAGCGCCTTGAGGCCGCGGGCGAAGTCGACCTGGCCGTTGCCGACGGACAGGTTGATGTTCCCCGGCACGGCGTCACGGATGTGGACATGCGCGATGTGATCGCCGAAGCGGCCGACGAACTCGACGGCCGCGAGGGTGCGAGCCACCGTCGCGATGGCGCGGGACAGTTCGGTGCGCAGTTCGGTGCCCTGGCGGCCACAGGCCGACATGATCGTCGACGTACCAACCGCCCCGGACAGGTCGACCAGGGTCCGCAGCCGGCGCTGCATCTCAGCCGCATCGCGGCCAGGGTCATTCATCCCCGCGACGTCCGCGTTGATCAGCCCGACCGCCAACCCGCTGGCGAGCATCTGGTCCGCGAGCAGGTCAACGAGTTCGGGGGGCACCGGGGTCGGGACGTGATCACAACCTCCCGGCAGGGCGCCAAGGTCGATCTCGCCGAAGCCC